>NZ_JABWCU010000059.1 GCF_018491765.1 Novosphingobium profundi | reverse complement strand
CGATTGGCGGCACCTGTGTCAATGTTGGCTGCGTTCCTTCCAAGACGCTGATCCGCGCCGCCGAAGCGGTGCATGGTGGGCTTGCCGCCGCGCGCTTTCCCGGCCTTGGGGGCGCTGTCCAGATGGATGACTGGTCCGTATTGGCGGCGTCGAAGGACGATCTTGTCACGACGCTGCGCCAAAAAAAATATGTCGATCTGCTGCCCGCCTATGACGGTGTGAGCTATATCGAGGGCAAGGCACGCTTTGCCGATGGTGCGCTGATTGTCGGCGATGCGCCCATGAAGGTCGGCAAGGTCATATTGGCGATGGGTGCGCACGCCGCCGTGCCGCCGATTCCGGGGATGGACAGCGTGCCCTACCTAACCAGCACATCGGCGCTGGCGCTGGATCGCTTGCCCAAATCGCTGCTGGTGATCGGTGGCGGGGTGATCGGGGTAGAACTGGGACAGATGTTTTCGCGTCTGGGCGTTGATGTCACCATCTGCTGCCGAAGCCGCCTGCTCCCCGAAATGGACCCGGAAGTGAGTGCCGCGCTGAAAAACTATTTGGAAGCCGAGGGCGTGCGGGTTTGCGCAGGTGTCGGCTATCAGCGTATCGCCCAAACACAGAGCGGGGTCGAATTGACCTGCGAGGGGCATTGTGACACCGTCGCGGCGGAACAGGTGCTCATCGCCACCGGACGCCGACCCAATAGCGACGGGCTTGGGCTGGAGGAGCGCGGCATAGTGCTTGCCCGTAATGGTGGAATCGTCGTCGATGACCACCTCGAAACGTCGGTTCCAGGCATTTACGCGGCGGGCGATGTAACGGGACGGGACCAGTTCGTCTACATGGCCGCCTATGGCGCAAAACTGGCCGCGCGCAACGCGGTGACGGGCAACCAATACCGCTACGACAATTCCTCCATGCCATCCGTCGTCTTCACCGACCCGCAAGTCGCCAGCGCCGGCCTCACTGAAACGACAGCACGGGCGCAAGGCCTGGACATCAAGGTTTCGCTGCTCCCGCTCGATGCTGTGCCAAGGGCACTGGCAGCACGCGATACGCGGGGTCTCATCAAACTGATTGCCGACAAGGCGAACGACCGTTTGCTGGGCGGCCAGATCATGGCACCCGAAGGCGCGGATTCGATCCAGACACTGGTGCTGGCGATCAAACACGGCATGACCACCCTGGAATTGGGTGCAACGATATTTCCTTACCTGACCACTGTGGAAGGCCTCAAACTGGCGGCCCAAACGTTTGATAAGGATGTCGCCAAACTGTCTTGCTGCGCCGGGTGATTGCTCGGGGATCAACCGGCAACGAATGGCCTCCCTCCAGTGCAAGCCGCTTTGGTGTCAATTTTGTTATTCGCCTCAGCGGGAGAGCAAAATGGCACGACGCCGACTTCTGACCGGAGACGAGCGCCGGCGCCTGTTCGATCCTCCTGTCCAAGAAACCGCGATCATTGGGCATTATACCCTTTCTGCGGAAGATGTTGAATTGGTTGGGCGCCGCTATGGTCCAGCAAATCGCCTCGGTCTGGCTGCACAAATCGCTTTGATGCGACATCCCGGCTTTGGTCTGCAACCCGAGATCGGGCTTCCCGACGTCATTCTTCAGTACCTCGCGGCACAGTTATTCGTCGATCCTTCCTCCTTCTCTGCATATGGTCAGCGCGCGCAAACCCGTACCGATCATGCCGATCTCGTGGCGCGTTATCTTGGCATACGCCCGTTTCGACGCGGCGACCTGGCACTTGCCCTGAATCTTGCCGCGCAAGCCGCCGAGTATACAGACAGAGGTGAACCGATTGTTCGCGCCCTCATGGTTGGCCTGAAGGGTGAGCGGTTCATTCTTCCGTCAGGCGACACACTGGAACGCGCCGGTCTTGCTGGCCGGGCACGCGCACGCAAAGCTGCCGCAGCCGCAATCGTCGAAGGCCTCAGCTCTGCTGAACTGACACGGCTAGACGAACTCGTAATCAACAACCCGGATTTCGGCATGACACCGCTGGCGTGGTTGCGTAATTTCGAAGAAGCCCCGACTGCGGCCAATATCAATGGCTTGCTTGAGCGCCTGCGCTATGTTCGCGGCATAGGTATCCACCCGGTAGTTGGGGGCGCCATTCCGGAATTCCGCTTTGCCCAATTTGTCCGCGAGGGCGGCGTGGCACCGGCATTCCTGCTTTCGGATTACAGCGTCAATCGCAGGCGGGCGACGTTGACGGCCGCAGTGATCGACCTTGAGGCCAGACTTGCCGATGCCGCGATCCAAATGTTTGACCGACTTATCGGCGGCATGTTCACGCGCGCGCGGCGTGGGCGCGAGCGTCGCTACCAAGATAGTATTCAGTCGGTGGGGCAACTCATGCGGCTGTTTGGCGCCACGATTACAGCACTTGATGAGGCTGTCCAGAATGGCGGCGATCCGCTCGAATTGATTGACGAAGCGGTGGGCTGGCACCGGCTTGTTGCGGCAAAGGCCCAAGTAGATGCCCTTGCTGATCTTGCCGGCGAGGACGCACTGGTAACGGCAACCGAGCGTTACGCCACGCTACGGCGTTTCAGCCCGGCATTTCTGGACGCCTTCACCTTCAAGGCGTCTGGAACAGGGACGGCACTGATCAAAGCCATCGATGTCATTCGCGATGCGAACACACGAAAGTCGCGCGACCTTCCCGATGGCGTTCCACTGCCATTCCCCAATCGGCAGTGGAAGCGTCTCATCACCGAAAGCGGCCGTATCGACCGCCGACGTTATGAAATTGCGATCATGGCAACCTTGCGTGATCGTTTGCGCGCCGGTGATGTATGGATCGAGGGAACCCGCAACTATCAGCGCTTCGATGCCTATTTGCTGGGTCGGCGCGACGCCGCCAAAGTGGCGGATGTGCTTCCGTTCGATTCAAATGCTG
>NZ_JABWCU010000058.1 GCF_018491765.1 Novosphingobium profundi | reverse complement strand
TCACGATAGCTGATGCCGTATCGACAATACCAGCGCACCGCCCATAGGATGACCTCTCCGGTGAAGTGCCGCCCCTTGAAATCGTTCATCGCAACCGATCCTGCCAATCCAGCAGCCCAATCTTGGCGAATGCGCCAGAGTTTGCAACAGAGCCATCACGCCTCTGCGGGGATCGACCGCAATGCCGCCCCAATCGGTGCCGCCATTGTAGCCGGGATACTCGATCGAGCGGCGGTCGCTCTCGGGCGGGGTGAAGAAACCCTTGTAGCTCGCCTTGCGGAACTGGATGCGGCAAATCATCTGGTCGATCGGCGACATGCCCCACATGTCCCGCTCTGTAAGATCGGGTTTGCGGAGGCTATGCCACAGCGACACGCGCTGGGTCGCCGCGCGCTGGCTGGGCTCGACGCCGCCGCCGGGCGCCTTAATCGAGCCCACCGGCGTCAAGAGCTTGCCGGTACGCCGGTCGAGCACGTAGATGTCGCCTTGCTTGGACGGCAGCACGAGTGCAGGCGCCCCCTTATAGTCGACCAGCGTGGCTTGCGCGCCGAAGTCATAGTCCCATACGTCGTCGCGCACGGCCTGAAACTTCCAGCGCGGCTTGCCGGTGATTACGTCGAGCGCCACCAGCGAGGTCGCGAAGTCACGCTCCTGCGGGCGGCGCAGGCTCGAATAATAGTCCGCCGCCGCATTACCCATCGGCAGGTAAACGAGGCCAAGCTGCTCGTCGCCGCTGGCGATTGTCCACATGTTGGGGGTGCCCCGCGCCCATGTCTGACCCTGGGGCGGATAGCCGTTCCAGTCCGGATGCATCATATCCCAAGCCCAGCGCAGCTTGCCGGTCACGGCATCGTAGCCGCGAATGACGCCAGATGGTGCCCACCGGTCCTGTCCGTCGAGCACCTGATGTCCGGTGACGACAACGCCGCGCACGATCGTCGGCGGCGAGTTGATCGAGACATAACCCGGAGGAGTGTTGCCCATGCCGATCTTGGTATCGACCTCGCCGTTGCTGCCGAAGACAGCGCAGCGCAGGCCGGTGCGCGCGTCGATGGCGAAGAGGCGCGCGTCGAGCGTGCCGTAGATAATGCGCTGCGCACAGGGCTGCTCGGCCGGAGCGCCGGGCACCGCGAAGTAGCTCACGCCGCGACAGGCGGCGGTATACGGGATCGCATCATCCGAGACCTTGGGGTCGAATTTCCAACGCTGCTTGCCGGTCGCCGGATCGAGGGCGATAACCCTGTTCTTGGGTGTGCAGACATAGAGCGTGTCGCCGACTTTGAGCGGAGTGTTCTCTCCGCCGTAGGTCTTCGCGATCTTGGCGGATGAGGGCATGTCGCCGGTATGGGCCAGCCATACGCGCTTCAGTTTCTTCACATTGTCTGGCGTGATCTGGCCGAGCGGCGAGAAGCGGCGCGCCGCATCGGTGCCGCCATAAGCGGGCCAGTCGTCGCCGACCGCGGCGAGCGAGGGATCGCTCATCTCGAAGCGTAGGCCGGGCAGGTCCTCGGCCGGGCCGGTATCGGCCATGCGCGCGAAGATCATCGCCGAGATCGCCGTCAGCACGAGGGCCGCCGCGCTGGTGCCGAGGCCCAGCTTCCAGCGGTTCGGGCGCGCGGAGAGGGTGGGCATCACCAGCAGCGTCGCCACCAGCAGCACCAGCGGCGCGATCACACGCGGGACGAGAGCCCAGTTGTTGGCGCCGACTTCGGCGAAGGCCCAGATCATGGTCAGCACGAAGATCAGGCAGTACACCCATCCGCCCAGAATGTTCCGACGGATCAGCAGACTGCCCGAGGCCAGCATCGCAAGGCCGGAGAGCACGTAATACGCCGAGCCTCCCAGCATGGCGAGATAGATGCCGCCCAGCGTGAGCACGAGTCCGATTATCGCGATGACGGCGCCGAGGACGAAAGGCGCCAATGGCCGTGCCTTGGTCTGCAGGTTCGCCGAATCCATCATTCACACTCCGGAAACATTTCACCAACTAGGCAGCAAAATGTTCCGAAAAGCGGATTGTTCCTAAGGCAATGCCCTCCGATAGCCCAGGGGTCAATGAACTGCGCGCTTTTGGACATTGACGCTTTCGTAGAGCTCTTCGATTTCGTCGAAATCGAGAATTCAGTCCGGGATTGCAGTCTTCGCGGAACACTGACCGCTTCCGCGACTGTGCAGTTGCCTGTTGGAACGGTCGGGCATTTGGCTTGTTTCGCCATCGCAACGATAGAACAGGGACATCATGCAGAAGCTTTGCGCGGCGATGTGCCTACTCCTTATCGTTGCCCCAACACCGTCCCTTGCAGACGAGGGCCCCGACACCGCACCGGCCAAGCTGCGCGAGTTGTGCACGGAACGCCCCGGTCTCACCACGGCGGCCTGCACCGTTGACCCCGGACATCTTCAAGTGGAGATCGGCATCGCCGATTGGGAGCGGGACAAGGACAGCGACGCGAGGCAGGATCAACTCAAGTTGGGCGATATCCAGTTGCGCTATGGACTTGCAGATCGGACCGAACTTCAGATTTCCTGGTCAACTTATGTGCGAACCGCGACACGGGATTACGAGGCCGGAAGTCTGACGCATATGCATGGCATTGGCGACGTCACGATCGGACTGAAGCAAAACCTGAAGCATCCCCAAGAAAAGGCCAATGGTTTCGCGGCAGCAATCTTGCCTTATGCAAGTCTGGCCACGGGCACGAACGGCGGAGGCGATGGCGACTGGAGCGCGGGCCTGATCATACCCTTAAGTTACAAGTTCAGCGATGCAGCGGCGCTGGCTCTGTCACCGCGAGTGGCAGCAGAAGTCGACGAGGATCGCTCAGGCCGTCACCTGGCTTATGGGTAAGCGCGAAATTCCGCGCACCTGTTCGGTTGAGTGACGCGGTGTGAAGGATGTGTCCACCAAGGAAGAGGTGGACACATGGAGTTGGCACCGATGGGCCCCTATGGGCTCGAGGTTGTAAGGGTG
>NZ_JABWCU010000057.1 GCF_018491765.1 Novosphingobium profundi | reverse complement strand
TGACGCTGGAAACTCTCGGCTCGGTGAGCCATAACCCCATTGTCAGCTTGCCAGCACTGGCCGCCTGACCTGAACCCGATCCTGCCGTAGATCGACGGTTCCTACACCACCCCGTGGGACACGACCTAGCTCACCAGCACGAACCAATCCATCGGCCTCTGGCGACGGGTGCAATTGTGCTTCCTGCTTGGCCGCAAAATGATCCTGCATAGCCATATCGCACTGCTGAACGAGGAAACCATAACGTTCCTGGTTGAAATGCATCACGGCTTGACGCCACAATGGCATTGCTACCCAAGCGATGATCGCACCGACCCCCGCCGCGATCAGATGCGTAGCGACGCTACTGCGCGCGAATTTTAAAGGCATCGAGTACCTCAGGCGTAATCGTTCCAGTGACATTGAGGTTGAAGTCGGTTTGGAACCGAGTCAGAGCCGAACGCATTTGCGGCCCAACGATTCCGTCAATTGCACCAGTATAATAGCCGTACGAAGTTAGTCCGAGCTGCACCTGGCGGACAACATTCTTAATGCTTGTCGCCGAAGGTGACGAGTAAAGTGGCTGGGCATTCGTGATTGCAGGAGACGAAGGCAGGATGGAGGAGCGCGGGGTGCTCCGCTCATTCCTAGTCGACGGAGCAGTAGTGCGCGGGGTTGCTGGTGCCCTCGGAGTATAAACGGGCGCACGGTAAGTCCCGCTACTTCCAGAGCGATGGCTGCTGTGCGAAGCATGGCTGGAATGGGAGCGATGCCCAGCGAGGATGAACATGTGATCCTGTGAAAAGCGCTGGATCAACTGATCCTCATCGTCAGGATCCGGACCTCCGGACGCGGGGGTCAGGGCAGGATTCGCCGATGCCGAATGAGGTATTGGCATGACGCCCGCCATTACCAGGCTAGAGATCAAAAAACGACGCTTTTTCACAGGGGATATACCTCGTTTACAAGTTCTGACGGATGCCAAGCAAAAAAGCCCGAGCAGTCCGAACGGGCCACACAGGGCACACATTTGTCTGAAAAGCGCTGCTTCCAGTCAGAGATCGACGCTACCGCATATGAGCGATAGGCCGCAGGCACGTGGCACAGTGGGATATTGAACAGCTTTGGGCGCACCCCATGAAGTTTCACGCGATCAAGCGCATTGCCGACAACATCAAAGTTGCAACGAAGATCGAAGTGAAGATCAGCCCATCCGCTCTTCGCGAACCCAATGTTTTCCAACCCCATCACGGACCATTGCTCAATGTGTGCTAAGTTGTACACAATGAAATTTGCAAGGGCATCCAGGCTATCAACGGTCGAAGTTGTCAGCACCGTTCGGAGTTCTATTCGCGCACCAGCCCTGAACAGGTGGACGAAGGATTCCATCAATTTTTCGAAAGCACCGATCTTACCAACGATAGCATCGTGCAATGACCCGCTTGCCGCATAAACTGGCACCCCCCAAACGACATTACGGTAGAAAGGACTGCGCAAGCGCAACGCGTCTTCCGCAGTGAAATGCTGAGCATTCGAAAGGATGTGAAAATTAAGGTCAGGCCGTGCACTCAATACGCTCTCGAGCATCGAGAATAAGCGAGCGCGATGCAGTGTTGGCTCTCCCCCTGAGATACCGATTGTAATCCCATGGTCAGCCAATAGGCAGGCACGCTCAAGAAGGTCGAAGCGGTCGACATGGGTCTTTTTCGGGGGCTGCGAGCACATAACGCAAAGCTGGTCACACTGCTCAGTGACAAGCAAAGTGTTGTGGGACGAGGCCTTGCGGATGAGACGATCCGCTCGACTGCCGAAGGGGTCGACGAGAACAACATCGTCAAACAGGTCGTCAGGGCCCATGCCCAACTCGAAAACCCCTTGCTCCCCGCTCCAAAGGCTCCCAGCCTCAGTAACCGCAAGGAAGTGGCTCAGCGCCGGATTATTGCCAGGTTGCCGAGTTAGGCGCGTAACGAACGGAGCAGTGCCATCGCTCGCAGCACGTAAAGAAAGAGCGATCATGACCAGCGCCCCATAGGCAACCGGTCTCCCGCTATTCCAAGCCAACGGCACAAGGAAAACTGAATGGCGGGATCAGGCGAATGAATGAGTTCGAAGGCTAGGTCGAACAAGTGCAAATGTCGCCGGCAAAATTCGGTCTCCTGCCGGGGCACTTGAATCGTCCCATAGCGCGAAATATCGTCGACGATATCGCGACCGCAGAACGGTTTATACGTACATGCCTCACAATCGGGATCGCCGTCGCACGTTGACACAGCGTTGAGGGCGTCGCGCTCAGGTGTATGCCAACCCCGCTCCACATCACCGATCGACAGGTCAATGATACCTGCCCTAGCAAGCATCCGCGCTTCATCCGTCGGATAAGCCAGCCCATCGTAGTCGATCACGATAAAGTCGGACCCGAACGGGTTCGGATTGCGCAAGTCGATATGCCGATCCTCACCGGCTCGGAAAATACGGCGCAGCAGCAAACTAAAGTAGCTCTCTTCGAGGCAAATGCTACGATCATGCCAATTGCGCTCAATAAGCCGGCGAATGAAGGCCTCATGGTAGGCAAGCCAGCTGGAATCAGGTCGCTTAGCGTCAGCGTGCTGTTTTCGCGCGAACCCTTGGAAGTTGATCGGGCGAAGATAAATCGCACTCAGTCCACGACCAGCATAAGCCTCGATTAGGTCGTCTTGATCAGGCGGTGAACGTGGGTCAAGGGTTGGTAAAGCCGAGATTTTTCCTGGGCCATACCGGCCTAGCAAAGAGTCGAGATTGCGTTCGAAGGCCGCATTGGATGTATCATCCTGCCCCCGCTGCTTCGCATGGTGTTGGCTTGGGCCGTCGAGCGAAGTACTAATCGACACATCCGCGCGATCAAATAGTTCGAACGCTTCAGGCGGCACGTTTTGCAGATTTGTGCAAATCACGAATGACGCTTCGACATCCTCCGGGACAGCATCAATAATAGCTGAGATAAGATCGCAACGAAGCGTAGGCTCACCACCTTGGAATTCAATTTTCAAGTGCTTTGATCGGCTGTTACGCACTAGGCCAAGGACCGCATCGCGCGTTTCATCAGACCAGTCGTATCCACTCGCGGCTTCAGCGTACCCATCCGGTGAGCCCCGCCTTGTCCGGTGAGTGAACGACCGGTCTTAAGAGCGCTCGTATGAGCGAGCTTAGGAGCGCAGCATGGGGCAGATTACGGTGATGACGGGGCCGGAGCGGCGG
>NZ_JABWCU010000056.1 GCF_018491765.1 Novosphingobium profundi | reverse complement strand
CCGCTACCGCTCAGAACAAGTTCTGAACCCTAAGCTTCGGTGCATCACTTTAGCCCCGTTACATTTTCGCCGCAGGAACCCTTAGTTAGACCAGTGAGCTGTTACGCTTTCTTTAAAGGATGGCTGCTTCTAAGCCAACCTCCTGGTTGTTTTGGGATTCCCACATGCTTTCCCACTTAGTGATGACTTGGGGACCTTAGCTGTAGGTTAGGGCTGTTTCCCTTTTGACGACGGACCTTAGCACCCGCCGTCTGTCTGCCGGACTAGACTCGTTGGTATTCGGAGTTTGGTTAGAATTGGTAGATCTCGCGACCCCCGCATCCATCCAGTGCTCTACCCCCAACGGCAAATATCCGACGCTCTACCTCAATAGATTTCGCGGAGAACCAGCTATTTCCCGGCTTGATTGGCCTTTCACCCCTAAACACAACTCATCCGAGAATTTTTCAACATTCACCGGTTCGGTCCTCCAGTGCGTGTTACCGCACCTTCAACCTGGTCATGCCTAGATCGCCGGGTTTCGGGTCTAATACACCATACTCAGTCGCCCTATTCAGACTCGCTTTCGCTGCGCCTACACCTAACGGCTTAAGCTTGCATGGTACATTAAGTCACTGACCCATTATGCAAGAGGTACGCTGTCACCCCCTAAAGAGGCTCCAACTGCTTGTAAGCATCCGGTTTCAGGTACTGTTTCACTCCCCTCATCGGGGTGCTTTTCACCTTTCCCTCACGGTACTGGTTCGCTATCGGTCATGTACGAGTATTTAGGCTTGGAGGGTGGTCCCCCCATATTCAGACAGGATTTCACGTGTCCCGCCCTACTCAAGTCTTCATCCATCGTTTTTGCATACGGGGCTGTCACCCACTATGGCCACTCTTTCCAAAGTGTTCTGCTAACTGAAGATGAAGCACTGGCCTGGTCCGCGTTCGCTCGCCACTACTAACGGAATCTCGGTTGATGTCTTTTCCTCCGGGTACTTAGATGTTTCAGTTCCCCGGGTTCGCTTCACCAAGTCTATGTATTCAACTCGGTGATACCTTATCCACCTCACTCAATGTCTGCTTGCGCAACCATCGAGAGAAATGGTGAAGGTGGGTTTCCCCATTCGGAAATCGCCGGATCAAAGTTTGCTCACAACTCCCCGACGCTTATCGCAGCGTGCCACGTCCTTCATCGCCTGTACATGCCAAGGCATTCACCAGATGCTCTTACCTCACGCTTGAGAATCCACACCATCAACGACAGTCCTGCATAAAGACTGCGCTGTACTAGGCGCGGACGATTTATCTCAGCCAGATAATACAATCTGTATGTAACGCATGGTTTGATTTTCCCAACGTCTGGAAAAATCCATGCGCCACGGCATCGATTAAAAAACCCATTCACAATGTCAAAGATCTGCGGGCAAATCCCGCGTCCGGTCCGAAGACCGAATAATGTTTCGCTTCATCCCTGGAGTAATCTGCAACGCCTGTAACGACCAGCACCCCGCCAGCGGCAGGGTGGTGGAGCCTATCGGGATCGAACCGATGACCTGATGCTTGCAAAGCAACCGCTCTCCCAGCTGAGCTAAGGCCCCGTAGTCGTGTCGACTGTCTGGCAAGTGGTGGGCCTGAGTGGATTCGAACCACTGACCTCACCCTTATCAGGGGTGCGCTCTAACCAACTGAGCTACAGGCCCACTTGCCTGCCATCACTGACCCTGTGGGCCGCGGGCGGCGTGAGCCAGCTCAGGCGTACAACGCTCAACCAGTGAGCGTTATCTCCAGTGATGAAGGGACATGAGGACGACGGCATGTTCTTTGGAATTGACGAAGCTCTTCTCTCGTCTAGCAAGAGCGCTTTCGACAAAATCCTTAGAAAGGAGGTGATCCAGCCGCAGGTTCCCCTACGGCTACCTTGTTACGACTTCACCCCAGTCGCTGATCCCACCGTGGTTAGCTGCCTCCTTGCGGTTAGCACACTACCTTCGGGTGAAACCAACTCCCATGGTGTGACGGGCGGTGTGTACAAGGCCTGGGAACGTATTCACCGCGGCATGCTGATCCGCGATTACTAGCGATTCCGCCTTCATGCTCTCGAGTTGCAGAGAACAATCCGAACTGAGACGGCTTTTGGAGATTAGCTTGTGCTCGCGCACTTGCTGCCCACTGTCACCGCCATTGTAGCACGTGTGTAGCCCAGCGTGTAAGGGCCATGAGGACTTGACGTCATCCCCACCTTCCTCCGGCTTATCACCGGCAGTTTCCTTAGAGTGCCCAACTAAATGCTGGCAACTAAGGATGAGGGTTGCGCTCGTTGCGGGACTTAACCCAACATCTCACGACACGAGCTGACGACAGCCATGCAGCACCTGTCACTCATCCAGCCGAACTGAAGGAAAAGATCTCTCTAATCCGCGATGAGGATGTCAAACGCTGGTAAGGTTCTGCGCGTTGCTTCGAATTAAACCACATGCTCCACCGCTTGTGCAGGCCCCCGTCAATTCCTTTGAGTTTTAATCTTGCGACCGTACTCCCCAGGCGGATAACTTAATGCGTTAGCTGCGCCACCCAAATTCCAAGAACCCGGACAGCTAGTTATCATCGTTTACGGTGTGGACTACCAGGGTATCTAATCCTGTTTGCTCCCCACACTTTCGCACCTCAGCGTCAATACTTGTCCAGTCAGTCGCCTTCGCCACTGGTGTTCTTCCGAATATCTACGAATTTCACCTCTACACTCGGAATTCCACTGACCTCTCCAAGATTCTAGCTACCTAGTTTCAAAGGCAGTTCCGGGGTTGAGCCCCGGGCTTTCACCTCTGACTTGAGTAGCCGCCTACGCGCGCTTTACGCCCAGTAATTCCGAACAACGCTAGCTCCCTCCGTATTACCGCGGCTGCTGGCACGGAGTTAGCCGGAGCTTATTCTCCAGGTACTGTCATTATCATCCCTGGTAAAAGAGCTTTACAACCCTAAGGCCTTCATCACTCACGCGGCATTGCTGGATCAGGGTTTCCCCCATTGTCCAATATTCCCCACTGCTGCCTCCCGTAGGAGTCTGGGCCGTGTCTCAGTCCCAGTGTGGCTGATCATCCTCTCAGACCAGCTAAGGATCGTCGGCTTGGTAGGCCATTACCCTACCAACTACCTAATCCTGCGCGGGCTCATCCTTGGGCGATAAATCTTTGGACCGAAGTCATCATCCGGTATTAGCACAAATTTCTCTGTGTTATTCCGAACCCAAGGGCAGATTCCCACGTGTTACGCACCCGTGCGCCACTAGACCCGAAGGTCTCGTTCGACTTGCATGTGTTAGGCATGCCGCCAGCGTTCGTTCTGAGCCAGGATCAAACTCTCAAGTTTGTGAAACAACATTCACGGTACGAAGCCAAAGCCTCGCCAACCGCAAACATCGAAACCTTCGGGAGCCGATACCTGCACTTGTCAAACGTATGGAAACGAAGGACATATTAGGCATCGGCTTGTTTTAAACTGCACCATAGAGCCCGAAGCTCCCAAGGTGCAGGCGCCGTCGCCCACATGTCCCTTCATCTAAAAACCTACAATGTCAAAGATCCATCCACTCACTCACCTGCCCGGAGACGGTAAGAGGCGGACAACCATCCGTTCCCCGCTTCCTAAGACCCGGGGGACTAGCTGTCCGACTATCGTGGCGACCGCGGTAGAAGCCGTTGTTGGCGGCGTGTTCCGCTGCGGTGAGAGGCCCTCTAAGCGACCGATCTGATTCGGTCAAACCCCTTTTT
>NZ_JABWCU010000055.1 GCF_018491765.1 Novosphingobium profundi | reverse complement strand
TTGTGCTCATATCCGAAGCATATCACACCAATGACCGCACTTCGCAAAACAAACCGGCGGCTTCTTTATCGGCGTATGCTGCTGGACCGGTCTTGGGCCAATTTCTTCGACGGTTTTTTTGGGGGGGGCGGGCGGCTTCGCGTCCGGGCCTCAAGGGTTGCAGGTCGGGCAGGCGCCCATCCAAGCCGCTCAATTGGAAAAGTCTCGAGCCTACGAGCGGTCAGTCCGGTTATGGCCGGGGCTGGGACTTGCCTGCCGTCCCAGAGCTCAGCCGCGAACGACGGGTTCCGTCCCATATTGCCATTGCGCCCACCATATGGCCGCTATGAACAGGACTGGCCCGAGAAAAGCTAGCGGCGCTTGTCAGCTTCTTCGCGCGCGATTTGACGGATAAGCTCATTTGGATCGTCACCACTGCGGCATTCACTCAGCTTCGTCACCTTGTCCAGATATTCGTCCTCTTCCTGACCGCGCAGATTCGTCATCGCATTCACCCGGAGCACGGTTATTATCGCGGACATGGGGCTAACATTCAACGCGATACTCGACGGATACGGCATCGACCCACGACAGGTGCGGTTGCTGCGCCACCAGAATGGCGCGGTGAAGGGCCGCACACTCTATTCGCTCTGGCGCGACGATCACCCCAGCTTTATCGCCTATCAGAACATCCAATCGAACCAGAACCGCTCCCGGCTGACATCGCCATATTGGGCGGCGTTCATTGTCACGCCCGCGCAGTCGAATATGTTCGTCGGCCTGTATGAGATCGAGCGGATCGGCGAATGCCCCGAGGGGATGATCGATCCGTTTCGGTTGCACGATGTCACGGGTCTAGACCTTTACCGCTCCACGCTCGTGGGCATCTCCGAACCCGACATAGGCCGCATCTTCATCGATTGGGGACCGGGCACGCGCACATGGGCGCAGAAGGCCGCGGATCAGCCGAAACCCATTTTGGAGATAACCCGCACATTCCGGGAAGAGGAATTTCCCGGCTACACCCGCTTCATCGCCAACCTCTCGACCATCGAGGCGCTTCCTTCGTCTTGGCTGGCGACGCTGGGCGCGGCAAAGGGAATTTACCTCCTGACATGCCCACGCACGAAAGAGCAGTATGTGGGATCGGTCTATGGCGAGGAAGGGTTCTTAGGCCGGTGGCTCACCTATGTCCGCGACGGACACGGCGGTAATGTCGTCCTCAAGAGCCGAGACAAGTCGGATTATCAGGTTTCCATTTTGGAGGTTTGCGGCTCGGCGGCGTCGATGGAGGAAATCATCGCAACCGAGGGGCTTTGGAAAGCCAAGCTGCAAACGCGCGAGATGGGATTGAATGGAAATTAAGGGGGCGGCCTTGAACGCATCGACTGTGGATGAAGCGTCGAAGGTGAAGCGGCGATGGAATTGGTGGAAGATCGGCTTCTTCGTGATGCTGTTCTTATTCGAAGGCGCTCGCGAATGGGCTGTGATCGCAACATACGAACCTCCGAAGATCGCCGTGTCCAATTACGTCGGTCGGGTTCAGACACTCGTAACGGCGACCGGGCGCTGGCAGCGGCTAGATGGCGGATCGCCGATGGTGCCGGGCGCGACGAAAATCACCTGCTGGCAGAACGAGGGCAAATGCTACGAGGTCAGTTATGACTTTCTGAACGGCTACGTGGGCGAACCTAGTCTGGACGTTTTCGACGCGAAATTCTCCGACGATGCCGTGACGTATGAGAACGATAATCCGAAATGCGCGCTCTACGCCGTTCGGATCGATCTCAAATTGAAGAAGGTCATCGCAACCCGTGACCGGAAGGAAAATCCGGCAGAGGGCACCTGTCAGAACATGGAGCACCGCATCGAAATGACGCTCGGCGACGGCTTCGTGTTCACGCACCTTGAGGACGAGCATCTTCTTCCGATCTTCTGGCTCATCGCCAAAGCGTTCGGAAGCAAATGACGGATAAACAGCCACGCATCCGCGCGAAGATCACGAACGATTGGGTGGATTATCCGCACAACGATCTGCCGAACGCAGCATGGTTCTTTCGCGAGCGCATCAAGAGGGCTTTCGCGGAGAAGGAGCGGACGGACGGCATATTCCTCGACATGATGGCGTGCGTCACCATGATCGCGTTCTCGCTTGAGGGATATGTGAACTTCTGTGGGGCGAAGCTGCTCGACGGGAAGCCTGACGAGTGGAAGGACTTTGAACGCGAGACAGTCCGGGAGAAGATCAAAGCTATCCGCAAAATCACCGGCATTGAGATCGACTGGAATAAGCGCCCATACGTCACGACAGCGAAACTGGTCGACCTCCGCAATATGCTCGCGCATCCGAAAGCCCACAAGGCCGAGCCGAGAGAATGGATCGCCGAGGGCACTGACAGCGCGTTCAAGAAGATGCTTCGCGACTATGAACCTGAGTGGGTTAAGATCATCAGTGAGGCGTTCATTGACGAGGCATACGAAGACGTTGAGGCGATCTGGAATAGCCTTCTGGCAGCCGCAGGTATCGAAGAACATGAATCGTGGAGCGGCGGTTCGCAGGGCTTTGAGTTAATCGACTTCCTACCACCGGAGAACTGACAGAAGTGACCGACAAGCCTGATCTGCCCGATGTTGACGAAGCCGCGATGAAGGAGTTCTGCGCGGCCATAGGTGAACTGATCCTGTGGGCCAGCCTGATAGACGCGCAGTTGAACAAGGCATTGGTCGGCATGTTCGCGCTTCCTGAACATGCCATGATCGAACCTATCGTCGCGCAGTTGGATGCCAGGCCGAAAGCGGAACTGCTGAAAAAGCGGGCGAAGACGATCCCCAGCAAGGATTGGAAGAACGGCATCACGAATTGGGTCGAGCGTGCCGAGAAGGCGAATGCAAACCGCAACACCGTCGCCCATCACGCCATCCGCATCGAGGGCGGCACCATTACCCTCCATACCAGCCAGCTTGGAAAAATCCTGAGCAACCTCAAGGACAATGACGGGAAGCTGGAAGCGGGCGACCGGAAGGGGCTGAGCGACATTCAGGCTTGGATCGATCAAGCCCGCAACACCTATATCGAAGGCCAGAACGTCATCGCGAATTTGGATCGATTTCGCGAGGCGGCGGCGAAGGCAATCTGACGATGGCGAAGCTACCCAAGTTCTATCAATCGGACTCCGTGCTGCAAAATAGCGAGTTCGGCGAACTGGCACGACACCTCGGCTTTGTTGTCATCGTGTGGGGCCTGGTCGAAGATGCCACACGGGATTTGCTCGATAGCGTTGCGCTTATCGGCGAGCGCAATACGACCGTCAGAACGACAGTTTTGAGCATGACGCCGTTTCGTGGCCAGATCGACATTCTGCGACGGACGGCGTTCATCCATCAGCCCGACAGCGACTGGTTCAAAGAGTTAGACGCGGTGCTGAGCGAGATAGAAGGTAAGTTGCATGAGCAGCGAAATCGCTTCATCCACGATCCGTGGGTAGAGGACGACGACGGGAAAATCGTTCGCACGGCGCGGGGCAAGCTGGAGGTCAGCGTCAGCAAGGACAAGACGGGCAACCGATCCCTGAAGATACTTGAGCCGAAGCCGGCCACGCTGGCCGAGATTACCGACTTTCTCGACAAGGCATACGCTTGTTACCACAAGCTGATCCAGTCCCGACGCGACTATCTGGTCTGGCTTGTCGCGAGCGATGCACGACCGGCTTGGTTCGATGACGCGATGGATTGAGATGGTTTTCGGAAAATCTGAGGATGCGGCCGGATTCTCAGGGGCGAGGATAGAGTAGATTGGCCTAACCATACGGCAGCTTCGGACAGGTTCGGACGTCTGGGTCAGCGGACTCGAACGACTTGAACTGGTCGGCAGGCGACGCAGCTGAGTGGCAACTATCTCTGTATTTGCGCTTCAAACGCGACCGTCGCCTACCGGCCCGATCAGGCCGTCCAGTTCACCTGGCGACGGAGGCGCAAGAGTAGGTTGCACAAAACTGCGCGGACAGGCTTCGTCTGGCTGCGGCCGCGTTCGCTGACATTGCGGTCATATGCCGTGAACGGCTATCCGATTTTCATGACTTGGCGCGACACTCCAAATTATAGGAAAGCAGCGACGATTTCTGTCCTTGCTTCTGCATGCTTGCTGGCCGTTCGATT
>NZ_JABWCU010000054.1 GCF_018491765.1 Novosphingobium profundi | reverse complement strand
TCAAAATCTTCCCGCAAGCCGATTGCTGAACCCATGGTGCCACACTCCAAAGTCGCAGCCCCATAGATTCAGATTTTCACCGCTTTGGGAATCCCCCGTGAGTCAGGCAATGCGCAGGTTGGTATAAGTCATTGGCTTCGCAGGATCGGACAGACTGGTTGTCAAAAAAGGGGCACATCGGGCAAGAGCCCTGTCAAAGCCTTGCGACAAAACCCCGGATGTTCCCTATTTGTCAGGCCAACTTGGCTGTCAACGGACACTTTCTATCCCTTGACACTAATCCTTGCCCGGAGCAAAAACCAAGTTTGCCCACAAGCGGTCTTGGGCTAAATCTTCGCCAGCCACCCGCTTGACGCGAAGCACTCCTCAGCAACATTCAAGTGAACGCGACCGCAGCAAGGCGAAGCCCGCCCGCGCAGTTTTGTGCAGGTGACTCTTTCGGCCCCGCCGCCAAGCGAACTGGAGGGCCTGATCGGGCCGACAGCAGTCAGGCAGCTTTCTGTTCGAGATGAGCGAATAGCCGCCATTCAAACCGTGTCGTAACGGCTCGATTTTGACACCTCTATGCTGCCCGGGAGGCGCGCCGATGGGCGCCAGTTACGTTAAGTCGCATCTGCATCAGCTGCCTGCTAACCCCATATTCATCGGCGGCGCTACGCAAAGCTAAATTGCGCTTCGCTACTGCTACTGCTGCTTCATCCGAAACCAGCAATGCAGGACCGAGCCAGTTGGCTTCGTCTTCAAGGGAAGCGTCGAAATGCCGTTTGCCGTTCTCCCCACACAGGGGGTGCGGCGGGTGCAGCAACAACAGATGGCTAAGTTCATGCATGATATTGGCAGCGCACCGCGCCGGCGAATGCCCATCGTTGTAGATGACGACGCGCTGCGTTCCGATGCAGACGGTGATCGCTGAAAACTCGGTTTGACCCATTGATCCGATAAGATAGCCGACAGCCTCGGGGTGTTGAGCCGTAAAAGCTGACAGCTTAACGACTGTAACCCCCAGATGCGTGGCGGTCATAAACGGGCACAGTGGTGCATCTGTGGCGAGGCCAAGTTCCGCACGAATCTCGCGAGACGTAGCGTTCGCTTCTGTCTTGAAACCTCGCCGAAGTGCCATCCTATTTCTTCCGAAACTGTTCGTAGGTAGCGTGAAGAATTGCTTCCAATGCTTTTGCTCCGTCGTCGCTGAGGTTCGGGTCAGCCCTCAAGTAGGCTGTCACCTTAGCGAGAGGTTCAGTGATCGGGGCAGGGGCATCGGTTCTATAGAACGCATCCGTATCTAGGCCGGCCCAATGGGTAAGAGCACCAAGGCTATCGACATCCGGCCGCTTGCCTTGTGACAGGCGGGTCAAGGTCGATGCGCTCACCTGCGCTTCATCGGCAACCTTACGCCATGTCATGTTCCGCGCCCGCCTGGTGCTATCCAGAGCCGCCACGAACTTTTCCCCGTCGAAATGAACGGCCGTCACTGTTCGACTCTTGCAATCTGATTCGACATACGCAATATCCTTCACGCGTTGCAGTCTCGCAACGCTGCGTCACTAACAGAACAAAAAGGTTTGTCCAATGGCAGGCAAGAATCAACACGTTGTCCCGCATTTGGGTGGCTGGGCCGTTCGCGGTGCCGGCAATAGCCGAGTGTCATCGATCCACTCGACCCAAGCCGAAGCGGCGCAGGCGGCACGCAGTACAGCACAGCGTCAGCACAGCGAACTGCTGATCCACGGTCGTAACGGCCAAATTCGCGAGCGTGACAGCTACGGAAACGATCCCTTCCCGCCGAAGGGTTAATCAAAGCAGGCCACGCTCGGTTACGGCGCGGCCTGTCGTTCATTAAGGTGATGATAATGCGCAATGGCATCAAACGTATTCGGCCGCCCCGCCCTCCGAAACCCATCGATCGCATGCAAAATATGCAGACAATCCGTCCATTAGGTAAGACAAAGTGGGTCAGGGCACATTGGCGCTGGGACTATGATCGCCATGCGTGGGAATGGGTTCTCGGCCATTGGTCCAAGTAGACGGCATTACTGCCACACTGGTGAACGGTCGAATTTTTCTCCGATCATGCCGGCTTAATTCGTGTATCCAGAACAGAAATAATCCAGGAAGGTCTGATTATGCCTTGCTTCAAGGTCGCTCACATTTTTGAGCAGGGTCAGGATATGATTATCTTCCCTCTCGACTCGGCAATTCACAATAAGCCCGACAGCGAGAAAGAGGATATTCTCAGTGAACTTCAAATGCGTGCTCGTGCCGCTGGGCTCGCTGGCCGCGCCGTGATCATGTGGCAACATGGCCGGCATTCCCATTTTATGGGGCCGCGAGCTTGGCAGCCTTTTCTGCGCGGGCTATCGATTCACCAAGTTCATGCTAGCCTGAACCGAGAGATACGTTGGTAGTCGAGAAAGGCTATCGGCGGCGACCACTTTCAAGAACTGCATGTGACTAAAGTAATGGCGGAGATGAGCGCAACGATGCGCCGCCAGGCGAATGGAATCTGAATGGCTTGCCATTAGATGCGGCGGTAGTACCGCCCCACCAAGCCGAGTTGGGGGGGCTGATCGCCGATGTGTTATCGGCTTCAACGACTTTCGTAGTGACACGGGTTTAAATCCATGCCGAAGAACCTTCTCAAGATTCCGCAGAGCTTGCTTCAGCGGTTGAGCACTTTCGATCAGGATGATGTTGTTGCTGCGACGGTTAAGCTCGTCATGCCCACCGACATCAGCCGCTACGCCCATCTTGGCCTTTCCTTGCAGGGCGGCGATATCCGGCTTCCTGAGCCCCAGCCGCCTAAGGCGACGGCGGGTCGCTACTCAAACGCGAATCTCTACGGAATGGAGAAGGTCCGCAAGGATCTGCCCAAGGTCACGAAGTCCTATGGCTTCTGGGCCCCGTCGTGGGGATCGCGGAGCTATCATTACGTTTCTCACGATCGAGAGGTGTACATCCGGGAAATCTATCCGCCCAAGCAAGTCGATCTATCGATCGGCTTGGTAGAGCGCCGTGGCGAAGGGTTTCTACTCAAGTTTGCCATCGATCAGGTGATCAGCCGGCGCACGCCCAATTTTGAGCAAGAGCTGCTGTACAATTTGAATTTGCTTCAGGAGAATGTTGGCGCCGCCGACGTATTCGAGAGCGCTACGTCGCTCGCTGATTATGCATTGAGCGTTAAGGTCGATTGGCAGTTGCTCCCGCCCGGTACCGTCGATGAGGTGGTCGCCGCGATGCTGCGCAATAAGCGGCCTGTGACACCGCAGGAAGAAGCGGTGATGAAGGAACGCGTTACCGTCATGCACCGTCTGAAGCCCGAAGCCTACATCACGGGCACCGACGGATTTTTGCGCTACTTTGGGGCCAAGTTTGGAGACGATTTTGTCGCGTTCGAGAACGCGCGATATGGAAACGCTCTCTACATCATGTACGACGGGTGGGAGGCGCTCAGTCAAAGGAGCCGTATCGAGCTGCTTGCCGGTGATCGCGACAGCTACGACAGGATCGAGCATCGAAAGGGTTGGATCGATCAACTGCGAGGACGGGTGCAAGCTTACCGCGCGCAGAAGCGGCGCGAAAGTAGGCTGCTTTAAAAGGCGGCTTGGTGACAGGATCGGCCGTTTGACATGTCGGCAGTATGGGGGCTTTGTCCCAGCCCAGACCGCAAGCGGACTGATCGCTCATAGGCGCGCCGCTTTCACAATTGAACGGCATGTATGGGCGCCTGGCCGACACGGCGCCCATCGGGATCAAAGGGTTGAAAACCTCCGAGAACCGCTTCACTCTCGTGCTACACAATGCCTGGGGGCACAATACGCATAGAAGCCCCCTTTCGAGACCAGCGGTCGTTATCTATGAAATCGACCATGCCCTTTGGAATCAATTTGCGCGCCAGCGGATCTGCCACCCCTTATTGGGATTTGGTTGACCGTGTGTCCGCTCTTGAAACGACCTCTTCAGTGCGTACGCTTGGCTATCCGCCACACATCACTTTGGCAAAGTATGACGTTGCCGCACCGAGGCAGCTTGAGGAGGTAGTCGCAACGCTGTCCGGGATCTCACCGATAACTCTCTCCTTCGACCGGCTTCGATCATTTGACCCGAGTCATACTATCCTCTGGGCATCCCCAAAGCCCAATGAAGGGATGCGGGAGCTTCATTCCAGAATTCACGACGCCATCGATCCGATAACCTGCAAACCGGCCTACCGCCCAGGTAAATGGACGCCCCATTGCACTGTTGCCTTGCGGATCGCCGAGGATAAACGAGATGCCGCCAAGCGGCTGCTAACAGCCGACTTCGAGCCCTTCACCCTTACCTTCGATGTGCTCGATTGCGTATCTTCGCCGCCAATCAAGATCCTGGCTGTTGATTGCCACTGAGAAGTGACCCGGGATTTCCACTGAGAAGTGATGGAGTGGATGCCCCCTCCCGACGGCATCGAATGTGCCATTGTGATGTTTCCGAACGTCACAGCAGAGGAGAAGGCA
>NZ_JABWCU010000053.1 GCF_018491765.1 Novosphingobium profundi | reverse complement strand
TGCTGCCATTCAACTTCGAAAAACACGCCTGACCTGCCGACGTCGCCGCGATGGCCTGTCTCGTCCAGCGTCAACTATGATGGCCGCACTGCCTCCGGAAGCAACGTGCTACGAAATGCGCGCTTACCATAATCCGGTCTCAAAAGTTCATTGAGTTGGTCGGTGACCGAAACATCACAACTTGCCGCGAACGAAAAGATAGGATCGACCTCTGAATCGCTAGGCCCACGATCGACTTCCCATGTCCCTGCGTCGACAGAAGAAATGCTATATGTGGTTTTTCCACATGCCGATAATAAATCACTATAGCGTCGTATGGTGGCCTTTCGGTTGGTCGTTCCCCAGCGCTCCCGAATGGCAGAAATCCGCTGATCGACTGTTGTGGGAGCAAGACCTAGGCGCCGTGCAATCTCCTTCGTCGTCAAATGCTGCGCAAGGAGATCGAGCACCTCCACATGCTTTGGGGTCAACATTTCCAAAGCCTGCTGCGCCTCGGTTTCTGTCACATTGCCCTCTTCAAAGTTGAGCGTCACCTGACCTAAAACGACGAAATCTACGCCATCGCCATCGCATCTAAGATACCTATGGTTTGGTCCCAACGTGCATAGAGATTGGACCAAACTTAGCGATATTTCCAATAATCTATGGCCGCCTTTTTGATTAGGCTAGCCTGGAAGCCTGATCGGCGCTGATCTTTGTGAAATCGCCCAATCGAAAGCCACCTTCGCCCGACTGCCGAACGCAAGACGGCAAGCATTATATCCGATTGGATACAACAAAAACCACAAGTGAGGAAAAACCACAGGTCAACGAAGCACAATTGCCCGGACCCGCGATCCGACATCAACATGCATGTACGGAAAAGGGAGTGTGCGGCCATGACCTACCGAGCGGCCAGGAATACATATGCTCTGTCCATATTGCCCTCAGAGGATCCTAGGGGGTCCGATGGCGCACATACGCCATGCTAACGGGCGGAACTCTAAGCACACTCCTGGGCGATCTGCAGGCGCTTGCAGAGGCAGCGCGCAAGAGCAATGAAGGGCACGCTTTAGATCTGAAAGAGCTTGAGCGGCTGAGCGCAGTCTCAATGAGAGTTGCGAAGCATGACCCATTCGAGCCGCTGACGCTCGAGGCAAAGCGCATTATCGAGCACACACGGGAAATTTTAGGACTTATGGACTAGCAATCTGCGGCCAACACCTTGGCCGAGCTAAAACCTGTGATACGAAGCAAATGATGCAACCAGCCAAACAGCTCGACAAACTCTATAAAACGGCCATGCTCAGCTTTCGACAAGCCGATGACGCTCGTATTGAGGAGCTCCGCTGGTCAATAGCAAAGGGTGAAAAGCCTAGAGGAAAGGTCACCCCACAGGATCTCGCAGCGCTATTTAGCGAGACGGAAAGCTGGGCTGAAAATACGTTCACTGAACTTCGAGCAACGGGCTTCATCGAGCACAAGCTAACCCATTTCGAGTGGGCTCAATATCGAGGCCAGGAAAACCAAAGGGATATCGATTTCCTGATGGCGTTGGAAGCAATCGTCATCCTAGAGTTGGCGAAAGTTCAGGCAGAAAATCTATATGATGTTCTTACTCCAATCAAATCAATGTGGAGTTCAAGAAGACAAAAGCTAAGCGCACTTGGCTTATGCTTTAAAGCTCAGGCCACTATGTCACGGCTTATTGCGCATATCGGAGAACCGGAATTATTTCTGATATATTCGAATGTCGCGCGTCCAGCGCTGGTTTACGCATGGGCATCTGCACTCGACGATAAGATGCTGACTGACCTCTCTCGGAATACTAAACGCTTAATCAAAGCTTTGGGCACTGGCGATAGCCAAGCTGCTATTGATCTGCATTCACGCATTCGTTCAAGCTACCCTCGAACACCCACGGCTCAAAGCTAGCCGTCAAAAAAGGGATGAGTATGGGAAACGCCGGCAGGGACATGTTCACTGCACGCCCTCTGAAATCCCGCTCTCGAACCCGATTAAGGCTTTCAGTCCTATTTATCGCATGGCAGTTCTCGTCAGGCTTGGAAACTTTATCGAGAACTTGAGCCCTTAGGTCCAGCCAGGTTTTAATAATCGACGCTTCTACGTCAGCGATGTGCTTTTCCGTTTCCATTTCGCACCAATCGTTGACCAGGCGTCTAAGTCTCGTGCAAATCCTCTTGCCCGCGACAGTATTCCAGCAAACCCGAAAAAATGCCGGAGGGACAATTCTACCTACTACCTCAGAAAGGTTGCTTCGAGACCCTGCGCTAAATAGTAGCGAAATTCCTTCAATGTATTTTAAGAATAAATTCTCATCATCAATTTTCAATTCGATCGATGCACTGACCACTTCCCGAAAACGCTTCATGCGAACATCATCGGCAACGATCCGCCTTGCACATATTCCAACCAAAACGCCTAGCCTGTCAAAGCAGTCGGAAAGCCGATTCTGGTCCCAAAGGACCGGAAAATAGCTATGTCCCCTACGCTCAAGATACCCGTCACTGGATAAGCCGTTCAACAGACCAACCGACGCCTGGTACGGAAGGCCTGCTTCTTCGGCAAAAGCTCTGCTTCCGGTGCCCTCATCAGCCATGAAATCGCCCGTCAGCAACCTGCATCTGAAAGCCAGATAAAGCTCGAGTTGCCTGTCAGCCATCTTTTGGATCTTAGCCTGCGTCATGGTCGCGATAACCTAGCGGCAGACCGGTTAACAGCGCAACCATAACAACCCCTTTCCTCTACGCTCACAGCTCATCCATAGATTTTGGACGAGAGCTGTGATAACGTAAACGAAAGGAGTTGTATTATGACAATGCCATTTGACGGTTCAGTCGCCGGCGAGGCTCTTGGCATGATGCAGTGGGACGATGATTTCCGAAATCGTTGCGACGAGGAATTCTCATCCTCATCTGTCGCGTGCGAGGACTTTGACGCACAGTCTGCAAAGATCCTACTTCCCATTATCATGACTATTTTTGTGGTATTTTTCTTGGGGATCGCAGCCCTTTAACGGTTGCGCCCCTTTTCTTCAAACCATCTCCGGTCCAACTGGTCATCGACTTTCTGATTGAGGTCGGACGCCCCGATGACCGATGACGAGCGGCTCCTTTCAGCCGCCGAACGCGAAGCGTCTAGAGATTTTCCGCCTTCGTCAATCTGATCCCCTACTTTGTCGCGATATCCCTCGGTATCAAGCTTTGGCCGGCTAACCCCACGTCCTCCGCCGCCGCCAGGTACTCGAGACAAATCAGCACGACTAAAGTCACCGGGACCTGGCAGAGGATCGTGGCCCTCCATTGGAGACACCATGTGCTCGCGAACAGGCGCCATGATCTCCTCGATATAATCTTTCCCGATTTCATCGACGATCAGCTGTCTCGCCCGCATCTGAGCAGGGGTTAAATCTGTCGATTGGAGCGACGGGGCTATGCCACGAAAACGCTCACTATTGGCATAATCCGCATAACGACTGGCGATAATCTGAGACAAATCGTTCGACGCCTGAAGCCCCCCACCCTCTCGGGCTGTGAATGTCGTTCCGAGCGATCGCTGAACCTCCTCAGCCTCGGTCATCCGATCCGCAATGGACCGAACACGATCCTGGTATTCATCCTGTGTAAGGGTGACCCCATGGAAGGATTCGGACCGATCAGTATTTGTGGTACTGTCAAATTGATCCTCAGACGTCCGCGAAGATTTGGCGTACTCCTCCCCGCTCCGGTTGCTTTCGGACGCGCTAGACGTCGATCGATCAGCCCTGTTCGATGTCGAGTTGCTCGTAAGGTATACGCCATCCGAGGTCTCGTGGTTATAGCTTCCGCTAACACCTGCGCTTGAAGCATCGCCAAGCCTTTTGGCAGCCGCCCTGCCCCGACCCTTGCTACCTCCTTCCTGACCATCTGCGCCAGGCATTGCAGCGCCGGCGCCATTACCTGTTTCGCTCTTTCCCCCTCCTAATTTTGGAACACCAATCCTGGCGTCAACACCCCACTTGGTCGAAGTCTGATCCCGATATTGATCCGATGAACCTCGCTGAATCTCCGCTCCCTGGCTGATGTCACGACCTTGGGCGAGTTGCTCCGTGCGGCCCTTGGAGTTGGTAAGTGAATCGCTCGTGCCTGCCCCAAGGCGCACACCTGAAGCTGTTTCTGTGCCAGAGGAATAACGCGATCCGGACGACACACTAAAGCCCCGTCGCTGGCCATATGAGAGTAGCTCGGACATCTCGTGTTGGAGACCACGCCGGTACGACTCGATCTCGCTTGCAGCCTGGGTCTTCTCTCCCATCGTCGAGCTCATCATCGACGCTGAGAACCCGAGATTGCTCATGCCTGGGCGATTGTCGTAGATCACAGTGCCATCGGCGGCAACACCATATTTCGTCCCATTCTCGTTGACATAATTCATCATGCCAGCACCGGCCGTGAACGATGGCGCGGTATTCCAGTGATCTCGCTGTACGACGTTCCCTGTCAGGTTCTGGAAGCTTTGATTTCCGTAGGAGTAGTTTCCAGTCGTGCGCTCGGCCGCCGCCGCTTCAGCCGCCGCCTGCGCCGGAGCGAGCATCGACGTTGCCTGGGTAGAGACCGCCATTGCGCCGCGGGCCAAGCCCGCCGCAAGGAAGGGAATCGACATCATCATGAACCCGGCGATTGTCGCCGTGTCCCCGTTGACGGCATCGATGCCTTCCATCGTGCTCATCTTGAAACCACCGGGCGCTGCGGCCGCCATGGCGGACTCCTCCCGCCCCATGATGAACATGTGCAAAACCGCGTACAAAGGCCCCCAGGCCGCCAAATAGAAAAAGCCAGTCAGATACCCTTTAAGCGCCCCAACCCCTGTTTGCGGAAAGAGGAAGAGCGGGAATGTTGATTGCCACTGAGAAGTGATGGAGTGGATGCCCCCTCCCGACGGCATCGAATGTGCCATTGTGATGTTTCCGAACGTCACAGCAGAGGAGAAGGCATCCATGGGTGAAGTTAGCATCATCGGTCTGGATCTG
>NZ_JABWCU010000052.1 GCF_018491765.1 Novosphingobium profundi | reverse complement strand
CCAGCGGACCGCCCATAGGATGACCTCGCCGGTAAAATGCCGCCCTTTGAAATCGTCCATCACAACCGACCTTACCAATCCAAGGGCCCAACCTTGGCAACCGCATCAGAGTTTGCAACAGAGCCCTGAGGATTACCCTGGGGATATGGTCTACACCGCGATCACCGGAATCACCCCGTCAGAGTTTGATCTGGACTTAAATGGAGCGGCCATCAACGGTCGGTTGCTGGTCAGCGATCCCCCCTATGCGTTCGACGAGGTTACATTGAACGGCATTTCGACAATCCGCTATGATCCGCCCCGGAGGAATGGCAAACTGGAAGCCTGCCGTGGCCGAATGCAGAGTGTGCGATGGCAGTTGCCCTATTAATGGGCTGCTTGCTCGTATTCCCTGCCATGAGGCGGTTCCACAAGACGATTTGCTGAATGTGAACCTCCGACCCTTGCCGGCCATTCCCCAACGAACTTTCATATCCCAAGTCCGGACTGACCGCTTCACTTGCCGAAGTCATCAGGCTCACCCTGGTCGGCCCATCACGCGTCGAGCCGACCAGGGTGCCGGGATCAGAATCTATAGCCGAGCGACAGGCCATATGTGCGCGGAGCGCCGCTCAACTGCGAATAGGTCGGCGGCGCGACATAGAGGGCCGAGGCATAACGCTTGTTCGTGAAGTTGCGAACCCATGCCCCCACCGTCATCCTTTCGGCAAATGCCAGTTCCATCTGCGCATTGCCAAGGAAATAGCCCTTGATCGGCTGGTAATTGTCGAGTTCGGTGTAATAATCGTCGACGAAGCGGCCATTGACCGACGGCGTCAGCACCCTGTCGCCGCCCAGCGGTATCGCATAGCGGATCGAACCGGTCAGCGTCATCTTCGGCGCGAAGGGCAGCTGGTTGCCGATCCGCCGCGCCCGCTCCGCCGCGACATCCGACCACATGTCGAGGATCTTGCTGTCGAGAAGGGAAATACCGCCCTGCACCTCCAGCCCGGCGATCGGACGCACGGTCACGTTCGCCTCCGCGCCATAGGTGCGCGCGCTGCCGACATTGGTGCGGATGTTGCTGGGCAGGCCGTTGATGAGCTTGTTGAGGCTGGCCTGCATATTGGTGAAGTCGTTGTAATAGAAGGATGCGTCGATCTGCACCGGGCCGCCGCGCGGCAGGAACTTGATGCCGGCCTCATAGGTCCACACGCGCTCGGACTTGAACGGGTCCGTCTCCGGCAGGGTGAAGGAGGTGGAGCCGTCGAAGCCGCCCGCCTTGAAGCCACGGCTGACCGACACATAGGCCGTGGCCGCGCGCGAGATTTCGTAGCTGACGTTCAGGCGCCCCGAGACGCTGTTGTCGGAGAAGGTGCGGTGGAACACGAACGGCATCGGCCCGAACACGGCCTGCGCGATGCTGACGCCGGACGGGTTCAGGTCGCTGGTCGTGCCGTCGAACGTGCTCTCGTCATGGGTGTAGCGCAGACCCGCGCCGATCTTCCAGTGACCGCCCAGCCGGATGCTGCCATCGGCGAAGCCCGCGACGCTGCGACGGCGCTGCACATAGTCGGCCGCGAGCGTGCTGAGCACGACGTCGGTCAGGTCGATGTTACTGCGCAGCCGCACCTTGTCCCTGTAAGCCGTTGCACCCACCACCCAGTCGAACCGGCCGGGCGTCGCATTCTGGAGGCGTAGTTCCGCCGTCCCCTGCTCTACATTGTCGCGATAGATGATGTCGGAGAGCCGCGTCGGAACCACGTCGACCGCAGCAGAATATTGCTGCTTCAACTTTTCCCAGCCGAGAATGGCGACCAGCAGCATATCACCGCCGATCTTCTGGTTCAGCGTGACCGATCCGCCATAGCTGGTCTTGTCGAGCGACGGATCGATGGCGGAATCGGTCGTAAAGGGCGCCAGCGGCGCAAAACCGCGCACCGTGGCGGTGCGCTCGAAAAATTGCACCGCGCCGGATTCATGGAAACCATGGGCATTAAGCGTGACCGTTGTGCCGTCGGTCGGCTCCAGCAGCAATATCGCGCGACCGCCGTAATATTGGGAGCGATTGGCCTCGGTGTTGACGCCGGGATCGGCGAGCGCGGGGACGGCAGGATTGGCCGATCCACTGACACCGCGCGTGCCGATATTGGTCATGAACCCGTCGGTGCGGTCGAAGACGCCCGCCACCCGCAGCTTGACGCCATCGGCCAGAGCGCCGCCCGCCCCAGCTTCCGCGCGCCAGGAGTTGAAGCGGCCATATTCGACGCGCGCCTCCCCCTCCCATGTGTCCGTGGGCTGGCGCGAGATGATGTTGACCGCGCCCGCCGTGGTGTTCTGGCCGTAGAGCGTGCCCTGCGGCCCCTTCAATATCTCTATGCGTTCGACATCGAACATCTGTCCGCCGACCAGCGCCGCCGAACCCTGATAGACGCCGTCGATGCTGACGGCGGCGGACGGATTGCCGTTGGGCCGGACATCATCATAGCCGATGCCGCGAATGGTGAAGGTCTGGATGGTGCGACCGCCGGAAATCTGGGGTGACACGACCACGCCGGGAGTCAGGCGCGAGGCGTCGATCAAGTCCTTCACGCCCGCTTCCCGCAGGGCGTCGGGTGTCAGGACGCTGACCGTTGAGGGGACGTCGATCAGCCGTTGTTCGCGCTTCTGCGCGGTGACGACGATATCGCCACCCGCTTCGTCCGCACCTTCACCGGCAGCATGGACGGGCGAGGCAAGGAGTGGGAGCAGGGCCGTTCCGAGGAGCAGCAGGGTCGCGGCCCGGCGTTTCTGGAAAGGAAGAAGACTGGTCATGGAAATTATCCCGAGATTGGAAGGAAGAAAAAAAGGTGAGCGGGGCCATCCGCCGGCGGGAATGCCGGCGAGCGGTCTTGCGTGGAGGAAAAGGGGTCAGGCCGCGTCGGCAGCCGCGCTGTCGTGCGCCACGCTGCGCGCTCCGCACGCGATCAGCAGGCCGCCCGCCAGATAGGCGGAGGAGATCAGGGCCAGCGCATATTTCAGGGACTCCCGGCCAAACTCACTCGCCAGCGCGTCGCTGATCCAGCCCGCTACCGCCGGTCCAGACCCCATGCCGAACAGGTTGACGATCAGGAGATAAAGCGCCGTCGCTGTCGCCCGGTTGCCCGCCCCCGCCAGACGCTGGACCAGCGCATAGGCGGGCGTAATCGCGAGCGAAGCCATCACCGTCATCGGTGCCGCGATGAACAGCGCCATGGTCAGGTCCTGCGCGAACAGGAAGGCCAAGGTGAGCGGCATAGCGCCCATGAATGCCAGTGCCGGCAAATATATCCCCCAACGCGGGTTCAGCCGGAACAGTGCATCGCCGAGCACACCACCGACCAGCAGGGCAATAATTGTCGACAAGCCCATGATGAGGCCATAGCTGCCCCCCACCTGCCCGGCCGTCAGCCCGTGAGTCCGCATGAGGAAAGCCGGCATCCAGTTGAGCGTAGCGGCCGAGGCGACGGTCGCAACCGCCACCCCGAGGCACAGCAAAGCATAGCTGCGCCGGGCGAGAAGGCTGCGCACCGAACGCCATATGCCTTTGGGCGCGGTCCCGACCGCTCTGACCGGAAGGACAGGCTCCCGCACCGTCGCGAACAGCAGCAGCGCGAGAAACGGTGCCGGAACCGCACCCACCAGAAAGGCCGCTCGCCAACCCCAATTGTCCGCGATCCAGCCCCCCGCTGCATTGGCGATCATGAAGCCAATGCCCCCGATCACCACCGTCGCCGACAACGCCGTTGCGCGCCACCGGGCCGGGAAATAATCGGAGACGAGGGCGTGGGTAGTGGGAATGCCGCCCGCCTCCCCCAGTCCCACGCCGAGCCGTGCGGCAAGCAACACCGCAAAGCCCGGCGCCAGCCCGCACAGCGCCGTCATCGCCGACCAGATGAGCAGCGACACACCGAGGACGAGCACGCGGCGCCCGCCGTCCGAATAGCGCGCCACCGGCACCGCCATGATCGAATAGACGAAAGCGAAGGCAAAGCCGGTCAGCAGACCGATCTGCCCGTCGCTCACCCCCAGATCATGCTTGATGCTCTCGACCAGGATCGCGACCAGATAGCGGTCGTAATAGCCGAGGAGCGAGATCAGACAGAGCAGCGCGAGGACGTAGAACGCCATGGCGCGCGGCCGGTCCGCGTCGCGCGGCACCGGACCGGCGGCGGATGCCGGGTCCGGTGCCGGGACGGCGCCGTCTTTAAGGGAGTCGGCGAGCGAGGCCATGGTCAGTCGCCGGCCAGTGCGGGCTCACGGGCGTCCTGCCCCGCGAGCGACGGCATGCCGAAGCGTTCCCGGAAATCGTCGAGGTCGAAGTTGCACTCGTCCAGCCCGACGAATTCGGCCGGGGTCATCTCGGGATGCTCATGGCCATACCATTGCGTGTAGAGCGGCAGGTCGGAGGCGAACGCCTTGTAATGCGTCGAATAGGCGCGCAGGCGCAGCGTCGGCGCCTCCCCTGCCAGGTCGAAGGTCATCAGGCGCAGCCAGCCGTCACCGATGCCGTCGAAGATTGCCGCGTCGGAGCCGGTCGCCTTGAACGTCTGCTTCCGGCACTGATAGTTGACGAGGAACTGGTAGACCTTGTGGCCATGGTCATTGGTGTCGATCCGGTTCATCACGCCATGGAAATGGCCGTTCAGCGTGCACAATATCTGGTCGTTCGGGGCCACCAGCTTTTCCCACAGGCTCTGCGGGCTGTTGCGGTCCGGGTCGATGCGGGTGAGGTCGAAATAGTCGATCGACTGACGCTCGCCCTTTTCATTGATGAATTCATGGATGGACAGGATCGTCGGCAGGCCGGGATGGGCATCGATGACGGACTGCGCCCACTCGATGATGTCGTCCTGCGGACACATCTCGATACCGATGTGCAGGAAACGATAGCCGCCGCCCTTGAAGACCTGCGCGGCATTGCAGCCGTCTTTGTGCGAGGACACATACCAGGGCTTGTCGCGGAACAGTTCGGACTGGTCGCCGAAATGCGCGGTCCAGTTGTCGAGCGAACCGACATGCAGCGAACCGAGGCCATAGGATGCGCCGTCGCGAAACCAGCCATCGGGCTCCGGCGGAAAGGCCGGGTCGCTCCAGATATTGTCATGGTCGTGATTGCCGGGGACGAGGAAGAAGGGCAGTTCGTCCGCGATGATGCCCCATGCCTTGCGAATGGCGGGAATCTCGACCTCCAGCACTTGCGATGGAGAGGCGGGGATCAGCGCCTCGATCGCGGGATTGGGCACGCAGGACACGCCGCGCTCGACATGGGGAGCGTCGGGCCCCCAGCTGCTCGGATGCTGCCAGCTATCGCCGAGACCGGAGACGAAGGCGATGTCGCCACCATTCTTGCGCGCGTTGGCGGCGATATACTGCATCATGTCCCACAACATCTCACGCGCGTTGAAGGGAAAGCCTGCCTCCCGCTGGTTGCGGTAGCTGGAATAATTCTGCGTGTCGCAAATCACGGCCACGCTGAACGGATCGGCAGATGTCGTCACCTCATATCTCCTCTGAGCATTATCCAATGCCTTTCGAGCGACCCGAAAGGCTGCACGTCCCTCCACGGCGGCAGAAGTCGGTCGGGCGCTCGCCGTCGCCATCGAACAGCATGCCGTCCGAGGCTCGAGCCCTCCGCCCACCCTGTCTTCTCCGTGAATCGAAACGACTGTACAGCTAGGATAACTGTTTGACGCTTCTGTGACGGCTCTGTTGCAAACTCTGATGCGGTTGCCAAGGTTGGGCCCTTGGATTGGTAAGGTCGGTTGTGATGGACGATTTCAAAGGGCGGCATTTTACCGGCGAGGTCATCCTATGGGCGGTCCGCTGGTA
>NZ_JABWCU010000051.1 GCF_018491765.1 Novosphingobium profundi | reverse complement strand
CAGCGCACCGCCCATAGGATGACCTCTCCGGTGAAGTGCCGCCCCTTGAAATCGTTCATCGCAACCGATCCTGCCAATCCAGCAGCCCAATCTTGGCCACTGCGCCAGAGTTTGCAACAGAGCCATCGCGCGCATCCTGCCCGAGCCGGCGCACACCTGGCTTGACGGCGCCGCGTTCAACCTCGGCTGGCTCGTTGTCTATGTCGTCTCGACGGCGCTGCTCTGGAATGGTGGCCGTTCGCCGGTCGCATCACGGGACGAAGCAGCATGACCGAAGCTGCGACAGCGACAGGCGACGAACAAGTGGGGGAGGAAGCATCAGGCGCTTTCAGCATGAAGCCACTGATGTTCGAGACCTTCGTCTGCTCGATGGCGATGATGTCGTTCGTGGCGCTCGCGGGCCCCATCGCGCGCGTGCTTGGCCTCGAGCCATGGCAGGTCGGCGGGGCGATGACCGCGTCGGGCATCGCCTGGATGATCATGGCGCGGTTCTGGGGCGGCCTTAGCGATCGGCGCGGCGCTCGTCGCTTGACGGCTTGATTGGATCGGGGGCGCCGCGATCAAGCGTTACCGCTCGGTTAGAGAATGGGATGACCAAATTATCGCTGCAACTTTGCCATCGCTTCCACTTCGATGGTTGTAAGCTCGTCGATTGTCAGGTCGAGCGCAGAGCGCTGCTTCTTCAAGTCGACCAACCTTTCCCGGATGCGGGCAATCAATCGCTCCATTTGCTCCTTATGCTCGGGATCGGCATCGTAGAGATCGAGAAACTCCTTGATTTCCTTGATGGAGAAGCCAAGGCGTTTGCCGCGCAAAATCAGCTGTATGCGTCCGATCTCACGCCTGGAATATGCCCGGGTACTGCCTACCCGTTGAGGGGCGATAAGCCCCTCCTTTTCGTAGAAGCGTAGCGTGCGAAGTGTCAGTCCGAGTTCCTGAGCGACATCCTGGATGCCGTACACTTGTAAATCCGCATCCTTTGCGCGGGTTCTCCCCTTGTGCGTGGGGTTGTCGCGATCCGCGTCCTTAAGCGTTTCATCGTCCTCGGCGAGGTGGAGCGAGTTCCCCATGCCATCCACTCCCTGTCCTCCAATCACGGCTACCCTACCACTCAAGCGCATAAGCCTCGTAGCTTGACAGGGGATAGAGGCTCAGGCGAGCTTTTTGTTCTCCTCCTCGATCAAATCCTTCTTCGAAAGTTTGCCGATCAACGTCTTGGGCAGGCTGTCCCGGAATGCGAAGGCCTTGGGCATCTCGATCTTGCTGAGGCGATCCTGCAAAAAGACCTTGAGTTCATCGACGGTCAGGTTCGATCCCTCGTGCAGCGCGATGAACAACTTGGGAGATTGACCTCTGTAGGCGTCAGGAATCGCGATTGCGATCGCCTCCTTTACCGCCGGGTGCTGGTAGGCCGCATCCTCGATGATCCGGGGATATACATTATATCCGCCACAGAAGATGATGTCCTTGATGCGGTCGACGAGGAAGAGATAGCCATCCTCATCAAAATAGCCGATATCGCCGGTTCGTAGCGCGCCATCGACGAAGACAGCACTGGTTTCTGCAGGGCGCTGCCAATAGCCCTTCATCACCTGAGGGCCGCGGGCGCACACTTCTCCGCGTTCTCCCTGGGGAAGAACCCGCGAGGGATTCTCCGGATCTCGGATCTCGATGATGGTGCCGGGGAAACTTGGGCCGCAGCTATTGTCCTTCACCGTCCCAAACAACGGGTTGCAGGCGATGATCGGGGCGGTTTCGGAGAGCCCATATCCTTCCACGACCCTGGCACGCGTGCGTGCCTCGAACTCCTCGCGTACCTCGAGCGGGAGCGGTGCGCCGCCGGATATACAGGCGCGCACGGCCGAGAGATCGGGTATCTCGTCGTCCGGAAGCGCGTTCAGGGCAACATAGATCGTAGGCACGCCGAAGAACTGTGTCGGCGGCTTGCGCTTCATCGTGTTGAGAACCTGCTTCATCTCAAACCGTGGCAGCAGGACGATTTCGGCGCCGATTTCGACTGAGAAGTTGAGCACCGTCGTGAGTGCGAAGACGTGAAACATGGGCAGGACGCCGAGAGTTCTCTCCTGCTGCGGGCGAAGTCCTCCCACATGCACCACCATCTGGGCGCTGTTCGCCGTGAGGTTGGCGTGGGTCAGCATTGCGCCCTTGGGCACGCCGGTTGTGCCTCCGGTATATTGAAGGACCGCGACATCATCAGGGTGACGTTCTACCGCGTCAGGTTCGGCATCATGGGCGAGAAGCGCCTTGAGCCGGACATGAAGGCCTTCGTCGAGTATCCGCGCGTGGTCTTTTCGCTTGAATAGCGCAAAGCCCAGGCCTTGCAGCCAGGGCAGCATATCCCTCATGCCGCACAACACGATCTTGTCCAGCCCGGCACGTGGCGCGACGGCTTGCACTTTCTCGTGGATTATCCGGACGTCCGGTACCGCCATCATGCGCGTTCCCGAGTCCCGGATCTGATGCTCCAGTTCGCGCTCCGTGTAGAGCGGGTTGAAGTTGACCACGATCGCACCCACGCGCAGCGCCGCGAAGTACAATATCGCGAAATAGGGGCAGTTCGGCAGGCACAGGCCGAACCGATCGCCCTTGCGCAGCCCCTGATCCTGCAATCCACGTGCTGCACGGCGAACGAGTTGCCCCACCTGCGCATAAGTCCAGGTTCGCCCGAGAAAGTCGATGGCGACGCGTTCGGGATAAAGGTTCAACGCATTGTCGAGGAGGTCGGTCAGGAGCCGTGGCGGAATTGCCGGTTCCGGTATCGACGGGAAGGCGCTGATGGCGGGCTGGGGCATGGCGATCTCCAGCATCAGAAGTGGAAACGTCCGCCGAGCGACAGCACGACGGCGTGCGCGTCCTCGAGCTTGCCGTCCATCAGGATCGGCGTCTGCACGGCCGTGCCGGCATAGGCCGCTGTCGTGCGATCAATAGTCGTATCCTTGAACGTAATATACGCTGCGCCCGCATCGAGCGTGAACCGGGAAGACACGGCATAGCTTGTGCCGGCAGCGAAATTCCAACGGTTGCTGTCAGGCACTCGAGCGTCCCGATTGCCGTTGCGCGTCGGGGTCTGGGCGTGTTGAACGCCGGCACGAACGGTCCAGGCTGGTGTGACCGCGTAATCGATGCCGCCTGCGAAGCTCCAAGTGTCCCGGTAATTTTCCGGGATTGAAACGTTGAGCGGCGCGCCGAGCCGGATAGCGTCGAATTTCGACCAACCCATGCGGGTCACCTGACCGTTGAGGGTGACCTTGGGCGACACCGCCACGCGCGCTCCGAAGATCGCCTGCCAGGGGGTCTCGAACGTGGCGTTTGCATTCACTACGCTGTTTTGCCCGGCGAGCGGACCAAGAAGACCGGTCGTCGTCACCGAACCGTCGAGATTATGCTTCACGCTCGACTTGTAGCTGGCGCCCAGTTGCATGGGGCCGGCGCGATATTGCAGCCCGGCCGACCAGCCAAGATCCCAACCATTGCCTTTCAGCTCCTGGTGGCCGTCGGCGAGAAGAGGCGATAGGTTCGGCAGATAGTTGGACAATGATGCGTCGGCATATTCGATATTAAGCGCGGCGCCGATGCTGAGATTTGGCGTAACGAGGTAGGCGATCGATGGCTGGATGTCGTATGTTCGCAGCTTGGTCTTGTCGGCGCTATACCGTGCCCAGCTGTCGGCATCATAATTGGTTGTGAAGCTATAAGGGGAGGCGACGGTCAGCCCCAAAGCGAGCCGTGATGTCAGGCCGACGGCTATCGCGCCGGAGGGTAGTACGCCATTATTGATCGGATCACGAGAGCGTTGGCTCCCGCCTACAGCCGCAGCCGACTGCCCGGGACGGACAATGAGCGTGTTGACATTGTCAACCGACCCTTTGGGAAGGATTACGCTTACGGCCTGGTGGGCATCGACTCCTTCCATGCCTGCGATCGCAGCCGGATTCCACCAGAGGGACTGTACGCCCTGGTCGGCGACCTCGCCCGAAAAGGCTCGTCCGGCACCTCTGGACGATTGTTCCTGAAGGTAAAAGGCCTGCGCGCTCGCGGCTTGCGGCGCGAGCAATCCAGCCGCCACGGCCGATGTTGCGATCCCAACTTTCCAATTTTTGCCTGCCACGCCCATCTCCCCTTTCGTGATTGTCAAATTCCTCGTGCTTATCGGAGGCGCGTCCATGTCTGCGTCTTGCACAGGGGCCAGACGATGCAGCCCTTGAGGCGCAAATGATCCCGATCGGCTAACGTGACCGTCGCGCTGTATGTACCGCCATCCTCAGCGTTGTAGATGGAACCACCCGACCAACTGCCCGACTTCCACGTAAAACCCTGCAGAATCTGCAATCCACGAAGCGGACGACCGCGCAACGCAGCGGTCTTGTTCTTTTCGTCACGTAGTTCGGGGTTGGCTTTGATCCCGTCGGAACTGATCAAGGCACCGCAGATCGATTGCCCGCAGCGGGTGATTTCCACGACGCCATGACGGCTCTCGGTTTGCCAGCGACCGACAACGGTGTCGGCGGGCAATGCAGTGCTCGAAGCCAGTAGTGTCAGAATGATCGACATTGTTCCTCTCCGCGCGCCTTCAGGCGACCGTCTGTTTCACGTCTGGAGCCAATATGCGGCGAATCAGCGTCCCATAACCATCTCGATGACGTATAGGTAAGTCAATAGCTCAATGCGTCATCAAAATGCCTATTAGGTTGTGTGCGAATTGGAGGGGTCAGGCGCTGCTGGCCCCGTCGTCAGGGTTCGGGCGTGTTCGTGTGTGACGCCGTCAAGCTATTGATCTGTGCGTGCCTTCAGGTGCCGCGCTATTGCAGGGACGGCAATGATGACGACCAGTGGAGCAAGCCGTTGTGGAACCGGTCGATCTTGCGAGAGGGCTGCCCGTTATCGAGCGGCAGTTGGATAGCGACAGCAACAGCGTGTTTCCCCGCGAAAGGAATCGCGAGCGACCATTCACTGGCTGCCACCGTCAATGGAAAAGATCTTCGCCGATACCGAACTGGCGGACCTCGCTGCCGATGTTCGGCGACACAGCTTCGCGAGCAGGGCCAACGATCTCCGCTTCATCGAGATCACTATTTCGCCGGACGGCCTCACCGCGTTTTCCTCGCGGTGGTAGAATATTGCCCAGCCAAGCTGGGCCGGCAGCCTTATTCCGGTGAACAACACACGCGCTTTCCGTGCGGCCCTCAAGGACGACGCGCCGCGCGTCCACCGTTTGTTTCAATTGCGACACTTATTGGTCGCCCGACCAAGAGCCGGCGCATTGCCCCTACCGCCTCGCGGCCGGAAAGAAGATTTCTCACCGTGGGCTACCATTCATCGTTCAAATCTTCATCACCCCAGTCCCACGGCACGAACAGCGGCCTCAAGGTGGCGGCGATCAGGGCGGCCCCGACTATGGCCGCGCCGCCCAGCATCCACGCTCTGGTCGAACTGCGGAGTGGAATTTTTTGTCGCAAGCTCCGCTCCCGGATTTTGATGAGGATAGGGAGATTACCCACCATTTCCTGGCCTTCCTGCCTTGATCGTCTCGTTCGCAGTCGATGGAGCGATCATTCCGGGGGCGGCATCGACTGCGCGATGACGGTGCCACAAACTCCCCTCAGCGGGGCGTGAAGTCCCGTCCGATCTCGTCGAGCCGGGCGGACGTTAGTCCACCAGCGGAGGCGGCCAGCGCTGCCCGGCTATACTCATATTCGTAAAGCGCCTGGTCGAGCTGCCGCTTCACCTCGAAGGTCTGCGCCTGGGCCGCCAGCACGTCGCTCTGGGTTCTGACCCCGACCTCGCGTCCGGTCAGCGCCGCCCGTTCCTGCAACTGCGCCGACGCAAGAGCCGTCCGCAAGGCGGTGATCTGCGCCGAACTGCTCCTTTGCGAGAGCCACGCCTCTTGCACCTGCAGGCGGATATCGCGGCGCGTTGCGTCGAGCTGCGCCTGTGCGCCTCGCGCCTGGGCCGAAGCCTGGCGTCGCTGTGCTTCAAGAGCACCGCCGGTATAGAGGGGAAGCTTGACCTGGACCCCGGCAAAAAAGCCGCCGACGCTGCCCGGAGGTACGATCACGCCGAGCAACGCCGGATCGTTACCGCCACGCCAGGCTTGCCCGTAGGCGGCCCTGCCAGTGACCTTGAGCTGGCTCGACCAGGCATATTGGTCGATGGCCGCTTCGCCCGCCGTCACTTGCTCCTTGCGCGCGAGGATGACAGGCGCTTGCCGCTCGGCCTCGTCCTGCCATTGTGACAAATGGCTCTGTTGCAAAGATCGTCCGCGAGCGAGTGAGATCCGCCGCTTCATGGCAATCAAGCGGCCGTGGCCAGGTGTTGGTTTAGTAATTCCATGGCCTCGGTCAGGGCTGATGGTCCAATGCCGAAA
>NZ_JABWCU010000050.1 GCF_018491765.1 Novosphingobium profundi | reverse complement strand
ACTCGACATCTTGCCGATCGAAGCGGGGCTCGCTCGTATCGCTGTCAGACGCAACGCCGCAGCAAAGCGCATCATCAAACCAAAGGCGACCTAGCCACGGCCACTGCGGCCTTCACCGGATGGGTACGCTTCAGCTGCACGCGACACCTGACAATAGGAGCATGCAAGATTGCATCGGAGGGTCGGAATTAGGATCAGATAGTCGAGCTCACCAGGATGGAAACGGCGCCGCTGGACGGCAAGCTTATGCGAAAGTCGGCCAAGCTCACCTTCCACAAGCAACCCGCCCTCTACGAGGCGTTCCCGCTCACTCGAAGTCAATTCGCCCGCATTCGCGCTTTCCCGCAGATCATGATCGGACAACAAAAAGCGTCCCGCAGCGTCGACATGAAGGACATGCTTGCCAATAGCGCGGGTAGCCCAATGCATGGGAGAAGCTTGGCCAGCCACAGCTTTACCGTCCGCTGAAGCGATTGCAGCACTGCATCCGCTGTTTGTTGACTTATCCACGTTGCCGCCTCTTCGTGGATGCATCCAAATATTGAACGCATGTCCACCTAAACCCTACGCGCTGCTCTCGAACGAAGCAGGGATCGGAGTCAAGCGTTATGCGCTGTGAATCTAACGCACTGACTTAACGACGTTAAAGCGAAAGTCGGCTTATTTTGCGCGGCGCCTTAATGTCGTCGAACTCCGGTCCTATGTAGATGCCCTCAGATCAGTCCCTTCGCTCGCAGAGACACATGCCCCTCTCGGCCGATAATCACGTGGTCTTGGACTGTGATGCCCATCAAACGACCAGCCTCAGCAATGCTGTGAGTGAGGTCGATATCTTCCCTGCTTGGTTCGGGATTTCCACTGGGATGGTTGTGAACCAAGATCAAACCCGAAGCGCCACAATCTAGAGCGTGGTGTATCACCTCTCTCGGATGCACCGAAGCCTCGTTGATCGTCCCCTCGCTAATGTGCTCATCTCGGACCAGCTTGTTCCGCTTGTCCAGATACAAAACGCGAACGCGTTCTCTGGTAAGGTGCGCCATGTCGATCGACAGATAATCGATCAGAACATGCCAACTGCTGATGATAGGTTGGTCACGGAGTTGGGCTCGCGCCATTCGCTTTGCTGCTACTGCGCCGATCTTGATGACGCCAGCGCTTGCCGGGCCGATGCCTGGTACGCCCAACAGCGCTGTTGTGTCGGCATTCAGCACGGCGGGCAGAGAACCGAACCGCTTGATAAGGGCTTTCGCTAAAGGCTTCGTGTCTCCGCGCCTGCGGGCCCCAAACAGCATGAATTCCAGCACTTCATAATCGGCGAGTGAATCAGCGTCTCCATCCAGCAGACGTTCGCGCAGTCGAGAGCGGTGACCTATCCCGTGAAACTCTGGGTTTGGCTCTCGATAAGGCCTTCGTGTTCGCGATCTTGGATGGTCCAGTGCCTCGTGATCGAGGGTTCGATGAGCCATTCGGTTTTCGCGTAGGACTGTGGCTTTGCTGCCCAGCAGCTTCGACCAGAAGCTCTTGGGGGGCTCGAGTTCGATGGGCTCTTCGACCGGAACCTTAGTTGGCCGCAGCGGACGGATGGCGTCGTTGATCTGTTGGCAGATCTCAATGGCGACCCGATCTTGGGGGAATGCGAACAAGCTCTGTCCGCCCAGGATGCCCTTACTTGAGCGCTCAGCAAGCTCAAGAATTTCGGATCCCGGGTGCTGCATGCGAATTTCACCATGATTGCCAAGCGAGCCAAGACATATCCAGTCAGCGAGCTTTTCACTGTCGATCACCCCGATAGTTCCGAGCACCGATAGGATAGATGGAAGCTCAAGATCTCCAGTTTTTTGCGAGTCATGCGGAGGAATGGTGATCTCAAAATGCAGCAGGGGCAGGGCCAGTCCAATAGATGACAATGCCCCCATGAATTGGGTGCGCATTTTCGCTGCGGCTCCTGCATCTAGTCCGACAAAGGAGATACAGGGGCGTCCCGAAACTACCTTGCAGTCAATCGCGAGTAGCGAGAGCTCTGGTTCGAATGTTGCCGAAAAAGCCGTAGCCATCAATTAGAAGCCGCCAAATTAGTCAATGGACATGAAAGTCCCCGATTTTGGCAGAATTGGTTATAAGAGTAGCGCTCATTAAAGAAATATAATCTTCGGATTGCCGTAAATTGATCTGCTCGGTGTCAACGCCAAGGTCGCGCGAGGCCCAGGCCGATCAGGTACTCGCCAACATCGAGGCCATTTACGGAAAGTTTTGCCAGCGTGCGTCCGTAGCGATCCTTTGCCCGCCGATTGATTTTGACCGTGCCAGTCGTGAGGAAAGTTTGCAGGGCGTTCCTCGACTTGGTGCCGAGGGCGTAGTCGCACCAGGAAGGGTTTCGGGATGTGGCTAGCCGTTTGCGCTGGGCTGATCGGCAGCGTGGTGAACCTGCCACTTCGGGGGCGTCGATCTCGACTAATCGAACCCGCTCACCGTCGCAGAGGCGGATAGTGTCACCGTCATGGATCGATCCGATGCAGGCGACAGCAAGGGCAATGGGCATTAGTTCTCCATTTTTCTCTTGTTTGTGACCTTGAAGTACGAGTTTCGGTGAATCGCTAGGTACGCGCACTGAGCAGCCTTAAATGGCTCCACAGTTTCCAGGCCGTCAAATCCCCAGGACGACCAGACATCAGCCGGCAAAAGGGGCGACTTCAGTACCGTCCCGTCATTGTCGAAGCTGATCAAGCCGCGGTCAAATAACCGATCCACATGCGGTGACAGCAGTAAGCCATTGCAGCCATCCAGCTTTTCCTGATCGCTACAATCGCGCCACGGCTTAATGTGGCTGGCAATCAGGAAGTGTGGATCGCTTACACCTGTCAGACGACAGCACTTTTCATTGAGCCTGACATTGGCTTTGAACACGCCTTGGCCGCGTCGCGCTTGCACCAACTGCAACTTTCGGGTCTCACCAATATCCGTGCGTCCCTGAACAGCTTCCTGCGCCTTCTCATCGGCAATCTCGTTCTCGTCGTCGACAAGCTCTTCGGCAGTCAAGTTTTCGAGAGACAAGTCCATTTTGTTTAGGAGAAAATGGGCAAAACCTTCCGACAGCTCAGCAAGGTAAACCCCCTGGTTGCCGTTCCCGTTATGCTGCAAAGGTGCGTACTTTGGGGCCAGGTGACGGCGAAGATCCTCAATGTACTCTTTAGGCCTAATCGGTCGCGCGACCTCTTCGAACTCCACTGGAACCAACCAGCCTTCATCGCTCCACTGGTCGCCTACGCTGCCAAACGCAGGTTTGCTAGCGGATTCAGCAGCCCCTTGTGCGATGCCTACAGCCTTGATCTGCGTGTCGCAAAATGACAGCACCAAGTCGCCGGCCTCCACCTGGGTCATGGTGTCGTAAAAGTGGTTACGGGCACCGTCCTTTCGGCGCTTAGGCGACCATAGGAATCCGCCCTGGACTTCGTGCTTATAGGTTTGGTTCTGATTGACCCACCAGTACCGCATACTCACACCGCGCTGATTGTGTTGTTTGTCAGTAGGCGGCCTATGGCCTCCGCAAAGGGGACATTAGCAGGTGCAAAGTCCAAACTTCGCAGCTGGTCCCCCGCGACCCAGCGCGCCACATCATGCAGGCTTAGCTGCGACATCTCCGAGATCATGCGCACTTGAACAGCACTCAGGTGGATCGAGCCGCTTTGGTAAGCGTGGAGGCTAACGCAGCCTGACTACCCAGCAGCGAAGCGCACGCGAAAACGAGCGCAAATAGACGCAGAACGAATTTCATTGTTTGCCCCCCTTATGTCGCCGCCTCTAAAGATGACATGGGTGTGATAGCCTTGAGCTTGTGCCGCCCTCAAGTGAAATTAGATACATAGATGTGGGCGCGAGCGAGATAGCCACTGCTAAGCTGACCCATCGAAAAGTCCCTGGGCGAGCCGCTGATCTGGTATCACGCAGCCGCGGAGCGAATGTCGGCTTACCCTGGACCGTCTCCGGCTAGCTGACATTCGGGAAAGTCCCACCAGCGGCCAGTCCAACCACCTCGATCGAGCTTCTGATCGATGGCTAGCCTAACGATGCCCCGCGTCCGCCTCATCCATCTCTTTTACCCAGCTCTGCAACGCATCCATGATCCGCCGGATGAGAACATCGTCCTGATCGCCGAGCAACTGGTTGCAATCATCGGCGAACTCACGGCGCAGCTTCATCGGCATGGTCACGATACTGGCGGTGATGACCGCCTCGATACGGCGCAGGTCCAGGGTATTCATGGGATTGATCTCCTTTCGTGATTGTCGGGACGTTCAGCCCTTCTCGAAGAGCCCGCGCAGACTGGCGTAGGGCACGAGGGTGATCGCCCCCACCTTGACGACGTCGATGCGCCCTTCGGCGATGAGCTCGTAGAGCTTGGAACGCCCGATCCCGGTGAGCCGACAGGCCTCGGGTATGCGCACCGAGATGGGCTCGGTCGGGGCTTGGGCCTTGTCGCTCATAGATCGAACTCCTGCTGGATTTCGGGTTTGGGGCCTTGGCCCGATGCCTTGCCCTTCGCGGCAAGCTCACCGGCCATGCGCACGAACTGCTCGTAGCGAAGCTTGCCCAGGTGCCGGGTCTCGGCGTCGAAGGCGGGGTGGTGCGCGGTCATCGTGAGCTGATGGCGTACCAGCAAACCAACCACTTCGGTGAGATGCGCCATCTGCCTTTCGAGGGCTTCACTGGCCTTCACCTGACGGGAAAGCGTCGCCCCGAACTTTGCTTCGATCGCCTGCCCCTCCTCGACCGCAAACCACGCGGTCAGCGCCTTGGTCAGAACATCGGTCTTCGAGCTCTCGGGCGCGGCGGCGGCCACCTCGAGCTTGGCCGAGAGAACGTCGGGCAGGTAGAACTGATGGCGGGTCTTGGTCGTCTGCATGCATACGAGGATGCACCGGCGCGCCATGGTCCGACAGAACCTCTCCGGTGCCAGCTGGGGCCCCTGCCGATTTACATGCCGATTTCCGGACCGCGATCGCGGCCCTTGCCGATGGTCCAGCTGATTGCGCCTCCCCTCTGGATTCCCGAGACAAAGCGGCCCCGCTCACGTTCGAGCACCGGCTGCCAGGGAACCAGCGTGAAGTCGCGCGAACGCGCGACCACCGCAAACTTGTCCTCGCCAATCTGGACGGGCTGCTTGTAGACGCCCTCCAGATACCCGCCCTTGCTCTGCGAATAGTCGAGGCCAAGCTCCTTCGCGAGCTGCCCGGCGACGCGCGCCAGTTCGCGCTGTTTGAGACTGGCGATCAGGTCGGGCTTGTAAACCATCGCCTCCCCTTCCTGGCGGGCCAGGTCCTGTTCGATCAGCCACTGCTGACGCCGTGCGAGCGCATCGCGGATTTCGGCGCCGATCCTGCCCTCGAGCTGCAGCCGTCCGGGCTCCAGGCATTTGCGGTCAAGCCAGGTCGGACCGTCGTGACGGGCAAGGCTCGTCAGGTCGCGCTCGGTTACCACAGAGACTTGCACGGGCTGGCGCTGGCCACGGGCCTGTTCGTAGCCCTCGACGAGCGCGGTGTGATCGCGTCCGATCGCCCAGCTGCCATCGCTCGCGCGCTCCAGCTTCCGGGTCGCCTTGCGGATCGCTTCGAGCCTGCGCACATGCGCCTCGGCAAAGGTGCGCGTCGCGCCCGGATCGTGAGCCTGGTGCGCGGCGATGCTGTAGCGCCCTCCATTCGCCTCAGCGACCTCCATGATGGTCTTGTCCGAGGCGCGCAGGCCGTGGCGGCTCGGCGCGATCTCGACCAGGCGCCCGGTCATCGCCCCGTCGGCCAGATCATGGCCCAGATCGACGTAGTGCGAGCGCCCGTCGGTCGCCTCGACGATGAGGTAGTGGCGATCGCGGATTTCATCGGAGAGCCCGCGCGCCTGGATACGGCCAAGCAACTCCTGGCCCTTGCCCGGTTCGTAGATGGCATAGTCGTGCGGGAGCACCTGCGGGGTGGCTTTCAGCTCGCGGTGCATGGTGGCGATGATGTCGTGGCGCGTTCCCATTGCCCGCAGCGACGCTTCCAGCCCCTCTTCGAGCCGGTAGCGCCCTTTGCCCTCCTCGTGGGCCAGTCCCATGCGCTGGAGCGTGCCGAGCCGCGCGGCGCGCAAGGCCTGCTCGGCCGGGTCGCAGTGCCAGGCTGAGGCCATACCGTTCTCGTCGCGATCGCGCAGCAGGCGGCGGTCGATCCCGGTGAAGCGTTCCTGGCTCACTTCGCGTGCGTTGCCTTGCGCGATCTCGTGCTCGGTGCGCGGGCCCAGATCGCGGTTGACGATGTCGCTCGCGCGCCCGGCGATGCCGTGGCGGATGTAGTCGCGCGCGATGATCAGATTGTGCCCGCTTTCATCGACGCCCCGCACGACGATATGAGTGTGGGGATGGCCGGTGTTGAAGTGGTCGACCGCGACCCAGTCGAGGCGCGTGCCCAGGTCCTTTTCAACGTCCTTCATGAGATCGCGGGTCAGTGACTTGAGGTCCGGATACTGCGCCCCGTCCTCGGCCGAGACGATGAAGCGGAACTGGTGGCGATCGTAGGTGCCGCGTTCGAGGAAAGCCTTGCCGTCGACCTCATCGCGATCGGGGCTGTAAAGATCGCCGCGTTCGCCCTCGCGCGTGGTGCCGTCGCGCTGCAGATAGCGCAGGTGCGCGGTGGCGGCTTTGCCGCCCTTCCCCACCAGCTTCACGAAGCGCGCCTTGACGATCACGCGCCGGGCGCGCGGATTGGAAAAACGCCCGGCGTTTCCCAGTACCGCTGCGATGGTCGATCCGCGTCCGATCCGGCTGCCGGTAAACCGACCGCGGGCCCGGGCCTTGCGGGCTCCGTCCCCTCCGGCCTGGTTGACCGCGCGGCGCAGGTCGTGGCGAAGGGGGCGCTCCTTACCCATATGGCCAAGCCAGACATCGAAGTCGTCGTCCATCAGGTACACCTCCAGGTCCAAAAGACCCGATGAGGGAGGACCGCCCCAACGCTTCAAGGTCCTCCACCGGAATCTCGCGCCAAACCCGCGCAAATCCACGCGATTTTCCCGCGCAATCTCGTCGTGGAGGCACACGAGCATCGCCAAGCGCACCTAATCTCCCACAAAAACGATGTGCAGACAGACAGTTAGCAGGGGTCGCGAGACACCTGCCTTTACCTTGCCTTACGCCCTATCCCCCTCTCCTGCGATCACCCCCGCCTGCCTCCCCTCGCCCGACCAGCCGAGGATACGGCCTTCACGATGTTCTTACTATGTTCTACATCAGGGCACCCGCATCGAGTCGCATGGAGGCATGGCAGCATGGGTGTTCACATTGAGGGTGGAGGCAAATCGAGCCTGCTGCTGACAGGCGATATCAAGACGCGTCTCGAGGTCCCGGCGCGTGGGATTACCGAGGGGTTTTCGCTGGCGTTTTCGGATGGAACCTTGCTGCGTGGGACGTTCCAGGATGATGCCTCCAGCTGCCGTTTTGCCCTCGCGGTCGAAGGCGCGGCACAGGTTCGCATCACGCGTCACGAAGACGGCGACCGGGTCGATCTGGATTGGGATTTCGAGTGGATCACGCTCGCTTGCGGCCAGGAAACCCTGCAGCCTGTCGCAGCGAATGCGGACGAGGATGTGCTGCAGCTGACGCTCGACATCGTGGTCGAAGAGAGCGTTTGAAGGGGAAGGGAAGCCAGCCGATCAGCTGGCTTCGCGGGCGGTCTCCTCGAGCTGGGCGATGCGTTCGGAGCACACGGTCTGGACGACGCGGCCAAGCTCCTCGACCTGATCGCCGAGCCAGGTCAGCTCTTCCTCGCTCACGGTGTAGTGCTTGGAGTAGCGTGCCTTGACGTAGGCTTCCTTGAGCTTCTCGAACATGCCGCGCTGCCAGCGGTTCTCGCGCGGCCAAGCGTAGATCAGACGGGGATCGAGACGCTCGGCCTGCGTACGCAGGAACGCCAAATTGTGGACGTGCGGGGTGTAGAAGGTCGAGACCAGGAGGACGCAGTGGTAGAGGCGTTCGGTGGCCTGATGCAGCATGAAAGCCGCATCTTTGTTCCACCCGCGCTTTAGATCGTCAGAAAAGTTCACATGCGCTCGGAGGGCACTGGGATACCACTCCTCGTAGTACTCCTTGGCCAGATCCAGCGCGGCATGCGGGGTCTTGGGCTTAGGGGTCGCCAGTTCGCTGTCGTCGGCCTCGTAAAGCGCGATGCCATCGCGGGCGATGTCCATGAAGAAGTACCGGCCCTGGGCGAGCCCGTCGTTCACTTCCTGCATGGTGTGGACGATGAAATTGACCGGCGTCTTGAGGCTTTCGGTGATGCCGTATTCGCGCATCAGCCGTTCATCGACGCGGGTCCAGTACTTGACCCGGTCGGTCAGCCGCTTGTCGCTGACGATCACCAGCAGATCGTAGTCCGACTTGTAGCCCTTGGCGGTGTGCGGCTCGTCGATCCAGTTGCCCCGGGCATAGCTGCCGTAGAGCACGATCTTGAGGATGCGCC
>NZ_JABWCU010000005.1 GCF_018491765.1 Novosphingobium profundi | reverse complement strand
GTAAGGGCAAAGTGATCGGTCAGATCCGGGTTTGGAAAAGCATTCCGAGTCATAGGGCTTCGAGCCCGCAGAAGTGTTTTGCACCAGGCCTGCGCATCTCCATACCGGCCAGCGGTCCTCAGACCGCGCAACAGGCCTGATACATGACCGCATCCGATCACACGCCGGCGCCACTCCAACAACACTTGCGCGACAGGGGGCATCCATACATGACCCGGGTGGGTATGGTTTATGTGCTGCCGTTTCTGGGCAGGTTCAAGATGCGGGCTTCTCCTTTCTGGCTTTGGGTGCAGCGGTGCTGGCGCGGAAGCGGAAGCTGTCGTTTCCGGTTTCCAGGATATGGCAGTGGTGGGTAAGCCGATCGAGCAGCGCGGTGGTCATCTTGGCATCGCCGAACACGCCAGCCCATTCGCTGAAGCTCAGGTTGGTGGTGATGACGACGCTGGTGCGCTCGTACAGTTTACTGAGCAGATGGAAGAGCATGGCGCCGCCCGATGGACTGAAGGGCAGGTAGCCCAGTTCATCGAGGATGAGCAGGTCGAGGCGTAGCAGGCGCTCTGTCAGCTGGCCGGACCGGTTCAAGGTCTTTTCCTGCTCAAGCGCATTGACCAGATCGACCGTGGAGAAGAAGCGAACCTTCTTGCGGTGATGCTCGACAGCCTGGACGCCCAGAGCTGTGGCGATATGGCTCTTGCCGGTTCCGGGCCCGCCGATCAGCACGACGTTGTCGGCGTTTTCCATGAAGTCGCCCCGGTGAAGCTGACGAACAAGGGCTTCGTTGATCTCGCTGGCGGCAAAATCGAAGCCCGCCAGATCCTTGTAGGCCGGGAAGCGGGCTGCCTTAATCTGATAGGCGATCGACCTGACCTCCCGTTCGGCCATCTCTGCCTTCAGGAGCCCAGACAGCATGGGCACGGCAGCGTCGAAGGCAGGCGCGCCTTGCTCGATCAGCTCGCCAGCGGCCTGAGCCATGCCGAACATCTTGAGGCTGCGCAGCATGACGACGATGGCCGCGCTGGCGGGATCATGACGCATGGCGGATCTCCCTGAGCGTATCGTAGCGAACGACATTGGCCGCGGGCTCCTGCGTCAGACGCAGGGCCTGAGGCGCATCGACCGGCGCTGCTGGAGGCGCCTTGCCATCGATAAGGCGATGCAACACGTTGAGAACATGGGTCTTGGTGGCGACACCGGCTTCCAGGGCCAACTCGACCGCGCTCAACACAGCCTGCTCGTCGTGATGCAGAACGAGAGACAGGATCTCGACCATCTCCCTGTCGCCGCCTGGGCGCTTGAGCAGATGACTTTGCAATTGCCGGAAGGCTTCGGGCATCTCGAGGAAGGGCGCGCCATTGCGCAAGGCGCCGGGTTTGCGCTGGACCACTGCCAGATAATGCCGCCAGTCATAGATCGTGCGTCCCGGCTTGTGATGGGAACGGTCGATGAGCCGGGCATGTTCGCACACGATCTGGCCTTCGGCCGCTATGACCAGACGATCCGGGTAGATCCTAAGGCTGACCGGCCGGTTCGCGAAGGAAGCAGGCACCGAATAGCGGTTGCGGTCGAAGGCGACGAGGCAGGTCGGCGACACGCGCTTTATCTGCTCGACGAAGCCATCGAAGGGCCGGCCCAGCGGCATCAGGCAAGCAATTTCCTCGGCGTGCGCATCGGCCACGGTGCCGGGCAGGACACCATGCTGGATCTCGCCCCATTGGGCGATGCACTGTTCTTCCAGCCAGGTGTTCAACTCAGCCAGATCGCGGAAGCTGGGCATCGGTTGCCACAACCGGCGTCGAGCGTCCTGGACGTTCTTCTCGACCTGTCCTTTCTCCCAGCCAGAAGCCGGATTGCAGAAATCGGCCTCGAACAGATAGTGGCTAGCCAAGGCGGCGAACCTGGCATTGACCTGCCGCGTCTTCCCTGTCCCGATCTTGTCGACAGCGGTCCGCATATTATCGAAGATCCCACGCTGCGGCACGCCACCCAGCACCCGGAACGCTTGCGTCAGCGCGTCGAACAGCATCTCATGGGTCTGGAGCAGATAGGCGCGCACGATGAAGGCGCGGCTATGTGCCAGCTTGGTATGGGCGACCTGCAGCTTGGTCACCTTGCCGTCCAGCACGGCATAATCCTCGCTCCAGTCGAACTGGAAGGCCTCGCCAGGTTGGAAAACCAAAGGCACAAACGTCCCGCGCCCGCTGGTCTGCTGTTCATACTGAAGCTCGGTCCGCCAACGCCGGGCAAAGGCGGCCACCCGGTTATAGGAGCCATCGTAACCCAGCTTCACCAGATCAGCGTAGAGTTGCTTGGCGGTCCGCTTCTGCTTGCGAGATTTCTTCGATTCAACTCGTAACCAGGCCGTCAGCTTGTCCGCGAAGGGATCGAGTTTGCTGGGGCGCAACGGAACCTTGAAGCTGGGCTCAACCGTATCGGAGCGCAGATATTTGCGGATGGTGTTGCGGGACAGGCCGGTCCGGCGCTTGATCTCCCGAATGGAAATCCCCTGCCGGAAATGCCACCGGCGGATCACACTGAGTAAGTCCATGCTGATCACTCCACGACCCTCCGACTGGCAGTCGGAGGCGAGGGAAACATGGGTCAGTTCTCAATGGTAATTTATACGCGTCCCGGGTCACTTCTCAGTGGCAATCAACACTCATAGGAAATGAACGCCGTGAACGCGCCTGGCTTGTTGTATTTCTCCATGATGTCGACGTTCTTCTCCCAAGCGGAGGCAACCCACTTGGAATCCATGAACACTTTGGGCAATCGTCCTTCGGACTGAGCGAGAATGATCTCGCGCATGGCCTTGGTTGCCTGGGCATCACCTTGGCTGACCATGTCGTACCAGGCCTTGGCCTGCTTGTCGGCGAGGAACTCGGCGTTACCCGCCATCAACTCACTGATCGTTCCCATGCCGTCGGAATGGTCGGTCACGGCGATCCAGTCCAAGGGCTTGTGAAGCTTCATCATCACCCCGGTCGATGACTTGATTTCCTCACCTTGCGCAAACCTTACGGCGTCCTCGGGCGAAAGCCTTGTTCCACTTAGTCCGGCGTCGACCGACCAACCGGTGTGAACGTGCTCGTCCCCCCAGTAGGCCCGCTGAGGGAACGAGGTTTCGGCAACGTCCGATGCCGCCGAAGGCGAGGCCGTACTGTCGGCCGCCTCTTGCGAGCATCCGGCCAAAAGGGCCATCGCGCATGTCGCCGACGCCAAAGCCAAATTCTTCATAACGCCCTCCCAAACTCCCAAATTCCAGAAAAATGACAGGCCTGCCGGCCTGGCTGCGCCTCACTCGATATGCTGCGCGAAGGCCAGATAGCGCTCCTGCAATTCGTCTTCCTCGGCCGCGCTCAGGTTCTTGGGCGCGAGCTTGATGTCGATGCGTTCGATCGTGCCGCCCTTGAACTTGAAGGGGGGCGCATAGTCGTTCGAGACGGGCGAACCGCTGTCGCCGCCGACCCCGAAGGTGTCGATGCCGAACCGCCCGGCCACGGTGTTCGCGATCCGCTCGCGGGCGACTTCCTTGCCGTTAACGAGCAGGACCGCCTCGCCGCCCTTGCCAAGCCCCCCGCCATCATAGCTGAAGGCAACCTCGATCTTGACTTTGCCCGTGGGCAGCGCGGCGGGCGAGGTCACGCTGGTCCGCTCGCGCTCGAACCAGTTGTAGTGATAGGTGACCTTGCCGTCCTTGACGTAGAGCGCATAGCCCGCCGAGCCGCCGCCTGCGGCCAGGATCACGCCCTCGACCTTGCCGTTCGGGTTCTCGATCTGGGCGATGATCGTGTGCGAGCAGTTCTTGGTGTTGGGAGATGCCGTCTCGGGCAGGCGGTAGGCGCCGGGGTAGTACGTGAACTCGGTCCGGTTCGGGTCGGCGCCGCCCGGTGACGGCTTGGGCTCCGCCAGGCGCCCGGCGCCGCGATCGTCGAGCGGATAGACCCCGTATTTCACGGCCTCCTCGTCGAACAGCTTCTTCATTGCCTCGAGCTTATCAGGCATCTTGCTGGCCAGATCGTGGGCTTCGGAGAAGTCCTCGTCGATGTTGTAGAGCTCCCACTTGTCCTTGTCCCAGTTGCCCGGGGCATAGTCCTGCCGCCATGGGAAGGTGTGCTGGGCGCAGGCAATCCAGCCCTTGTCGTAGATTGCCCGGTTCGAGAATACCTCGAAATACTGCCGTTCGCGCACGGCGTGGGCACTGGCGCTGGCGAAGGTCGAGCGGATCGAGACGCCGTCCATCGGCTTTTGCTGCACCCCGTTCACATGGCTGGGCGCCCGGATGCCTGCCGCATCGAGAAGGGTGGGCACCACGTCGATGAGGTGGGTGAACTGCGGACGGATGCCGCCCTTGTCGGTGATCCCCCTGGGCCAGGAAATGACCATGGGATTGCGCGAGCCGCCAAAGTGCGAGGCGACCTGCTTCACCCATTGAAAGGGCGCGTTGCCCGCCCAGGCCCAGCCCAGCGGATAGTGCGGCTCGGTCTCGGGCCCACCGATCTTGTCGTAGGCCTTGAGGTTGTCCTCGAGCGTGGAGGCGACCCCGTTGAGGTTCATCACCTCGTTGACGGTGCCGGTAAAGCCCCCTTCCGAGGAAGCCCCGTTGTCGCCCACGATGTAGATGATGATCGTGTTGTCGGCGTCGGGCAGTTCCTTCACGGCGTCGATCAGGCGGCCGCACTCATGGTCGGCATAGGAGAGATAGCCGGCGAAGTTCTCCATGAAGCGGGCGTAGAGCTTCTTCTCGTCGGCCGATAGCCCGGCCCAGTCCTGCACCCATTCGGGCTTCTTGGTCAGTTCGGTGCCCTTGGGGATGATGCCGCTCGCCAGTTGGCGCTTGTAGGTTTCCTCGCGGACCTTCTCCCACCCCGCGTCGAACTGGCCTTTGAACTTGTCGCGCCATTCGGCGGGCGCATGGTGCGGGGCATGCGCGGCGCCCGGCGCGAAGTAGCACAGGAACGGCTTTTCGGGGGCGACCGACTTGGAATAGCGGATCCAGTTGATCGCGCGCTCGGTCATGTCGTTCTGGAAGTGGTAGCCTTCCTCGGGCGACGTGTCGGGCTCGACGGCGACGGTGTTCTCGAACAGCACCGGGTAGTACTGGTGCGTCTCGCCCGAGATGAAGCCGTAGAAGTAGTCGAAACCCATGCCGGTGGGCCAGCGGTCGAACGGGCCCGCCACGCTGCTCTCCCAGTCGGGCGTGTTGTGGTTCTTGCCGAACCAGCTCGTGGCGTAGCCGTTTTCCTTCAGGATCTTCCCGATGCTGGCGGTCGTCTGGGGGATCATGTTGTCGTAGCTGGGAAAGCCGGTTGCCCATTCGGACAGGAAGCCGGTGCCGCAATTGTGGTGGTTGCGCCCCGTGATCAGCGCGGCTCGGCTGGGGCCGCAGATCGCGGTCGTGTGGAAGCGGGTGTAGCGCAGGCCCTCGGCCGCCAACTTGTCGAGCGCGGGCATGGGAACCGGGCCGCCGAATGTGCTGGCCTGTCCGAAGCCCACGTCGTCGAGCAGGATCAGCACGACGTTGGGCGCCCCCTTGGGCGGGGTGGGCAGTTCGGGCCAGGCGCTTTGCGATTCCTTGTAGGTCTTGCCGATCTTGCCCTTGAACGGCGGCTCGGCGAGCGGAAGATGCGTGCGATCGACATTGCCGGCCAAGGCCTGCGCGGAGGAGGCCGCGGCCTGCCCCGACGATGTCTGCGCCCGGGCTTCGGCGGTAACGCCAAGCGAGTCCAGCAGTGGCAGCGAAGCAAGAGCACTGGTGCCGACGAGCAACTTGCGCCGGGTCAGACTGCCCGGACCATTTCCAGTCCCATCGGCATCGTGCTCCAACGACGGCAGCTCATCGCCTCGATCCAGATCCATCTGCGGGCCTCGCGGTTGTTCGAGAAAGGACACGTGCCTTCGATGCCGGCCAGGAAGGGATCCCTCGAACGCCAGTCGATCACGTAAAAGCCACTATGGGAGGCCGGCAAATGGAGCGGAATTGGGATAAACCCTGAAGTTTAGAAGGGGCCCTGTGTGCGTCACACCGGTAAATCTCAGTGCGGCGGCCCTTTTTGCGGGGCTTGGAAGAGAAGCCAGCAGGAAGTACCCAGATGTGGCTTCCAAAGCCGCCACTAGAACGGCCGTCAATCAGACGGCATCAGGTCGACCGCTCCAGGCTTTTGTCTTTAGGCATTTTCTGAAGTGTCAGGCGATTTCACCTCGCTGGAAAATGCACAGCGCTCCATCCTGAACGACGGCTTTCGCGACAAAGCCAGGCACCACGTCCCTCGGAATTACGGGTCTGTCGAACCTAAAACTTGCGGATCTCTATGTTATGCTTTTGCAAGGCGTAACTCACCTGCCTGGGTGTAATACCCAGCAGACGCGCTGCCTTTGCCTGAACCCAGCCGGCGGATTGGAGCGCGGCCAAAAGGCGATCGCGCTCCAGAATCACGTCGTTGCCAACGGTGCGCAGCGCACCTGCGCCCTCCTCGTCCGGCGCGAACATGGAAGACGTCGATTCCGGCGAGGTCGAAAGTTCCGAAGTGACCGGCGCCTCTTGCGGGGCACTGCCCACCTCCGAAGGTGCGTCGTCGCCGCCTTCGGAATCGACGAGACCACCATCGAGCGCGAACGTCGCGGCGCGAAAGACCAGATTTCGCAATTCGCGAATGTTGCCCTGATAGGTGCGATGGAGAAGGGATTGGAGGAAGCCGGGCGAAAACTGCAATTGGCAGTCGTTTTCGGCATTGAACTGGCGCAGGAATTCACGCGCCAGCGGGATGATGTCCCCTTCCCTCTTGCTCAGCGGAGGAATGAAGATCGGCACGACATTGAGGCGGTAGTACAGATCGGCCCGAAATGTCCCCTCCGCCACGGCTTGCTCGAGATTGCGATTGGTGGCGCAGACGAGGCGTACGTCCACCGACAGGGTCTTGCTTCCCCCGACACGCTCGAATTCGCGTTCCTGAAGGACACGCAGGAGCTTTGCCTGGAAGGCGGCCGATATTTCCCCGATCTCGTCAAGGAAGAGCGTCCCGCCGTCGGCAAGTTCGAAGCGCCCCTTGCGCTGCGTGACGGCGCCGGTGAACGCGCCGCGCTCGTGTCCGAAGAGTTCGGATTCGAGCATTGTTTCGGGCACGGCGGCGCAGTTGAGCTTGATGAACGGGCGTTGCGCGCGGCGCGATTGCCGGTGGACGCAGTTGGCAAACACTTCCTTGCCCGATCCCGTTTCGCCCCGCAGCATGATCGTGCTGTTCGTTCGCGCGGCGCGCTGGACGAGGCCCAAGGCCTTCCGGGTCGCGGGACTAACGGAAATGATGCCCTCGATGCCGCCCGGCTGCAGGGGCATGGCCGGTACGCCGCGGAGAGGATGCAAGGTGACCTTCCCCGCCTCTCCTGTTTGCGGCGAGGATCCGGCGCCGCCGCGCAATTCCAGGTTCTGCGCCAGCAGTCCCGCAACGATCGTCAGGAAACACACATCGTCCGCCTGCCGACGGGCCGGGGTGCAGGCCCGGCTCGCGACAAGCACGCCACAAATGCCCTCCTCCACGCAAAGCGGAATTCCGATCCACGAGGTGGGAGGGCGCCTGTCCGGCCCCCAGCCCGCCGTGTCATCGACCCGGAACAGCGCGTTGCGGCGGATATCGGCAAACGCCATGGGCATGCCCATGGCCACCACACAGGTAATCGCACGATGAGGCAGCGCACCAAGCCCTCCCTCACGTGCCGCCACGTGCCACTGGGCCCCTTCGGTGAGGACCCGGGTGGGCAACCGGTCCTTGCCGAGAAGGACGATCGCGGGGCGTTCCAGGCCGATAAAGCTGGAAAGCACACCCAGAACCTCGCGCAGTTGGCCATCGAGGCTCGATTTGCGACCGACCAGCAGCCTGGTGATCGCGTAGAGCGCCTCGCGCTCCGCGAAACGGGCACGCTTCTGGCCTGGCGGTTCGCAACCCCAAAGTAACGATGCACCCAACCCGGATCTCCTGGCTGTGTTGGCAACAATACGGCTTGCTATCTGGCTAGGGCCTAATCTCGCAGGATCCTGGCTCGATCGGCTTGTTACCCGACCATTCAAGTCTATTCGCATCTGCGAAACGATTCAAGCGTGCGGCGGACGCATTACAAGTAATCACGTTGCAATTTCATACTGCGAGCGCAGAATTTTGCCACCTTTTGCGACGGCGAACGCGGTGAACACGGCGGCGTTTGTCGTAAAGACCCCAATTGTATCAATTCTTTTTTGATGTGGGTCAAATCAGCCCACGAAAAGCGCGCAGAACTTCAAATGGCACGATCATTGCCTGAAATGACCTAGATTTGGCGTTTAATAACGTCGCAATGTCAATTTCAGGAGTTTTATATGGCCAACGTAACATTTTCATCCCCTTCGATGGCGCGAGACGTGACGGTCTATGCGGTCGCCGGCGATCGGGGCACCATTCTCGCGCTTGCCAAGGAACACAAGATTCCCATCCCCTTCGATTGCCAGGACGGCAACTGCGGTTCGTGCGTTGTCGAAGTCCAACATCTCTACGCGCCGACCAAATACAGCAAGTACGGCATCGCGCTGACCGAAGAGGAAAAGGAAACCCTCAAGCAGCTCGGCAAGATCACCAAGGAGGAGATCTACGAGGCCGAAGTGAACGACATGCCTCCCCGCCATCGCCTGGCCTGCCAGTGCTTCGTGCGCAACGAGGACATCATGGTCCGCTTCGTCGGCGATGAAACCCTGCCCGCAAAAGCGCCCCACGTCACCCCGGCCGCGAAAATCTTCAAGGGCGGCATCAAGGCTGCTTCGGTGGACGAGTTCCTGGGCTATGCCGTCAAGATCGAGGAAGACGCCGCGGCCCATTTCTACGACCTTGCCGAAGGCATGAAGGCCTGCGGCAATGCCGAAGTGGCCAAGCTGTTCTACCAGTTGGCCGGGTTTTCGCGCCAGCACCTCAAGGAGGCGCGCGAACGGGCAAGCGCGCTCGATGTCGAGGCCGTGCTTCCGCCCGACTACGTGTGGCCCGACCAGGCAACGCCCGAGCGCACCTCGCTGATGGCGGCGGACCCTGCCCTGTCGCGTCTCGACGCGCTCAAGGCCGCAATCCTGGGCGAACGGCGCGGCTACGAATTCTACGTGGCGATGGGTGCGACCTCGGGCAATCCCGAGGTCACCGCCCTCGCCAAGGAATTTGCCCGGGAAGAAGCCGAGCACCTCAAGATCCTGGAAGCCTCGATCACGCGCGAAGAGTGGCTTCTCGCCAACCCCGAGGTTCCCGCTCTCGATTGACGCACGCGCGGGGCGGCGGCGGCCCGGTCTTCGCGCCCCGCCGCCCCGCTCTGCCAAGCCTCGCAGATCCTGCAGATGGAGAAAGGCCATGGAAACCGTCGAAGAATTTCTGGCACATGCCATTCAACTCGAGCGCGAGGCGGCGGACCGCTTTGCCCACCTGGCCGATGCGATGGACGCAGGCGGCAACAAGGAGGTCAGCAAGCTCTTCCGCCAGCTCGCGCATTATTCGCGCCTGCACCTGGCCGATGCCCGCAAACGTTCCGGCTTTCGCGACATTCCCGTACTGGGACCCGACGATTTCGAGTGGCCCGATGCCGAAAGCCCGGAATCGGCCGCCATCTGGGCGGCCGATCCACTGGTCGGCCCCGACGAGGCGCTGGCGACGGCGCTCGCGGCCGAAAGCGCGGGCCTGAGCTACTATGCCCAGGTCCTGGCCAAGGCCACCGACCCGGAGATCATCGCGTTCGCCAAGGCCTTCGTTGCGGAAGAGGAAGGCCATGTCGCCGAACTCAACCGCTGGATCGCGGCCAGGGCCGCCGGTCTGCGCATGCCGATCACGACGTAACCCATTCGGCCATCGCCAGACGAACGCAGCCCGCCGGTCCAGACCGTGGCGCGGGATGCCCATTGGTGCGCCGAACACAAGGCCAGGGAGGCTACCCGTGAATCCAACCGTCAATGTCGAGAACAAGCTTTTCTTCAACCGCTATGTCGTTGACGCGGGAAGGCCGCACATAACCGTGAAGCCCCACGCGACGCCGTCCGCGCAGCTGCGGGCGCTGGTCTATATGTGCCCGGCCGGTTGCTACGGCGAAACCGAAGCGGCCACGATCGAGATCATTCCCGATGGATGCCTGGAATGCGGCACCTGTCGTATCGTCACGGCCGGCACCGGCGAAGTCGAGTGGCATTACCCGCGCGGCGGCTTCGGCATTCTCTACAAGTTCGGGTGATCGGGGTTGGATGCCATGGCCGATGGTTTCCTCCCATCCCAATCCACCCGTTCGCCTGCGTTTCCGCACGCCCCGAGCCGTCCCGTCCAGCGCCTTCCCGCCAGCCCCTACCTGGGCTTGCATGCGCAAGGACCCATTTCCTGGCAATGCTGGAACCCCGAAACCTTTCATCTCGCGCGGCAGCACGGCACGCCCGTGCTTCTCTCGGTCGGGTTCGGCGCATGCCACTGGTGCGCGGCAATGGCGCGGGAGGCCTTTCGGGACCCGGTCACGGCGCGTTTCATCAACGCCTCTTTCGTTCCGGTTCTGGTCGATCGGGACGAGCGGCCGGACATCGACTATGTCTACCAGTCCGCGCTCGGCCTGCTGGGACAGCGCGGAGGCTGGCCGCTCACGATGATCCTCGATCCCGAAGGGCGCCCGTTCTGGGGGGGAACCTATTTCCCGCTCCAGAGCGAAAATGGTCGCCTTTCGCTTGGGGATGCCTTGCGCGAGGCCCTCAAGGCCTTCGATCAGGAGGGTATTCGCGCGCACAATCTCGCTGCGCTGTCGCGCGGGCTGGCACAGTTGGCGCCTTCCGCTTCGCGCTGGACGCCCCCCGATCGAATCGTCAAGTGGGCGCGCGTTTCGCTGCTGGAACAAGTCGATTGGCAGAACGGGGGATTTGGCGCGGGTCCCAAGTTTCCCGAAGTCCCGGCGCTGGACTTGCTGTGGGAAGGACGGCGGCGCCACGGCGATGTCCGCGCGCGCGAGGCCGTCTTGCTTTCGCTCGATCGCATGTGCCTGGGAGGTCTGTACGATCACCTGGGAGGTGGCTTTGCGCGCTTTGCGGTCGATGAGGCCTGGCGCGTGCCCCACTTCGAGAAGATGGCGAGCGACAACGCGCTCCTGATCGAACTTCTGACCAAAGTGTGGCTGAGCGAGGGAAATCCGCTTCATGCCGCGCGTGTCCGCGAAACCGTCGCCTGGCTGGCACGCGAGATGCGCGTGTCCGGGGGCGCCTTCGCGCAGTGCCTTGGCGCGGAAAGCGATGGCCAGGACGGCGCGCATTACCTCTGGCAAGCCCGAGAGATCCGGACGCATCTTGGCGAAGGCGCGCCCTGCTTCATGCGGGCCTACGCAATTGCGGAGGCGGGCAACGGGCAGGAGCGCCACATCCTTCACCGCCTCGATCACCCGGAGCGGCCCGGCGCGAGCGAGGAGTCGCAGTTTGCCGCCGCCCGGGCAAGCTTGCTGAGGGTGCGCGAAAAGCGGATACCCCCGGCCCGCGACGAACGCGTCCTTGCCGACACCAACGGCATGCTGATCGCCGCGCTCGCCGCCGCGGGCCAGGCGTTCGCGCGTGCGGATTGGATCGAACTTGCCGCCGGGGCCTTTGCCTTTATCGCCGGCACCTCGCGCGGGCGCGAGGGCCGCCTCTTGCATGTTGCCGCGGGCGAGAATTCCTCCGGCTGCGATTTTCTCGACGACTATGCACAAATGGCCCGCGCCGCCCTCGCCCTTCATGCCGTGACCGCAGGAGCAGACTACCTGCGCTGGGCTGAAAGGTGGGCGGAGCTCGCCGAGAGGCACTTCGCAGACCGCAATGGCGGCGGCTATTTCCTGACACCGCACGATGGGCAGGCCTTGTGCGTTCGACCGAAGAACATGCGCGACACGCATGTGCCCTCTGGCAACGCGGCCATGATCGACGTGCACTGCGAGCTTTACCGGGTCACCGGACAATCCGCGCATCTCGAAGCCGCCTGCCAAACCGCGGCCTCGCTGCACAGCGAGGCCCTTCGTGGCATCCTGGGGCTCGAAGGCCTTCTCACCGCCACGGAAGCCCTTGCCGCGCTCAAGCACGATAGTCCCGCAAGGCCTGAAGCCGCGTCGCAAGACAATCGGAAATCCGATTGGACTTTCCCAAGTGCCCGCGAGCCCTTTTTCAATCATTCAATCTCGAAGGCCTTGCGTAACGAGCCGCTGGATGGAGATGAATTTTAGGAAATTCCTAGCTTTCCGCTTTCCCCTTCCCAGAAGCGGCCCGCCACTTTGGTTGGAGGAAGCGCCTTTCGATTGCGAGCGGCGATGTCGCCCGGCATTTTTCGCGGGTGGGCGGCAGGTCGATATCACCTCTCCTTCAACGCCGTGTCGTCGAGGATTGCATGTCGTGTCGATACAGGTGAACGATTTGGAGAGACAGGCCCACGACGAGGATCGCCAACAGGCAGACTTGCGTGCCGACGAGAAGCGGCGAGTGCAGATCGGTGACCAAGGGGTGGCCATCGGGAACGCGCCGCAGGATTTCTGTGGCAGTCGGCAGCATCAACAGGAATACCGTCAGGCTGAGACAGATCGTCTCGATCAGCGCCTTGATCCTGGTCGTTCCCAAGAATTGCTCGACGCAAAAGCCCGTGACCAGCAATCCGATCGTCGCAGCGCCAATGGCGTAGCTCACCGGCTGATGCGCTATCAAAAAAACGCTGCCCGCTCCGATCAGCATGAATGCGAGATAGGCACGGCCAGCGCCCGAACGTGGCGTGATCCGGCCATGACGCGCGAACATGTAAGCCGCGAGCGGAATGGCGGGCAGGCTACCAAGCGTGTGAACCCAGCCAAGCGGTGAAATTCCAAACATCGTAATATCCTTTCCACGAACGCGAACAGGTGATCGATTGCACCGCTCCAAAGACCCGGTCGGCCGGGCGCACGCGCCTCTACGCGCCCGAAGCACGGGGCCGAGGCACAGTCGCTTGGATGGGAAAAGCGGTTGGTTAGAGGCGAAACCGCGCGGGCAAGAGCCAGCGCGCCATCGACATGGCAGCGCCACACCCCACGCCATACCACACGACGATGTAGAGCGGATCGTTCATCCGGCAGCAGACGGCAAAGACAAGCGCTGCGCAACTGCCGGCCGCAATTCCCGAGGCGCGCGCGCTTCGCCTGACATGGGTCGGTGCCCCTCTTCGCATCAACCACCCCAGCAACGCGATGATCGGAAGGGACAGGACAATGATCGAAACCGCGCAAACGATGCCATGACCGGGCGACAGTCGGGCAAGCAATTGCTCGCCGCTCGCGGGTGGTTGCCCGATGATGACGGTGCCGATCAGGATCGCCGCAAGGCTCAGCCCTGCCACGCTCATCAAGCCGCCATAGAGCGGTGCTGCCGGTGAGAACGAGCGCATCGCAATGGCGCAACTGACCGTTGCCAGCGCCGCGAGGCTGCCCAGCTTCCAGATCATGTAGGAGGAGCCTATCACCACGCCCATGTCGGGCCGCATCAATCCCAGCGCCAGAAGGATCCCTAGCTCGGCGCTGCAAAGTCCGAGCAGCAATGTGGATTCACGCGCGACACTGCGCCGTCGCACAGGAGGCAGGTCCGTCGACAAGTCCAGGATCAGCGCATCATTCGACATCGTGCGAGCTCTCTACAAGTGCGGCCAATCGGGCGAGGCCGCGATGGATGTTCATTTTCACCGCCGAGGCGGAGAGGCCGGTTTCCTGTGACGTTTCCTCAATGGTGTGTCCGCGCAATTTGACGAGCATGAGCGATTGCGCCTGCGCGGGCCGCAACTCGTCGAGTAATCGGGCGAGAACCGACGCGCTGATCACCGAAGTCTCATGGTCACCTACCGGCAGGTCTTCGGACAAATCTTCGGCTTGGCGGCGGCCCAGAACGCGCAGCTGATCTATCCATTTGTTCTTGGCAATCGCGGCAAGCCATGGCCCGAAGGGGTGTCTCGGATCGTAAGTGTGCCGACGTCGGTGGATCGCAAGCAGGACCTCCTGAACCGCATCCTCGACCTCGCCCGGGGGCAGGCGCCGTTGGAAATATCTCTGCAACCAGAGTGACACCTCCCCCAGCAAACGGCGATAGGCCCCTCCGTGCCCATCTTGCGCCGCAACCATCAGCTTGCCCCAGTCATCCGGGGCGCTCGCCGCGGGTGTCGGCCGAGGCGAACCTCGTGATCGCCCTGCGCTCAAAGCGGGAAGAAGGTTGCGTTGCATGACCCCTTGTACGGACCATTGTCCGGCCTGGTCACAGTCGAGCTGAAATTTCGTGGAAGACGGTTGCGGCCTGCTCGCAGTTCGCGGCGCGGGCCGGGCATGTTTCTTCGTCGAGCTCGTCGTTCATCTTTACGATGCCCGTGTCAGCCCGAGGCTTCCTGTACGTCCGAAATTCCAACCGCGATCGCTTCCAGCACGCGGGTGGCGAGGCGCATGTCCTCTTCGCTCAGGCTGCCAAACACAGCGCTCCGGATTTGCGACAGCACAGGCTGCACTTTGTTGACGACCTCGGTCCCGGCAGGCGTGATTTCGATATAGCGCGAGCGTCTGTCGGTGGGGTTTTCGATCCGCCGGATGAGACCGTCTTCCTCCAGCGAATTCAACGTTCTGATCAGTGGCGGCCACTGAATGGCCAAACGCGCGGACAGCAGCGACGTCGTGATCGGCGGCGTTGCCACGCTGAGCACGAACAGTGTTTGCCACCGCGATCGCGATTCGCCCGTCGCGGCCAGCATTCGGCTTTCGACATACGTGCCCCAACGCCTTGCCGACAAAGACAGCATACGGGTGAGGCGAAACTCCACATCGTCGCGCGAACCTTCCGGAAAATAGGCGCGATATTGCGGCGTTGTGATGTCGAAGGGAGAGGCTGCATCCGGTGAGTCAGAAGGCATTTGGGCTCCATTGCAAAGGCAGACCTCCGCACGTCCACGAACACTGCCTCATGTCTCTTGCCTTTAACGGCACTGGCGGACTTCTGCCACACGCCGATTTCCTCGGGCAATTGGTACCGTGATACGTATGTGTTGACAAGATATGTACCTAGATACATAAATTCGCTCCATAAGGCCGCAAGAGAAGGCCGGGAGAGGGAGTTGGAGTATGCGACCGAGCGCGCAAACGATGCGTACACGTGTGAGTATCCTGGCCATTATCGGTACCACGATGGCGTTGTCCCCGAATGTGGCACCAGCGCAGGATAGCGCCGCGGCACAGTCGGAACCGGAAGAGGCAGCGCCACAAGCTGCCGTGTCGGCAAACGATATCGTGGTGACGGGAACCCGCCTGGGTTCCAATTTCTCGGCGCCCACGCCAGTCACGTCCATTAGTGCCGAACGACTGGATGCGCTGGGTATCAACAACGCGGGTGAAGCGCTGAACCAGCTTCCCAGCTTCCGCGCATCGAGCGGCCCGGCCGCGCAGACCAATCAGGGCGGAAATATCGGTGCCCGCCTGCTCGACTTGCGTGGCCTTGATCCCCAGCGCACGCTGGTGCTGGTTGACGGCAAGCGCTTCGTGCCCAGCACGACCCAAGGTTCGGTCGACACCAATTTGATCCCGTCCTCGCTGCTGCGCACGGTCGATGTGGTGACGGGCGGCGCGTCGGCGGCTTATGGTTCGGATGCCGTTGCCGGTGTCGTGAACTTCGTGCTGGACCGCAGGAAGGAAGGGCTGGACGGAGAATTCAGCGCGGGCATCTCCCAGCGCGGCGACGATGGCAACGTGTTCGCCAGCCTTTCGGGCGGCACCAGCCTGACGGACCGGATCCACGTGATCGGTGCGGTGGAATATGAAAAGCTGGCAGGGATGGGCGATTGCACCACGCGTAGCTGGTGCAACAGCCAGACGCTGATCCTGGGTAACACGCCCGGCGCGGGCGGCCTGCCCGCAAACCTCATCATCGGCGGCGTCAACACATCGACCATGGCGCCCGGTGGTCTGATCAACCGTTCCTACGATGCGGCCGGTCAGGTGATCGGCACGACCGCGACCGACCCCTTGCGCGGCACGAAGTTCCTCGCCGATGGCACGCCCGGCCAGTTCCAGTATGGCGAATTGGTTGGCCCGCTGTTCATGCTGGGCGGCGAAGGGCAAGGCCGCAACGGCTTCATTTCCGCGCTGCAGTTGAAGGTACCGCTGGAACGCGTGTCATCCTATGGCGCGCTGACCGCGGAACTGAGCGATGATGTCACGCTGACGGCGGACGTGTCCTATGGCCGCGTCAAAGGCACCGTCAACGGCGCGATCTTCAGGGATTTCAACGGTTCGCTGATGGGACGGATCACGCGGGACAACCCGTTCATCCCTGAGGCGGTAGCAGACGTGATGGACGCCAACGGCGTGGATTCCTTCGTGCTGGGCAAGGCCGCATTCGATCTTGGCCCCGGCCGCGCGACCTCCACGACGGAAACCTACCGCGGAGTTCTCGGCCTTGAAGCCAGGTTGAGCGACACGTGGACCGCCAGCGCGTTCTATCAGTATGGCCGCACCAACTTCACCCAGCGCGCAACCAACCTCGTAAACCTCGCCAATCTGCGCAAGGCAACCGATGCGGTGGAATCGGGCGGGCAGATCGTCTGCCGGGTCAACGCCGATTCCAGCACGGCCAACGACGATCCCGCGTGTGTGCCGTTCAATCCCTTTGGCGAAGGGCAGTACAGCCAGGCTGCGGCCGGCTACATCACCGGAGACGGCCTGCAGCGCACGGTCAACGAACAGCATGTGGCGGGCGTGGACTTGCGCGGCGATGTGTTCGAACTGCCGGCGGGTGCGGTTACCGTCGCGGTGGGTGCGGAATATCGACGCGATACGGTGGACGGTACGGCCGATGCGATTTCGGCCGCCAACGGGTTCTATTCGCTGAACGGCTCGGCGCTGAAAGGCGGCGTCACCGTCAAGGAGGTCTTTGGTGAAGTCGCCGTTCCGCTGCTGCGTGAATCGGCGGTGGGCTATGCGCTGGATCTGAACGGGGCGGTGCGCCGCACGAATTACAGCACCACCGGATCGGTGACGACCTGGAAGGCCGGCGTGGTCTACGAACCGATCGACGGCATCCGCCTGCGCGGCACGCGCTCGCGCGATATCCGTGCGCCGAACATCTTCGAGCTGTTTGGGCCCCAGACGCGCCGCTCGATCGGCCTGTCCGACCCGCTCAACGGCGGTTTGCAGACCAACCCTTTCGTCGTCACCGGATCCAATGCCGATCTTTCGGTCGAAAAGGCGGACAGTTGGACCCTCGGTGCCGTCATCACGCCGCGGGCCGGTTTCCTGCAGCGGATGCGCCTGTCGGTTGACTACTACAGCATCAAGGTAGCAGGTGCCATCGGCGCGCTGGGCGCGCAGACGCTGGTGAACCGCTGTGCGCAAGGGGCGACCAGCTTCTGCAGCCAGATCACCCGCGATGCCGACAATCAGATCGTCGAAGTTCGGGACGTCATCCTCAATTCCAATGCGCTCAAGACCAGCGGCTTTGACATCGAGATGCAGTACCGCCAGCCGCTGGGCTCGCTGGGCGACCTCAACGCCCAGCTGATCGCGAACATTACGCAGGAACTGACGACGGTGGACTCGCTGGGGGCCGTCGACCGCGCCGGGCAGACCGGCGTGCGCACCGGGACCATCCCCGGCGTTCCGGACTATGTGCTGGACGGCGTCGTAACCTGGACGAAGGGCAAGTTCCAGTTGACGGGCCATGGCCGGTATATCCCCTCGGGCATTTACTGGACCAATTTCATCGGGCCGGATCAGGAGGGCTATTCGCCCACCCTGCCCAACAGCGTCGACAACAACAAGGTGCCCGCCCGCTTCTATCTCGACCTGACGGCACGCCTGAACATCGACACTGGAAATGGCCAGACCTTCCAGCTTTTCGCGACGATGAACAACGTGTTGGACCGCGATCCGCCGGCGATCCCCGGCCCTTCGGGTGGCACGAACCAGATCCTGTTCGATCCGGTCGGCCGCGCGTTCAAGGTCGGCGCCCGCTTCCACTTCGGCGGGTAAGGCACGGGATCGGGATAGCCAGGATGACGTACGCAACGCAGCATTCCTCACCACCCGTCAGCATTCAGGTGACCGATGTGATCGAGCGCCAAAGGATCAATGCGTTCGTCATCCGCCTGATCGCGATTTCATGGACTGTCACGTTCCTCGACGGCTTCGACATGCTCGTCATTTCGTTCGTGGCCCCGTATCTGCGCGAGGGGTTCGGAGCGGATGCGATTTCGCTGGGCGAGTTGTTTTCAGCCGGTGTGTTCGGCGCGATGCTCGGCGGCATCGCGTTCGGATGGCTGGGAGATCGCTTTGGCCGGCGGCCGATCATCATCGCGTCCGTCGCCGCTTTCGGGGCGACCAGCGTGGCGATGGCACTGGCGCCGGAAATGCATACGCTGATGATCCTGCGGTTTCTGAATGGCATCGCACTTGGCGGGCTGATGCCCCTGACCTGGGCGCTTAACATCGAATACGCGCCAAGCCGTTACCGCGCTACGACCGTCACGATCATCATGATGGGATATACTCTCGGCGGGATTGTAGCGGGGCCGTTCACGATCTGGTTGGCGCCGCAGTTCGGCTGGCAATCGGTTTTCCTGCTGTCCGGTATCGTCACGCTGGCACTGGTACCCGTGCTGGTCCTGCTGCTGCCCGAATCCGCGCGCCACCTGGCCGTGAAGGGGCGCTCTCCCGACAAGATTGCCAAGGCGCTCAATGCACTGGAGCCGGGGCTGGGCGCGCGTGCCAAGGACAGGTTCGTCGTGCCGGACGAGGCGAGCGCGGCGGTGGGGAAGGATTTCCGTTTGTCGTCCCTGTTTCAGGGAAATCTGCGGCTGATGACCTCCCTGCTCTGGCTTGCCTATATCGGCAGTTCGATGGCGGTGTACTTCAAGTCCAACTGGGGGCCGATCATCTTTGAGGATGTAGGCTTCACGCGTACGCAGGCGACGATGATCATGTCGGTCAGCTCGATCGGCGGATCACTTGCGGGCCTTGTGCTGATGCGTTTCACGGACCGCTTCGGGCCGATCGCGATCGCCATTTATCCCATGCTGGCAGCACCGCTTCTGCTGCTCATGGGGCTGGCGCCTGTCTCCTTGCAGGGGCTGGCCATTTTCGCCCTGCTCAGCATGGCGATGATCAGCGGAACGCATTTCGGCATGCATTCGATCGCGGGCATCTACTACCCCAGCGCGATCCGGGCGAACGGTGCAGGCTGGGCGACTTCCGTCGCGAAGATCGGCTCCATCTTCGCACCACTGCTGGGCGGCTATCTGCTCGCCACGCAGGTAGCACCGCGCTTCCTGTTCGTACTGCTGGCGGCAACCCCGCTTCTGACCGCCGTCTCTCTTGTCCTGCTCGCCCGCGCAGGCCGCCGCACGTCGAACCCCGCCGTCCCCCCCTCCACCGACAACATCGCCCTGCCCGCTGAGGCGCTGGCGACCAAGCCGTAAACAAGGAACAGCACATGGCTCTTACCGCAACACCCATCACCCCGCGCTTCGGCGCGGAAATCTCCGGCCTCGATCTCAGCAAGCCGCTGAGCGAGGAGGCTCTTGCCGAACTCATCGATGCGATGAACACATGGGGCGTGTGCGTCCTTCGCGACACCGGCTTCAACAATGAAACCCATGTCGCGTTCAGCCGTAGCCTGGGCCATCTGGAAACAGCCCCGGCAGTCAAAAACCGTCCTCGCCGCCATCCCGATACGCCGGAGATCTTCGACGCCAGCAATCTGACCCCCGCCGGCGAGATCCTGGTCGACGAGAACATGGTGCTGCACAAGAAGGGCGACCGTCTCTGGCACACCGACAGTTCCTTCATGGAACTGCGCTCGGCCTATTCGCTGCTGCTGGCCTATGAAGTGCCCAAGAAGGGCGGACTGACCTATTTTGCCGACATGCGTTCGGCCTACGAGGATCTGCCCGCCGAGATCCGTGAGATAATCAAGACGCACAAGGCCGAGCATTCGCTCTGGTATTCGCGCCTGCTTGCCGGCTTCCCAATCACGGAGGAAGAGATCGACGAGCGCCCCAAGGCTCTTCAACCGATGATCATGCCGCAGGAAGCCACGGGCCGCACCGCGATCTATATCGGCAGCCATGCCATGGATGTGGTGGGCATGCCGCGCGATGAAGGCCGCGCACTCATCAAATATCTGATCGAATTCGCCACCCAACCGCAATATACGTTCGGCGTCACCTATGAACCGGGCGACCTCGTCATCTGGGACAACCTTACCACCATGCACCGCGGCGGCGATTTCGATCTCTTCAACGAGCGTCGCGACATGCGCCGCACCACTGTGCGCGAAGGCGATGCGCCCGAGCACGCGGACGATCCGTTCACAGCCTATTTCGCTGCCTCGACCCCCACAAACTGAGCCTTACCAATGTCTGCAAAACCCCGTATTCTGCTTACCCGGCGCTGGCCCGAGCGCGTCGAAGCGCTGCTGGCCGAGCGCTATGACGCGACGCTGAGCACCGATGACCGCCCGCTCAGCGAAGCCGAACTGACCGTTGCCATGCGCGAATATGATGCGATCCTGCCCACCATCACGGACAAACTGCCTGCCGGCATCCTGTCGGTGGAAGGACGGCGGGTTCGCATGATCGCCAATTATGGTGCAGGGTTCGAACATGTCGATCTTGCTGCGGCAAAGGCTGCGGGCATCATCGTCAGCAACACTCCCGGGGTGTTGACCGATGCCACCGCAGACATCGCCATCACGCTCATGCTGATGGCCGCACGCCGCGCGGGCGAAGGTGAGCGGGAACTGCGCGCCGGGCAATGGACGGGCTGGCGCCCCACGCATCTGCTGGGCACTGGCCTGCGCGGCAAGACGCTGGGCCTCGTCGGCTTCGGCCGGATCGCACAGGCCATGGCGGAACGGGCACGGTTCGGCTTCGGCATGGACGTGGCGTATTATTCGCGCCGGGCCAAACCTGCGGATGCGAAGCGGTTCGACGCACGCTATTTCGCCTCGCTGACGCAACTGGCGCAACAGTGCGATTTCCTGTCGCTGCATATTCCGGGCGGCGCAGAGACGCGCAACATGATCAATGCAGCCGTCCTGGCGCAGATGCCCTCCCACGCAGTCCTGATCAACACCGCGCGAGGCGACGTGGTAGACGAGGTCGCGCTGGCCGATGCACTGGAAAGTGGCGGGATTGCGGGGGCTGCTCTCGACGTCTTCGTGGGCGAGCCGGATGTGTCGCAACGGCTTCTCGTCGCGCCGAACACCGTGCTGCTGCCCCACCTGGGCAGCGCGACGCGCGAAACACGCGAAGCGATGGGCATGCGCGCACTCGCCAATCTGGATGACTGGCATGCAGGACGGGTGCCGCGGGACAGTCTTTGATGGCGAAGACGATAGCCGATCTGATGGCGGCGGAACGCCTACCAGCGACTTACACCCAAATCGTCGATCGCTGGTGGCGACCGCTCGCACGTCGGATCGGCGATTGGCATGCTGAGGCCGGGCAGCCCCTGATCGTGGGGGTCAACGGTGCCCAGGGCAGCGGCAAGTCCACCCTTTGCCGTTTCCTTGCGGAAGCGCTGCTGCCTGAGTGCGGACTGGCCGCCGTCACCCTCTCGCTGGACGATTTCTACCTGACGCGTGCCGAACGCGTAGCGATGGCGCGGGATATCCACCCGCTGTTTCGCACGCGCGGTGTCCCAGGCACGCATGACGTGGCACTGGCGCTTTCGGTCATGGACGATCTTGTCGCCGGGCGGGACACCGCGATCCCCCGCTTCAGCAAGGCGCTGGACGATCGGCTGCCGGTATCCGATTGGACGCGATACGCAGCGCCCGTAGACATCGTCTTGCTCGAAGGCTGGTGCATCGGCGCGACCCCGCAGTTGCGCGCCGATCTGGCAAAGCCGCTCAACGAACTCGAAGCGCAGGAGGATGCAGACGGCATCTGGCGCAGCCACGCCAATGCCCTGCTTGAAACTTCCTATGCGCAGTGGTTTTCGCGGATCGACCGGCTGATCATGCTCAAGCCACCCTCCTTCGACCATGTGCTGAGCAACCGCCTGCTTCAGGAGGAAAAGCTGCGCAGGTCTTCGCCCGATGCGCCGGCGGTGATGGACGAGCCAGCCGTGCGGCGCTTCGTCCGTCATTATGAACGGCTGACTCGCCACATGTTTGCAGAAATGCCACGACGCGCGGATATCGTCTTCGATCTCGATCGCGCGCAGAACGTCGTCGACCGCCACCCGTGAACCATACATTCCGGAAGTAAGAATGTGGATGGGGGTACAGATCCGCCGGACGCACCGCGAAGGATCACCCAAGACCCTTCAGGACTTCGGGCGCAACGAAGGCCTCACCGTTTTCATGGCCGGATGATCCCATGGCGTCGTCTGGTCCGCGATTACGGGAATCGCGTCGAGGTCTCGCAGGCCATGCGGCCCGTCGCCAAGGGCGGAAATCTCGTACGATGAGCCGCCTAGCACATGACATGGTGCCGCACCCACGGGGCCGCTATCCGCGCTCCTCCAGCGAGCGGTTGCTCGCTTGCGGTTCGCGCGCGACGGCGATGGCGATGGCGATGTCGCCCACCACGTTGACCATTGTTCGGAACATGTCGAGCAGCCGATCCACCCCGACGACGAGCCCGATCCCGCCTGCGGGCAGCCCGGTCAGCGCGAGAACTCCGGCCACCGTCGGCAGCGAGCCCGCCGGCACGCCGATCGTGCCCATGCCCGCCAGCGTCGCCACGCCCAGCACCAGCCCTTGCTCGGCAAGCGACAGGTCCATGCCGAAGAACTGGGCGATGAACAGCACCGTCACCGCAGTGTAGATCGCCGTTCCGCCCTGGTTGGCGATCGTTCCCACGCTCATCACCAGCCGGGCCTCGCGCGCGGGCAAGGCGAGATCCTGCTCGGCCGCCCGCAAGGCGCTGGGCAAAGTGGCATTCGAGGACGAGGTGCAGAACGCGATCACCGCAGGCTCCTGCACCCCGCGCAGGAACGCGAGGGGAAGCAGGCCGCCCCGCATCCAGACTACGGCGAAGAAGGTAAGCCCCACCTGCAACAACAGCGCAGCCACCACCACGGCGACGTAAGCGCTGAGGTAGAGCAGCAAGTGCCACCCGAAGACGAGCGTGAGGTCGAACATGAAGCAGGCGACGACGAGCGGGGTCAGGCGCGCGATGCGCTCGAGCATGCGCATCGCCGCCGCGTAGACCCGCTCGCTGCGCGCGAGAGCCCGGCCACTCTGCCCCGAGCGCAGGAAGGTGAGGACGAGCCCGGCGAGCCCCGAGCCCAGAATGACCAGCACCACCCAACGCTGGGCCTGGGTGTAGGAAAAGGCCGCATCGAGCCAGGTTCCGGATACCGCCGGCGGACTGACCGACAGCAGTTGCTGGCCGATCTCGGCCGGGACCACGTCGCCGGGCCGGAACAGGTTGGCCATCGCCAGCCCGATCAGCGCCGCGGCGAGCGAGGCGGCGAACATGTGGACGAGGATGGACAGGAGCAGCCGCCGTGTCCCGGCCATTGTGCGCAAACGCACCACGCCGCTGACGAGCGCCGATACCAGCAGCGGGACGATAAGCAGGAACATTGCCAGCATGAAGGCCTGCTCCACCGGCTTCACCACCCAGCGCATGAGAAACACGGTCGCCTCCGCGCTCCGGGCGTAGAGCCCCGCCAGCGTCCCGCCGCCGATGCCCAGCAGCAAACCGGCAAGCAAGGGAACCTGCAACCTGGCGGAGAACCGCCCTTGCGCGCCGCTCGGCAAGGGAGACGGCGAGGGTACTCCAAAATCGGTGTCGATCATCATAGGGACCGGATGTCAGTGTGAGGAATGTCGTGCGGTCCTTTCCTGGCGCCGCGAGGCGCTTGGTCCACCTGATCGGCTATGCGCGGGGCTGGCTGTCAGCAAGCTGTCACGAAGAGCATGCGCTCCGCCAGTTGCGCCGTCCCAGGCGCGTGGACTCGCGCTTCGCGAAAAACGATGATCGCGCACGTCCCACGCCCGCCCGCCCCGGCCTCGAGACGCACCGACGCGCCCATCCGTTCGGCCAGAGCGCGCACGATCGAGAGGCCAAGACCGCTTCCGGGCGGCGTGCTTTCCGCCCGGCCCCGGTAGAAGCGCTCGAACACGCGCTCGCGCTCGCCGGGTGCGATACCCGGGCCCTCGTCCTCCACCTCGATGCGGGGCGCTCCTGCGTGCGACAGCACCCGCACGGTCACGCGGCCTCCGGGTCGGTTATAGCGCACCGCATTGTCGAACAGGTTCGCGATCATCTCGCCCGCCAGGATCGGGTGGCCGAGCGCCAGGAGCGGGCCTTCGTGCGCCAGTTCGAAGCCGACGTCGAGGCTCTCGAGGCCCGGCTGCTCGAGGCGCGCGGCGATGAGATCGCCCGCGACGGAGCCAAGATCGAAGTGCGCGTCGGCGGCGATCACCTGTTCTTCGGTGCGCGCCAGCGTGATCAACTGGAGCAGCAGCCGCTCGAGCGAGGTGACCGCATTGGCGATGTCCTCGAGCGCGGCTGCGCCCCGCTCGGACGCCGCGCCGTAGCGTTCGAGCACGTCGAGGTGCACGCGCACGATGGCCAGCGGCGTGCGCATCTGATGCGAGGCGTTGGCGGTGAAGTGGCGCAGCGAATCGAGCGCCCGCTCGGTGCGGGCAAGAAGCGCGTTGAAAGAGCCGGCCAGCAGCAACGCCTCGCGTGGCGCCCGCTCCTCGAGCGCGAGGCGAAAGGTGGGTGGGGGATCGCGCCGGGCGGTCTCGATCTGGCCGGTCAGCGAGACGAAGGGGCGCAAGCCCCAGGTGATCGCCCAGTAGAACAGCAGCACCGCGGTCATCGCGATCAGCACGCCCGCGCCGAGCACGCGCAGGAAGTAGGTTTCCATGTAAGCTCGGCGGTCGTCGACATAGTCCGCCACTTGCACCACCACTACGTGCCCATTGCGCTGCAACTGGCGGATCTCGGTGGCGACGCGCACCGGCTTGCCGCGCAAGGTGCCGTCGCGAAGGTAAGCCGGCTGCAGCACACCGATCGCATCGGCGGGATCGACGTAGCCGGCGATCAAGGGCGTGTTGCGGTAGGTGCGCGGAAAGCTCGCCGCCGCGAAGCGCTGCGCGAGGCGACCGCTATGGGGATCGTAATGGCCGGGCGGAGCAAGCAGGGGATCGCCGGCCACCAGCCGGTTTCCCTCCCAGATGCTGTAGTGGGTGATCGGCGCGGACCGGCGCTGAAGCAGGTGGACCGCAAGCGGCATCAGTTCGTCGCGCAGCTCGTCCCTGGCATCGACCGCGCGGCTGATCAGCCGCACCGAACCGATCAGGATGCGGTCCGAAGTCGTCGCGGTCGACTGCGCGATCATCCAGCAGGTGATGCCCCCGAAGGTGATCGCCAGCCCGAGGAGCGGCACCATGACCGCGACGGTCAGGCGCGAACGCAACGAGGCCATCAGGCTTCGAGCATATAGCCGAGCCCCCGGATGGTGCGGATCGTCGGCCCGTCGGGCGTGAGCTTGCGGCGCAGACGACCGACGTAGACCTCGAGCGCATTGGGCGCGACCGCATCGGCGAAATTGAAGACCTCGCAGGCGAGACGCTGCCGGGTTACGACCTTGCCGGGCCGTCCCATCAGCGTTTCGAGCACGGCCAGTTCGCGCCGGCGCAAGTCGAGCACCGAGCGCTTGAGTTCCACCACGCGTGTCGACCTGTCGAGGCTGAGATCGCCCACCCGCAGCACCGGATCCGCCGTCCCCTGGCTGCGCCGGATGAGGGCGCGCAGACGGGATTCCAGTTCGCGCGGGTGGAACGGCTTGGCGAGGTAGTCGTCGGCACCGCGGTCGAGACCGGCGATGCGGTCGGACAGGGCGTCGCGGGCGGTCAGGATCAGCACCGGGGTGGCGTCGCCCCCTCGCCGCAGTTCCTGGAGCACTTCGAGCCCGTCGATGTCGGGAAGGCCGAGATCGAGTACCACGACGTTGAACGTCTCGGTGCCCAGCGCATCGAGCGCCTCTTCGCCGCTGTTCACGACGTCGACGGCAAATCCGGCTGCGCTCATCGATGCATCCATGCCGCGCGCCAGTCGCGCGTCGTCTTCCACGATCAGTATCCGCACCCGCTGTTCCCCTCACAGTCGCGTTACGGCACCCCCTGCCCCCTGCTTCTCTGCTTGTCGTTCCGAGCCGGTCAGGATTGGCCTGCCGTGTAATTTCCTTTTGCCCGAAACGGCACTGTGTGAACGCAACCTGTCATGAACCTGTCGCGGATCGCAAGATTATTTTTAAACCCCGCCCCGTGCGGTGACAGCTTGATGACAGGTGGTCGCCGTCAGCCTTGCTCGTGTCGGGAGGGGAAACCTCGACAACGATCCGGGCCCGGCTCCCGGCGTGGGCAGACCGCCGAAGCAACGGCGGCGCGGCGCGGGAGCGAAGGTCGGCTGCACTAGGGGGCAATCTCATGGCCACGAACTTCGGTCGCGCTGCATTCTTGTTATCGGTATCCCTGCTCGCCCTGCCGATGGGCGCGGAGGCCCAGGACGCAATGGCTCCGGCCGCTGCACCGGCGGACACCGCGCAAGGCGGTGGCGACGACATCATCGTCACGGCGCTGCGCCGCTCGACCCGCGTCCAGGAAACACCCGTCGCGATCACCGCGCTTTCGGAGAAATCGCTCCAGAGCCTGGGCGCGACCGGGATCGCCGACGTCGTGCGCCAGGTGCCCGGCCTCAACCTGATCGCGGGCGAATCGGGCCGCACCCGCATCTCGATCCGCGGCATCCAGACCGCGGGCGAGAGTACTGTGGGCCTGTATTACGGCGAAACGCCGCTGACCGGCCCCTCGGGCACCAGTTCCGACCCTTCGGGCGTGACGCCAAACCTCAATCTCTTCGACGTGGAACGCGTCGAGGTCCTGCGTGGACCGCAGGGCACGCTCTACGGCTCGGGCTCGATGGGCGGCACCTTGCGCGTCATCTTCAAGAAGCCTGACCTTGCCGAATACGAAGGCGCCACCGAACTGGGCGGCGAAGCGGTCGAGCACGGGGAATTCGGCTACTCGATGAAGGGCGTGGTCAATGTACCGCTGTTCGAGAACGTGCTCGGCGCGCGGCTGGTGCTCTACCGCCAGCAGAACCCGGGCTATGTCGACGATGCGACGATCTCGAAGAAGAACCTCAACCGTTCGGTGCTCGAAGGCGCACGTTTCCAGCTCGGCTTCGAGCCGACCGACACGCTCGCGATGAACTTCATGACGATCGTGCAGACGCAGAAGTTCGACGGCACCTCGCAGTGGGCGCCCAGCGTGGGCAAGTTCCAGTCCGAACAGAAGATCGCCTCGCCCGCCTACGACAAGCTCCAGCTCTACGCGCTCGAGACCAAGTGGGAGACCCCGATCGGCACGCTCGCGCTCAACAACTCGTTCTACCGCTGGGACGTGCGCCAGACCAACGACAACTCGGACAACTACGCCAGCATCGCGGCCTCCAACCGCTACTGCGGCCTATACCAGAACACTTATGCGGGATCGCTTCTGCAGGGCACGAGCGCGGGCGCCTCGACCGATTCGAGCACCTGCGCGAGCGATGCCGGCGGGTACACCTCGGCGCAGCTCCAGGCCGACTACCAGACCTGGGCCGCCGCGCAGCAGCCGATCGGCAACTACCAACCCCGCTTCGTGCGCAACTACGTCAACGAACTGCGCCTGAGCTCGAACGGCAGTGGCCCGCTGGGCTACACGCTTGGCCTGTTCCGCGAGGACCGCAACGACCGGGTCGACACGATGGTCTTCGCGGGCGTTCCCGCGACCGGCGAGCCGCAGAGCCCGGTGATCGACCTCGGCTCGCGCTACGTCACCGACGAGGTCAAGCAGACCGCGATCTACGGCGAGGTAAGCTACCGCCTGTTCGAACCGCTGACGCTGACCGCGGGCCTGCGCTACTACGACTACAAGAAGACCGTGGGCGGCGCGAACCTGGGCTACAACTACTTCAACGGCCAGGAACCCACCGATTACCGCGAGGTCTCGGCCAACGCGAACGGGTTCATCCAGAAGTACAACCTCGATTTCAAGGTCGCCCCCGACATCATGTTCTACGCCACCGCCTCGCAGGGCTTCCGCCCCGGCGGCGCGAACCTGACCCCGGGCATTCCCGAATCGGCGCAGACTTACGCGGCGGACTCGCTGTGGAACTACGAGGCCGGCTTCAAGACGCAGTGGTTCGACCGCAAGCTGACCTTCAACATCGATGCTTACCGCATCGACTGGAACAACCTGCAGACCTCGGTGCGCGCGACGTATGGCAACTTCTCCTACATCGGCAACGTGGGTTCGGCGCGGATCGAGGGCGTCGAGGCCGAAGCCAGCGTCCGGCCGGTCATGGGCCTCAACCTCAACGGCAGCTTCCACTACCTCTACCCGCGCCTCACCGCCGACCAGGTCAGCGCCGAAGTCTCCGCATCGGGCCTGAAGGGCGACATCCTGCCGCTGATCCCGCGCATCACCGCAAGCGCGGGCGCCGAGTACAGCTTCCCGGCCTTCCAGGATTTCAACGGCCTCTTGCGCGCGGACTGGACCTACACCGGCAAGATGACCTCGCAGATCCGCCCGACCAACAGCAACTACCGCGAATTCGGCAAGTACAGCCTGGTCAACCTGCGCGCGGGCGTGGAAAGCGAGCGCCTCGGGGTCTTCCTCTATGTGCGCAACCTGTTCAACACGGTGGGCGTGAACAGCATCTCGAGCGCGACGGGCGTCGCCGACTACTGGGCGACCACCGCGCCGCGCACGCTGGGCGCCACGCTCTACAGCAACTTCTGATCCAGGGGACTTGATACCATGCGAATGACACTGTTGGCCGCCACGGCCGCCCTCGCGCTGGCCGCCACGGGCACGCTGACCGCCACCGGCGCGCGAGCCGCCACCTCCGAGGACCAGGCTGCCGCCACGCTGTTGAAGGGCGCCAAGTTCGCCAAGGCAAAGGAATCCCTGAAAGGCGACTACGACCGCATCATCCAGGACATCATCACCCTCACCGAGATCGAGGCTCCGCCGTTCAAGGAGGATGCCCGCGGCGCGGCCTACATGGCGATGCTCAAGGCCGAGGGCCTCAGCGATGTCGAACGCGACGAGGTCGGCAACGTGATGGGCCTGCGCAAGGGCACCGGGGGCGGTCCGCTCATCGTCGTCACCGCGCACCTCGACACGGTGTTCCCCGGCGGCACCAACGTGAAAGTGCGGCGCGAGGGCGACAAGCTCTATGCACCGGGCATCGGCGACGACACCTCCAGCCTGCCGGTCCTGCTCGCCTTCATCCGCGCAATGAACCGGGCCGGCTACACGACAAAGGCCGACATCCTGTTCATGGGCAATGTCGGCGAGGAAGGCCCCGGAGACTTGCGCGGCAGCCGCTACCTGTTCCAGAAGGGCAAGTACAAGGACGCCATCAAATACTTCATCTCGTTCGAGCCGGGTGAAGCGGGCCGGGTGACCAACGCAGGCACCGGATCGCGCCGCTACAAGGTCACCTTCAAGGGTCCCGGTGGCCACTCGTTCGGCGCCTTCGGGCTCGTCAACCCGGCCTACGCCATGGCCAACGCAATGGTCGACTTCGCCACGATCCAGGCCCCGGCCCAACCCAAGACGACCTACAACGTGGGCATTCTCGAGGGCGGGACCTCGGTCAATTCGATCCCCTTCGCCACCGCCATGACGATCGACATGCGCTCGAACGGCAAGGCCGAACTCGCGGCCGAGGAGAAACAGTTCCTCGCCATGCTCCAGCCCGCCGTCGACAAGGAGAACGCCGCCCGCTCGACCGCCAACGGCAAGATCACCTACGATGCGCAGCTCATCGGCGACCGCCCCGTCGGCAATACCCCCGAGAGCGCGCATATCGTCGAGGTCGCCACGGCCGTGGTGCGCCAGAGCGGGCTCGAACCGCGCCTCGGCGCCGGATCGACCGACAGCAACATCCCCATGAGCCTGGGCATAGAGGCGGTCACGCTGGGCTCCGGCTTCGAGACCTTCCGCGCCCATTCGCTCGACGAAGGGCTCACCATGAACCCGCCGCAAGACCTCGCCAACATGGCGACCGGCCTTGCCACCGTTCTGACCCTCGCCGAGGCGCGCTGACCTTATATCAAGCTGCAGTGATGCTGACGCATCAACAGCTTGAAACGCTCAAGCGCCGCGCGGGCTTGAGCAACCTGCGATGAGTCAAGCTCAACGCCGGTTGGTATTGGCCCCCGGTTCACCCGACCCATCCTGGCGGGCAGGCCCGACCCCGGCCTGCCCTCCCTTTTTCCCATCCCATTCGACCACGCCGCCGCGGCGGCCGACAGGAGCTGACCGATGACCCTTCGCCCTCTGCTGCTTGCCGCCACCTGCCTTGCGCTTCCGCTCGGTGCCACCCCGGTCGCGGCCGAGGACGCACCTGCCACCAGCGCCGCGATCACGCCGCCCGAAAAGATGGTGGGCGGCACGGTCGGCGCGGACTACTTCCTCGCCGACTACACGCGCATTTCCGCCTGGCTCCAGCAGGTGGCCAGGGAAAGCGACCGCATCAAGCTGGTCTCGATCGGCAAGACCGCCGAGGGGCGCGAGCAGTACATGGCCGTCGTCTCCTCGCCCGAGAACATCCGCGACCTGGAGAAGTACCGCGCGATCGCGCAGAAGCTAGCGCTCGCCAAGGGGCTCGACGACGAGGCCGCCCACGCGCTCGCCGCCGAAGGGCGCGCGATGGTATGGATGGACGCCGGACTCCACGCCAGCGAAGTCGTCAACGCGCAGAGCCACGTCCAGATCATCCACGAGATGCTCACCCGCAACGATCCCGAGACACTGCGCCTGCTGGGCGACGACATCATGCTCTTCGTCTTCGCCAATCCCGACGGGCTCGAACTCGTCGCCGACTGGTACATGGCTGATCCCCGCAAGCGCACCACGGACTCGATCCCGGTGCTCTACCAGAAGTACATCGGCCACGATAACAACCGCGACAGCTTCGCCTCGACCCAGCCCGAGACGACCAACATGAACCGCGCGGGCTATCGCGAGTGGTTCCCCCAGATCCTCTACAACCAGCACCAGACCGGCCCGCTGGGCGCGGTGGTGTTCATCCCGCCTTTCCGCGACCCCTACAACTTCAACAACGAGCCGCTCGTCATCAACCAGACCGACGTGGTCGGGCAGATGATGCACGCCCGGCTCGTCGCCAAGGGCATGGGCGGCTCGGCCATGCGCTCGGCCGCACCCTATTCGACCTGGTTCAACGGCGGCATCCGCACCATCGGCTACTTCCACAACCAGATCGGCATCCTCACCGAGATCATCGGCAACCCGACCCCGCTCAAGATCCCGCTGGTGCCCGAGAACCAGCTTCCCCGGCAGGACGAGGTGCTCCCGATCGCGCCGCAGGAATGGCATTTCCAGCAGTCGCTCGACTACGTGAAGGAGATGGACCGCGCGATCCTCGACTACGCCTCGCGCTACCGCGAGACGATCCAGTACAACCGCTATGTGATGGGCCGCAACGAGATCGCCAAGGGCAGCACCGACGCCTGGGTCGTCACCCCCAAGCGGCTCGAGGCGGTCCGCGAAGCTGCGAAGACAATGCCCCCGCCGGGCCCCGAGGAGACCGCCGGAACCTTCAGCTGGGGAACCGAGAAGATCGTGCCCGCCAGTCTCTACGAAAGCGTGCTCCACGCCCCCGACACGCGCGCGCCGCGCGCCTACATCCTGCCCGCCGACGCTCAGCAGGACATGCCGACTACCGTGCGCTTCGTGAACGCGCTGATCAAGACCGGCATCGAGGTGCAGCAGGCGCCCGCCGCCTTCACCTTCGCGGGCAAGAGCTATCCCGCGGGCAGCTACGTGGTGCGCACCGATCAGGCCTTCCGCCCGCACGTGCTCGACATGTTCGAGCCGCAGGATCACCCGCAGGACTTCGCATATGAAGGCGGCCCGCCGATCAAGCCCTACGACGTCACCGGCTATACGCTGGCGCTGCAGATGAACGTCGCCTTCGATCGCGTGCTCGACGCGCCGCCGCCCGCCTTCCCGCTCGTGGGCGAGGTAATCGCCGCCCCGCCGCCGGGCCGCGTTGTGGGCGACGGCAAGGCGGGCTGGATCGTCGACCACGGCGTCAACACCAGCTTCACGCTCACCAACCGCCTGCTCAAGGCGGGCCTGCCGGTGTTCTGGCTGAAGGAGGGCGCAAGCGTCGCGGGCCGTACGCTCGCGCCGGGCGCGCTGTGGATCCCGGCCTCGGCCAAGGCCGCCGCCATCGTCGCGGCCGGTGTCGGCCCGCTCGGCCTCGACGCCTATGCGCAGGAGGCCAGGCCCTCGGGCACGGCGATCGCGATCAAGCCGGTGAAGATCGGCCTCGTCGACGTCTACGGCGGTTCGATGGCCTCGGGCTGGACGCGCTGGATCTTCGAGCAATACGAATTCCCCTACGAGCTGGTCTATCCCCAGGCGCTCGACAAGGGCGGCCTTGCCGCGAAGTACGACGCGCTGGTGTTCCAGAGCGACGTCCTCGGCCGCGAAGGCGGACCCTCGCGCCCCCAGCCCGAAGCCGCGACGATCCCCGCCGCCTACCGGCCGATGCTGGGCACGATCACGCCCGAGAAGACCTTCCCGCAAGTCGCCGCCTTCGCGAGGGCCGGCGGCACGGTCATCGCCGTGGGCAACGCCACGCGCATGGGCGAGGCGCTGGGCGTGCCGGTCACCAACCTGCTTGCGCCCAAGGGGCCCGACGGCAAGGTGCAGAAGGTCTCCGCGAACAGCTTCTACGTCCCCGGATCGATCCTGAGCGCAAAAGTCGACAGCACCGATCCGCTCGCCTTCGGCGTCGCACCCCGGGTCAACCTGTTCTACAACAACAACCCGGTCTTCCGCCCCGACGACGCCTCGGTGCACGCGGTCAGCTGGTTCGACCGCGACGACCCGCTCGTCTCGGGCTGGGCCTGGGGCCAGAAGCGGCTGAATGGCGGGGCCGGCATCGTCGAGAGCGGCCTCGGCAAGGGCCACGTCTATCTCATGGCCCCCGAGGTGACGCAGCGCGGCCAGCCCTTCGCCACCTTCAAGTTCCTCTTCAACGGCGTGCTGCTGGCGGGTTCGGATGCGCCGTAGGTCCTGCGGCGGCGCTTGACGCCGCGGATGCGAGCGGGAAAAGAGGCACCTCGCCCCACGCGCAAAGGTGCCTCGCCCCCGTGAAGATCCTGATGGTCAGCAACTTCCACGAGGCGCACGGTGGGGGGATCGAGCGCGTCGCGGGGCAACTGTGCCGGGTCTTCGCAAAAGCCGGGCACGCGGTCACCTGGGCGGCCTGCGCGCAAGCCGGGGCAGCCGGCGCCAACGAACCGGACAAGGCGCCCTACCGCACCCTCGCCCTCGACTGCGCCAACCCGCTCGAGCGGATCAACGGCCTGCCCCTTCTGCTCCCCTCGCCGCGCGCGCTCGCGCGGCTGCGCGCCGAAGTTCGTGCCGCGGACCTCGTGGTGATCCACGATTCGCTCTACCTCACCTCGATCGCCGCGCTGATCTTCGCGCGGCGCGCGCACGTACCCGAGGTGCTGATCCAGCACATCTCCGCGATCCCCTTCCAGAGCGCGGCCCTGCGCGCGCTGATGCGCCTTGCCAACACCCTCGTCACCCGCCCGATGCTGCGCGCCGCGCGCACGCTCGTCTTCATCAGCGCGAGCGTGCGCGAAGACCTCCTTGGCCCTCGCCCTGCACGCCAGTCGCAGCTGCTTTTCAACGGGGTCGACACCGCGCTCTTCCACCCCTTCGCCCCGGACGAGCGCGCCGAACGGATGGCGCACGTGCGCGCCGCGCACGGGTTGCCCGGTGATCGCCCGCTCGCGCTCTTCGCCGGCCGGCTGGTCGAGAAGAAAGGGCTCCCGGTGCTGCGGGCGTTGGCCAGGCTTCGCCCGGACGTCACTTTCGCGCTGGCCGGGACCGGCCCGCTCGACCCTGCGCAATGGGGCCTCGCCAACGTCCACCCGCTCGGCGCGCTCGACCGCGCCACGCTGGCCGCGCTCTACCGCAGCGCCGATGCCCTCGTCCTGCCCAGCGTCGGCGAAGGCTTCCCGCTCGTCGTGCAGGAAGCGATGGCGAGCGGCCTAGCGGTCCTGTGCAACGAACATAGCGCACGCGCTGACCCGGACGCCGCCCGCTGGATCCACGGCATCGAGATCGACCCCGCCGAACCCGAGGCCTCCGCCCGGCGCTGCGCACAGGCGCTCGGCGTCCTGCTCGCCGACCCGCCCGACACCACCGCCATGGTGGCGCACGCCCGGGCCGCCTACGACTGGGAGGCGATGGGTGCGGCGATCCTCGAGGCCGCGCGCCAGGGGACCTGCCAAGAGAACTGATTGCGCGAGGGAATTCCGGTCGCACTCCAAGGCTCGGTTCGTCGCACGAGAGGGGTTGCGAAGTCTCGCGCGATTGACGAAACTGGCTTTGTTGCATAGCGGCATTGGAGAATGCCCGTCAGGTCGCGATCCACCCCCTCGATCCCCGCTCGAGCCCGCGGCCGATGCACGGTGCACTCAGCAAGGCCGGCCCATGCGCGCCGCGCGCACTGTCTGACAAGGACGATGGAATGAGTCTGACGGCCGCTGCTGTCGCATTGATGATCGGGACCGCCAGCCCGGACGCCGCCCTTGCCCAGGCACCGCAAAGCGCCGAAACGGCGCAGGCTCCCGCACCGGCATCCCCCCTTCCCGACGTGGCACCGCCCGCCTCGGTCGACGCCGCTCCGGCCGAGCCGCTGTTGCTCGAGCCCGATCCCTCGGTCGTGCCCGACCCCGGCACCGGCGACGACAGTCCGCCCGAAACGGTCGGCGGCGAGATCATCGTCATGCGCCGCTCACCCCCGCCGCCGGGCGATCCGCTCGAACGCATCAACGAACAATCGTTCTCGATCGTCCAGGGCGTCGACAAGGCGCTCGTCGAGCCGGTCGCCAAGGTCTACAACAAGGGCCTGCCGCGCCCGGTCCGCCAGGGCCTGCGCAACGTCTTCACGAACCTGGGCGAACCGGTGGTGTTCCTCGCCTTCATGCTCGAGCTCAAGCCGGGCAAGGCCTTCGAGACCGCCGGGCGCTTCCTCGTCAACACCACGCTTGGCCTTGCCGGTCTGATCGACGTCGCCAAGCGCGAGCCGTTCAACCTGCCCTACCGCGCCAACGGCCTTGCCAACGTGCTGGGCTACTACGGCGTTGGCCCCGGTCCGTTCATGTACCTGCCGATCATCGGGCCGACGACGGTGCGCGATCTCATCGGCGATACGGTGGACAACCTCGTCTCGCCTGCGCTGCTCGGCAAGCCCTTCACCAAGCCCGAAGTCGCGATCCCGATGATCGTGCTCAACCAGCTCGGCGAGCGCGCGGCCTTCGACGACGAGATCGGCCGCATCCGCGAGCAGGACAACCCTTACGCGACCTACCGCGAGCTCTACTTGCGCCAGCGCAAGGCCGAGATCGAGGCGCTCCACGGCCGCATCCTGCCCGATGTCGTGCCGGTCTACGGGCCGACGATGCCCACTGCGCGAAAGACGAAGGACGCGCCCGCCGAGGACGCAGCCCAGCCGCCCGAAACCGACACATCCACGAGCGAAGTCGCCCCCGTGGCTCCCGCGACCACGCCGACTGCCGTCGAACCCGCCCTGCAGGCCGAGCCCGAGCCCGCCCAGCCCTGAGCCTGCGCGGACGACAGCCCGGGCACCCGCCTCAATCCGGCAGGTGCCCCGGCATCGGGGTCGCCAGCCAGTTCTCGCTGCCCTTGCCTTCGAACCAGGCGTGGGGCGCCGACCCGGCCACCGGCCAGAGCGCGCGCAAGGTGGTGCCCTCGTAGAGAAAGCCGCCGCGCATCACCGAGGCGATCCGCCGCGCGTTGCGGATGTCGGCGCGCGGGTCGGCGTCGAGCACGAGCAGGTCGGCGAGCTTGCCCGGCTCGAGCGTGCCAAGGTCGGCCAGCCGTCCGATCGTCTCGGCCGAACCTGCGGTCGCGGCGTGGAGCACCGCCGGCGCGCTCATGCCGCCCAGCACGTGCGCCTCCATTTCCCAGTGGTAGCCGATCCCGGGCATTTCGCCGTGCGAGCCCATGCCCACCAGCACCCCCGCCTCGGCCAGCCGCGCAAGGTCGCGCGCGATGACGGGAAAGCGTTCCTGCGCCAGCGGCACGAACGACCGGCTCGGCTCCAGCCGCTGGCGCAGCGCGTTGCCGGGCCAGAAGCGCCGCAGCTTGTCGTCCACCACCGGATCCTCGTGCGCGACGAACCAGTCGGTCGCGGGCGAACCCGAATTGGTGATCGAAAGCGTGGTGTCGTAGCTCGTGCGCATCGCCTTCAACACCGCGATCAGATCATCGCCGAGCGGCGGGGCGGGCAAGGCGTGTTCGTTGCCCGCGTAGCCATCGAGGATCTGCGTGAGGTCGAGCTTGAGCGCAAGCGCCCCCTCGGTGGTGGGCAGGAGATGCTGCTCGCGCGCGGCGATCGCCAGCCACTGGCGCACCTCGCGGTCGCCGGTGCGGTATTCCTTGAGATTGGACAGGCGATAGCCATCCGAATAGCGCGCGAGGACCCGGCGCGCGTCGTCCGGCGAGGCGATGCGCACCTTGGAGAAGACCGCCGGCCCCGTGGAGCGCAGGCGCGGCGACAGCATCAGCCCGGCATCGACCAGTCCCTCGTAGCCGATGTGGTCGATGCTGAGCGTCGAGGGGTCGAAGCTGGTAGTCACGCCATAGGCAAGGCGCGCGCGCAGGCCCCATTGCTCGCTTGACCAGTTGGTGCGGCGGATCTCGCCGATATGGTCATGGACGTCGATAAAGCCAGGCAGGATCGTCTTGCCGGTGACGTCGCGCACGGTGGTCCCCTCGGGCACCTCGAGCGTTCCGGCCGGACCGATCGCGGCGATCCGATCCCCGGTGACAAGCACGTCGGCGTTCTCGATCACGCGGTCGTCATCGGCCATCGTCAGCACCCGCGCGCCGTGGAGCAGGAGCGAGCCTCGCGGCACCGCGCGCGGCAGACGGGCGACGAGGCGCATCGCCTCGTGCCCGGTGGCACCGCTGGTGTCGTAGCGGGTCCACCCGGTGCCCAGCGTCGCGTCGAGCTGCCCGGGGGCGCTCCATTCGAACCAGTCCGCACCCGAACCCGGCAGGACCCGTGCCGGACTGTCCTTCGCAAGCACGTCGAGCGTCGTGGTCGGATCGGCCGGGCGCGGCAGGACGTAGAGGCGATCGCCGATGCTGGCCGCGATCGACCGACCATCGGGGCTGATGCGCATGGCATCGACCGGCGAATTGCCCTCGACGAAATAGTAGGACGGGCCCGTCACTTGCGCCACCGGGTCGACGCGCCCGGTGCCAAGGTTCACCCGCACCAGTCCCTGCCCGCTGAAGAGGTAGGCGGTGTCCGCCTCACCCGTGAATTGCGCGCGCCCCCCGAAACGTCCATGCGCGATGACCCGCGCCGCGCCGCTCGCAGGATCGATCGCGACCAGATCGCTGGCCCGCAAGGGTCCGTATTCGAAGAAGTTCTGCCGCCGCTCGTCGATGGAAGAGCGCAGCGCGAGGATGTGCGCGCCGTCGGGCGTATAGACCGGATCGCGGTAGTAGGCGGGAAGCGCGGGAAGCTTGCGCGCCGCTTCGCCGTCACTGCGCGCCGTCCACAGGGCGCCGCCCTCGGCCTCGGACCAGGTCGCGAAGACCAACCCTTGCCCATCGGGTCGCCAGGCGGGCTGCATCGGCAGGTCGAGATCGATCGGCAGGCGGTGCGCGGCGCTTTCCCCCAGCGTCTGGATCCACAGGCCACCGAGCGCCGCAAAGGCGACCCGCGTCCCGTCGGGCGAGGTTGCCGGATCCATCGCCAGCTTCGACACGACCGGTCCCGTCTCCTCGCGGATCGAGAACCGCGTCGAGGGCGCAAGCGCGATCCGCGCGTCGATCATGCGGGGGAGCAGCTTGGCCCCGCCGCCATCGGTCGGCTGGCGCTCGAAGTGGCCGTCGCGGCTCAACACAAGCGCCGCGCCATCGGGCGTGAAGGCCATGCCCGGCACCATGCCTTGCCACGAGGAGGCCTGCATCGCATCGAGCTGCGTTTCACCGAGCGGTCGGTCCTCGCCCGTTGCAAGGTCGCGCAGGCGCAGCATCGACTTGCCCTCGCGGCGCGTGACATAGGCGAGATGGCGCCCATCACCCGCAATGCGCGGCGCAAAATAGGCGTCTTCTTGCGTGCCGCGCCCCGAGGGCCCTGCGATCACCTCCTGCTCGGTCCCGCTGGCCAGATCGCGGCGCAGGATCGTCCAGCGCGTGGGCACGTCGAACTCGAGCCCGCCCACCCGGCGCGCGTAGTAGAGCCAGCGCCCATCCGCCGAGGCCGAGGCGTCGAGCGTCGAGCGCCAGGCCTCGCGCGGGGCCTCGGCCGAAGGCTTGACCGGCACCACGAGTTCGCCCGCACCCTCGCGCGGGAAGCGCCAGAGTTCGTAATTGTTGAGGTCAGGCCGGAAGCGGCTGGCGAAGACCGACGTGCCGTCCGCGCTCCAGGTGGGTGAGACCAGCACCGTCTCGTCGTCGAACCTCGAGACGACCCGCGCGCCCGTCCCGTCGGCGCGCGCGATCCAGACGTTCTCCGAGCCGTTCCGGTCGCTGGTGAAGGTGATCCACCGCCCGTCGGGGGAAAAACGCGGCTGGCTGTCGAAGGCGAGGCCTTCGCTGAGCTGGCGCGCCTTCCCGCCGCTGGCCGGCATCGTGTAGAGGTCGCCCAGCACGTCGAACACGATCGTCTTGCCGTCGGGCGCGACGTCGAGCGAGGACCAGGTCGTGCGATCGGGGTGCACCTCGATCACGCGCTCGGGGGTGATCGGCAATTGCGCCTGCGCCGTCGCGGCCCCCAGCCCGGCCCAAAGTCCGACACCTGCAAGGAGAACCCCGCGCCCGATCACTTTCCTCACGTCATGCTCCCCTCGGGCCTGCCCCTCGGACCTGCCTTGCGCCGCCGGCGTTGCCGGAGACGGCCCGGCCGCTTCTTCCACCACAGGTAGATCCCCGTCACGCACATCGCGAAGACGACCAGCCCCAGCAGGAACACCGCGATCTCGCTCGCCACCCCTGCGACATGGCCGCTGTGGACGGGATAGAGCCAGCGGTACATCGCCAGGTTGGCATTGCCGTGATAGGGATCGTCGACTTCGACGAGACGGCCGCTCGCAGCCTCGAAATAGAGGTAGATCGGCCCGAGATCATCGTAGGACAGGGTCCCGCTCTCGGTCAGCGTCACGCCGATCCGCCCGTGATTTAAATCGTTGATGACGCTCGCGGGTCGCCAGTGCCCGCGAAGCCCCTGCTCCACCTCCCGCGCGGCCGCGACCGCCTTCGGGAAATCGAGCGGCCCTGTCGCCGGACTGGCGGGCAGCGGCTGCGCACGCTCGGGCACGAGGCGCTCGACCAGCGGGCCATAACCCTCGGAAAAGAAATTGAGGCAGACCGAGGTCAACGCCAGCAAGGTCAGCGGAAGCAGCAGCCACAAGCCCGAAGCGCGGTGGAAATCGAGCATCTGGCGCGCGAACACGCTCTTGAAGCTGAAGCGCCAGCTGCGCTTCCACTGCGCCCAGAAGGCTCCGCGTTCGGGCAAGGTCAGATAGACGCCGACGAGATTGCCGATCAGCCAGACGAGCGCCATCGCCCCCATGAACCAGCGCCCGCCCGTTCCCATCAGCAGCGTGTAATGGACATCGTGAAGCAGTTCGGCGGCCCCGCGCCGGGTGAAGGCGGCCCGGGTCGAGCGCGTGCCGGCCAGTGCCCCGGTGGTCCGGTCGAGGAAGACCTGGTCCACGCCGGCCGCGCCCTCACCCGCCTCGACTTTTACCGGAATGCGCGCATCGGCGGCGACCGTCAGCGGGAAGGAGCGCACGGCGAACTCGGGATGGGTGCGGACGAACGCGGCAACGAGCGGCGCCACCGACGGCGCGGTGGGCGCACGTTCCTGCGCGAAGAGATCGGCGTTGAGCCATCGGTCGAGCGGGTGCATCTGCACGAGCAGCGATCCGGTCAACGCCGCGAAGCCGAGGAAAACGAGAATGGCAAGGCCCGAATAGCGGTGCACCGCCATCCAGAATTCGCGCCCCGTCATCGCTTCTCGTCCCTTCCTCAAGTCGCGTTCCCGTGCTCCGTCCGCCCCATATCCGGTGCGAGGCGGTCCGCGTTGAGCGCGCGCATCCACGTGCGCAGCGCCGGATCGGGGTGAGCCTCGACGAGGTTTGCCAGCACCGCGTCATCCTCATCCTGCGCCAGCTTGAACGTCGCGTCGAGCGCGGTGACCGTCATCTCGAAGCCGATCACCGCCTCGAGCATGCCGGTGTAGCGGCTCCCGAGTTCCTCGCTCGTCCAGGGCGCGCCGCGCCCCTTCTCGCACTGATCGACCAGCTGCGCGATCGCGGGTCCGGTCAGCGCCGCATCGAAGCGCACCTGCGCCTCGATGCGCAGCGCGGCGTAGTTCCAGGTCGGCCCCCAGTTGCGCCGCCCGGCGTGCTCGGGCGAAACGTAGCCCTGAGGCCCCGTGAACAGGACCTGGACGCGGGGGTCTTGCGAGAGCCGGGCCAAGAGTTCGCGGCGGCGGACCATGTGGCCGACGAGGCCCGTCAACCGGCCATCGGCGTCGTAGGATCCGAGCAGTGGCAGCAGCGTCGCCGTCTCGATCGGCGCGCCCGGCGCCAGGACCCAGGCCATGGGGTAATCCGCGATCAGGCGGCGCAGATCCTCGGCGCCGTATCGGGCGAACTTGGGGTTGAGCATGGCACGTTCCTGCAGGCCGGGCCTGCGCGCAAGGGATGGGACCGGCCCCCTTCGTCTTCCACGAGAGGTGCCGGATCGAGAGTGACAGGATTGCGGCGAGATGGACCCTAGACAAGAACCAATTGACGTTAATACCATGGTCCAAGACATTTCGCGCCCCACTCCACTTTCCCGATACAGGACACCGCCCATGCTTCGCCCCTGGCAGATCTCGCTCGGAGAACGAATCGATGCCGGACGCGAAGCGCCGATGTACATGCAGATCGTCCACGCGCTCATCCGCGACATCGAGACCGGGCGGCTGCCTTCGGGCACCTTCCTGCCGAGCAGCCGTGACCTTGCCGCGGCGCTCGGGGTCAACCGCAAGACCGTGGTGCTCGCCTACGAGGACCTGATCGCGCAAGGCTGGCTTTCGACCGAAGGCACGCGCGGCACCGTCGTCTCGCGCGCCCTGCCCAAGTCGCCGACACCTGCGCCCAGCGCGGCCATGCCCGCCCTGCTCGACGACGAGCCGCAGTACCGCTTCACGCCGCCGCCCGCGCGGCCGTTGGCGCTGCCTGGCGGTGCCGGGATCAAGCTCGACGAAGGGGCGCCCGATGGTCGCCTGTTCCCCGCCGACCAGCTCGCGCGCGCCTATCGCGCGGCGGTCCAGCGCGCCTCGCGCGGGAACCGCCTGCAATACCGCGACCCGCGCGGGACCGAGCGGCTACGCGAACAGATTGCCGAGATGCTGCGCTCGCAGCGCGGGCTCCCGTTCACTTGCGACAACATCTGCATCACGCGGGGCAGCCAGAACGGCCTGTTCCTCGCGCTGCAGGTGCTGATCCGCCCGGGCGACGCGGTGATCGTCGAGGAACTGACTTACGAACCTGCCGTCGCCGCGATCCGTGCCCTCGGCGGGGTGGTGATCCCGGTCGGGCTCGACGAGGAAGGGATCGACGTCGCCGAAATGGTTGCCGCGTGCCGGCGCCATGCGGTGCGCGCGGTGTTCCTCACGCCGCACCACCAGTTCCCGACAACGGTCGCGCTGCGCCCCGAACGTCGCCTCCAGGTGCTCGACGTCGCGCGTCAGTTCGGCGTCGCCATCATCGAGGACGACTACGACCACGAGTTCCACTTCCAGTCGCAGCCGCTCTTGCCCATGGCCGGTTACGCGCCGGGACAGGTGATCTATCTCGGCTCGATGTCCAAGCTGCTCCTGCCCGCGCTGCGCATCGGCTATCTCGCCGCGCCCGAGCCGGTGATCGCCGCGATTGCGCACCGCGTCTCGCTGACCGACGGCATGGGCAACACCGTGACCGAGGAGACCTGCGCCGACCTCATCGAGAGCGGCGAGGTGCGCCGCCACGCGCGCAAGGCCTGGCGGGTCTACGCCGAACGTCGCAGCGCCTTTGCCGCGCTGCTCGAGGAGGAACTGGCCGGCGCGGCGCAGTTCACCCTGCCCGATGGCGGTCTCGCCTTCTGGGTCCGCTTCGCTGGTGACCTCGACGCGATCGAGGAGCGCGCGCGTGCGGCGGGCTTGCGCTTTGCCAGCCACCGCTCCTTCATGAGCCGCGAAAGCGCGCAGAAGGGCCTTCGTCTCGGCTTCGCCAGCCTCGATGCGAGCGAGGCGCGCCGGGCCATCGCCACGCTCGCGGCCGCCGTGCACGGATAGCTCCCGCTTGAACGCAGGCGATATGCCCCGACCGGCCGGTCCGGAGGGCACCGGGTCGACGGGCGCCCCGCCGAACGAGAGGCACTTGGCCCCCCAGAACGTCGCAAACTGGATGTTTCGCATGGACTAGTGCTTGTCCAGTCTGCGTGCCATGACGGGACTCCGGGGGGAGACACCCGGCGCTGCAGCCGTTTGCACCACAGGGGGTGCCCAGATGAGGGATCAAACCATGCCGACCACTTCCACGCGCACGCTGGGCCAGCTTGGCGACGCCAGCCGGATCGGGCTCGCCGCCATTCTTGCGTTCGGCGCCGCGCCAGCCTTTGCGCAAGAGACGAAGAGCGCGCAGGACATCGTCGTCACCGCCCAGCGCGAGAACGCCACCCATGTCGAGAACGGCGGCTCGGCGGGCGTGTTGGGGACCAAGGCGGCCGAAGACCTGCCCTTCAACCTGCGCAGCTTCGACGAGACGCTGATCCTCAACCAGCAGCCCCGTTCGCTCGGCGAAGTGCTCGAGAACGACCCCACGGTGCGCACCACCTACGGCTACGGCAACGCGGCCGAGAGCTTCGTGATCCGCGGCTTCGAGCTCTACGGCGACGACGTCGGCCTCAACGGCCTCTACGGCATCACCCCGCGCCAGCTGATCGCGCCCGAGCTGTTCGAACAGGTGCAGGTGCTCAACGGGTCTTCGGCCTTCCTCAACGGCGCGGCGCCCGGCGGCTCGGGTCTTGGCGGCAGCGTCAACCTGCTCCTCAAGCACGCGGGCAACGAAGACCTCAACCGCGTAACCCTGGGCTACACCTCGGATTCGCACTTTGGCGGCAGTTTCGACGTCGCGCGCCGTTTCGGCGACTTCGGCGTGCGCATCAACGGCAACTACCAGGATGGCCAGACCGGCATCGACCGCGAGGACCGCAAGACGCAGGTCCTGGGTGTCGGGCTCGACTGGAACTCGGGCCCCGTGCGCCTGAGCCTCGATGTCGCCTACCAGAAGATGCGCGTCGACCACTTGCGCCCCAAGCTGACGCTCTACACCAGCGAACTGCCCGAGATTCCCTCGTCGAGCTACAACTTCGCGCAAGACTACACCTACACCGACCTGCGCGACCTGTTCGGCGTTTTCAACGCGGAATACGACTTCGCCCCCAACGCGACCGTATGGTTCAAGGCGGGCGCACGCGATGGCTCCGAGCAAGGCATCTATGGCGGTTTCCGCCTCGATGACGCCGAGACCGGCGATGGCCACCTGACCGCGCTCTACGTGCCGCGCACCGACAACAACGAAGCGGTCGAGACCGGCGCGCGCGTCAAGCTGGGCAGCGAGGTGACGCAGGAAATCGTGTTCGGCGCCAACGCCAGCTGGCAGGTCAACCGCAACGCCTACGATTTCCGCTACGGCACCGACACCAGTTATGCCGGCGTGCCGGCCAACTACTACGATGTCGAGCAGATCGACCTGCCTGCCTCGCTGCTGGTGGGCGGCGATCTCGACGATCCCTACCCGATCTCGAAGATCTCCACGTTCTCGGCCTTCGCCTCGGACACCGTGGGCCTGTGGGACGAGCGCATCCTCGTAACCGGCGGCCTGCGCCTGCAAAAGCTGGAGACGAAGAGCTATTCGGCCTATGGCGGCGCCTTCACCGGATCGCAGGAACTCGACAAGATCACGCCCGTGATCGGTGTCGTGGTCAAGCCGGTGGACGGGCTCTCGCTCTACGCCAACCGCATCGAATCGCTCCAGCAGGGCCCGACCGCGGGCTTCGGCGCAACCAATTACGGCGACGTGTTCCCGCCCTATGTCTCGACCCAGTACGAGGTAGGCGGCAAGGTCAAGGTCGGGCCGATGTTCGCGAGCCTCGCCTGGTACCAGATCGACAAGCCCTACGGTTACACCGACGCCGACACGCTGGTCTACGCGATCAACGGCACGCAGCGAAACCAGGGCGTGGAATTCACCTTGAACGGCGAGATCGTGCCGGGCCTGCGCCTGATTTCGGGCGTCAGCCACGTCGACACCACGCTGCGCGATTCGACCGACGCGCTGGCCGGGACCACCCCCAAGGGCGTGCCCGACTGGACCGCGAACGCCAATCTGGAATGGGACACCCCGCTCCCCGGCTTCACTCTCACCGGCCGCGTGACCTACACCGGCGAGCAGTGGGTGGACGCCGCCAACACGCTGAAGCTGCCGAGCTGGACGATCTTCAACGCCGGCGCGCGCTATGTCTTCGCGGCGGGCGAGGTGCCGGTCACCTTGCGCTTCAACGTCGATAACATCGCCGACAAGGCCTACTGGGCCTCGGCCTTCGACAGCTTCTCCTCGGCCGTCCTGCAGGGCCAGCCGCGTACCTTCAAGGCGTCGGTCTCCGCCGACTTCTGATCGATCCCTGCGCACGCGGAGCGAGGCCGGCCGGCCCGGTCGGATTCGCTCCGCGTGTGCTGCCAGCAAGGACCCGCTTTGCCGATGACCCAACCCGTATTTCCCGACGACGACGTCGATCCCGAAGTGCGCGACTGGCTTTCGCGCATGTTCGCCGCCTCGCGCAGGTTGGGCGCGGGTCCGGGGATCGATGTCGTGGAGTTGCGCGCCATCTGCGAGCGCCAGCGCGAGCCCTGGCGCAGCGGCGGGCCGGTCATGCACGCCAGCGAAGACCTGCGGATCGGCCCCGATGCCATCCGCGTGCGCATTCACCGGCCCAGTGCCGATCCGGCGCTGCCGGTGCTGGTCTACCTCCACGGTGGGGGTTGGTCGCTGTTCTCGATCGACACGCACGACCGGCTGATGCGCGAATACGCCGCACGCGCGGGAGTGGCGGTGCTCGGGGTCGACTACCGCCTCGCGCCCGAACACCCCTTCCCCGCCGCGCTCGAAGACGTCGCCGCGGTTCTCGACTGGCTCGACGCCGAGGGCCCCGCGCATGGTCTCGATCCGGCGCGCCTCGCGATTGGCGGCGACAGTGCGGGCGCCAACCTGACCCTGTCCGCGACGTTGATGCGCCGCGATGCCGGCAAGGTCCTGCCGCGCGCACTGCTGCTCAACTACGGCGCCTTCGACCGCGCCCAGCGCCCGAGCTACGCGCGCTATGGCGATGGCGAGCGCTACATGCTGACCGCACCCGAGATGGCCGCGTTCTGGGACACCTATCTCGGCCCTGCGCCCAGCCGCGATCCGCTCGCCATTCCCATGCTCGCCGACCTCTCCGGCCTGCCCCCGGCCTGGCTATGCGTGGCGAGATGCGACGTCCTGCTCGACGAGAACCTCGCGATGGCGCGAAAGCTGGAAGAGGCAGGCACCCGTGTCGAAACGCGCGTCTACGAAGGTGCGACGCACAGCTTCCTGGAAGCCGTCGCGATGTCCTCGCTGGCCGAGACGGCGATCGCACAGGCGAGCGACTGGCTCGCCCACGAACTGGGCTGATCGCCCGTCCCTTTCGCCTTTCGGATAGCGCGCGCATCACGCCGCGCACCACGCAGGCACCTGTGCCATCCTCGGCGCCAGATCAGCGAAGAGCCAAGGAGAAGCCGACGTGGGTGAATTCGTTTCCGGACGCATCCGGTACCTCAGCAAGGGTGTGGAAACCGGGCGCGAATGGTTCGAGATGATCGACCATGGCGCAGGTGGGCGCACGCTGCGCGCGCTGTGCGAAATGGACGAGTTCGGCCTCACCCGCGACGTCTCGATGTTGCTCGCCCCCGATGGGCGCCCGCGCGACGCCTTCTGCCGGGTGATGCGCCACGAGGAACGCGCGGGCACGACGTTGTTCCTGTGCGACGAGGACGGGGTGGAATGCGAAGGCGAGATCGCCGCGCTGGGTCGCCTCTCGCAGCGCAAGCCCGTTGCCGGCGGCACGCCCTACCTCGGCCTCCATCCGCTGGTGGGCGACGCCTTGGTTGCCCTCGCGCGCGGAACCGACGCGGTGGGCACCTACTGCACCGTTCACGGGATTGCCAATTCGGTCTCGGCCAATGGCGACGAAGGGCTCCACGCCATGCCCACCGCGATCGACGTTGCCTATTGCGGCAAGGAGACCGTGACGGTTCCCGCCGGCACGTTCGCCACCTCGCGCTACGCGCTGCGCTGGCATCCCGAATGGGAGCCTGCGGACTTGTGGGTACACGGGCCCGAGGCGCTGTTCATCCGCATGGACTGGGGCATGATCGCGGCGTCCTACGAACTCGTCGAGCTCCGCCGGGGGCGCTGAGCCCGTCCCCGCGCGGGCGGTTCAGGCCTTGAGATAACCGTCGATGGCCGCGATCAGCTCGGCGTGACTGCGCGCACGAGCCCCGGCGTCCCCGTCCGCGTCGAGCAGGCCGCGCTCATAGGCCTGCGCCTTGCTGCAGACCTCGTCGGCCCCGAGCGTACCGGCAAGCCCCGCCATGCGGTGGACCAGCATGATCGTATCCTCGCCCGAAAGCGCCCCCGAGGCCAGCGCCGCGCGCTCCTCGGCGAGGCGCACCAGGAAACGCGCGCGCACCGCCGCAAGGCGGTCGACACCCTCAGGCCCGTTCGACATGCGCGCGCACCTGCGAGGCGAGGTTCATCGGGTCGAAGGGCTTGGCGATCACGCCGAGCGCCCCCAGGCCGATCAGCCGCTCCTTTTCCTTTTCCTCGGCCCGCGCCGTGAAATAGACGATCGGGAAGCGGTCCCCGAAACGCTCGACGATCGCCCGATGGGTCGAGGGACCGTCCATCTGGGGCATCATCAGGTCGAGCAGGATGAGATCGGGCTCCCAGCTCTCGAGCAGGACCAGCGCCTCAGCGCCAGACCCGCAGGCGCGCACCTCCAGGTCGGGATCGAGTTCAAGCGACATGACCGCGACTTCGCGCAAATCCGGCTCGTCGTCGACGTACAGCACGCGCATGTTCATGAAATCGGCTCCTGCTGGCGGGGCTTGGCGACCAGGGCCTCGACGGTCGCGACGAGGTCGCTGATCGGGGTCCTGGCCTTGGTGAGATAAGCTTCGACACGGTCCGCCACTTCGGGATCGGCGTCCTGGGCGGAAAAGATCACGACCGGCACCGGCCCGTTGCCCGCGCTGGTAAGGTCGGGCAACAGCGAAGTTCCATTGCCGTCGGCCAGCTCGAGATCAAGCACGGCAAGGTCAAAGCGGTGCTCGGCCAAGGCGCGCCGCGCGGCTTCGAGCGAATTCGCGGAAATGACCACCGCCCGCCCTTCGAGCGCCGCGTCGATCACCTTGACCACGTCGGGGTCGTCCTCGACGTGCAGGACCGAGGGCAAGGCCCCGCCCTGCCCGTCGGCGGCGGCGGTCACGCTGCTGATCAACCGGCCCACGTCGACCGGCTTGCGCAGCCAGTCGAGCACGACCGCCGCATCCCCGTCGAGTTCGCTTTCGCCCGGCTGCGCGCCGATGGCGAGGATCTGGGTGCGGGCGTTGACCGAAGTCTCGCGGACCGCCCGGATCATCGCAATGCCGCCGCCATCGGGCAGCCCCATGTCGACGACCACACCGTCAAAGCGTTCGTGGCGGGCGATTTCCTTGACCGCCTCGAGGTCGTGCACCAGCCGCACGCCATAGCCCGCGCTGCGCAAGGCTCCGGTGAACGTCGTCGCCGCGCCGTTGCCGCAGACCAGCAGGGTCGGCGAGGACGACGCCCGCGTGAGATCGGCCTTGGGGGCATTGGCGGCCGGGAGCCGCACGCGGAAGGTCGTCCCCTCGCCGGGCTGGGTGACAAAGTCGACCTCGCCGTCGAGCCGGCGCACGATCTCGCGCACGATGCTGAGGCCAAGGCCGGTGCCGCCGCGCTGGCGGGTGTCGGACGAATCGGCCTGCGCGAACTTCGTGAAGACCCGGCTCTGGAACTCCTCGGGAATGCCCGGCCCCCGGTCGGTGACCGAGACGAGGTAACCGATCGTCTGGCTTCCATCGGTAAGGGTTTCGATCCCGAGCGTGACCGCGGCGCCGCGCGGGGAGAACTTGATCGCGTTCGAAAGCAGGTTATCGAAGACCTGACCGAGGCGATCCTGGTCGGCCGACACCATCGCCGGCCCCGGAGCGCTGCCCTTGGCGCGTTCGACCCTCACGCCGTATTCGCTCGCGTAGCTGTCGATCGCCTCCATGGCGTTGCCGATCGCCGCGTCGAGATCGATCAGGCGCATCGTGAAGGGCATGCGCCCGGCTTCCATCTTCTCGATGTCGAGGATGTCGTTGATCAGGCGCACGAGGCGATTGGCATTGCCGTGCGCGATCTCGACCAACCGGCCGGCGCGCTCGTCCATGCCCTTGGCGCTGGCCCGCAGCAGGCCCAGCGAGCCGGCGATCGAGGTCAACGGGGTGCGCAGTTCGTGGCTCACGGTTGAGACGAATTCGGACTTCATCTGCTCGATGCGCTGGCGCTCGGTGACGTCGCGCAGCACCGCGACGTAGCGCTCGCCTTCGCTGAGCTGGGTGCGCGAGATCGAGACCTCGATCGGAAAGACCGAGCCATCGCGGCGGATCGCCTCGTAGACTTGCGATTTGCCAGGCCCATCGTCGGGCAGATCGAGGCCCTTGAGCGCTTGCGCCACGCGCCCCACTGCCGGACTGTTGGCGAAGAGCATGCCCATGTCGCGCCGCTCGAGCTGCGTGGCTTCGTAGCCGAACATGCGCTCGACCGCCGGATTGACGCTTTCCATGCTGCCGCTGGGATTGATCATGATGATCCCGTCCATCGCCCCCTCGAGGATCGCCTTGCGACGCGAGGAGAGGTCCTGGAGCGAGATCAGCACCTTGTCGCGGCTCGCGCTGGTGCTCTGTAGCGCTATCCAGGCCACCATGAGCAAAATCGCGAGCACGACCAGCAGGGTGATGCTCATGGTGTGCTGCGTGTCGAGCGCCTGGGTCGCGCGCGCTGTCGCCTCGGCAAGATCGGCCGACTGGAGGCGCTCGAGATCGGCGATATTAGCGCGAATGCCGTCCATCAGCCGCTTGCCGTTGCCCGCCGAGATCATCGCGTCGGCCCGCGCCTCGTCATTCGCGCGGCGCGCGTCGATGGTCGCTTGCGCGAACAGGCGCTTCTGGCGCGAAAGCTCGGAAATGCTCTCGACCAGCCCGCGTTCCTGCCCCGAATCGAGGAAGGCGCGGCGCAAGGCCGGCTCGATGCGGCCAAGGTCGGCAAAGGCCCTGTGGTAAGGCTCGAGAAACGTTTCCTTGCCTGTGATCACGTAGCCGCGCGAGCCGGTCTCGATGTCCTGGTGCGCGGACAGAACCGACTGGATCAGCGCCCGGCGATCCTGCGCGGCGAGCTCCTCGACACGCAGTTCCTCGGAGAGCCGCGCCTCGCTCGAGAGCAGCGTGCCGATCCCGGCCATGACCAGCAGCGCCAGCGCGACACCGCCGATCGCGATGCGCCGCCGCCAGTTCTCGACCTTGATACGTGTACGAATACCTCGGGCTTCTTCCATCAGCGACCTTGCCAGATTCTTGAAATTTCGGAATGAAGCCGCGAACGGCTCGCAGCCTACAAACCTTATAGGTAGCTCCACGTTGCTTATCGCAAGCAGGTTTGCAAATGTTTACGCTTGGCCCCTACAAGCGTGGGCAAGCAGATTGCGGATCACGTTGATGGCACCCCCCTCCCCGAACCGGCCTTCCTCGCGCCTCAAGGTGCTTGTCGTGGACGACGACGAGCTCATGGCCGAAGTGCTGGCCATACAGCTCGAAGGCTTCGGCTGCTCGGTCGAGACCGCCTGTGACGGCGGCCACGGGCTTGCGCGCCTGGCCGAGGCCCATTTCGACATGGTCGTCACCGACTGGCAGATGCCCGGGATCGACGGCATGGAGCTGGTCCGCCGTGCGCGCGCCGCGCGCCGTCGCGAAGGCTACCTGCACATCCTGATGATGACCGCCCGCGGCGATGCCCAGGCGATGCGCAGCGCGGTCGAGGCCGGCGTCGACGACTTCATCGAAAAGCCGGTCGAGGCGATCAAGCTCGAGTTCGCGGTCGAGACCGCACGGCGCAACCGGCTGCTCCACCGCAAGCTCGAGCGCCGCAACAACATGCTCGCGAGCGCGCACCAGCGCACCCGCGAAGCGCTCCAGCACGTGCGCGCCGACCTCGAGGCCGCGCACAGCCTGCAACGTCGCCTGCTGCCCGAGCCGGGCACTATGGGCACTCTCGACTTGGCGCTGATCTACCGCCCGACCGCCGAACTGGGCGGCGACACGATCGGTGCGGCGCCGCTGCGCGAGGGCGGCGTGCTGCTGTTCCTCATCGACGTGAAGGGGCACGGCGTCCCGGCCGCGCTCGATTCCTTTCACCTTCATCACCGCCTCAACCAGCTGCGCCCCAAGACGCCCGAAGAGCTGTCCGAGGCGCTCGGCCTGCTCAACGCCGAAGTCTGCGAGCGCGGCGACGAGGACTACGCGACCATCGCGGCCTGCCTGCTGCTGCCCGAGTGGGAGGAAGGCTGGCTGATCTGCGCCGGACATCCCCCGCCCGTTCTTGCCCGGCCGGACCGGACCGAGGTCCTCACCGGCGGCCGGGCGATGCCGGTCGGCTGGTTCCCGGACACGCCCTACGAGCCGGTACGCTTCGATTTCCCGGTGGGATCGCGGCTCGTCCTCTATTCGGACGGGGTCACCGAGAGCACCGGAACCGCTGGCGAGGAATTCGGCCTCGAGCGCCTGTGCACCGGGGTCGAGGCCGGCCGGGCGCTGTCGCTCCCGGCATCGGTCGAGGCCATCGAGGCCGAACTCGCCCGCTTTTGCGGGCGCGCCGGAAACGACGATGACCTCTCCCTCATCGCTATCGAGAATGCCCCCCTGAAAGGACCGCAATGACCGCCCCAGCCTCCCCGCTCACGATCACGGTCGAGCAGCCGCGCCTCGACGCCATGGCCGCCGCGCCGTTTCGCGCCACGCTCGATCCCCTGCTGGTCGACCAGCCCGACCGGATCCTGCTCGACCTGACCCCGGTCGGCTTCATCGACAGCACCGGGCTCGGCGTGCTGGTCTCGATGCTCAAGCGCATGGGGCCGGGCGGGCGCGTCGCGGTTGTCGGCGCGGCGCCGGGCGTGCGCCGACTGTTCGAGCTGACCCGCCTCGATTCGCTGTTTCGGCTGTGCGACAGCGAGGACGAGGCCCGTGCCATCCTCGCCTGACGCAAGGCACGAGCCGACGCCGCCCGGCGAGTTGGTCGTACCCGCCGACCTCGCCTCGGTGCGCGCGCTGGCCGAGCACTTGCGCCAGGCCTGCTCCCGGGCCGGCATCGACGACATGGCCTTGTTCGAGCTCGAACTGGCGCTCGTCGAGGCGGCCAACAACATCGTCGAACACGGTTACGTCGGCCAGGACGCGGGCTCGATCACCCTCGCCATCGCCATCGAGAGTGGGCGGGTGCACCTGACCCTGACCGACACCGGCTCACCGGTTCCCCCCGCGTTCTTCGCGAACACCGCGCTGCCCGAGGGGCACGCCACAAGCGGGCGCGGCGCCGCGATCATTCACGGCTGCACCGACGAAGTGGCCTACGAAAGCCGGGACGGCGTCAATCGGCTCGTGCTCACCAAGGGCGGCTGAAGCCACCGGCGAGGACTCAGGCGGCCTGGCTGGCCGCCGCCATGATCGGCAGGACGACGCGAAAGCTGGTGTTGCCCGGCTCGCTGGTGAAGCCGATCGTGCCGCCGTGACGCTCGACGATCGCGCGCGAAATGTTGAGGCCCAGGCCGCTACCCCCGGTCTGGCGCTGGTCGCCGCTCGCCGCCTGCGCGAACTTGCCGAAGATGCGCGAACGGAAGGCTTCGGGCACGCCCTCGCCGTGGTCGTGCACCGTTATCAGCGCCTCGCCCAGGCGCAGTTCCACGGTGATCGTCACGATCCCGCCCTGCGGCGAGAACTTGGCCGCATTGGAAATGAGATTGGCCATGACCTGCTGGAGGCGTCCGGCATCGGCACGGACCATCACCGGGCGAACCTCGCGTCCCAGCGTCAGGGTCACCCCGCGCCGCTGGGCGTAGGCGGCGTTCACCTCCGCCGCCTCAAGCGCGATCGCGTTAAGGTCGACCGGCGCAAAATCGAAATCGAGCCGTCCACTCTCGATCTTCTCGACGTCGAGCAGGTCGTTGACGAGCGTGAGCAGGCGCTCGGCGTTGCGACCGGCAAGCGCGGCGAGGCTGGCGACACGCGGCGGCAGTTCCTCCCCGGCCGCCTGCATCAGCCCCAGCGCGCCGCGGATCGAAGTCAGCGGCGTGCGCAATTCGTGGCTGACGCTGGAGATGAAATCGCTGGTCAGGCGCTCCTGCGCGCGCCTTTCGGTGATGTCGGTATACGTCAGCGCGTATAGGCCGTCCTCTACGGGCGCACCGCGCACTTCGACGAAGCGTTCGCTGAGCGGGAGCGCGCGCTCGAGACGAAGCGGGTTGCGGCTGCGCACCGCGCGCACTTCCTCGAGCTCGCCCGCCCAGCCGGGCGCCTGTTCGATCATCGCGTGGATCGGCATGCCCGGCTCGGGAATGACGCCCAGCAACGAGGCGAGCCGGGCGTTCCAGGCCAGCAAGCCACCCTCGGCATCGATCAGGGCAATGCCGTGATCGACGTTGTCGAGCGTGGCGCGCAGCAGCGCCGCGTTGGCCCGCGCCTCGGAGGCGAAACTCGCACGCGCCTCGACCTGCCAGACCATGATCGCCAGCGAGGCCAGGGTCATGCCCAGCCCCAGCGCGAGCATCGGATGCCCGGCGCGCAGCAGCCCGATCGCGCTCGCCAGCGCCAGCAGCATGACGAAGCACGCCACGGCGTGCACCGCCCGGCTGCGCACGCGGCTCACGGATGCGCCTTTCGCGCCGCTTCGAGACGGCGCATGACCCGCGAAGCCTGGAGTTCGAGGCGCGCGATGTCGTCCACCGAAAAACGGCGACGCGCGGTGTCGATCACGCACAAGGTCCCGATCGCGAGGCCCTCGGCCGCGAACAGCGGCGCGCCCGCGTAGAAGCGGATATGCGGCGGCCCGATCACCAGGGGGTTGCCCGCGAAGCGCGGATCCTCGAGGGCATCCTCGACCACCAGCGTCGCTCCGGCCGCCACCGCGTGCCCGCAAAACGAGATCGATCGCGGGGTGGAAGGCACGTCGAGGCCGCGGCTCGCGGCAAAGCACTGCTCGTCGCGAGTGACGATCGAGATGAGCGTTATCGGAACCTCGAAAATCTCGGCGGTCTCGGCCACGAGCGACTGCACGTCAAGCGAGACGGGCTCGTGCAGCACGGGAAAGCTGTCCACGATCGCGAGGCGCCGGGCTTCCTCCCCCGCCTCCCCCCCGGCCTCGCCGGGAACCGTGAAGGTGCGGACTTTCATCGCGCCTGCGGGCAGGCGAAGCCGGCCGTGCCGTCGGGGGTCAGCGCAGCCGGCTCGGCCTTGTCGATCACCGGACCGAGCTCGCGGTAGAGCAGCGCCTCGAGCACCACGGCGTTGGTCGCCGCGCTGCGCGTCCACTCCTGCGCTCCGCTCGTCTCATAGCGCCCTTCCAGCCATCCGCCTCCGCCGTCGAACAGCGTATCGGTGGCAGCCATGGTCTCCTTGGCGCCAGGCGCGCCCAGCGCCCACATCGCGAAGCTCGCCTTGGTCGCCAGCAGGCCGAATTCGGGGAAGGCGGTGCCGTCCTCACCCACCGTGCCCCAGGGCGTGCCGCCCGCGACGATGCCGCCGATCAGCGCATAGGGCGCGCTGGTGCGCTTGAAATCGGCGCGCGCGGTCAGGATGCCGGTCCGCGCCCGGCGGCGGTCCTGGACGTCGAACATGCGCGCAAGGAGCGCCTTCTCGGCCGAGAGATCGCTGCCCGAAACGCCCTTCCAGCCAAGCTCCAGCCCGAGCAGCGCATAGGGCATGATCTGAAGCGGCGGACGCTTCGAACCCAGACCGCCAATCGCGAAGTCCTGGCCTTCGACGGTAACCGCGAAATCGCTGGCAAGCGGCACCGTGCGCGCGGGCGAGAGCCCCCAGGCGCGGTAGCCCTGCTCGGCGTAGATCGCATAGCCCGCGCCAATCTCGGGCTGGCGGGCGAGCCCTTGCGGATTGCCGGGCAGGCCTTCGCAGATCCGGCCTTCGTCGTCGAGCGCATCGCAAATCCGCCAGCGCGCGACGATCGTGGCGACCGGCACGCGGTACTGTTCGAAACGGTCGGTCAGCGCGCGCAGCCACAGCAGCAGCCGTCCGAGCTGGATGCCCGACCAGCCCGGATCGCCCGAGGCCGCCGGCGGATCGATCAGCGCGCCCGTCGCCACCGCATAGAAGCGACCCGGCAGTGCGCCTCCGGCCAACGGTGCACGCGCGAGGAAGGCGAGCAGCGCGCTCATGGCTGCGTCGAAATCGACCCGCGACACCACGCCCAGACGATAGGCACAAAGGCCCGCCGCGATCTGGTCGGCGATGCTGGTGGCCGAAGCGAAACCGGCGCCGGCGACCGCCTCGCAAAGGCCGGTCGCGCCATTGCGGGTGCTGCGAAAATAGCGCCAGGCGGTCTCGGCCCGGCGCCGGTCGCTGGGGCCGGGCGAGGCCATGCCGCGGGTTTCCTCGCGCAGCGCGCGCACCACGGTGCCGCAGCCGCCGAGCGTGGCCAGCGCGGTCCCGGCAAATCCAAGCGCTCCCAACCGGGTGAGGCTAGCGCGGCGAGTGGCAAGTGGGCTCAAAACGCGTGGCTCCAGGAAAGCAGCAATCCGCCGTTGCGGAACCGCCCCGTGCCCTCGCGCGCCGTGCGCCAGGGGAAGCGATTGCCCGAATAGTTGGCGTATTGCAGGGATACATGGTTCGAGCGGTAGTCGAAAAGCCCGAAACCATAAGTGAAGTCCGGATCCCACGGTTGCTGGCCGTGACCCCAGGCATAGGCGGTGAAATCGATGTAGAGCCGCCGGGTAAAGGGATAGCGGCAGCCCAGCGAGACATTGTTCTTCCAGTGCCCCACCCCGCCGTCGTTGCGATCGTAGCGCGGGGTGACGTTGAGGTTGGCCCGGCAGTCGATCGAAAGCGTGTCGTCGAGGAGCAGCGGCTCGGCCAGCGCACGCGGCAGCGGGGCCTTGTAGCCAAAGGCCACCGTCCCGTAATCGAGCCGGGTGACCGGCTCGCCCGGCGCGGGATCGAAGCGGTTGTTGGTGTAGTTCGAATAGACCAGGCTGAAGGTGTAGGGGTGCCAGTCGTCGTAGCCGAAGCTATAGGTGAAGTCCGGGTCCCAATCCTGCCGTCGCGAGCTGTCGAGATAGCGATTGAGCGCGATCTGGGCGAACCAGTAGCCGACCGGCTGATACCGCAGGTCCAGCCGCGCGACCGGGCTGGTCGAGGTGGCGACGCCATTGGCGCCCTGCCCCACCGAGCGCGAGCTGAACGGCATGTAGAAGCCGGGCGTGACGGTTAGGCCGTCGAGCATCTCGCGCGCCTCGCTGTCGTGCTTGCGCGCGTAGAGGTCGTCGAGCGGAAACGCGAACGAACTCTCGGCGCCGCGCACCACCGGATCGCCCTCCACGCTGGCCTGGACGTCGCCTCCCAGGACACCGTCCTGCGCCGCGACGGGCGGGGACGCCTCTTGCGCAGCCAGAGGTCCGCCGGAAGCGATGCTCCCGACGCCAAGCGCACAAGCCGACACAAGGGGCCACTTCAAGGCCCTGTAAATAATCATCTTCCCACCCTATTAAATCTTGCGTCGCCCGCAAGGTGTCTCCACAGTTTAGACGCACTCAAGATGTCATAGGTAGGGTTAATGACATTTTACTTTGAACGGTTCGAAGGTCGTCGCCCTCCCGAACCGCTACCCAAGTCTGCATTCAATGAAGTATCGTGGCAGTATTTGGCGACGATAAATTTGATCTTAGGCATTTGGTACTTGTGGTGGCGCTGGATGCACTCGCTCAATTATGATGCGCTGTGGTTTTCCCTACCCCTAGTACTTGCCGAAAGCCTCGCCTTTGTTGGCCTGGTGCTTTTTACATATAATCTCTGGTCTACAAACGATTACGAAAGGCGCCCGCCGCCAGCCACGATCGGCGACTGTACTGATAGCGCCGAGGACACCCGCCCGCTCAGCGTGGACATCTTCATTGCCACCTACAACGAGGACGAGGAGCTTGTCCGGCTCTCGATTCGCGACGCCAAGGCGATGCGCTACCCCCATCCGCTGACCCTCACCGTCCACGTCCTCGACGACGGACGGCGCGCGACGATGCGCGCGGTCGCGGACGAGGAAGGCGTCAATTACATCAGCCGCACCAACAACGTCGGCTTCAAGGCGGGCAACTTGCGCAACGCGATGGAGCAGACGAGCGGCGACTTCATCGTCATCTGCGACGCCGACACGCGCCCCTTCCCGACCCTGCTCGAACGCACGCTGGGCTACTTTCGCGATCCCGACGTCGCCTTCGTGCAGACCCCGCAGTGGTTTTACGACTTGCCCGAGGGACGCACCCTCACCGAGACCTGGGGCGCGGCGGCGGGAGCCCCCGGACGCCTGCTCGCCCGCGGGATCGAGCGCATCTTCGGCGAGATCCGCGTCGGCGAGGACCCCTTCGTCAACGACCCTGCGATGTTCTACGACGTCATCCAGCGCCGTCGCAACCGCGCCAACGCGGCGTTCTGCTGCGGCGCGGCCTCGCTCCACCGGCGCGAGGCGGTGATGTTCGTGGCGCTTCGCGCCTATGCCCAGAGCATCGCCGGGGCGAGCGCGGAGAAGCGTTCGCTGCTCGACCGCATCCGGGGCCGCAAGTCCGATCCGGCCGCGCTCGCACTCGCGCGCTGGCAGGCCGCCCAGGCCGAGGAACTGACCCCCTACAAGTTCCACGTCTCGGAAGACATCTACACCTCGATCGTGCTCCATCGCGACACCGAACGCCGCTGGAAGTCGGTGCTGCACCCCGAGGTGGAATCGAAGATGCTCTCGCCCCAGGACTTGCTGACCTGGACGATCCAGCGCTTCAAGTACGCCGGCGGCAGCCTCGACATCTTCTTCAACGACAACCCGGTGACCAAGCCCGGCCTCACCCTGCCCCAGCGCCTGATGTACCTGACCACTTTCTGGTCGTACCTTGGCGCGGTGTGGAACCTGGTGTTCCTGGTGGCGCCGCTCATCTATTTGTTCTTCGGCGTCGCACCGGTCAGCGCCTATACCAGCGATTTCTTCGCGCACGCGTTGCCGTTCCTGGTGTTCAACGAGCTGGCCTTCATGGTCGGCACCTGGGGCGTCTCGGGCTACAAGGGCAAAGTCACCTACCTGGCCTCGTTCCCGCTCAACCTGCGCGCGCTCTGGGCGGTGGTGCGGGGCAAGCAGATCAAGTTCCCGGTCACCCCCAAGGAGCGCCAGGCGGGCAATTTCGTGCACCTCGTCTGGCCCCAGCTCGCGCTGGCGCTGGCCACTTTGGCCGGGCTCGCCTGGGCGGGCCTGCAAGTGGCCCTGGCCAACCCCACCTACAGCCTCGGCGGCCTGATCGCGAACGGCTTCTGGGGTCTCAACAATATCGCGGCGATGGCGATCATGGTACGCGCCGCGTTCTGGAAGCCCGATTGGGAGAGCGAATGATGTCCTTTGCCGCCAACCTCGTGAAGGCCCGCAGCCACCTCGTCATCGTCGCCGGACTGATCACCGCCAGCGCGCTGATCGCCTCGATCGAGGCGAACGAGCCAGGCACGCTGGCGCTGCGCACCTTCGGGCATTCGGCGCTCGATCCTGCGACGCAGCGGGCCGCCGCTTATGCCTGGGCGCAGATCCCGGCCGAACAGCGCACCCCCGAGCTCGAGCAGATCGCCGCGCGGCTCGGGGCCGAGACCGCGCCCGCCCCGGCACTCGGCCCAAAGGAAGCCGAGGCGCTGCTGCGCACGCTCGCCGTGCGCGAGGCGCAAGACAAAGCGAAAGCCGGGGCCAAGGCGAAGGTCGGGGCCCACTGAGATGTCCCCTTCTCGCGTGCTGCTGCGTCTCCTCGCCATTTTCCTGACGCTGGGCACGATCGCCCCGGCGCAGGCGGAAACCGCCTCCGATCCGGTCGTGGCCGGGACCTTCTCGCTCACCCCCAAGTCCGCCGCACAGGCCCACCCGGGCCGTAGCGGACCGCTCAGCGAGGACGAGCTGGCCATGGCGCGCACCGCCTGGCGCTATTTCCAGAACAACACGCAAGGCGCGACCGGCCTCGTCAATGCGGTCGACGCCTTCCCCTCCACCACCTTGTGGGACATCGGCAGCTCGATCGCCGCCATCGTCTCGGCCAACCAGCTCGGCGTGATCGGACCGGACGAGGCCCAAGGCCGCCTCTCCGCGATCCTCGCCACGCTCGCGCGCATCGAACTGTTCCGCCAGACCTGCCCGAACAAGGCCTACAACACGCAGACCGCGCAGCGCGTGACCTATACCAACGAGCCGGGCGAGATCGGCTGCTCGGCGCTCGACGTCGGGCGCCTGCTGCTGTGGATGCGCATTCTCGAGCAGCGCTATCCCGACCTTGCCCCCGCCGTCGGGGCTGCCGTCGCGCACTGGAACGTGCCGAGCCTGGTGCGCGCCGGTGAGCTTTACGGCACCGCGCTCGACGACAAGGGGCAGATCCAGTTCCTCCAGGAGGGGCGCCTGGGCTACGAGGAGTATGCCGCCAGTGCCTTTCGCCTGTGGGGCTACGACACCGCCAAGGCGGCGGCGGCGGCGCCTTACGGCCTCGTCTCCCTCTACGGCGTCAAGCTGCCCTACGATGCGCGCGACCCCAAGCTGTTCGGCGCGCACAACTACGTCGTCACCGAAAGCTACGCGCTCGACGGGATCGAGATGGGCTGGGACCTTCCGGGTGACGCCACCAGCGGCCCCTTCACCTTCACCAACGGCTGGATCGCACGCTCGGCCCAGCGCGTCTACCAGGCGCAGGAAGAGCGCTACGCGCGCACCGGCATCTTCACCGCGCGCACCGAGCACCAGCTCGCGGGCGCGCCCTACTTCGTCTACGACACCGTGTTCAGCGACGGCGTGCCCTGGGCCACGATCACCGACACCGGTGAGAGCTATCCCCAGTACGCCTCGGTCTCGCTGAAAGGCGCGCTTGGCCTCTGGGCGCTTTGGGACACCCCCTATACCGACGCCCTGTTCGCCCACGTTCGCTCGGCCTTCGATCCCGAAAAGGGCTTCTACGAGGGCCTGCTCGAGAGCAATGGCGAGCGAATCCCCGCCTTCACCGCCAACAACAACGGCATCATCCTCGAGACGCTGCTCTACAAGGCGCAAGGGCCGATCCTGAAGGGCGAGGCGCTGGGCACGCCCCGGACCGGCGCGACCGCTTCCGCGTCCGCAGCGCCGCAACCGGCACCGGCCGCGGCCCCCACGCCGCCGCCCGTGCCCTTCGCGGCCACGCCGGGAGGCCCCACCCTGCCCCCCGCCGAGGACAGCCCGATCGTCGAGGGCGCGCGCTGGGTCGCCCCGCGCGATGCGGCAGCGCGTCATCCCGGGCGCAACGGACCGCTGAGCGAACGCGAGACGGCGCTGGCCGCCGCGGCCTGGTCCTACATCAAACGCAACACGCAAGGTGCGACCGGCCTCGTCAACGCGGCCGAGAACTATCCCTCCTCGACCTTGTGGGACACCGCCGCAGTGATCGGCGGGATCGTCGCGGCGGACCAGCTCGGACTTGCCGAACACGCCGAGGCGCAAGGCCGGCTTTCGGCCATCCTCGCCTCGCTGCGCAAGATCCCGCTGTTCCAGAACCTGTGCCCGAACAAGGCCTTCAACACCGCGACGCTCCAGCGCACCGACTATTCGAACAGCCCCAAGGAGATCGGCTGCTCGGCACTCGACATGGGCCGCGCGCTGGTCTGGATGAAAATCGTCGAAGGGCGCTACCCCGAGCTCGCGCCCGCGGTGCAGGACCTGGTGCGCTACTGGAAGATCGCCGGCCTGGTGCGCGGCGGGGAACTCTATGGCACTGCCTTCAGCAAGGGCAAGGTCGTCTACTTGCAGGAAGGGCGCCTGGGCTACGAGGAATATTCGGCCAAGGGCTTCGCGCTCTGGGGGCAGGAGGCGAAGAAGGCCGCCGCGCCCGAGCCTTACGCGACGGCGCAAGTGCAGGGCGTCACCATCGCGCATGACCAGCGCACGGTGAAGAGCCACGGGGCGAGCAACCACGTCGTCACCGAAAGCGCCATGCTCGACGGGATCGAGTTCGGCTGGGACGCGGCCAACGACAACCGCTCGAACGCCTTCGAGTTCACCGATGGCTGGCGCGCCGCGCAGGCCTGGCACATCTACCTCGCGCAGGAACGCCGCGCGCAGCAGACCGGGATCCTGACCGCGCGTACCGAACACCAGCTCGCCACCTCGCCCTACTTCGCCTACGACACGGTCTATGCCGACGGCACCCCCTGGGCGACGATCGACGCGCGCGGACAGCCAATCACCGGCGCGAGTGCGGTCGCGCTCAAGGCGGCGATCGGGATGTGGGTGCTCTGGCCCACGCCCTATACGGACAAGCTGTTCGATGCCGTCGCGGGCGAATTCGATCCCGAGCGCGGAATCTACGAGGGCGTGCTCGAAGGCGGCGGGCGGATCAACTCGCTCAGCGCCAACAACAACGGCATCATCCTCGAGGCGCTGGCCTACAAGGTGGGCGGGCCACTGGTGCGCAAGCAGTAGTCCGCGAGGCGGACCGCCGTCCGCCTCGCGCTAAACGGATTCAGGCCGAACCGGTGCCGCCGAGCGCGCGCACCAGTGCGACGCTGGCCTGCATGCGCTGGGTCTCGACCAGGATGTAGGCCCGCTTGGCGGAAAGCGCGTCGGTCTGCGCGGTGACGACCTCGAGGTAGTCCGAGGCCCCGTCGCGGTAGCGCGACATGGCGATCTCGCTCGTCCGGCCGGCCGCGTCGGCCGCTTCCTTCTGGGCCGCCCCCTGCGCCGCGAGTTGGCGCTGCGCGGCGATGGCGTCCTCGACCTCGCGGAAGGCGGTGAGCACGGTCTGGCGGTAATTCGCCGCGATCGCCTCGTAGTCCGCGCGGGCCATGCGCACTTGCGCCTTGCGTTTCCCGCCGTCGAACAGCGTGAGCACCGAAGACAGCGGACCCAGCCCCCAGAAGGTGTTGGGCGCCGAGAAGATGTCGCCGTGCGTGGTACGCCAGCCACCGCTCGCGCCCAGTGTCAGCGACGGGAAAAAGGCCGCGCGCGCGACGCCGATCTCGGCGTTGGCGGCAAAGACCCGGCGCTCGGCCGCGGCCACGTCGGGACGCCGCTCGAGCAGCGTCGACGGCGTGCCCACCGCCGCCACGAAGGGCGTCGGCAGCGCCGTGTCGGCGGTCGAGGCGAGCGTGAACTGCGAAGCGACGGCACCGGTCAGCGCGGCCAGCTCGTGCTCGGTCGCCGCGCGCTGGTTGGCGTTCTCGGCCACCAGCGCCTGCGCGTTGGCGAGCACGGTGTGCGCCCGGTTGACGTCGATCCCCGAAGCGATTCCACCCTCGTGGCGGGTCTTCGTCAGCTCGTAGGCACGTGCGAACGCATCCACCGACTGCGCCAGCAGCCGGGCCTCAGCGTCGAGCCCGCGCAGGCGGAAATAGGCATCGGCAACCGAGGCCTGGAGGCTCAGCCGCGCCGAGGCGAGATCGGCCTTGCTCGCGTCCGCCTCGGCCGCACTGGCGCGCGCCGAGTTGCGGACCCGGCCCCACAAGTCGACCTCGTACGACAGCGAACCGCCCACGATATAGTCGTCATAGGTCACCGCCCGGCCGGTCGAGAGCGGGCGCCCGGCCGAGACCCGGTCCCGCGCGGCCGAGCCGTTCACCGACGCGGTGGGCAGCAAGTCCGCCCCGGCCTCGCGCGCGGCGGCGCGGGCGCTGTCGTAGCGCGCGAGCGCGGCGGCGAGCGTGGGGCTCGCGGCCTCGGCCCTGGCCTCGAGATCGTCGAGCACGGGGTCGCCATAGCTCTGCCACCAGGGCCCGCGCGCGGCGGCATCGGCCGGGTGCGCCGGGCTCCAGCCAGCGACTTCCTTGAAGGCCGGCACGCTGGCGGTTTCGGGCGCGTGGTAGTCAGGCGCCATCGAGCAGGCGCCGGTGGCGACCATCAGGCCGGCTCCGGCCGCACCCAGCAGCCAGCGCGCCATCGAGCTTCGAACCGGAGCCTCAGGCATCGGGCTTGGCACCCTTCCCGGCCGGCTTCTTGGCGGGAACGACCGAGACCTTGTCGCCCGTCGCGATCGAATCGGGCGGCGAATCGATGATCCGGTCGGCCTTGCCCACGCCCGAGGAAACCAGCACGGTCTTGCCTTCGTCGCGCGCGATCGTGACGCCCTTCATGGTCACGCGCCCAGCCGTGTCGACGACCGCCACGGTGGGACCTTCGGAACCGAAGTGGATCGCGCTGCCCGGCAGGCGAAGCGCGTTGCCGGTGCCGTCCGCCACCGCGAAGGAGACGTGGGCATAGGCTCCGGCCTTGAGCGCGCCGTCGGGATTGGCGGCCTGGAGTTCGACCAGCACCGCGCCCGACTGCGGGTCGACCGCGTTGGCGCTGCGCACGGTTTCGGCCTGGAACGTGCGTCCGGCGAATTCGGGCAGCGTCAGCGTCGCGGCGAGGCCGGGGTGGATCTGCGAGGAATAGACCTGCGGCACCCGCACGTAGATGCGCATGCGGTGGACGTCCGAGACGGTGAACAAGGGCTGCGCGGCGGCGTTGCCCGCAACCACGAGCGCGCCGATCTGCGCCGAACGGCTGGTGACGATGCCCGCGAAGGGCGCGGAAAGGCGCGTGAAGCCGTGCTGCGCCTGGATCTGGCGCAAGTTGGCGAGCGCGGCGTTGGCAAGTGCGGTCTTGGCGGCGAGGTCGCCCGCCTTCTCGTCGGCTTCCTGCTGCGAGACCGCGTCCTTGGCGAGCATGTCCTGCCAGCGCTTCGAGGTGCTCACCGCCAGCTTCTGGTTGGCGAGTGCGGTCTGGTAGTCGGCCTTGGCCTGGGCGAGCTGCTGGTCGAGATCGGGCGCGTCGAGCGTGGCCAGCGTCTGGCCCGCGCCCACGCGGTCGCCGATATCGGCCTGCCAGCTGCGCACGTAGCCGTTGGTACGCGCGTAGATCGCGGCGCTGTTGTAGGCCTGCACGGTGCCGGGAAGAACCAGCCCGTCACCACCGGTGGCAAGGGCAGGTGTCACGACGCTCACCTTGGGAAGGGCCGCCGCACTGGCCACGGCGTCGAGTTCCTGCGTCGCCATCGAGCGGGTGACGAGGCCCGTCGCCACGACGGCGATGGCCAGCACCGCGGCGGCGATCCCCACTTTCTTGAGGGTCCGGCTGTCGGGGCCGGCGTTTTCGGGAAGCTGAGTGTCATGCATGGCTGGGCTGCGGCTCCATGGAGCGGGTGTCGGACGCGTCGCGGCTTTCGCTGCGGCGGCGGTGAACATAGCTGAAGACGGTGGGAACGAAGAAGAGGGTGGCAATGGTGGCGCAGATCAGGCCGCCGACGACCGCGCGGCCGAGCGGGGCGTTCTGCTCGCCCCCCTCGCCCAGGCCCAGCGCCATCGGCGCCATGCCGATGATCATCGCAAGCGCGGTCATCAGCACCGGGCGGAAGCGCACGAGGCCTGCCTCCATCGCGGCCTGGAAGGCATCGCCGGTCTCGGCGAGCTTTTCGCGCGCGAAGCTGACGACGAGGATCGAGTTGGCGGTCGCCACGCCCATGCACATGATCGCGCCCGTCAGTGCGGGAACCGAGAGCGTGGTGTTGGTGGTGAACAGCATCCACACGATCCCGGCAAGCGCAGCGGGCAATGCGGTGATGATGACGAAGGGGTCGAGCCAGCTCTGGAAGTTCACCACGATCAGCAGGTAGATCAGGAAAACCGCGCCGAGCAGGCCGAAGCCGAGCCCGGCGAAGGCGGTGTTCATCGTCTCGTACTGGCCGCGGATGGTGACCTTGGCGCCCTTGGGCTCCTGGTCCTTGAGCTGCGCGATCGCCTTCGCCACGTCGCCCGCCACCGCGCCCAGGTCACGCCCTTGCGTGGTGCCGTAGATGTCGACCACCGGCTGGATGTTGTAGTGCGAGACCACCGGCACCGTGTTCGAGCGGGTCACTTGCGCCAGCGCGCCAAGCGGCTGGGTCGAATTCCCGGAACTGCCCGTCACGGGCAGGTCCGACAGCTGGTTCATCGATCCCACCCGGTACTGCGGGGCCTGCGCGACGACCGGATAGGACACCCCGTTGTCCGGGTTGACGAAATAGACCGGCGCGGTCTGCGCGGTACCCGCCAGCGAACTGGCGAGGCTGGTCGTCACGTCCTTCTCGCTGAGCCCGTACTGGCCGATGCGCGAACGGTCGACGTCGACGTCGATCTGCGGCGCGTGGGCGGGCTGCTGGCTGCGAATGTCGGCCAGGCCCGGGATTTCATGGAGCTTCTTGATCAGCTTATGCGCGTATTCGCGCGAGGCCGCGACGTCCTTGCCGCTGACCTGCACGTCGATCGGCGAAGGCGACCCGAAGTTCAGGATCTGGCTGGTGATGTCGGCGGGCAGGAACGAATAGGTATCGCCCGGGAAACGTTCGGGAAGCTCCTTGCGCAGCTTCGCCACGTATTCGTCGGTCGGCGCATGGCCTTCCTTGAGCGCGATGAGCATGTCGCCGTCCTGCGGGCCGATCGTGCCCGAATTGTTGTAGACGGTGTTGATCGAGCTGATCGGCAGGCCGATGTTGTCGGTCACCGATTCGAGCTCGTCGGCCGGGATGACCTGCCGCACGACCTTGGCGACCTCCTCGAAATGCGCCGCCGAAGCCTCGATGCGCGTGCCCACCGGCAGGCGGATGTGCATCGAGATCTGCCCCGAATCGACCGAGGGGAAGAAGTTCTGCCCCAGGAACGGGAGCAGGCCGAACGAGACGATCACCACGCCCATGAAGCCCAGCATGAACGGCTTGCGCGCAATCAGGGCACGCCGCAGGAGCCCAAGGTAGCCCGCGCGCACTTTCTCGAAGCGCGCCTCGAAGCCGCGCTGGAAGCGCACCAGCGGGTTGTGCGAGCCGGGCTGCCCGGCGTTGTGGATGTTCTCGCCCTCGGGCGTGTGGGGCTTCAGCAGATACATCGCCAGCGTCGGCACGAGCGTGCGCGACAGTACGAAGGAGGCGATCATCGCGAAGACCACCGAAAGCGCCATCGGCACGAACAGGTAGCCCGCGACGCCCGGCAGGAAGAACATCGGCACGAAGACGATGCAGATGCACAGCAGCGAGACGAAGGCTGGGGTCACGATCTGCGCCGCGCCATCCAGGATCGCCTGAATAACGCCCTTGCCCTGCTCGAGGTGCCAGTTGATGTTCTCGATCGTCACCGTGGCATCGTCGACGAGGATGCCGACCGCGAGCGCAAGGCCGCCCAGCGTCATCACGTTGAGCGTCTGGCCGAAGGCCGCGAGCGCGGCGATGGCGGCAAGGATCGCGAGCGGGATCGAAAGCGCGATGATCACCGTCGAGCGCCACGACCCCAGGAACAAGAGGATCATCAGCGAGGTCAGCGTGGCCGCGATCGCGCCTTCGTGGATCACGCCGCTGACGGCCGCCTTCACGAACATCGACTGGTCACCGACCTGGAGCACCTTGAGGCTTGAGGGCAGGCTCGCCTGGATCGCAGGCAGCGCCGCCTTGACCCCGTTGACGACGGCGAGCGTCGAGGCCGCGCCGTTCTTGAGCACCGTCAGCAACACCGAGCGGCCGCCTTCGACGTGGACGACGTTCTGCTGCTGCGCGCTGCCATCGCGCACATAGGCGACGTCGCGCATGTAGATCGTCGCCCCGTTGACGACCTTGACGGGAATGGCGTTGAGCGCCTCGATCGAGCCGGGCGCGTTGTTGAGGCGCACCGAGTACTCGGTGGCACCGATGCGTACGAAGCCGGCCGGGTTGATCTGGTTCTGCGCGGCGATGGCGTTGCCCACGTCCTGCGCGGAGAGGCCGCGCGCCTGCAGCGCCTGGGGGTCGAGGTCGATCTGCACCTGGCGCTGCTTGCCACCCGAGGGATAGGGCATGGCGAGGCCGGGAACGGTGACGAGACGCGTACGCACCTGGTTCTGGCCGATGTCGAAGAGCTGCTGCTCGGACAGGCCCTGGCCGGAGAGCGCGAGCTGGAGAATGGGGACCGTGGAGGCCGAATAGTTGAGGATCAGCGGCGGGTTCACACCCGGCGGCATCTGCTTGAGCACGGTCTGCGAAATCGAGGTCACCTGCGCCGTCGCGGTACGGATGTCGGCATTGGGCTGGAAGTAGATCTTCACCACGCCCATGCCCTGGTAGGACTGGCTCTCGATGTGCTCGATGTCGTTGACAGTGGTGGTCAGCACGCGCTCGAAGGGCGTGACCATGCGGTCGGACATGTCCTGCGGCGGAAGACCGGAATAGGTCCAGGCCACCGCGATCACCGGGATCTTGATATCCGGGAAGATGTCGACCGGCGTGCGCACCGCGGCCAGGATACCGGCCAGCGCGATCAGGATCGCCATGACAATGAAGGTCAAAGGCCGATGCAGCGCGACCTTCACAATTCCGATCATCAACTTCTCCGTTTGCGCTCCGTGCTCGCGCACGGGCACGGGCTCGAGTGCCTCTCCGGTTATGGTTCTCGTGGGGGCCACGCGCCAGCGGGGGAAAGCCGGCGCGCGCGAAGGGCCTCAAGGTACCGCCGAAGGGACGAACGCCCATGCCGACCGGACATCTGCCCCACACACAAGGCAAGGACACCGGCTCACGAAACCTCGCGTGAGCCCTTGCCAAGGCCGTGGCGGTATGTCCAATATATAAAAAGGCATCATTGATTGCTTTTTCATATCAAAGGATCCAACCGCGATGGAACTGCGGCACTTGCGCTATTTCGTGTGCGTGGCCGAGGAGATGCATTTCGGGCGCGCGGCCAAGCGCCTGGGCATCTCGCAACCGCCACTCAGCCAGCAGATCCGCGCAATGGAAGAAGAGATGGGGGTGCGGCTGTTCGACCGCACCAGCCGCCGCGTGCGCCTGACCGAGGCGGGTGCGCTGTTCCTGCCCGAAGCCCAGGCCACCTTGCGCCAGGCCGACTATGCGCTGCAGACCGCGCGCCGGGCCGGGCGTGGCGAAACCGGGCGCCTCAGGATCGGGTTCTCGACTTCGGTCGCCTTCGTGCCCCACGTGATGGACCGGCTTGCCGAATTCCGCCGCCGCAATCCGCTCGTCGCGCTGCAGCTTGACGACATCCCCCGCAACGAACAGCTCGTGCGGCTCGACCGGGGCGAGATCGACATCGGCATCGTGCGCGTCTTTGAAACGCTCGAACTGCCCACCGGCTTTCACGCAACCTGCCTGCAACGCGACGGCATGGCCCTCGCCATGCGGCGCGACCACCCGCTGGCGCTGCAAGCGGCGAACCCCACGCTGGCGGACCTGCGCGGCGAGGCGCTGATCATGTACGGCTCGATCAACGGCGCGGGCTTCAACGAACACCTCGTCGCGCACTGCGAGGCCGCCGGTTTCCACCCCCATATCTCGGTCGAGGCAAGCAGCCTGGCTGCCCTGCTCGGCCTCACCGCGGCGGGTTTCGGGGTCTCGTTGCTGACCGCCCCGCTTAGCCGCCTGAACCTCGACACGCTGGTCTTCCGTTCGATGGACGTCGCCTTCGAAAGCGAACTCCTGCTCGTGCGCTCGTGCAATCCCTCACCGGCGACCCAGGCCTTCTGCAACGACCTCATCGGCCAAACCGCACAGGCCGTCGAGCCCGCGACCTGAGGCCACGCCGCAACGACCGCGCCATCACGCCGTGATGATTGCATCGCAGTTTCTCGGTGCGTTCTTGACCCTGCCAGATGCATCGAATATTTTCGATACATGGATTCCGAAACAGCCCTCTCGCTTCTCGCCGCGCTGAGCCATCCCACCCGGCTCGAGGCCTTTCGCCAGCTCGTGCGCCACGAACCCGAAGGGCTTGCGACCGGCGCGCTCGTCGAGGCCTCGGGACTGAGCCAGAGCACCTTTTCCTCGCAGCTTGCCGTGATGGTGAAATCGGAACTGGTCCTTTCCGAACGGCGTGGCCGCCACCAGATCCAGCGGGCCAACATCGACGCGCTCAAGGGGCTCATGCTGTTCCTCGCCAACGACTGCTGCCAGGGTCGCGCCGAGTTGTGCGGGCCGCTCGTCGCCGAGCTCGCGCCCTGCTGTTGAACAGGTCACGACATGCCACGCAATCGCCAGCCCCTACCGTCCGGAGCGACGAAATGACTGCACCGGCCACCCGCGCGCGCCTCTCTTTCCTCGATCGCTATCTGACCTTGTGGATCTTCCTCGCCATGGCGCTCGGGATCGGTCTGGGTTCGGCCATTCCCGGCCTGCCCGCCGCGATCGGCAGCCTCGCCTGGGGGACCACCAACGTTCCCATCGCGATCGGCCTCGTGCTCATGATGTATCCGCCGCTGGCGCGGGTGCGCTACGAGGAACTGCCGCATATCCTCGACGACCGGCGCATCCTCGTCATCTCGCTGATCCAGAACTGGTTGATCGGGCCGGTGCTGATGTTCGCGCTCGCCGTGCTGTTCCTCTCCGACACGCCGGAATACATGACCGGCCTGATCCTGATCGGCCTCGCCCGCTGCATCGCGATGGTGATCGTGTGGAACCAGCTCGCGAAAGGCGACAACCAGTACGTCGCCGCGCTTGTCGCGTTCAACTCGATCTTCCAGATCGTGTTCTTCAGCGTCTACGCCTGGTTCTTCCTCACGGTGCTGCCGCCCGTGTTCGGGCTCGAAGGCAGCGTCGTCGACGTGCGTTTCTGGACCATCGCACAAGCGGTGCTGATCTACCTCGGCATTCCCTTCGTCGCAGGCTTCCTCACGCGCAGGACGCTCGTGCGGACCAAAGGCGCGGACTGGTACGAAAGCCGCTTCCTGCCCAGCATCGGCCCCGTAACGCTGGTGGCGCTGCTGTTCACGATCATCGCCATGTTCAGCCTGAAGGGCAACGAGATCCTCGCCCTGCCCGGCGATGCAGTGCGCATCGCGATCCCCCTGACGATCTACTTCGTGATCCAGTTCTCGATCAGTTTCGCCATGGGCAAGCTTGTCGAAAGCGACTATCCGCGCACGACCGCCGTGGCCTTCACGGCGGCCGGCAACAACTTCGAGCTCGCCATCGCGGTGGCGATCGCCGCCTTCGGGCTCGGCTCGCCGGTCGCCTTCGCCGCGGTCATCGGCCCGCTGGTCGAAGTGCCGGTCCTGATCCTGCTGGTCGGCGTGGCGTTCCGCTTCGGGCGACGCTGGTTTCCCTCCACGCTTCCACCGGAGTAACGCCCCCACCATGCCCGAGCATCGTTACCTTCGCCCGCTTCCCGACGCCGACACGCTACCGGCCCTGCGGGCGGAATACGTTCTTGCCCGCCCCGCGCTCGGCCTTGGCGAGCTCGATCCGCCACCGCGTATCCTCCTGCTCTACGGGTCGCTGCGCGAACGCTCCTACTCGCGCCTCGCGATCGAAGAGGCGGCACGTCTCCTCCGGTTCTTCGGCTGCGAGACACGCATCTTCGACCCCTCGCAGCTTCCCCTTCCCGACCGGATCGAGAACGACGACCATCCCGCCGTGCACGAATTGCGCGAACATTCGTTGTGGTCCGAGGCGCAGGTCTGGTGCAGCCCCGAGCGGCACGGCCAGATCACCGGGATCATGAAGACCCAGATCGATCACCTGCCGCTGGCCATCAAGGGCCTGCGCCCGACCCAGGGACGTGCCCTGGCGGTCATGCAGGTGAGCGCCGGCTCCCAGTCCTTCAACAGCGTGAACACCTTGCGCATTCTCGGTCGCTGGATGCGCATGTTCACCATTCCCAACCAGTCGTCGGTCGCCAAGGCCTATGACGAGTTCGACGAGGCGGGCCGGATGAAGCCTTCCAGCTACTATGACCGCATCGTCGACGTGATGGAGGAACTGGTCCGCTTCACCGTCCTGCTGCGTCCCCACACGGCCCAGCTGGTCGACCGCTATTCCGAGCGCAAGGAACGCGGCGAACGCTAGAGCTCGACCCGCGACGGCGCCAGAAACGAAGCACGCGGGCAGCTGCGGCCTGGCGTCCTCCGTCGAACCCGATGGGACTGGAGGACTGCCGCCAGATCCAAGACCCATGCCACCCTGCGGCCAAAAGCCGATGTGGCCCCGGGGCATGGCCTGTCACTCTCAATGTCGATCACGCTGCTCGACAGCAACTGGGCACCTCCCCCTACCTCTCGCCAGGCAAGCCTTAAGATAATGCACTGCCGCTGTGCAGCGGACATGCGCGATGCGGCAGGCGGGGCTTTTCGGTTTATCAGAGCACATGAAGCGCCTTTCGGCGGACGGCGATCTGCTGGGAAATTCTGGCTCGGGTCGTGGACTTCGAGGCGTTTCAGCCGCCCTTGACGGCCGCGCCGGCCTTTTCCGAGGGTGCACAAGGGTAGCCGCCCGCCCTACGCTGATTCTCGGCATCAAACCTTAGCAGGGAAACGCAACACGCACGCCTGGGGCCCCGACCTTGGTCGGTTTCCCTAGCGTTCTCAATGTGTTGAGAAGTGTTGGTGCCCAGAAGAGGACTCGAACCTCCACGCCGTTACCAGCGCCGCCACCTGAAGACGGTGCGTCTACCAATTCCGCCATCTGGGCACGGAACGAAGGAGCCAAAGTGCTGCCCTCGTTGGGTAGGAGGGCGCCTCTAAGTGGCCTCGCGATTCGTGTCAACAGCGCTTTGTCGGCGCAATGCATTTTTCTGTACGTCCTTGCGAATTTGCGCGGCCCACGCAGCCTCTCGCCGGCCGAAGCAAGGGCCCGGGAGTCTGGCGCAACTGCCCGGTTGCCGATATCGAGAGCTTGTGGCAGGGGCTTTGGCGACGTGCTGCAGTGCGGGACTCGTCGCTCCGCCCGGCACCAGGCCCTGAGGATTGTACGCAGATGAGCATGACCCCCACCGATTCGCTTTACGGCAAGATCGTCACCATCCTGGGTGGCAGCGGCTTCGTGGGCAGGCACTTGGCGCAGGAGCTGCTCGAGCGCGGCGCGCGCGTGCGCGTTGCCAGCCGTAATCCGGAAAAAGCCTATATGGTCAAGGCGCTGGGTGAACTCGGCACGGTCCAGTACGCCCGTTGCGACGTGACCAAGACCGAATCGTTGGCGCGCGTTCTGGCCGGTTCGGACGCCGTCGTGAACCTCGTGGGGGCCTTCACCGGCAAGCTCGACGCGGTGCAGGGCGAAGGCGTGGGCGCGATCGCCGCCGCCGCCAAGGCCGCCGGCGCGGCCGCCTTCGTGCACGTCTCGGCGATTGGCGCCGACGCCACCTCGCGTGTCGCTTACGCGCGCACCAAGGCCGAAGGCGAGGCCGCCGCGCTGGCCGCCTTCCCCACCGCGACGATCGTGCGTCCCGCGGTGATCTTCGGCCCCGACGACCAGTTCCTGATGATGTTCGGCAAGCTCATGAGCTCGCTGCCCCTGGTTCCGCTCTTCGCGCCCGAGGCCAAGCTCCAGCCGGTCTTCGTCGACGACGTCGCCGCGGCGATCGCCAATGCGGCTGGCAACCCCGCGAGCTGTGGTGGGAAGACCTTCGAACTCGCCGGGCCAGAAGTGGTGACGATGCGCGGCCTGTTCGTACGCATCGCCCGGGCCGAAAACCGCAAGGAAAGTTTCCTCGAGCTGTCGGACGCGATGGCCGGCCTCATCGCCGCCTTGCCCGGCACGCCGATCAGCAAGGACCAGCTCGCACTGCTCAAGGCGGGCAGCGTGGCGAGCGGTGCGGCGCCGGGCCTCGCCGACCTGGGCGTTTCGGCGCGTCCGATGGGCCTGTTCCTCGAGCGCTGGATGACCCAGTTCCGCAAGCACGGCCGCTTCGGTGCAAAGCACCCCAGCGCGGCCTGACGCCGCGCCCCAGCGGGCATCGGACATGAAAAAGGGGGCCGCGAGCCCCCTTTTTTGCGTCGGCTTCAGATGTCGACTTCGCCGTAGTGGCTGGGCGGTTGGATCACTTCCATCCGCTCGCTGAGCAAGGGCCGGAAGCTGGGCCGCGACTTCATCACGAGGTACCAGCCGCGCGCCTGCTCGTGGCTCGACCAGTCGAGACCACCGAGGTAGTCCGCCACCGAAATCTGCGCTGCGGCGGCGAGATCGGCGAGCGTCATCGTCGCGCCCGCCAGCCAGGGGCGGTTGTCGATCAGGTAATCGATATAGTCGAGATAGTCGTGCGCAAGGCGCATGGCATCGCGCAGGATGCGCGCGTCGGGCGACTGGCGCAGCACCAGCCGCTTCTTCATCTTCTCATGGAGCAGCGGGCCGGAGACATCGTGGAAGAAGCTCTCGTCGAACATCGCGATCAGGCGGCGGATCTCGGCGCGCTGTTGGCTGGTGCCACTGATCAGCGCGCTGCGCTCGACGGTCTCCTCGAAATATTCGCAGATCGCGCGGCTGTCGGCGAGCACGATGTTCTTCTCGGTCTCGCGCACGACGGGCGTGCGCCCGGCCGGGTTCATCTGGAACAGGCGATCTTCGCCATCCCAGGGCCGCGTGGTCTGGAGTTCGTAGGCGATCCCCTTCTCGGCCATGAGAAGGCGGACCTTGCGACTGAACGGGCAGAGCGGAAACTGGAAGATATGCCACATGATGCGCCCCATCCTTGCCCAAGTGCACCTAGGGCGTCCAGCCGCAATCGGCGCGCATGCTCCGGGAATGAGGTGGATAACTCGGCCGGCCGGCATCCACGCGGGTCGAACCGCGCGCGCGTGGATGCGCCCCGCTTCAAGGCGTGTCGGCGAGCATCTGCTGCATCGCGGGCGAGAGCCGTTCCATCAGGCGGTCGGGGCGGCTGGGCGCGGTGAAGCCGAGCGCGGCATAGACGCCATGCGCGTCGAAAGTGGCAAGCGCGAAGCGGCGCACTTCGGCGTAATCGGGATGATCGAGGAACCACTGCACCATTGCCCGGCCCAGGCCCTGCCCGCGCGCGGGTTCGTCGACCCAGACGTCGGCGAGCCAGGCAAAGCTGGCGCGGTCGCTGATGACGCGTGCAAAGCCGATCTGCGCGCCGCCGGCCGGATCGTAGGCGCCCAGGCAATGCGAGCCGGCAATCTGGCGCTCGACCTTTTCGCGCACGATGCCCGGCGTCCAGTAGCTCGCGGCGAGCCAGCCGTGGATGCGCGCCACGTCGAGGCGCTGGGGGTCGTCACTGAGCTCGAACATCGTGAAATTCCTGCACTAGGGGAAAGACACCGCCCCGGACGGCGCACCCGCCAGGCCGCCCTTTAGTAGTCTCGACCCGCAGGCGCGAGTCCGAAGTGGCGCGGGGGATCGCAAGCGCGCGGTCGCAAACGCAATTCCCGTCCGAGCCCGCCGGGCGCCCGCCTCGAAATGACAGGTGCAATCACGCGCCGCCTGCGGTAAAGGCGCGCCCACTATGAGCGAACCCACGACGTCCAAGCCCGCCCCTGCCCCCAAGCCCTGGATCGAGGCGATCCACGCCTATGTGCCGGGCAAGTCGGCCGGTGCGGACGGCAAGCCGCTGATCAAGCTTTCCGCGAACGAGAACCCGCTCGGCACCAGCGCCACGGCCCTCGCCGCACGTGGCGACGCGCAGGCGCCCGCGCTCTATCCCGATCCCGACAGCAAGGCGCTGCGCGAAGCGATCGCCGCGCGCCACGCCCTCGATCCCGCGCGCGTGGTGATGGGCACCGGCTCGGACGAATTGCTCAACCTCGCCGCGCAGGGCTATGCCGGGGTCGGTGACGAAGTCATCTACGTGCGCTACGGCTTCGCGGTCTACGACATCGCCGCAAGGCGCTGCGGGGCGACCCCGGTGGTCGCGCCCGATGCGGACTACGGCACCGACGTCGACGCGCTGCTGGCGCTGGTGAGCGCGAAGACCCGCGTCGTCTTCCTCGCCAACCCCAACAACCCCACCGGCTCCTACCTGCCCAAGGGCGAAATCGCGCGCCTCCACGCCGCGCTCCCTTCCGACGTGCTGCTGGTGATCGACCAGGCCTACGGCGAATACGTGCCGGCCGAGGACGAGGACGGCGCCTTCGCGCTCGCCGCGAGCCACGCGAACGTGCTCGTTACGCGTACCTTTTCGAAGATCTTCGGCCTCGCCGGCGAGCGGATCGGCTGGGCCACCGGCGCGCCCGCGATCATCGCCACGCTCAACCGCATCCGCGGCCCCTTCAACGTCTCGGCAACCGGCCAGGCGATGGCACTCGCGGCCCTGGGCGACACCGAGTTCCTGACCCGCAGCCACGAGCACAACCTGGTGGAACGCGCGCGCTTCGTCGCCAAGCTGGACGCGCTGGGCAACCACGGACTGCGCCCGCTGCCCAGCCAGGCCAATTTCGTGCTGGTGCTGTTCAACGGCGCGCTCACGGCCGAGGCCGCCTACGAGGGCCTGGCCGAACGTGGCTACATCGTGCGCTGGCTGCCCGGGCAAGGCCTGCCGCAGGCGCTGCGCTTCACGATCGGCAAGCGCGCCGACATGGACGCGATGGCCGATGCGCTCGCCGAAATGGCGCAGGCCGCGGGATGACCTTCGCGCACATCGCCATCATTGGCCTCGGCCTCCAGGGCGGCTCGATCGGTCTCGCCGTCCAGGCCTACCTGCCTGACGCGCGGGTGACGGGCTACGACCTCGATCCCGCAACGCGCGCCCGCGCCACCGAACGCGGCCTGTGCCACACGGTGTGCGAGAGCGCCGAGGACGCGGTGGCCGAGGCGGATCTGGTGATCTTCTGCGTGCCGCCGGGCGCGATGGGCAAGGCTGCCGCTCCGCTGCGCAGCGCGATCCCCGCCGACTGCCTCGTCAGCGACGTGGGTTCGTCCAAGAAGCGGATCGCCGCCGATCTTGCCGAAGCGCTGCCCGATCACGTCGTGATCCCCGCCCACCCGGTCGCGGGCACCGAAAATTCGGGCCCCGACGCCGGCTTCGCCACGCTCTTTCGCAACCGCTGGTGCATCGTCACCCCGCCCGACCAGACCGACCTCGTCAAGCTGTCCCAGCTCGTCGAATTCTGGGAGGCGCTGGGCGCCAACGTCGAGATCATGTCGCCCCCGCACCACGACCTGGTGCTGGCGGTGACCAGCCACCTGCCCCACCTCATCGCCTACACGATCGTGGGCACCGCGTCGGACCTCGAGGACGTGACGCAAGGCGAGGTGATCAAGTATTCGGCCGGTGGCTTCCGCGACTTCACCCGCATCGCCGCCTCCGATCCGACGATGTGGCGCGACGTGTTCCTCTCGAACAAGGAGGCGGTCCTCACCATGCTCCAGCGCTTCACCGAGGACCTGACCGCCCTCCAGCGCGCGATCCGGGTGGGCGATGGCGACACGCTGTTCGACCACTTCACCCGCACCCGCGCGATCCGCCGCTCGATCATCGAGGAAGGCCAGGACGATTCGCGGCCCGACTTCGGTCGCTCCGACCACGACGGCGCCGCGAAGAAATCCTGAGAGCTTTGCCTACCAGTCGAACCAGCGCCGGTGGGTGGCCCCGATCGGCATGGTCGAGACGCGCGCCTCGGGCATGAACGCGCCCGTCTCGGCGGGGCGGCCTTCAGCCAGCGCCTGCGCGCGGGCTTCTTCGCGCGCGGCCTGGACTTCGGCTTCGTAACGCTCGACTTCGGCCCGGTGCGCGGCGTGCGCCTCGCGGCTCGAGCGCGAGAGCGCGGCGTAGCTGCCCCACATCTGACTGTGCGCGAAGGCCAGAAACAGCCCGCCGATGAGCGCGAGGTTCTTGAGCGCTTCGGCCACTTCCACCGCCTGGTCGATGCGGTGGTGGAAGAACAGGATGGTGAGTGCGGTGAACACGATGAGGACGAGGCTCACCAGCCGCACGAGGAAGCCGGCGGCAAGACACAGCCCCGCCAGCAGCTCGATCGTCGCGGCCGGGACCGCGAGGTTGCCGGGCATGCCGGCCGCCTGCATGATCGCGCCCGTCCCGGCGACGTCGGCGAACTTCATGCCGCCCGAGACGATGAACACGAGGGCGAGCAGGAAACGCCCGATGATGGCTGCAATTTTCGACAAACAGATTCTCCCGGTAGGGATCACCCTCCGCCGGGAAAAGCCGCCAGGGCCCGGGAAGGTTCCCCGGGGCACCTCAGATAGGGCGGCGCAACGTGCTCAAAGGCGCGGCAAGGTCACCCCCCGCTGGCCCATGTACTTGCCCGCACGGTCGGCGTAGCTGACCTCGCACGGCTCGTTGCCCTGCAGGAACAGGAACTGGCAGGCGCCTTCGTTGGCGTAGATCTTGGCCGGAAGCGGCGTGGTGTTCGAGAATTCGAGCGTGACGTGGCCTTCCCAGCCCGGCTCGAGCGGGGTCACGTTCACGATGATGCCGCAGCGCGCATACGTGCTCTTGCCAAGGCAGATCACCAGCACGTCCTTGGGCACGCGGAAATATTCGACCGTACGCGCGAGCGCGAAGGAATTGGGCGGGATCACGCAGACTTCGGTCTCGCGATCGACGAAGGAGTTGCTGGCGAAGTCCTTGGGATCGACTACCGCCGAATCGACGTTGGTGAATATCTTGAACTCGGGCGCCACGCGCGCGTCGTAGCCATAGGACGAAAGCCCGTAGGAAATGCAGCCCTCGCGGCGCTGGCTCTCCACGAACGGCTCGATCATGCCGTTTTCGAGAGCCTGCTGCCGAATCCACTTGTCGCTCAGAATTGCCATGCGCGCCGTGTTACCCAAGCTTTGCGGGGGAGCAAGCAAAACCCGGCGTACGCATGCGAAACCGGGCGCAGCCGCCTGATCCGGCGGGCAATCCACAATGAATTGCAGCCCTGCTTCCTGCTCTCTTGCCTTGGCCGGAAAGCTCGCCCATGCCCGAAGCGATCGGGGCCATCATCCTTGTAGGCACGGGCCCGGCCGAGAGGACCGTTCGTTCGCGTGCTCTTGCTTACACAGCCGGAGCCAGTTCCATGGCCACCACGCTTCCCCTCGAGCCGATCGACACCTCCAACGACATCCTTCTCGGCGTTGCCCACGTGCCCGAAGGCGTCGAAATGCGCCTGATCCAGCACGGCGAGGATTTCACCATCCTGCTCGAGGACACCGAACTGATGAGCACCGAGGCCAATGCCTCGGAAGAAGCGCTCGCGGTGATGACCTGCGACCAGCTTTTCGGCCGCCCCGCGGTCCAGATGCTGATTGGTGGCTACGGCATGGGCTTCACGCTGCGCGCCGCGCTTGGCGTGCTGCCTGCCGATGCGGGCGTCCTCGTCGCCGAGATCGTGCCCGAGATCATCGCCTGGGCGCGCGGCCCGATGGCCAAGCTCACCGACGGTTGCCTGGACGACCCGCGCGTCATGCTCGTCGAGGACGACGTCGCGGTGCTGATCGACGCCGCGCGCGAGGGCTACGACGCGATCCTGCTCGACGTCGACAACGGACCCGAAGGCCTCACCCGCTGGCAGAACGACCGGCTCTATTCGCCCGATGGCCTCGCCCGCGCGCTGCGCGCGCTGCGCCCCGGCGGCATCCTTTCCGTCTGGTCGTCCTGGTCCGACCCTGCCTTTACCGCAAGGCTGGAAGAGGCCGGTTTCATCGTCTCGGCGCGCACCGTCGGCTCGCGCCCGAGCGGGGAAGCCTTCCCGCACACCTTGTGGTTCGCGCGCAAGCCCGCCGCCTGAAGTCAGATCGCTTATTTCATGGTTAACCTCCGGGTGATAGACACCCGGAGATGACCATTAGCGATCCCGCGCGCCCGGCCCGTATACTCGTCGTCTTCGGCACCCGTCCCGAGGCGATCAAGCTGTTCCCGGTGATCCACGCGCTCAAGGCCGATCCGCGGTTCGAATGCGTGGTCTGCGTCTCGGCCCAGCACCGCCAGATGCTCGACCAGGTATTGGAGATCGCCGGGATCGTGCCCGACCACGACCTTGACGTGATGCAACCCGACCAGAGCCTCGATGCCCTGACCGCGCGCCTGCTGACCGGACTGGGACAAGTGATGGACGCGGCCAGGCCCGACCGGGTCATGGTCCAGGGCGACACCGCGACCGCGATGGCGGGTGGCCTCGCGGCCTATTACCGCAAGCTGCCGGTCGACCATGTCGAGGCAGGTCTGCGCTCGTACAACATCTTCCACCCCTGGCCCGAAGAAGTGAACCGCAAGATCATCGGATCGCTCGCCAGCCTGCACTTCGCGCCGACGACGACGGCCGAGGCCGCGCTCCTCAAGGAAAACGTCGAGCCTGCACGCGTCCACGTCACCGGCAACACCGTGATCGACGCCCTGCACTGGGTAACCGGCGAGATCGAACGCCGCCCCCAGCTTGCCACCGGGCTGGCCGAGCTCGAGACGCGCTTCGCCGGCAAGCGGGTGGTCGGCGTGACCAGCCACCGCCGCGAGAACTTCGGCGAAGGCATGGAGCAGATCGCGACGGCCATCCGCCGTATCGCCGAGCGACCCGATACCGCCGTGATCTTCCCCGTCCACCTCAACCCCAACGTGCGCAAGGTGATGAACGCCAGGCTCTCCGGGCTCGATAACGTCGCGCTCATCGAACCGCTCGACTACCCGCACTTCGCCCGGCTGCTTTCGCTATGCGAGATCATGCTTACCGATTCGGGCGGCGTGCAGGAAGAAGCCCCCGCGCTCGGCAAGCCGGTGCTCGTCATGCGCGAGACGACCGAACGCCCCGAAGGCGTCGCCGCGGGTACGGCAAAGCTCGTCGGCACCGATGCCGCGCGCATCGTTTCCGAAATTTCAATCTTGCTCGACGATACGGAATCGTACGAGGCAATGGCGCGCGCGCACAACCCGTTCGGGGATGGCGAGGCGGCGCGCCGGATCGTGGAGCTGCTTGGCCATGAAATCGGAATCTAAACCCAGCGTCTGTGTCGTCGGCCTTGGCTACATCGGCCTGCCCACCGCCGCCGTGATCGCGCGCGCGGGCTGCACGGTGCTGGGCCTCGACGTCTCGCAAAAGGTCGTCGAGACGATCAACCGCGGCGAAATTCATATCGAGGAAGTCGATCTCGACGGACTGGTGCAGGGCGTCGTGGCGCGCGGGCTGCTTTCGGCCTCGACCACGGTTGCCCCCGCCGATATCTTCGTGATCGCGGTGCCCACCCCCTTTCACAAGGAGGACGGCGATCACGCGCCCGACATTTCCTACGTCCTGGCAGCGGCACGCACGATCGCGCCGGTCCTCAAGCATGGCGACGTGGTGATCCTGGAATCGACCTCGCCGGTCGGCACCACCGAGCAGATGCGCGACATGATCGCCAAGATGCGCCCCGACCTCAAGGTACCCGGGCTCACCCACGACACCCCCGACATCGCGATCGCCTATTGCCCCGAGCGCGTCCTGCCCGGCCGTATCCTGGAAGAACTGATCAACAACGACCGCTCGATCGGCGGCATTACCCCGCGCTGCGCGCGCAAGGCGCTGGCCTTCTACAAGCGCTTCGTGCGCGGCGAATGCGTTACCACCGACGCCCGTTCGGCCGAAATGACCAAGCTTGTCGAGAACGCCTACCGCGACGTCAACATCGCCTTCGCCAACGAACTCTCGATCGTCTCGGACAAGATGGGGCTCGACGTGTGGGAGGTGATCCGCCTTGCCAACCGGCACCCGCGCGTCAACATCCTGAGCCCGGGTCCGGGCGTGGGCGGCCACTGCATCGCGGTCGACCCCTGGTTCATCGTCCACGGCGCGCCTGACGAAACCCCGCTGATCCGCACCGCGCGCGGCGTCAACGACCGCAAGATGCACCACGTCGTCGCCAAGGCCGAGGCCCTCATCGAGGCGCAGCCCGAGGCGAAAGTCGCGTGCCTGGGGCTCGCCTTCAAGGCCAACATCGACGACTTTCGCGAAAGCCCCGCGCGCTTCGTCGCCAGCCGCCTTGCCCGCAGGTTCGGCGCGCGCATCCACGTGGTCGAGCCTTACGCCGCCGAACTGCCGATCGAATTCACCGGAACCGGTGTCCTTCAGATCGACATCGACGACGCGCTGGAGACCTGCGACATCCTCATCGTCCTGGTCGACCACGACGTATTCCGCGTGGTTCCACTCGCCGAACGCGCCACCAAGCTGGTCTACGACACGCGCGGCATCTGGCCCGACCAGCCTCGCGTCGTGCGCGAGGAAGAAGCCCGCCTCAAACTGGCCGTCTGAACCAAGTAATCGAAAGAGGCCCACAAATAGATCCGAAATGGATCTATTTGTGGGCCTCTTTCGATTCGGCCTCGAAGTTCGTTTTTTCGGCCCATCGCGATCGATTCGACGCAAGAACGCCCCATCCTGGCGGCACAAAACCGCGCCTCCTCCGGTTTATCCGTGCATTCCTATGGCAATCACCTTAGAACCGCGGTGCCATTTCATAAATTTAATAGGGCTCGCACCATGGATCAGACAACCGACAAGATCGCGCGCGCGCACGCCTTGCTGACACAGGCCCTCTCGCTGCTCGACGAACGCGAGTACCTGGTCGAGGCCGCCTTCGTCCAGACCGCGCTCGACCGCGTGACCGAGACCCTGGCGGCCTTCACTCCCACCCCCGATGGCGACGGCGACAACGTGGTGCCACTGCGCAAGCTCTAGGGCACTTTCCAGCCGGGTGGGATCACCTGACGTTTCAGAAAATGCGTGAAAACAGTAGTCTAGAGCGGTCGATCTGATGCAATCTGATCGAAAACCGCTCCAGCCTCAGATCCCGGCGTACCAGGCGTAGTCGCCCAGGTCCTCCCAGAACCCGCCCTTGCCCCCGTGGATCCCCTCGAGCGAGGACACGGCGACGATGCGCGTCACGAACTTGGCCTGCTTGTAGCCCAGCTGGCGCTCGACGCGCAGCCGAAGCGGCGCGCCGTGCGCCTCCTTAAGCGGGGCACCGTTCATCTGCCAGGCAAGGATCGTCTGGGGATGGAAGGCATCGGCAAGATCGATCGATTCGTAATAGGGGCGTCCGTGGTAGAGGTCCGCGCAGTGGAACACGATGTAGCGCGCCGCATCGGCCAGGCCGGCCAGACGCAGCACGCTGCCAAGCTGGGGCCCCTGCCACTGCCCGATCGCGCTCCACCCCTCGACGCAATCGTGCCGGGTGATCTGGCTGCGCTGGGGCAGGTCGCGCAAGGCCGCCAGCGAGAGGTCGAGCGGGCGCGCGACCAGGCCCTCCACCCGCAAGTGCCAGCCCGCGAAGCCCTCCGCGAGCTGGCGGCGGTAAGCCGCATCGGCGACGCTGCGACTGCCGTTGGCACGGAACACCGGTGACAGGTCGAGACGGGTGTATTCGCGCGCGAGCGCTCCGCCGCCCAGCGTACGCTGGCTGACGCGGTGCAGATCTTCGGCCTTGCCCAGTATGCCGGTCACATCGGGGTCGCGCACGAGCCCGTCGCAGCCCGAAAGCGCAAGCCCTCCGGCGGCCAGCGCCCCGCCGCGAATGAGCGCGCGCCGGGTGACGAGCGGCGCGTGCGGGCGCACGATGCGGCTCATGCGCCCGCCTCCTCGGTTATCCGGAACCGTCCGGTTATCATGCCGCGCACCTGGTTGATCGGCCCCGAGAGAAGCACCATCGCCATATGGACGAGAAAGAAGCCGACAAGCCCGAAAGCGCACAGGAAATGGACCGAACGCGCGCTCTGGCGCCCGCCCAAGACCTCGGTCAAAAGCGGCGCCCAGGCATCGGTACCGGGCGACATGGCAAGGCCCGTCGCGATCATCAGCGGAAGCAGGACGAAGAGCACCGAGGCATAAGCCAGTTTCTGGAGCACCGAATAGCGCAGTGCCGCCTCGCCCTTGGGAAAGCGCAGGCGCGCGTGCTCCGTGACGTCGTGCCAAAGCGCTCGCCAGTGCCATTCGCGCCGGGTGATGTGGATGTCGCGGCGCAGATGCCCGTTGATCAGCGACCAGACAAGGTAGAGCGCCAGCGCAAGGCTTAGCACCCAGGCGAAGGCAAGGTGCCAGATGCGCGCCAGGGCCAGGCTGTAGGTCGAAGGCAAGGTCGACCACCAGGGAAAGGCATGGCGCTGCACCACTCCGTCAGGGTCGTGCCAGTAGCCCAGCACACCGCTCGTCTCGAGGCGCGCATTGCCGATCTGGACGAAGCCGAATTCGCGCGCACCCTGGCGCGCGGAGGAAATCTTGAACCAGGGCGCATCGAAATTCGCACCGTATTCGCCCCAGTAGAGCCGGGGGTGCGCGTTGAAGATCATCAACCCGCTCATCAGCATGACCAGGAGAGTGAGCGCGTTGAGCGCGTGCCAGATCCGTGTCGAGAGCCGGTGGCGAACGCGCATACGGCCTGGATGCGCCCCTCTTGCGCCGGTTCCTGCCTCGGGGGTCGGCCCCATCGGATCTTCCGCCATTGCGCGCGCCCTTCCCGTCCGGCTGGGGCGCGCCTTTGCACCCCGGCCCTTTCGCCCATTATGCCCCGATCACATGAACCGCCACTTGCCGACGGTGCGGACGGCTGCGGTGTTCGGCCAGGTAGATACCCTGCCAGGTGCCCAGTGCCATCCGTCCGCTCAGCACCGGCACCTGCAGGTTGACCCCGGTCAGCGTGGCCTTGAGGTGGGCAGGCATGTCGTCGGGGCCCTCGTCGTCGTGGCGGTAGTGGGGTCCTTGCGGGGCCAGCCGGTCGAGCCAGTCGACGAGATCGCCGCGCACTTCGGGCGCCGCGTTCTCCTGGATCAGCAGCGACGCCGAAGTGTGCCGGCACAGCATGGTCAGGAGCCCTTCGCGCAGGCCCGTGCCAGCCAGCCACGCGGCCAGCTCGCCCGTTATTTCGGTGAGGCCCTGCCCTGCAGTCGGGAACGTGAGGATGTCACTGGCCTGTCTCATCGCGGCCACTGTGCAACGCACCGGTGGCGCTGGCAACCCGGCCCGGCGCCTTCCTCCGCCGCGGCGCGCCCGGGCACATTTCAGAAGCCTGCCTGGAAACAAAACCCCTCCCCATGTGTCTAGTCTGGCGAAGAGGGCCTGTTCTGGGCGGCGGGGTATCGGCGATTGCGGCATTCATTGGATCTGGCGAAACCGGAAGATGCGGCCGAATGTGCGGCATCTTCGATGCAAGGCGTGAAAATCCCCCCCCGGTACGGCGAAAATCTGGGGCTCGACGATTGCCTTGCCCGGCAATCTCGCTATCGCAGCATCGTGCCGTACGTTCGCCCCTATCGCACCCGACGCCGCCCGATTGCCGCAACCGCCCTGGCGCTGACCTGCGCCCTGGCGCTTGGAGCCTGCGCGGGCAAGCCGCCGGTGACGACCGCCGCCTCGCGCCTGACCACAGTCCCGAAAGACGGTTCGCAGGATCTGGCAGGCGATCCCTACTGGTGGCGCGAAGCGGGTGATCCCGTTCTGGCCGACCTCGTCGAGACCGGCCTCACGCGCAACCGTACGCTTTCCTGCGAAGCGCTGTCGCTGCGCAAGGCCAATGCCCGGGCCCGTTCGCACGCGCGGCGCATCGACACCCGCGTGGGCCGCCTTTTCGACACCCGCGGGATGAACGAGGCCGACGCCGAACAGGCCGCGCGCGCCTTCCGCTTCGCCGCGCACCACTCCGATCTCGCGACCCGCATCGCGCTTGCCTACATCGAGACGCGGCACTTGCAGGAAATACTGGTCACGCGCACCGCCGCGCTCGCCCCGACCAGCGACAACGCCGAGATCGCGGCCTACCGCGAGGAAGCCGGGCTCGTCAGCGGGGTCGACACGGGGCTGGCGGGAACCGCCCTCTCGACCGCCGATGCCGGGACAGATACGGCGCGCACCGAATTCGAGGACAGCCGCGAAGCCCTTGCCCGCCTCGTCGGACTTTCGAGCGATGAGGTCCAGCAGAAGCTGGGCGAGGCCGGAGCCGTTCCCGATTTCGGAGCGCCGGTCCCCGCCCAGAGCACGCTTGACGAGATCGCGCGGCGGGCCGACCTGCTCGCGCTCGAACGCAGCCTGATCGCGCATCTCATCGCCAGCAAGGTCAGCCAGCCCGAGCTCGACGCCGCGCTCGCGGTCGACCCGGCCGACAGCCCCGAGGCAATTTCCAATCCTACCGCGCGGGCCGCCGTCGTCCAGTGGCGCAAGGCGCGCGACGCCGCGCTCGATGAACTGGCCGCGAGCCGCGACCGCATGGCCGAGGCCGCGCGCCGTCAAAGCGAGCTCGACAAGGCCGCCGAGAAGGCCCGCGCGACACTCAAGCTCGCCCGGCTCGCCTACCGCACCGGCACCGGCGACTTTGCCGCGCTCTATGTCGCCGAACAGGCCGCGCTCAAACTCGACGAGGCGCGCATCGCCGCCCGCACGGCGCGCACCGACGCGGCGATCCGCAGCTGGGCAGCGCAAGGCCTTGGCTGGACCGAGGCCGACCTCGATCCCCCCGCGCCCCTCAGCGATGGCCTGGAGGTGCTCGTCTGTGACTGACACACCCGCATCCGACCAGATCCCCGGCCCGACGAGCGAAACGGCGGCCGACGGCCCGCCGCACAGCCCTCTCGACGCATTCCTTGGCGCCAGCCCCCGCCGCGCGCGACGCCAGCTCATCAGCCTCGTGGTGCTGGTCCTTTCGCTTTTCGCGATTGCCGCGCTGTTCGTACGTTTCGTCTCGGGCAGCGCCACGCCCTATTACGTGACCCCGATCGAGAGCGGCAATTTCGTGCCCCAACTCTCCGAGGCGGGCACGATCCACGGCCGCGACGAACTGCCGATCCGCGCCCGGCTTGATGGCCGCATCGCCACGCTCGAGGTCGCCAGCGGCAGCGACGTGCAACTGGGGCAGGTCCTCGCCACGATCGAGGCGCGCGGCAGCGACGATGCCCTCGCCGCGCGCAAGGCCCAGGCCCAGTCCGCAAGTGCCGAAAAGGACGCCGCGCGCACCGCGCTCGAGGACGTGGAAGCGCGCCTCGCCCGCTTCGAGCGCGTCTGGCGCGAATCGGGCCACCGCGTCCCCTCGCTCAATGAGATGACGGGTGCGCGCAGCGAGGCGGCGCGCGCGCGCGATGCGCTTTCGGCCGCAACGGCCCGCCTCGAAGCCGCCCGGCTCGATGTCGCGGCGCTCGAGAAACAGGCCAGCGGGCGCGTGATCCGCGCGCCCTTCGAGGGCACCGTGCTCGTCCATCAGATCGCGCAAGGGCAGATGATCCAGCGCGACCAGCCGCTGTTCACGCTCGTGCGCAAGGGCACCGCGCTCGGCATCGACGTGCCGCTCGCCAGCCGCGCCGCCATGTCGGCCAAGCCCGGCGCCGAGGCGCGCCTGAGGCTCGAAGCGCAGCCCGACCTCGAACAGCGTGCCGTCCTCGAGCGGATCGAGACGGTCGACGGACAGCGGGTCGCCCATTTCGCGCTCAAGGACCCAGCCCCCGCCGTCCGGCCGGGCATGGCCGCGCGCGTCGAAGTCACGCTCGACGAGCGGCGCGACGTCCTGCTGGTCCCCGACGCCGCCCTGCAATTCGATCCCGAAGGCGGGAACCGCAGCGGGGCTGCGCGCGATTCGATCTATCTCGTGGGCGAGGACGGCAATCCACGCCGTGTCTTCGTCACCACGGGGGGCAGCGATGGCGGTCGCACGCAGGTCTTTTCCTCCGAACTGCATCCGGGAGAGGATGTCATCATCGGTTGGCGCGAGGCGCCGGCCGACGCGAAGTGAAGGCGAGAACCAAACTGGGGGCGCACAACCGGAGTTCACTACCCCTATGCTGAAGACGCCTAAGCTGAACACGCCGCTCGCGATGTCGGGCCCCACCGCGCGCGGCGGCCCCGCGATGAACCGCCGCGAGGCCGGCACCTTGCTCCTCGGCCTAGCCGCGATGCTGACCACGGGCGCCGCCCCGCCAGCCGCCACGATGCTGGGCAAGGCCGAACCGTTTTCGTGGGACAAACTGGTCAAGCGGGCACGCGATCTGGCGGCGAAGCCTTACGCCCAGCCGCAAGTATCGCCGCTCGCCGCCAAGGATTTCGACACCCTCGCGCGGCTCACCTACGGCTCTGCCTCGGCCGTCGCCAACGTCATCCGCTTCTTCCCGACCGCCACCGCCGTCGCGCCCTACAAGGTGGGCATCGACATCGTCGAGAACGGCATGGCGCGCCCCGTGGTCGACAGTTCGAGCCTCTTCGTCGACAATACCAAGGCCGACATCGCGGGCTTTCGCGTGATGGCCCAGGACGGCCACGCCGACTGGCTCTCGTTCATGGGGGCAAGCTACTTCCGGACCTCGGGATCGCGCGACCAGTTCGGGATTTCCGCGCGCGGCCTCGCGATCGACACCGGCCTGCCCTCGGGCGAGGAATTTCCCCTCTTCACCCACTTCTGGATCGAGCAGCTGGGCGCGGACCACTTCCTCATCCACGCGCTGCTCGACAGTCCCTCGGTGAGCGGCGTCTACCGCATCGACACTAATGGCCAGCCGCAGGAAGGGGCGACCCAGGACATCAAGGCCCAACTGTTCTTCCGCAAGGACGTCCGCCAACTGGGCATGGCCCCGGCCTCGAGCATGTTCTGGTACGACCAGGCCAGCCGCGCCTACCCGCGCCCTCCGCGCGGCCCCGACTGGCGCCCCGAAGTCCACGACAGCGACGGCCTTGCCATCCGTTCGGGCAACGGCGAACAGGTCTGGCGCCCGCTCGAGAACGCGGTCAAACCCACCAGCTTCACGTTCACCGACAACAGCCCCAAGGCCTTCGGCCTGCTCCAGCGCGACCAGGACTTCGCGCATTACCAGGATGACGGCTCATGGTACGATCGGCGCCCCTCCTTGTGGGTCGAGCCGACTTCGGACTGGGGCAAGGGCGCGGTCAAGCTCTACGAGATGCCGACCGACAATGAGAACCAGGACAACATCGCCGCGTTCTGGACCCCGGAAAAGCCGGTCCGCGCAGGCGACGAGCTGGCCTTCTCCTACCGCCTGACCTGGACTTGCAAGGACCCGAGCGAAAGCGCCATCGCACGCTGCGTCAACGACTGGTCGGGCAAGGCGGGCCTTGCCGACGCGCCCGCGATCGAGGGTGCCCGCAAGTTCGTGTTCGATTTCGCCGGCCCCGCGCTTGCCGGGCTTGACCGTTCGAGCGGGGTCGAGGTGGTCGCCCAGTTGCCCGAGGGCGCGCTGCTCGCGAGCGAGGCCTATCCGGTCTCGGGCCAGAACGCGCTGTGGCGGGTCAAGCTCGACATTCGCCTCGCGCCTGCACAATCTGCAAATTCGATCGGGAACCCCATGGATTTGCGACTGTTCCTGAAAAGGGGCAAGGACGCCCTCAGCGAAACCGTGATCAAAGCCCTCAACGTATGACCCTGCCTTCTCCCGTGCGACAGCTCCCCGACGAAGCCCCGCTCGCCATGCCGATCCAGCGGCTCGATGGCGCGCCTCCGGGCTCGATCGAGGTCAAGACCCAGCCGCACGGGATGGCCGTCAAGCGGCTCTTGCTGATCGCGCTCACCGCGGTGATCGGCCTTGCCGCCTCGAGCGAGCTGCGCTTCTCGTTCTCGCGCGATGGGCTCGACGTCATCGAGGTGGCGCTGCTCGTCTTCTTCGTGCCGCTGTTCACCTGGATCGCCTTCGGCTTCGTCAGCTCGACGATCGGCTTCCTCAAGCTGATCTCGGGCGAGCATCCCGGCTTCACCGCGATCCCCAGCCCCGCCCAGTCGCTCACCAAGCGCACCGCGGTGCTGATGCCGGTCTACAACGAGAGCGTCGAGGAAGTTTTCGCGCGGGTGCGCGCCATGACGAAGTCGATCGCGAAGGCGGGCGGCGCGCCCTGGATCGACTTCTTCGTGCTGTCCGATTCGAACGAACTTTCCGGACGCCGCGAGCTCGCCGCCTGGCAGGAACTTGCCGCCGAGGCCCCGGTCAACGTCTACTACCGCCGCCGCGAGAAGAACATCGCGCGCAAGCCCGGCAACATCGCCGAATGGGTCCGCCGCTTCGGCGGGGCCTACGAATGCATGCTGGTGCTCGACGCGGACTCGATGATGAGCGGCGATGCCATCGTGGGCATGGCCTCGATCATGGAGGAGCGCCCCTCGATCGGCCTCCTCCAGACGGTGCCGATGATCATCAACGCGCACACCCTGTTCCAGCGCTGGATGCAGTTCGCGAGCGAAGCCTACGGCCCGATCGCCTCGGCGGGGCTCCTGTGGTGGTCGGGTTCGGAATCGAACTTCTGGGGCCACAACGCGATCGTGCGTACGCGCGCCTTCGCCGAGAGCTGCGGCCTCCCCGAGCTGCCCGGCGACGGGCCCTTCGGCGGCCACATCCTCAGCCACGATATGCTCGAATCCGCGCTGCTGCGCCGGCGTGGCTGGGCCGTACACATGGTCATGATCGGCGGCTCCTACGAGGAATTTCCGCCCACCGTCGTCGACATGGCGATCCGCGACCGGCGCTGGATGCAGGGCAACCTGCAGCACTTGCGCCTGCTGGGCACCTCGGGCCTGACCTGGACCAGCCGCCTGCACCTTCTCATCGGCGCCTCGGCCTACCTTACCTCACCCGGCTGGCTGCTCCTGCTACTGGTCACGATCGGCCAGGCCGCCGGCGCCACAAGCGTGGGCACCGGTTTCGTCGGGGCCGCGCCGCCCAGCGTGCTCTGGCTCACGATCACCTTGCTGTTCGGCCCCAAGATCATGGGCCTCGTCTGGATGCTGGCCGAGCCTGCACGGCGCAAGGCCTTCGGTGGCACCGCGACGATCCTGCGCTCGGTCGCGGTCGAAGTGCCACTTGCCATGCTCTTCGCGCCGATCACCATGGTCACCCAGACCAAGGCCCTGCTCGGCCTGCTGTTCGGCATTTCGGCGGGCTGGTCGACCCAGGCGCGCGAGGCGCGGCGCATCTCGGTACGCGAGATCATTCCCGACTTGCGCGAACACCTCGCGCTCGGCGTGCTTTTCGCCGCGACAGCCTACTTCGATCCGGTCACGGCGATCTGGCTCTCGCCGCTGACGCTCGGCCTGCTCACCTCGCCCTGGTTCATCAGCCTGACCTCGCGCTCTCCGCGTACGCCCGAACACCATTCCACACGGCTCTTCAAGGTACCGCCCCCGGCGATCGACACCGAGACATCCGCGCAACCGGCATCGGGCACCGATGCACTCGGGGATGTCGACGCGCGTTCGCATACCTGAACAAGGCCCGCGGCGGCCCGATTGCCTGCCGCGTTCACCTGCACCGATCGACCTGAGCTCACCGCCATCCGGCCTGCGGATGGCGGTGAGCTCAGGTGCACGGATTGCAAATGTTTCACCCTGCGATCCATCGTGCCCCGCATTTCCATCTAAAACGCGAGGAAGAAACACACGCGACATACATTCGCAGGAGACCGAACGCCTTGTCCCTCAACGCCCTCGACGCCCATCTGGAGTTCATCGAATTCACTGCCGCCCAGCGCAAGACGCTGGTCGCCGCCCAGCCTTTCCTGAGCAAGGCCATCGTTCCCGCCCTCGACCGCTTCTATGCCCGCGCCCGCAAGACGCCCGCAACCGCCGCCATGTTCCGCGACAATGCACATATGGAAAAGGCCAGGACAGCGCAGATCCGGCACTGGATGAACCTGTCGAACGCAACCTTCGATGCCGCCTACGTCGAGGCCGTGCGCCGCATCGGCAAGGTCCACGCCACGATCGGTCTCGAACCGCGCTGGTACATCGGCAGCTATTCCCTGATCATCGAGGAACTCTTGCGCGCAGTCGACGCCCAGAGCGCGCCCTGGAAACGACTGGTCGGTCTCGCTCCCAACGCCGGGGCCCTGCGCGCGGTGCTGGTGAAAGCTGCCCTTCTCGACATGCAGCTCTCGATCTCGGTCTATTTCGAGGAAGCCGAAGCCGAACGCGCGGCCGCAATCGCCGCGCTCGACACCGCACTTTCCGACCTCGCGCAGGGCAACCTGACGCGGGACGTCGACGGATTGCCCGACAGCTTCGAATCGCTGGCCCGCTCATTCAACCGCAGCCTCGGCAACTTGCGCCAGACCATCGCCACCGTCATCGACACCGCCGGTACGATCCAGACCGGCACCGGCGAGATCGCCAGTGCGACCGAGGACCTTGCCCGGCGCACCGAAAGCAATGCGGCCAGTCTCGAGGAGGTTACCTCGACGCTGCAGAGCATCGAGGCGCTCGTGCGCACCACGGCTTCGGGCGCGCAGGAGACGCTTGGTCTCGCCTCGGGGGCGCTGAGCGCCACCTTGCAAGGTCGCGACGCGGCGGTCCACGCCGGTGAGGCAATGGGACAGGTCCAGGAAAGTGCGCGCGGCATCGACACCGTGATCGAAGGGCTCGACAAGATCGCCTTCCAGACCCGCGTGCTCGCCATGAACGCGGCGGTCGAAGCGGGGCGCGCAGGGGAAGCGGGCCGCGGCTTCGCGGTCGTCGCCGATCTGGTGTCGGCGCTCGCGATGCGTTCGGAAGAAGAAGCCCACAAGGCCCGCACTGGCCTCAGCACCACGCGCAGCGAGATCGAGCAGGCCGCGAGCGCCGTCTTCGCGGTGAGCCGCGAGCTCGAGGCGCTGGCCCACGAAGTGGAGAAAGTCCACACGCTGATCAACACGATGGCCCGCGACAACGAGGCCCAGGCCTCGGCGATCAGCCAGATCAACACCGCGATGGGGCAGATGGACGAGACCACCCACCGCAACGCCGCGATGGTCGAGCAGACCTCGGCGGCGGTGCATTCGCTGTCCTCGGACGCCACGCGCCTCGCCGCGCAGGCGCAGACCTTCCGCATCGAGAGCGAGAGCCCGGTGGCCCAGCGCGCTTACGCCTGACGCACCTAAGGCTAAGCGCGCCTTTACCTGAGCGCAGGACGCCCCCGACCGTGGCCGGGGGCGCCTGTCACGCGCCGATCAGAACGCCTCGGCGTCCATCGCCATCATTGAGGCCTTGCCCGACTTGATCGCGAGGAAAGCCGCCGTCGCCTGCGGCAACAGGCGATCGAAGAAGAAGCGCGCGGTGGTGATCTTCGAGCGGTAGAAGGTCACCTCCTCGCTGCCCTCGGCCAGCCGTGCGCGCGCGATCACCGCGGCCTTGGCGAAAGTATAGCCCATCGCCACCAGGCCGATCAGGCGCAAGTAGTCGGTCGCTGCGGCGGCCGCCTCCTCGGGATCCTTCATGCCCTTCTGCGCGATCGTACCGGTCGAAAGCTGGAGCGCGCCAAAGGCCTTCTCGAAGCCTTCGACCATCTTGCCGAAGTCCTCGTCGCCCTTGTGCTCCTCGATGAAGGCGGCAACCGGGTGGAAGAAGCTGCGCAAGTAGCGGCCCATGTGCGCGCCCATCTTGCGCCCGACAAGGTCCAGCGCCTGGATGCCGTTGGTGCCCTCGTAGATCATCGCGATGCGCCCGTCGCGCACGAACTGCTCGACCCCGCTCTCGGCGATGAAGCCGTGGCCGCCATAGACCTGGACGGCGAGGTTCGCGCTTTCGTAGCCAAGGTCGGTGAAGAGCGCCTTCACCACCGGGGTCATCAGCGCGATGAAGTCCTCGGCGCGCTTCTTGACCTCGGGGTCGGTCGAGTGCTTCTCGGCGTCGAGCGCGCGCGCCACCCAGGCGCCGACCGCGCGGCTGCCTTCGTTGTAGGCGCGCATCGTCATCAGCATGCGGCGCACGTCGGGGTGGACGATGATCGGATCGGCGGGTCCGGAAGGGTTCTTCACGCCCGAGAGCGAGCGGCCCTGCACACGGTCCTTGGCGTACCAGACCGCCGACTGGTAGGCGACTTCACCCACACCCAGGCCCTGGATGCCGACCGAAACGCGCTCGGTGTTCATCATCGTGAACATCGCTTCCATGCCCTTGTTGGGCTTGCCGACCAGCCAGCCGATCGATTCGTCGAAGTTGAGCTGGCACGTGGCCGAGGCCTTGAGCCCCATCTTGTGCTCGATCGCGGCCACCGAGACCCCGTTCGAGGGGCCGGGCGTGCCATCGTCCTTGGGCAGGTACTTGGGCACCAGGAACAGGCTGATCCCCTTGACGCCGGGAGGCGCATCGGGAAGCCGGGCGAGGACGAGGTGGACGATATTGTCGGTCAGGTCATGGTCGCCCGCCGAGATGAAGATCTTGGCGCCCGAGATCTTGAAGCTCCCGCCCAGATCATCCGCGTCCTGCGGCACGGCCTTGGTGCGCAACATCCCAAGGTCCGTGCCGCAGTGGGGTTCGGTAAGGCACATTGTGCCCGACCATTCCCCTGAAACCATCTTCGGCAGATAGGCCTGCTTCAATTCATCGGTGGCGTAACCCTCGATCGCGGTCGTCGCGCCGTGGGTCAGGCCCGGGTAGAGGCTGAACGACAGGTTCGAGGAGCAGATCATCTCCTCGGTCAGCTTGTTGACCGCCTCGGGCAAGCCCTGGCCGCCCCATTCCGGGTCGGAGGCGAGCGCGCACCAGCCGCCCTCACGGAACAGGTCGTAGGCGTCCTTGAAGCCCTTGGGCGTGCGCACGACGCCGTTTTCCAGCGTGCAGCCCTCGATGTCGCCGCTGCGGTTCAGGGGCAGCAGCACTTCCTGCGCGACCTTGGCCGCCTCTTCCAGGATCGCGTCGGTAAGGTCGGGCGTGAATTCCGCCAGCGCCTCCAGATTGCCGAACCCGTCGTCGGCGTGAAGCTCGTTCAGCACGAACTTCATGTCGCGCAAGGGTGCTTCGTAAACCTGCATTTCAACTCTCCTCGCGAGGGACCGTGAACGCGGTCCCCCGGTTATGTTCTATCAGTTGCGCAGCGGCTTGCCGGTCTCGAGCATGTGCTCGACGCGGGCGATCGAGCGCGGCGACTTGACCAGCTTCATGAAGGCATCGCGCTCGAGCTTGAGCAGCTCCTGTTCGGTGACGACATCGACCACGTCCGCCTCGCCGCCTGTCAGCACTTCTGCCAGCGCATCGGAGACGACCAGGTCGTAATCGGTCGCAAGGCCACGCTTGTGGAAGCCCTCGGCCGCCATCGAAAGACCCACGCGGCCGCTGTCGCCAGGAAGGCGGAACTCGGGCGCTTCAGGCGGGGTGTAGCCTTCGACCATGGACAGCGCCTTGTGCTTGGCGTCGTAGAGCAAGCGGTCGCGGTTCATCGTCACGCCGTCGCCTTCGCGCAGGAACAGTAGTTCCTTGGCGTTGGCCGCCGACTTCGACACGGTCGCGGTCGAGACCATCTCGAATACCTTGGCGACCGGCGGCATCGGGCCCTTGGGCATCCTGCCGGCCTTGCGCGCGCGGTCGAGCATCTCGCCGTTGCCGCCCCAGCCCGGGACCAGCCCGACGCCGCATTCGACGAGGCCGGTGTAAAGCTCGGCATGGGCCTGGATCGCATCGCAATGAAGCAGGATCTCGCAGCCCCCGCCCAACGCCATGCCGGCGGGCGCGCCGACGACGGGGAACGGCGCGTACTTCAGGCCCTTGTAGGCCATCTGCCCGCCCGCGACGAGCTTCTCGATCTCCGAGTAGGCCGCGATGTTGACCGCGAACATCGCCAGACCCAGGTTCGCACCGGCCGAGAAATGCGCCGCCTCGTTGTAGACCACCATGGCCTTGTACTGGCTCTGCACGATCGGCAGCGCCTGGAGGATGAGCTTCATCACCTCGCCGTCCAAGGCGTTCATCTTGCCGGTGAATTCCAGCGCGACGACGCCGTCGCCGATGTCCCAGAGCGCCGCCGAGGCGTTCTTGAGGATCGGCTTGGAGGCCAGCTTGACGTCGGCAAGGCTGAGCACGCCTTCGGGGTGGACCACATCGTGGTATTCACCGTCGAGCCCCAGGAACTGGCGCTTGCCCTCCTCGACGCGGTAGAAGCTGCGTTCACCGGCGATCTTGAGGATCTCGGGCACGGCCATGCCTTCGGCTTCGAGCTTCTCGGCGAACCAGGCCGCGCCCAGCTTGTCGATCATCTCGAAGGGGCCCTGCTTCCAGTTGTAGCCCAGCTTCATCGCCTCATCGACCGAGACGATGTCATGGGCGGCCGAAGGGACCAGGCTCGCCGCGTAAGACAGCGTGCCGCCCAGGATCGCCCAGGCGTACTGGCCGATCTCGCCCTTGGTCTCGATGAGCTTGCGCAAGTCGCCCTTGGCGGCCGATCCGCGCGGACCAGCCGGACGGCCAACCGGGCCGTACTCGCCGCTCGCCAGGTCGATGACCTCCTTCTGGCGGCCCTTGTCCTTGTTCAGGCGGTAGAAGCCGCCCTTGCCCTTGCGGCCGGTGTAGCCCTCGCCAATCATCTTCTCGATGAGCGGATGGCTGCGCGCGATCGCCTGGTAGGGATCGTCCTTGGCCAGCGTCGAGGTGAGGCTCGCCTGAAGGTGCGGCATGAGATCGATGCCGACGAGGTCGACGAGGCCGAAAATGCCGGTCTTGGGCACGCCCATCGGCTTGCCCGCGACGGCGTCGGCCAGTTCGACCGAGATGCCCAGATCAAAGGCCGCGTTAAGGCCGAGCTGGATCCAGTAAGTGCCGATGCGGTTGGCGATGAAGCCCGGCGTATCCTTGGCATCGACCACCGTCTTGCCCAGCGCCACGTCGGCGAAGAGGCGCACCTTGGCCGCCACGGCGGCGTCGGTCGCCGGGCCCGTCACGATCTCCATCAGGCGCATGTAGCGCGGCGGATTAAAGAAGTGGGTGATCAGGAAATCGGCCTTGAACGCGTCGGAGCGGCCTTCGACCAGGTGCGCGAGCGGGATCGTCGAGGTGTTCGACGAGACCGCCGTGCCCGGCTTCTTGAGCGCCTCGAGCTTTTCGTAGAGGCCCTGCTTGATGTCGAGCCGCTCGATCACCGCCTCGATGATCCAGTCGCAGTCGGCAACCTTGGCAAGGTCGTCCTCGATATTGCCGGTCTCGACCAGCTTCGCCGCCGACTTCGACATGAAGGGCGCGGGCTCGGTCTTGAGCATCTTCGCAACCGCGCCTTCGGCAACGGCGTTGCGATTGGTCGCATCCTTGGGGACGATGTCGAGCAGCAGCACCGGAACGCCGGCGTTGGCGACTTGCGCGGCAATGCCCGCGCCCATCGTGCCCGCGCCGATGACGCAGACTTTCTGGATGGTCTGGCTCATTCCACCGCCTCCAGGATCGTCGCGATGCCCTGCCCGCCGCCGATGCACTGGCTGGCGAGCGCGTACTTGCCGCCCTCGCGCTTCAGCAGCGAGGCCGCCTTGCCGACGATGCGCGCGCCCGTGGCGCCCAGCGGATGGCCGATGGCAATCGCGCCGCCGTCGATGTTGGTCTTGGCGGTGTCGAGGCCGAGGTCCTTGATGCAGGCCAGCGCCTGGCTGGCGAAAGCCTCGTTCAGTTCGACCACGTCGAGATCGCTCGCCGAGATTCCGGCGCGCTCCATCGCCTTCTGGCTGGACAGGATGGGTCCCAGGCCCATCGTCTCGGGCGCACAGCCCGAGATCGCGACCGACTTGATGCGCGCGAGGATCGGCAGACCATGCGCCTTGGCGTAGGCCTCGCTGGTCACCAGCACCGCGCTCGCGCCGTCGGTGAGCGGCGAGGACGTGCCCGCGGTGACCGATCCTTGCGCGTCGAAGGCGGGTTTGAGGCCGGCAAGGTCTTCGGCGGTAGTGCCGCCGCGGATCGTACCGTCCTGGTCCACGATACCTCCCTTGGTCTCGATCGGGACGATTTCATCCGCGAACTTGCCGGCCTCTCGCGCAGCGCTGGCGCGCTTCTGGCTCTCGACTGCCAGAGCTTCCTGTTCGGCCCGCGAAATCTGGTACTTGGTGGCCACGTTCTCGGCCGTCTCGCCCATGCCCATGTAGGCCGCACTCTTGGCGGCGAGCGCACGGTTGGGCATCGGGTTGAAGCCCATCATCGGCACCCGGCTCATCGATTCGATCCCCGCGCAGATGAAGGCCTCGCCCGCGCCGACCGCGATCTGGCCCATGGCGATGTGGATCGCGCTCATCGACGAGCCGCAGAAGCGGTTGACGGTCATCCCGCCCACCGAGAGCGGCAGGTCGGCGAGCAGGCCGATCAGGCGCGCGACGTTGAGCCCCTGTTCGCCTTCGGGAAAGGCGCAGCCCACGATGATGTCCTCGATATCGGCGGGCTCGACGCCGGTCTTCTGGATCAGCCCGCGCACGACCTGCGCCGTCAGGTCATCGGGACGAACGCCCTTGAGCGCCCCCTTGTTGGCCAGGTGAAAGGGGGAACGGGCGTAACCCGCAATGACGACGCTATCCATGCATTCTCTCCACAGCGTGCCCGACTCGGGCGATCTCCACGTTCTCGTGAATCCGACGGTCGGGTGAACATCTTCCCTAAGGGTGCGATTCTTTCCCTATACGTCAAGCAATTTTTGCGCTATCGAATCTTCAACACGACAGCCCGTGCCCCGGTTCCCAACCCGGGACACGGGCTAGATCGTGAACATGAGAGGATGGAACGATTGCGCATGCACACCCGAAAATCCGCCATTTTTGTATCTGTGGTCGCCCTGGGCCTGTCCGCTCCGGCGCTGGCGGCCGCCCCTGATTCGGTCATCGGCACCTGGCGAACCCCCTCGAAGCACGGCACCGTCGAAATCTCGAGCTGCGGAGCCTCGATCTGCGGCCGCCTGACCAACTCGGACAACATTTCCAAGAACCCCGACCTTCGCGACGTCAACAACAAGGACGAGGCCAAGCGCGACCGCAAGCTGAAGGGCCTGCAGATCGTGGGCGGTTTCAAGCAGGACGGCGCCAAGTGGACCGGCGGGACCATCTATAATCCCGAAGATGGCGGCACCTACCAGGCCACCATCACCCCGGCTGGACCCGACAGCCTGAAGCTGAAGGGCTGCATCGTCTGGCCCTTGTGCAAGACGCAGACCTGGACCCGGATCAAGTGAGCCCGCTCGGGCGTTCTGAGGGAGCAAAAGAATTTTCATGGGAGAGAATATAATGAACACGAAGACCGGGCGGGTCGCCCTTTCCGGCGCGATCTCGCTTCTCGCGCTGGGTTTTGCCGGAGCAGCGCATGCCCAGGCATTCTACCTCCAGGAACAGTCCGTACGCGGACAGGGCCGTGCGTTCTCGGGTGAAGCAGCCGACACCGGGGTGGAATCGATCTGGTGGAACCCCGCCGCGATCGCCGGGACCCAAGGTGGCGAAGCCTCGATCCATGCCAGCGCGATCCTGCCGCGCGGCAAGGTCTCGGACAACGGCACTTATGTCGTGCGGCCGGGAACCACAGGCGAAGCGGTCGGCGGAGACAGCGTCGCCAAGAACCCGATCAACAACGGCGTGCTGCCCTCGGGCGCGATCGCCTATGGCTTCGGCAAAGTCTCGCTGGGCCTTGCGGTGAGCGCGCCCTACAATTTCACCACCGACTATTCCTCGACGAGCTGGGCACGCTACACCGCCGACAAGACCGAACTGCGCACGTTCGACATCCAGCCCACCGTCGCCGTCGAGCTGGCGCCGGGCATCAACGTGGGTGCCGGCCTCAACGTCGAGTACGCCAAGGCGGAACTGAGCAATTACCTGCCCAACCTCTCCTCGGCCCTGCCCGACGGCCACCAGCGCCTCAAGGGCGACGGCTGGGACATCGGCTGGTCGGTCGGCGCGCAGCTCCACCAGGGCCCGGTCTCGCTCGGCCTCACCTACAAGTCGGCGATCGAGCACAAGCTCAAGGGCACGCTCACCAACTCCGACCTGCTCGGCCCGCTCGCGAGCCAGAACTACACGCTCAGCACCCACGCCACGTTCAGCACGCCCTGGCAGGCGATCGGCTCGGTGCGCTACCGCGTGACCCCGGCAATGACGCTCAACTTCCAGGCGATCCGCTCGGGCTGGAGCGAGTTCGATTCGATCGACCTTGGTGATCCGGTCAACGTCTCGGTACCCGAAAACTACCGTGACGTGTGGAGCCTGGCTGGCGGCGTCGACTACGTGGTCGATCCCCGCCTGACCGTGCGCGCCGGCCTGCAGTGGGCGCAGACCCCCACGCGCGACGGCGAACGCGACGCGCGCGTGCCCGATTCCGACCGTCTCAACTTCTCGGCCGGCGCCAGCTACGCGGCGACAAAGAACCTGACCGTCGACTTCGCGGCCTCGTACATCTCGTTCGAGGACACCACGATCGACCGCACCACCGCCGCCTATGCCGGCACCGCGGTGCAGACGCCGATCCTGGTCAACGGCACTTTGACCGACGCTTCCGCCCTCGTCTTCTCGCTCGGTGCAAGGATGGCGTTCTAATGGGCGGCGCGGCGACGATCGGCGGCCTCGAAGGCCAGATGCAAACGCTCTCTTCCAACGGCGCAGCCTCCGGGCAGGCGGACGAGATGCCGCCGATCGCGCCGCGGTTGCTGACCGATCTGCTCGACCATGCCGTGAAGCGGCATGGCGAGTGGACGGCGATCGATTTCATGGGCCGGCGCTGGACCTACGCCGAGATCGGCGCGCTGGCCGACCGGGCGGCGCGCGGCCTGCAGGACCTGGGCGTCGTCAAGGGCACGAGGGTGGGCCTGTGCCTGCCCAATACGCCCTATTACGTGATCCTCTATTTCGCGATCCTGCGCGTGGGCGGCGTGGTGGTGAACTTCAACCCGCTCTACACCCAGCGCGAGATGGACCATCTTGTCGCGGATTCGGGCGCGGAGATCCTGGTCACCACCGACCTTCAGGTTTCGATGCCCAAGGTCGGCGAACTGCTCGGCAAGCACAAGCTTCGCCGCGCGATCGTCTGCTCCTTCGCCGATGCCCTGCCCGCGCTCAAGAAAGGCGCGTTCCTGCTGTTCAAGCGGCGCGACGTGATCCCCTTCCCCGAGCATGACTTGCGCTACGTCGCCTACGACGATCTCGTCGCGCGCGCCGTCGCCCCCGATCCGGTGGCGCGCGATCCCGATGACCTTGCCGTCCTGCAATACACCGGCGGCACCACCGGGGTGCCCAAGGGCGCGATGCTGAGCCACGCCAACCTCACCGCCAATTCGGCTCAGATGGTCACCCACGTGGGCCACATGCCCGAGACGCAGGAACGCACGCTCGGCGTCCTGCCGCTGTTCCACGTCTTCGCGTTGACGACGGTGCTCAACTACTCGATCGACACTGCGGCCGAGATGATCCTGCTGCCGCGCTTCGAGATGAAATCCTTCCTCAAGACCGCGTTGCGCACCAAGCCCACGCAGTTCTTCGGGGTGCCCACGCTCTACACCGCGCTCAACGGCCAGGAGACCCACGGCGCCTTCTCGAGCGTACGGGTGTGCATTTCGGGCGGCGCCCCACTCCCGCTCGAAGTGCGCCACACCTTCGAGCAGCGCACCGGGGTGCGCGTGGTCGAGGGTTACGGCCTGTCCGAAGCCAGCCCGATCATCACCTGCAATCCGCTCGAGGGGTTGGTGAAGGACAATTCCTGCGGCCCCGCCTTCCCCTGCACCCAGATCGAGATCCGCGATCCCAACGACCTCGACCGGATCTGCGCGATCGGCGAAAAGGGAGAAGTCTGCGCGCGCGGCCCACAGGTCATGCAGGGGTACTGGAACCGTCCCGAGGACAGCGCCAAGACGATGACCCACGGCGCGCTGCGCACCGGCGACATCGGCTATCTGGACGAGGACGGCTACCTGTTTCTGGTCGACCGCATCAAGGACGTGATCCTGTGCGGGGGCTACAACGTCTACCCGCGCATCATCGAGGAGGCGATCTACGAGCATCCGATGGTGACCGAAGCCGCCGTGATCGGCATTCCCCACCCCTATCGCGGCCAGGCACCCAAGGCCTTTGTTGCAGTGCACCCAGGTGATACACTCAGCGCAGAGGAATTGCTGGAATTCCTGCGCGGGAGGCTTAACAAGATCGAGATGCCGGCAACCATCGAATTTCGCGACGCCCTGCCCAAGACCCTGGTCGGAAAGCTCTCCAAGAAGGAACTCGTCGCCGAAGAGGACGCACGCCGCGCCTCCGAGGGCGGCGCCCAATGAACGCGGCCGAGCCGCTTGCCGCAAGTGATCCCGCGACCGACATGCTGGGCATCCAGGAAGCGGCGACCCTGCTGGGCGTGACCATGCGTACCTTGCGCTTCTACGAGGACAAGGACCTTATCGCGCCGCAGCGTGTGGGCACCACGCGCATCTATTCGCGCCGCGAGATCGGGCGCATGCAACTGATCCTGCGCGGCAAGCGGCTCGGCTTCACGATCCGCGAGATCAAGGAATTCCTCGACCTCTACGAAGTCGATCCCGAGCACTACGAGCAGATGCGCAAGCTCCACACCAAGGTCAGCGAACGCATATCGGACTTGCGCAAGCAGAAGCGGGCAATCGAACAGACGCTCGAGGAACTCCATTCGATCGTGCACCAGACCGAGGCCTGGCTCGAATCCGACCGGCGCGCGGCGGACGGCGGCCATGGACGCTGAGACCGACCGCGCCAGCGTGGCAGTGGCCGAACTGCGTGAACTGCTGTGCATCGAGAAGCTCGACACCGACCTCTACCGCGCCTGCGCCACCTCCACCCGGCCTGGCCGTGTGTTCGGCGGGCAGGTCATCGCGCAAGCCTTGCGCGCGGCCGCGCACAGCGTCGACGATACGCGCCCGGCCCATTCGCTCCACGCCTATTTCCTGCGCGCGGGCGACGTCACGCGTCCGATCATCTACCAGACCTTGCGCGATTTCGACGGCGGCAGCTTCACCAACCGGCGCGTGGTGGCGATGCAGGACGGACGGCCGATCCTCAATCTTGCCTGCTCGTTCCACATCGCCGAAGCCGGCTTCGAGCACGCCTCTTCGCCCCCGGACGTCGCAGGGCCCGACGAATGCCCCGACATGGCCAGCGTGCTTGCCGCGAGTGGCCAGGCAATGCCGCCCTTCCTCGCGCGCAAGCTTGACGCCTTCGACGTGCGCGTGGGCCGGGCCTCGCCTCGGGGCAAGGCCGGAACGCACACGCCCTCGCAGTACTTCTGGTTCAAGCTGGCCCGGCCGATGCAGGCCGATCCTGCGCTCCAGCGCGTGGTGCTTGCCTACGCCAGCGACTTTTCGCTGCTGCGCACCACCGCACTGCCGCACCCGGCCACCTTCTTCACCCCGCAACTCCAGGCCGCCAGCCTCGACCACGCGATGTGGTTCCACGCCGAACCCGACCTCGACGACTGGCTGCTCTACACCATGGACAGCCCCTGGGCCGGCCATGCGCGGGGCTTCGCGCGCGGCGCGCTGTTCGACCGTTCGGGACGGCTGGTCGCCAGCGCCGCGCAGGAAGGCATGATCCGCCCGGTCGACGCCTGAGCGGGCATGGATCTCGCGCGCGCATTGGCCCTAGGTCCTATTGCCGCCGCCCCCCTCACCCCTAGGTTCGTTCTCGAGAACAAACCCAGGGGGAGATCGAGGACATGCGCAGATGTTCCGCGGTCGCGCTCGCCAGCGCGGCGCTGATTGTCGCCGCTCCGGTCAGGGCCGAGGCGGAGCGCGAAACCGCGCCAACTTCCGTAGCTTCCACGCTGCCGCTTGCCGCCGCGCTCGGCCCGATCGTCGTGACCGCGCCCGGCGGGCGCAACGATCTCGACGACGCCCTGCAATTGGGCCGCGCCGAAATCGCGCGCGTGGGTACGCCTGACCTTACCGGCGCGCTTTCGCGCAGCGTTGCCGGGGTCAGCCTGCAGGACGCCCAGGGCAACCCCTGGCAACCCAACCTCGTCTACCGCGGCTTCACCGCCTCCCCGCTCCAGGGACAGGCGCAAGGCCTCGCGGTCTACCTCGACGGCGCACGCTTCAACCAGCCCTTCGGCGACACCGTGGGCTTCGACCTTATCCCCGATGCCGCCTTGCGCACGGTCACCCTCGCCGACCCCAGCCCGGCCTATGGTCTCAACGCGCTGGGGGGAACGATGCTGCTCGAGACCGCAACCGGACTGAGCGATCGCGGCATGGACGCAGCGCTTTCCTTCGGCTCCTACGGCGAACGCACCGTCAGCCTCGCCGGAGGCGCAAGCACCGGCGCCTTCAGCTATTTCGGCGCTTTCCAGTCGCGCCGCGAGAACGGCTGGCGCGACCATAGCCCGTCTGACCTTCGCAACGGCTACGCCGACCTCGGGCTCGACGGCGCCGAGGCGGGGCTCCACGTCAAGCTGATCGCCGCGGACACCGATCTGACCGGCAATGGCGTCGCCCCGGTCGAATTGCTCGCCGCGCGGCGCCGCTCGGTGTTCAGCTGGCCCGACAATTCGAAGAGCCACTACGGCCGCATCAGCCTCCATCCCTGGATCGCGCTGGGCGAAGGCACGCGGCTCGAGGCCAGCCTCTACCGCCAGCGCCTGCGCGTCGACACCACCAACGGCGACGTCGCCGACATCGCCGCCTGCGAGGATCTCCCCGGCCTGCTCTGCCTGGAGGACGCGAACGAAGACGCGAGCCCGCTCACCGATGCCGGCGGAGCGCAGATAGCCGCACGCTGGGGTAAAGATGGCTACGGCCTGCTCAACCGGGGCCGGGTCCACACCCGTTCGAACGGCGTGCTCGCGCAAGTGATCGACGAGCGGTCGCTGGGTGCAGGCACCAACCATCTCGCGCTAGGCGCGAGTTATGACGGCAGCACCAGCGACTTCGCCGCCGCGAGCAACCTCGGCCTCCTCACCGATGAGCGTAGCGTCGAGGACCTTGGCATCACGGTGGTGCAGGAGGACGACGCCATCGCCCCCGTACGGCTGACCGCGCGGACGCGCTACTGGGGCCTGTTCGTCACCGATGGCCTGCCGCTGACCGCCCGCCTGCGCGCCGAACTGGGCCTGCGCTACAATTACGCGCGCATCGAACTCGTCGACCGGATCGGCACCGCGCTCAACGGCACCCACACCTTCCGCAAGCTCAATCCCGGCCTCGAATTCGACTGGAAGGCCAGCGACGGGCTCGACCTTCGCGCCGGGTTCGCGCAAAGCAACCGCGCGCCCACGCCCGCCGAACTCTCCTGCGCCGACGCGAACGCCCCGTGCAGCCTTACCAATTTCTTCGTCGCCGACCCGCCGCTGAAACAGGTCGTCGCGCGCACCCTGGAGCTGGGCGCGAGCGGCCATGCGCGGCTTTCGGGTTGGACTCTTGACGCACTGGCAAGCGCGTATCGCACCACCAGCCGCGACGACATCCACTATGTCGCCTCGGCGATCCGGGGCCGCGCCTATTTCCGCAATCTGGGCGCGACCCGGCGCCAGGGCGTGGAACTGACGCTTAAGGCGGCGCGCCCGGGTTGGCAGGTCTCGGCCGGATACGCCTTGACCCAGGCCACCTACCGCAAGGCGATGACGGTCGCGAGCCCGGCGAACCCGGAGGCCGACGCGGACGGCACGATTGCGGTCGAACCGGGCGACCGGCTGCCCGGCATACCGCGCCATTCGGCCACACTCAGCCTCGAGCATGCGGGGGCGCTGGGTTCGCGCGCCTTCACACTGGGCGGCGACGTGATCGCGCGTTCGGGCCAGGTCCTCGTCGGCGACGAGGCGAACCTCACCCCCAAGCTGCCCGGCTACGTGCTGGTGCACTTGCGCGCCAGTCTCGAACTCGTTCCCGGGCTCGCGCTCTTCGGGCAGGTGCGCAATCTCTTCGATCGCGACCACGCGACCTTCGGGACCTTCAGCGAGGTCGACGAGATCGCGCTTGCCGAAGCCCCCGGCGCCAGCGACCCGAGGGCCTATGGCCCCGGGGCGCCGCGCCGCTGGTCACTGGGCCTGCGCGCCCGCTTCTGAGGCGGTGGTATCGGCGCCGCCCAGGCTGGGGTCGGCCCCGATCGCGCTGTAGAGCGTCACCCGGTTGGTGAGATCGGCGAGCACGGTCGCGATCTGCGTCTGCTGATCAGAGTAGAGTTCGCGCTGCGCGGTCAGCGCGTCGAGGTAGGTGCCGATCCCCGCGCGGTACTGCGCGTCGGAGAGCGTGTAGGCCTTGGCCGCGGCGGTCACCAGCCGGTCTTGCGCGCTGCGCTGCTCGGCGATCGTGCCGCGCCGTGCGAGCGCGTCGGCAACGTCCTTGAACGCGCCCTGCACGGTGTAGCGATAGCTTGCCAGGTAGTAGTCGCGCTGCGCCTTGGCGTATTCGAGGTTGCCCCTGGTCTCGCCGCCCAGCACCGGCATCGTGACCGAGCCCGAAGCCGCCTTGGTGAAGGCCCCACCGGTGAACAGGTCCGAAAGCGCGGTGCTGGCGAAGCCCAGCGTGCCGGTCAGCGAGATCGTCGGGAAGAACGCCGCGCGCGCCGCGCCGATCTCGGCATAAGTGCCCTTGAGGCTGTGCTCGGCCTCGACCACGTCGGGGCGCTGGAGCAGCACTCTCGAGGAAAGCCCGGCCGGCAACGTCGCGATCTGTCCGTCGAGTTCGGCGAGCGAGGCCGGCAGCAGCGCCTCGTCCACCGGCCCGCCGGTCAGCAGTTCAAGCGCGTTGCGGTCCTGCGCGACGAGCGTGGTCTGCGCGGCGACGTCCGAACGTGCCTGCTCCACCACCGTCTGCGCCGAGGCCAGCGTCGCGCCGTCGGCCAAGCCATGTTCGTAGAGGTCCTGATCGAGATCGAGGCTGTGCTGCGCACTTTTCTGCGTCTCCTGCGCCAGCTTCAGGAGGTCGCGGTCCGAGGCCAGCGTCACGTAGGCGGTGACCACGTTGGCGACCAGCGTCAGGCGCGCCGAGCGATAGCCGGATTCGGTCGAGAGGTAAGTCTCGAGCGACTGGCGGGCCTCGTTCTTCACGCGCCCGAACAGGTCGAGCTCGAAAGCCGAAACCCCGACGTTGGCGTCGTAGCTCTGGCTCGAGGCCGAATGCCCCGCCTTGCTGACCGCCGCGTCTCCGCCCAGCGCCAGCGTCGGCAGCTGGTAGGAACGCTCGACGTGGTACTGCGCGCGCGCCGAGGCGACGTTGGCGAGCGAGGCGGCGAGGTCCTGGTTGTGCGCCAGCGCATCCGCGATCACCTGCTGCAGGCGTGCATCGGCGAAGACCGTGCGCCAGGGCATCGCGACATCGCCCGCCTGCGCCGCCGGGTAGGCCGCCCCGGTCGGCCACTGCGGCGGCGCGGGGTTCTCGGGCGCCACGTACTTGGGCGCCATGTTGCACCCGGCAAGCGCCGTGGCGAGCGCGAGGGCGGCGAGGAACGTACGGCGGGGCATCAGGCTGGGTCCTTCGAATTGGGGGTATCGTCGGGCGCCGGGCCTTCGACGGCGGGGGCGCTGGTGTCCTCGCGGTGGAACAGCTTGGCGACGAGGACGAAAAACATCGGCACGTAGAAGATCGCCAGGAACGTCGCCGAGAGCATGCCGCCCAGGACGGCGGTGCCGATGGCGACGCGGCTCTGCGCGCCAGCACCGCTCGCCACCGCCAGCGGGAACACGCCGGCGATGAAGGCGATCGAGGTCATCAGGATCGGGCGCAGGCGGACCTTGGCGGCCTCCATCGCGGCGTGGACCATGTCTTTGCCTTCGCGATGCGCCATCTCGGCGAACTCGACGATGAGGATCGCGTTCTTGGCGGCGAGACCGATCGTGGTGAGCAGGCCGACCTGGAAGTAGATGTTGTTTTCCAGACCGCGCACCGTGACCGCCAGCACCGCCCCGATCACCCCGAGCGGGATCACCAGCATGACCGCGAGCGGCACCGACCAGCTCTCGTAGAGCGCGGCGAGGCTGAGGAACACCACCACGATCGAGAGGGCGTAGAGCAGGCCCTGCTGGCCGTTCGACTGGTTCTCCTGGTAGGACAGCCCGCTCCAGGCATAGCCGGTGCCCGGCGCCAGTTCCTGCTGCAGCGCCACCAGCTTCTTCATCACTTCGCCCGAGCTGTAGCCCGAGGCGGGCTGGCCCTGGATCTCGTACGAGGAGAAACCGTTGAAGCGGCTCACCGAGTTCGCGCCCGTCACCCACTTGGTGGTGGTGAACGAGGAGAACGGCACCATCAGCGAGGATCCGTCGGCGTTGGTCCCGCTCGTCGAGCGCACGAACCAGCGCTTGAGATCGTCGGGCAGCATGCGGCTGGGCGCATCGCCCTGCAGGTAGACCTTCTTGACGCGCCCCCGGTCGACGAAGTCGTTGACGTAAGTGCCGCCCCAGGCCGTGCTGAGCACGTCGGTGGCGTTGGCTTCGGTGAGGCCCATGGCGTTGAGCTTCTCGTCGTCGAAGTCGATCTGGAGTTGGGGCGTGTCGGGCAGCGTCGAGGCGCGCACTTGCGACATCGAGGGGTCCTGGTTCGCCGCCGCGATGATCTTGTCACGCAAGGCCTTGAACTTGGCTGCATCCAGGCCGCTGGTGTTGAGCAGTTCGAACGTGAAGCCGTTCGACTGGCCAAGGCCGCGGATCGAGGGCGGCACCATCGCGTAGACTTGCGCGTCGCGCACCTTGGAGAGGGCCATCGAGAGCCGCATGGCGACCGCCTGCGCGGTTTCGTCCGAACCCGAGCGCGCGTCGAAGGGCTTGAGCTGGGCAAAGCCCATGCCCGCATTCTGGCCGCTGCCGTTGAAGCTCTGACCCGCGACGCCGAAGATGCCATCGACGTCCTTGGCCTCGCTCTTGGCAAGGTAGTCGACCACGCTCGTGCGCACCTTCTCGGTGCGTTCGAGCGTCGAACCCGCGGGAAGCTGGTACATGACCATGACCTCGCCCTGGTCCTCGACCGGAAGGAAGCCGGTGGGCAAGCGCATGAAGAGCACCGCCATGACGCCGCAGATCGCCGCGAAGACCACCATGTGCAGGCCCCGCCGGGTGATGACCGAGCTGGTCGCGCGCAAGTAGCGCTCGGAAAGCTTCTCGAAGCCCTTGTCGAAGCCGATGAAGAAGCGCGTGGCGTAGAGCCGGGCGCGCCCGGTGAGGCCACGGTATTCGGGCTCCGACCCGCTCGGCATCGGCTGGTCGGCGCTGATCCTGTCGGTGGGCTTGAGCAGGGTGGCGCACAGCGCGGGAGACAGGATCAGCGCGGTCAGCACGGAGAGCACCATGGCCGAGACGATCGTGACCGAGAACTGGCGGTAGATCACGCCGGTCGAGCCGCCGAAGAAAGCCATCGGCAGCAGCACCGCCGAAAGCACGATGGCGATGCCGACCAGCGCCGAGCCGATCTCGCCCATCGACTTGATCGTCGCCTCGCGCGGCGAAAGGTGCTCCTCGTGCATCAGGCGCTCGACGTTCTCGACGACGACAATCGCGTCGTCGACAAGGAGGCCGATGGCCAGCACCATGCCGAACAGCGTCAAGGTGTTGATCGAATAGTCGAAGGCCAGGAGCAGTCCGAATGTGCCCAGCAGCACGACGGGCACCGCGAGCGCAGGCACGATCGTCGCGCGCCAGCTTTGCAGGAATACGTACATGACGAGGATCACGAGGATGATCGCGACGAACAGCGTCTCGGCCACTTCGTGCACCGAAAGCTTGACGAAAGTGCTCGAATCCTTGGGGTAGACGATCTTGTAGCCGGCCGGCAGGTCGCTCGAGAGTTCGGCGACGCGGGCCTTGACCGCCTCGGCGGTCTTGAGCGCGTCCGCGCCCGAGGCCAGCTCGATGCCCACGCCCGAGCCCGGGTGCTTCCCGTACTTGGCGACGGCGGTGTAGGATTCCTGGCCCAGTTCGACCGTCGCCACGTCCGAGAGGTGCACCACCGAGCCGTCGGTCTGGGTCTTGACCACGATGTGGCGAAATTGCTCGGGCGTCTGCAGGCGCGACTTGGCCTTGACCACCGCGTTGAGCTGCTGGCCCTTGACCACCGGCTGCGCGCCGATCTGGCCCGCCGAAAGGTCGACGTTCTGCGCGCTGATCGCGCTCTCGACGTCGGACGGCATGAGCTGCAGGGCAGCAAGCTTCGCCGGGTCGAGCCAGATGCGCATCGCGTACTGCGCGCCGAAGACCTGCACGTTGCCGACACCGCTGACGCGCGCGAGCTGGTCCTGGAAGTGGCTGACGAGGTAGTCCGAAACGTCCGAGGACGTGGCCTTGTCGCTGCTGTCGTAGAGCCCCACGATCATCAGAATCTCGGAGTTCGACTTGGTGACGGTGAGGCCCTGCTCCTGCACCGCGCTGGGCAGGCGCGAATTGGCCTGCTGCACCTTGTTCTGGACCTGGACCTGCGCCACGTCGGGGTCGGTGCCCTTGGCAAACGTGACCGAGACCGACGCCTTGCCCGAGCTGTCCGAGGTGGACGAGAAGTAGAGCATGTTGTCGATGCCGGTGAGCTGCTGCTCGATGACCTGCGTCACGCTCGATTCGAGCGTGGCGGCCGAGGCCCCGGGATATGTGGCGGAAATGGTGACAGTCGGCGGGGCGACGTCGGGATACTGCGCGATCGGCAGGTTCATGATGGCCGCGCCGCCCGCCATCATCACGACGATGGCAAGGACATAGGCGAAGATCGGCCTGTCGACGAAGAAACGGCTGATGTTCATGGGATCAGTTGTCCAGCTTCACTTCGGTGGCCTTGACGCTGGCCCCGGCGCTCACCTTGTCGGTGCCCTCCACGACGACGCGCTCGCCCGCCTTGAGACCCGAGGTGACCAGCCACTTGTCGCCGATCGCCTGCGCGGCGTTGACGGTGCGGCTCTCGACCTTGTTGTCCTTGCCGACCACCAGCACGACCGCGTTGCCCTTGTCGTCGCGGCTGACCGCCTGCTGCGGGACCAGCAACCCGTTGGGCATGGTGCCCTGCGGGGTCTTCACGCGCACGAACATGCCGGGAAGCAGGAGATTGTCGGGATTGGGGAAGCGCGCGCGGATCGTCACCGTGCCCGCTTCGGGATCGACGCTCACCTCGCTGAATTCGACGGTGCCGGCCTGGGGGTATTCGGTGCCGTCTTCCAGCTCCAGCTTGACGCTGGCGCTGGTCGGCAGGAGATCGCCCTTGGCCAGCGCCTTGCGCAGGCGCAGGAGGTCGGCCGAGGACTGGGTGATGTCGACGTAGACCGGGTCGAGTTGCTGGATCGTCGCCAGCGCATCGTCCTGGCTGGCCGAGACCAACGCGCCCTTGGTGTAGGCGGAGCGCCCGATGCGCCCGGTGATCGGCGCGTAGACCTTGGTGAAGCCCAGGTTCACTTGCGCGGTGCGGGTCGCCGCCTCGTACTGGTGGACGCTGGCCAGCGCCGCGCGGGCACTGGCCTTGATGTCGTCGCGGTCCTGCGCGCTCACCGCGTCGGAATCGCCCAGCGCCGCGTAGCGCTTGGCCTTGGCCTGTGCCGTCGCAAGATCGGCCTTCGCGCTCTCGAGCTGCGCACGCGCGGTGTCGAGGTCGGCGCTGTAGAGGCGCGGATCGATCTGGTAGAGCGCCTGGCCCTGCTTCACGATCGAGCCTTCCTGGAACAGCCGCGCCATGATGATCCCGGCGACCTGGGGGCGCACTTCGGCGACGGCGGTCGCGGCCACGCGGCCGGTCAGTTCGGAGGTGAGCGTCACCGGCTCGCTCCTGAGCGTGACGACACCGACCTCGGGGGTCTGCTGCGCGCGTTGCTGGGTCTGCTGCCCGCATCCGGCAAGCGAGACCGTCACCAGGCAAAGGGCGGTGGCAGCGGCAAGATTTCGGTAGGTGGAACGCACCCGGGACACTCCTGTACGAATTCGCGATTTGGGGCGCTAAGTGTGCGGTGCAGCATTGTTCGGCAAGGAACGGGAGGTATCGTCAAGTTGCCCGGGGTTGCGGAATGTTTCATCGTGTAACAATGGGCAGACTTGCAGCCAGAGCGAACCTATGCCGCACATCATGAGCACGAACCCTGAGCATCCCTGGCGGCAGGTCGTCGTCGTCGAGGACGATGCCGACATTCGCGAACTCATCACCGCACAGCTCAACCGCGAGCGCTTGCGGATCACCGCCGTGGGCAGCGTTGCGGCGCTGCGCGAGACGCTCGACACGCTCGATGCGGACCTCGTCATCCTCGACCTCAACTTGCCCGACGGCGACGGCGTGGAAGTGTGCAAGTCGCTGCGCGCGGAAGGCTTTCAGGGCGCGATCATGATGGTGACCGCGCGCAATTCCGCGCTCGACCGCGTGCTCGGGCTCGAACTGGGGGCCGACGACTACCTCGCCAAGCCCTTCGAGCCGCGCGAGCTGCTGGCGCGCGTGCGCAATCTCCTGCGCCGCTCGCGCCTGATCGACGGAGGCATCCCGCGCGCCGCGCGCTTTGCCCGCTTCGGCCCCTGGCGGCTCGACCTCAACCACCGCCGCCTCGTCACCGACGACGAACGCCTGGTCATGCTGTCCTCGGCCGAATACCGCCTGCTCTCGCAGTTCCTCGACGCCGCCAACCGCGTTCTCTCACGCGAGGAGCTGGCCCCCGAGCGCAGCGCGACGGTCGCCTACGACCGGACCATCGACATCCGTGTCAGCCGCCTGCGCCAGAAGCTGGCCGGCGTGCCGGGAGGCGAGGACCTGATCCTGACCGTGCGCAACGAGGGCTACATCCTGCCCGGTCCGGTGGAATTCGAATGAAGCAGAGCCCGGGCCGCCCCCCCATGCAGCGCCTTTCCGCCCGGGTTTCCGCCATCGCCGGCTCGCTCGCCGGTCGTCTGGCCGTCCTGCTCGCAATCGGCATGGCGGTCTCCGCACTCATCGCGCTGCTCGCCATGGACACACTGCGCGAACACCAGTTCCACGACATCCAGAAGGAGCAGGCCGCCAAGAGCGTGGTCGACATACTCGGACGCCTTCACCGCGACCCACGCGAGCTAGAACGCCAGCTCACGGACCACGGCATTCTCGGCGCCCACGCGACCCCCGCCAACTGGACGATGACCCAGCCCGACCCCGCGCTCGGCAGCTTCGTCCAGGCGCGTCTCGACACAGGCCGCCACGTCGCGATCCGGCGCATGCCGTCACGCATCTGCTTCCAGGATGCGTTCGGGCACGACACCGCGGCGGGCATGTCGCGCGCCTCGTTTCCCGACTGCTGGTTCGTCGAGGCCACCGGCGCGAACGGTCTCAAACACCGTTTCGCCATAGACCTCCTGCCCGAGCGTCCGGTCGGCGTCCTGTTCGGCCCGCCCTATCTCGAACTCATCGTACTGGCCGGCGCCCTGCTCGGCATCTTCGCCGCGCGCGTCGCCACCGCGCCCCTGCGCCGGATGGAGCGGGCCGCGCGCACCTTCTCGCTGGTCGCCGACATCGAGCCGATCCCCGTCACCGGCCCCAGCGAAGTCCGGGCCGCGCTCGAAACCTTCAACATCATGCAGAGCCGGGTGCGCGAGGCGCTGCGCGAGCGCACGCAGATCCTTGCCTCGATCACCCACGACCTGCAGACCCCGCTGACCCGCCTGCGCCTGCGGCTCGAGCAGGTCGAGCCCGAGGCCTTGCGCGAAAGGCTGATCGACGATCTTTCGGCCACCTTGCGCATGGTGCGCGAGGGTCTCGACCTCGCCAGTTCCAGCGAATCGCGCGAGCCCTGGTCGGTGATCGATGTCGATTCGATTCTCTCCAGCCTTGCCGAAGACGCCGAAGAGCTGGGTCGCGATGTGCGCTTTACCCGGGGTTGCCAGGCCCTCGCCCGGGTCAAGCCGGTGGCGCTCTCGCGGTGCCTGGGCAACCTTGCCGACAACGCGATCAAGTATGCCGGCGCCGCCGAGCTGAGCTGCTTTCGCGAGGGAGAGGACCTCGTCATCGCGGTCGAGGATCGGGGCCCGGGCATGACCGCCGAGGAAATCGAGGTCGCCCTCCAGCCGTTCAGTCGCCTCTCGCGCAGTTCGGGTGGTACCGGCATCGGCCTGTGCATCGCGCGTGCGCAGACCGAGACCTTCGGTGCGCGCCTCGTCATCACGCCGCGTGCCGGCGGCGGCCTCAGCGCCCAGGTGCGCCTGCCGGGCACCCTCGTCGCCTGAACGGGCGCGCGCCTCGTGTTCGCCACGCGAGCGCGGTGCAGGACCAGGCTGTTTCCGTCCGTCCCTCCCGATAGGGTCGCACCCGCCTCCGGCATGGCGGCATCCCGGTGAGGCCGGCAAGGACCTTGCCGCCGGAGCGAGACAGGAACGGCATGAACTTGCGCATCGTCCATCGAACGCCCCGCGACCGGCCACGCGCCAAGCCGCGTCTGCGCGCCCTGGCACCGATACTCGCGCTCGGCCTCGCCAGCGCAGCGCATGGGCAGGCCGCGACCGAAATCGAAGCTTCCCTGCCCCCGCCCGATGCCGCGCGGCGCGTGACCGGCTATCCCACGCTCGTCGGCCTGACGGGCGCCACCACGTCCGCCGGACTGCCGATTGTGGATGCCGCCGCGCGCCAGGAAGCCTCGCAGCATTTCTGCGCCGCGATCGCCTATGCCGCAAAGACCGGTTCGGACAGCCTGCTCGTCTGGCATCGCGACCACCTCGAGCTGGCGCACGATTTCCCGCCCCACGATGCGCGTTCGCGCAGCTGGTCGGCCTCGATGGCCAAGACCGTGGTCGCCCTGGCGCTGGGCGTCGCGATTGCCGAGGGCAAGATCGCCTCGGTCGACACGCCGGTCGCGCAAGTCCTCACCGAATGGCGCGACAGCGCACACCGTGCGATCACCTTTCGCGATCTGCTCGAAATGACCAGCGGCCTCGACCACGGCGCGCCGACCGGCGGCGGCGGAGCGGCGCTGATGGGCGGGAACGACGCCGTCGCCAATGCGCTCGCCCTGGCCGCGACGACGCCCGCAGGGCAGGAATTCGACTACTACACACTCAACGTCACGCTGCTGATCGAGGCCATCCAGCGCGCGACCGGCGAGCCTTTCGCGCGCTTCGTCTCGCAGCGTCTGTGGCAGCCGCTCGGCGCAGGCGACGCCTTCTTCGCGGGCGACGACAAGGGCCACGCCACCCCCTCGATCTACGCCACCGCGCGCGACTGGCTGCGCATCGGCGTGCTGATCAAGGACCGGGGCGAATGGCAGGGCAAGCGCCTCGTCCCCGCCGCGTGGATCGACGCGATGACCACGCCAAGTCCGCGCAATCCCAACTACGGCTGGCTTGTCTGGCTCGGCTCGCCGCCCGGGACCACGCGCTCCTACGGACCCCACGTCGCCTTCGCAGCGCACCATTCGCAGCCATTCCTCGCGCCCGACATGATCTACCTCGACGGCTTTGGCGGTGAACGTGTCTACATCGCGCGCAGCGCCGACCTCGTGATCGTGCGCACGGGCGCGATGGACGTCGACTGGGACGATGCCCTCATCCCCAACGCCATCGTGGCCGCCGAGCGCGGCGCACCCGGCACCTGCCCATAGAGATCACCTGAGCAGTGGTGAATGCCTGAGGGGCGGACCGCTGGGTCCGCCCCTCCCTTTTTTGCTCAGCGCGACGCCTGCTTCGCCGCCGCCGCGTCGATCTCCGCACCCCAGGGGTCCTTGAGCGCGAGCACCTTGCCGGTCTCGGTGAAGTCCACCAGCGTATCACTGGCCTTCGCATAGCGCGGCCAGGTGGGCAGGCCCTTGCCGTTGGGATCGCCCGTGCGGGTGAAGTTGACGAGATAGCCGCTCATCGCCTTGCCCATCGCGAGGTCACGCTTGCTGGTTTCCTCGCCGTACTTGATCGCGGTGGTATCGAAGAAGAAGGGAATGTCGGTCGCGTGCTGTGCGCCCGGCTTGCCCACCGAATCCGCGACGTAGGAGAAGCGGTATTCGTAGACCGGGACGCCCTGCCCGGCGACGACGCCCGCCACCTGGCGCGCGCCCGCGACCATGAAGCCGGTCTTGCCCCCCATGTCCGCGCTGGTCGCGCCGATCATCAACGGGACTTTGGCGAAATCGCCCGCCTTGAACGCGGAAAGCGCGTCCACCGCGATGCGTCCATCGGGGAACGGTCCCGAAAACGTGCGCTCGCCCGGCGTAAACAGTGCCATCATGTTGAGCCCGTCGGTGACCTGCTCGGCGCTCAGCGCGCGCAGCTTGGCCAGCGCCGCGGGATCGTCGGGGGCGATGCCCTTGCTCTTGGCAAAGGCGATACCGACTTGCTCGCTCGTCGTCAGCGTGGCCGGGCCCATCCCCGAACCGTTGCCACCCGACATCACCACCGCGCGGGCAAACAGCCCTTGCGAAAGCGGCGAGGTCAGCAGCGTGTTGACCGACATGCCGCCGGCGGATTCGCCCGCGATCGTCACCTGCGCGGGGTCGCCCCCGAAGGCGGCGATATTGGCCTTCACCCATTTGAGCGCCGCGATCTGGTCGAGATAGCCGTAGTTGCCGAGCAAGCCCTCGTCCTCGTCGGCCTTCGTCAGCGCAGGGTGCGCGAACGTGCCGAAGCGTCCGACGCGGTAGTTGAAGCTGACCACCATGATGCCCTGCTTGGCCAGGTTTGCGCCCGAATAGGTCGGCGGCGAGGCGCCGCCGTTGACGAAGCCGCCGCCGTAGATCCACACCAGGACCGGCAGCGGCCCCTTGGCCCCGGCCGGCTTCCACACGTTGAGATAGAGGCAGTCCTCGGCCGGCGGCGTGCCGAGCGGTGCGGCGTCGCTGGGAAAAGGCACCTGCATGCAGTCGTGGCCATATTGCGAGGCATCGCGCACCCCGCTCCAGGGCGTGGCCGGCTGCGGCGCGCGCCAGCGCAAGTCGCCGATCGGCGCGGCCGCGAAGGGAATGCCCTTCCAGGCCAGTACGCCGTCCGCCTGCGTGCCCTCCAGGCGCCCATCGGCGACCGTGACCTGCGCCCCCGTCCCTTGCGCGCAGGCGGCATTGGAAAGCGCCAGCGATGCCATCACGGCCATCGCGGCAATCGAACTACGACGAAGCATACCTCAATCCCCAGCTTGTTCAGTGCACTGTCTCAATTTTTAATTCATGGCATGAAAATTATTGCGGGGCAAGCGCTGCTCAGGATTGTCGCGTTCGGGCAAACATGCCAGAACGAAATTCGTCCCACAATCGCGAAGCCGGATACCTGCCCACTTGAGCCCCCAACCGTTCAACAGTCGCTTCCACGTCATCAACAGCGTTCGCAGGGCCGGTACGATCTCGCGCGTGGAACTGGTGGAGACGACCGGCCTCTCGGCGGGGTCGATCTCCAACATCACCCGCGAACTCGTCGACCACGGCATCCTCCAGGAGGTCCGCGAAGCGACCGAAGGACGCGGTCGCCCCCGCATGGCGCTGTCGATCAACGCCCAGGCCGCGACGCTGGCCGGCATGCTGCTGCGCCCGAACGGGGTGGTCGACGTGCAGATCACCAACCTTTTGGGCGAGGCACTGCACACCGAACACTACCCCCTAGCCTCGGCCCTTGAAGGCGAAGCGCTCGCCGACGCGCTGGCCGACTGCCTTCGCCGGGCCGTCGCGGCCACCAACTGGAACCTCGCGCGCCCCTGCGCGGCCGGGATCGGCATGTTCGGTACAGTCGCCTCGGCCGCGGGAATTCTGCACTGGCTGCCCCCCGGCCGCCCCCATCCGGTCCCGCTCCAGGCCATGCTCGAAAGCCGCCTCGCCATCCCGGTGTTCATCGACAACGACGCGAACCTGATCGCGCGCAGCGAATGCTGGCGCGTACCCGAGGAAGCGATCGGGAAGCGCCATTTCATCCAGATCGGCCTCGGGATCGGTCTTTCCAACACCTGGGAAGGCACCATCCAGAACGGCGGGCGGGGCATCAATCCCGAGTTCGGGCACGTCAAGTCGAGCATCGCCGCCGGGCTCGATTGCCCCTGTGGCGGCACGGGGTGCCTGTGCCTGGTCGCCTCGCTGTGGGGGATCGTGTCGCGCGACGCGGACAGCGTGCACGAGCCGGTCACCGGCCATGCCGACATCCTCGGGCGGTTCGAGGCCCTTGCCGCGCGTGCGCGGAAGGGCGACGGCGCAGCCACCGCGCTGTTCGAACAGGCGGGCACCGCACTGGGCCTGGCGCTCGCCAACATGGCCAATATCTCGAACCCCGACGGTGCGACCGTGATCGTCGAGCACGAGGCCTGGATCGAGCTGTCAGGGCCCGCCTTCCACGCCGCACTCACGGCCAACCTGCTGCCCTTCCTGGGTGCGGATTTCCCCGTGGCCGTGCGCTGCGATGATCTGGAGCTCCACCCTCTCGGCGCAATCGCGATGGTGCAGGAGCGCCTGTTCCAGCGCGACCCGCTTCCCGACTGGAGCTGACCGGCCCCGCGGCGGCGCTGCTGCGACGCGGGTGCTGCGCGCAGGACCGTCATGCCCCACCCCCGCACTATTGCTGCGCGGCGGGCACTTCGGGCGGCGCGGGCGGCGCCTCGTCGGTCATGCCCAGCTCCTTCCAATTGAGCACCGCGTTGTAGAGCATGCGGAACTCGCCCCAGTTCTGCCAGCGCCAGATCGGATTGGTGGCGAACATCAGCACGCGGCCCTCGCCCACCGGCGCGTTGATGATCGCCGGGCTGTCCTTGAGCTTGTCGCCGTCGCGGATGAAGCCGCTGAGCACACTGTCCTTGCCCCCGCCGGGGAAGCGCATCAGGACTTCGCCCTTGAGCCGCTCGGGCACGTAGTAGGTTGTGTCCTGGGCCCAGCGCACCGGCATCACACCGTCCTTCAGGTCGCCCCCATAGCCATAGAAGACGGGGCTTTCGGGCTTGACCACTTTGGCCTTCACGATCGGCCCCGGCGCGTAGAAGCCCTTGGCCGGCTCCTTGCTGCCGATCTCGCTCAGGAACCCGTAGTCGACGGGTACCTCGCTCGCGCGCCCGGTGGTGATGAGCGTGCCGCCCGCATCGACGAACTTCTTGAGCTCGGCAAGGCCTTCAAGGCCCATGCCGCCGCGGATGTCGGGCGAGGAGCCGTAATCACCCAGGAAGCGGTACTGGTCGGTCTTGGTGTAGGGCAGCGGCTTTCCGGTCTTGGGAATGTCGAAGACGATGTCCTTCGCCGACTTTGCCTGTTGGGGCAGGATGATCACGTCGAAATCAGCCTTGAGGTTGCCCTGCCGCACCCGCTCCTTGAACACGAGGTCGTAGTCCACACCCTGCTTGTCGAGCGCGTAGCGCAGCCAGCCCACGTCCTGCGTCGCGCCCCAGGTGCTGAACACGCCAAGGCGGGGCAGCGCGCTGGCGTGGACTTTGGCCTTGCCCGGATCGCTGACCCCCACCGCCGTGAGCGCGAGGCTCTCGACCAGCGGCTTCAGCGTCGCGTAAGCGCTGCCCGGCACCAGGAACGAGCCCGCCGGGACCGTGGTCCCGCCCGCCTTGAACGGCGCCTCGACGATGGTGATGCCCTCGATACCCGCCAGCTTGTAGCGCAAGCTGGCCATGTTCACCGAACCCTCGTCGAGCACGGCATAGGCCTTTGCGCCCGATCCGGAGATCGCGCCTGCCGGCGTATAGCTCTCGATCCTGGTGGTGGGCACGTCCAGAAGAGCCTTGTCGGCGCTCTCGACGATGTTCGCGTGCGCCATCAGGCCCATCGTCCAGGCCGCATCGTCATACGTGCCCAGCTTCTCGTCAGGGTAGTTGTCCTGCTTGCGCAGCAGGATCTTGGCGAGACGCCCATAGGGCTGGTCGAGCTTCACGACGAGCGAACCGGCCGGATAGGTCCCTTCCTTCAGTTTCACCGCCTGTTTCGCGGCGCCGATCTCGATGCCCTGCAGTTGCAGGATGTCGGTCACGAACTTGACGCGCGAAGGATCGGCCTGCCCCGCCGGGATGACAAAGCCGTAGGGTGCCTCGTTCGTGCCCTTGGACACCGCGTCCGCGCTTTTTTTGTAGAAGTTCTCGAGGATCACCCGGGGGAAGCGCGAGGTCATGTCGAGCGCGGAGATGATCGCGCTTTCCATGTAGTTGGTGTTGTTGCGCATCGACCACATCACCTCCTTGTAGGGAGGATTGGGGCGGTACCATTCGCGCGAGGTCTGGTCGCGTCCGAGACCCGAGGCCGGATCGGGGGCGACGTGGCGGAACATCGTCGTTGCGCCCGCATTGCCGAAGGTCTCGTACATGCGCAGCATGCCGTTGTGGTTCGAGGACATGAAGGCCAGGTATCCCGGCGTCCAGGCGTCGACGTAGCCGTGGGTCCAGACGCCCGGCATCCCGTACTTGGTCAGCTGCGCCATCTCGAAGTTGGAGAACCACGGCAGTTCGGCGAAGAGCAGCGGATCGAGGTCCGGGTTCTGCGGCGCCATGCCCGAATAGGTGTAGAGGAAGGGCACCGATTCGTGCAGTTCATGCATGATCGGCGGGTGCCAGTGCAGGTACCACTTCATCAGTTCCTGCGCGCTGGTGTCGGACAGGTTAATGTCGCGATTGTTGTCATGGTAGATGTACTTGCCCCAGTAGGGCGGGCCACCCGGCTTGGTCTGGTCGTCGCGCTCGTCGACGAGGTTGCGGTAGTACCAGTCGACGTAGCGATCACGCCCATCGGCCTCGAGCACCGGACTGAGCGAGACGATCACGTTGTCGCGGATGCGCTGGAAGGTCTCGCCCTCGTCGGCAAGAAGGCGATAGGCCAGCTCCATCAGCATCTCGGGCGGTCCGGTCTCGGCGCTGTGGAGCCCTGCCGAGATATGGTAGATCGGCGTGGTCCCGGCGATCAGCGAGGCGGCATTTTCGGCCGAAAGCCCGCGCGGGTCGGCCAGCTTCGCCAGGTTTTCCCGGTTCGCTTCGAGCCCGGCCATGTTCTTCGCCGACGAGATCATCACGATCACGTTCTCGCGGCCTTCCTCGGTCTTGCCGATCTCGACGATCTTGACCCGGTCGGGCGCGGCGGCGGCCAGCGCGCGGTAATAGCCTACGATCTGCTCGTAATAATGCAGCGTGTCGGGCGCGCCGATGTGCTTGCCCAGGACCTGCTTGGGCGAGGGGATCGTGCTCGAGACCGGCAGATGGTCGACGAGCGGGCTCATGAACTCGGGCTTGGTCGTCCAGGACTTGACGGCGGCGGCGTACTCGCCGTCCATGGGCTGCGCGCCACCTGGTTGCGCCTGCACGCGTGCTGCCGTGCACAACAGCAGGGCGCACAGCGCCCCGACCTGTTTCCTGCTGATCATGAAGCCTCCTGTCTGGAGCAGCACGCGACCGCCGCCCCGCGTGGATGCGGGGCACGAACCCCTTGTCCGGTCCGACTGCCCAATTGCCCCATCCTTCCGGCTCGAGGGCCGACGCGCAACCATTTTTGTTCCGCTTTCTCGCATCTTGGAGGCTGCGCTCGGCGCATCGCCCGCAAAATCGGAACGAATTCGGCCCGGACCGGCCATTTCGTGAGACGATTTGGCAATTTTCGCAAATTTATTGCGCATATTCTCACCAATCGGATTTTTAAGCACGACATTGCCCGGGATATACAGAATATCCTGTTGACGCTCGGGACGAACCGATCCACGGTCGGTTGCGAAAAAAGACATGCATGAGGGTCCGGTTACCGGCGCAGCGGGGGCAAATCCGCGCTCGGGACGAGCACCGAAAATGGGAAGGAGCAGGCGCGTGGAAGGCGACGGCGCAGCCGTGCGCTGCGGCAAGGTTCTCGCGCGTGCACCATACGAAGTGCGGGCGACGAAGTTCAGGGGGTAATACGTGTTCACGAAGACCAAATTGAATCGAAATTCGCGTACGGCATCGGGCAAGCTGGCCGGCCTGCTCGCGGCAACCGGGCTGTCGACGCTCGCGCTGGCCTCGCAGGCGCATGCGCAAGGCGCCGAGGACACCCAGCCCACGGTGATCGGTGCCGACATCGTGGTGACCGCGCTCAAGCGCGCCACCTCGATCCAGGAAACGCCGATCTCGATCTCGGCGGTCACCGGCGAGACGATGGCCAATTCGGGCGTCCAGAGCATCGCCGACCTTGCCGCCACCACGCCCGGCCTCAGCTTCGTCGACGGAGGCCCCTCGCAGCGTCGCGTCGTCATCCGCGGCATCCAGGGCGCGGGCGAGCCGATGATCGGCACCTATTACGACGAGACCCCGGTGACCGGCATGATCGGCGCCAGCAACGATGCGGGCGGTTCGACGCCCGAACTCAAGCTGTTCGACGTCGAGCGCGTCGAGGTCCTGCGCGGGCCCCAGGGCACGCTCTACGGCGCGGGTTCGATGGGCGGCACGCTGCGCGTCATCTACAAGAAGCCCGACCTCACGACGTACGCCAGCGCGATCGACGCCAATCTCTCGAACACGCACGAGGGCGGCTGGAACTACGACGCCAGCGCGATGGTCAACCTGCCGCTCGCCACCGACAAGGTGGCCTTGCGCGTGGTCGGCTTCTACCGCCACCAGGACGGCTACATCGACAACACCGCGCTCGGCATCGACGACATCAACAGCCTGGAAAGCTACGGCGGGCGCTTCACCCTGCGCATGAAACCGTCGGATCGCTGGACCTTCGACGTCTCGGCCTTCGTCAACCATGCCGAGACCGACACCACCAGCTGGACGCTCGATGCGGGCACGTACAATTCCGATGCCTACGCGCGCCAGCCGGTGAAGGATGACACCCAGCTCTACTCGCTGACCTCGAACTACGAATTCGACTTCGCCACGCTCGTCGCCTCGGGCTCCTACATGCACCGCCAGCTCGACACCGCCAGCGACGTCTCGCGCTACATCCAGGCCCAGCGTACCACCTCGCGCTGCGCCACGCTCGTCGGCGGCGGCAGCGCGTGCTCGGCGGACCAGCTTTCCGACTACTACGACCTCGTCGACTACCAGTCCTACTCGGTGCTCTACCCGCAGCAGGAAATGGACGCCTGGACCGGCGAACTGCGCCTCAGCTCGAACACCAAGGGCCTCATCGACTGGACGGTCGGCGGCTTCTGGTCGAACCGCAACATCGCCGTGTGGAACCCCCAGGTGAACACCGATGCAACGACGGGCGAGATCATCCGCCCGCTCGAGGTCGACACCGGTCGCCACATCGACGACACGCTGACCCAGCTGGCGGGTTACGGCGAAGTGACCGTGCACCCCTTCGCAGGCTTCCAGCTGACCGGCGGCGCGCGCTACTTCCACTACAAGAAGGACATCGTCGGCTACACCGACGTTGCCTCGATCCTGGTAGGGGCCAAGATCACCCCCGCAACCGAGGTCAACTCGAACGAGAACGGCTGGGTGTTCCGCTTCAACGGCTCCTACGAGATCACCCCCGATCTCATGTTCTACGCCGAAGCCGCGCAAGGGTATCGCCCCGGCGGTGCCAACCAGGTCTTGGGCCTCGACGCGGCGCTCACCGCCTACAACTCGGACAGCTTGTGGAACTACGAGGCGGGCTTCAAGACCAGCTGGTTCAACCGCGCGGTGCTCTTCAACATCGATGCCTACTGGATCGACTGGAGCGACATGCAGATCACGCTGCGCACGCCCAACGGCGCGTTCTCGTACCTGGGCAACGCCGGCAAGGCGACGGTCAAGGGCATCGAGGCCGAACTCAACGCGATGCCCGTCGAAGGCCTCTCGCTGCAGGGGAACGTCACCTACACCGACGCCACCCTTGCCGAGGACCAGAACACCGGCGTCACCGCCACCTCGGGCCTCAAGGGTGATCGTATCCCCTATGTCGCCAAATGGATGGGCGGGGCCTCGGCGCAGTACGACTGGGCGCTCTCGGATACCCTGGGCGCCATGGCGCGCGTCGACTTCAACTACGTCGGCCGCTCGTGGTCGGACTTCCGGCACACGTATGCCTATGCCCGCGAGGTCGATTCGTATGAGCTGGTGAACGCGCGCGTCGGCGTCGAAGGGCCCGGCAAGGAATGGGGCGCCTACCTCTTCGTCACCAACCTGTTCGACGCCACCGCAATCACCCGCGCCAGTTCGAGCGCCATCGCGCAAGGACGTACGCTGGTGACCAGCGCCACGCCGCGCACGATCGGCGTGAACCTGCGCCACAACTTCTGACCTTGCTGACGAGAGGCGGGCCTGATCAGGGCCTGCCTCTCCCCCCCCCCCCTTTTTTTCCCGAAATCCGGAGCCTCCCCCATGCGCACCTCGCTGCTTCGCGCCCTCCCCTTCGTCGCACTCGCCTTCGCGCCGCTCGGCCAGGCAGCCCTCGCCCGCGACGCGGTCGTCCACGCCGGTACGCTGTTCGACGGCACTACCACCCGCACGAAAGTCTCGATCCTCATCCACGACGACAAGATCGTCTCCGTCGAGGACGGCTTCGTCACCCCCGCGGGCGCCGAAGTGATCGACCTGTCCGCCGACACCGTGCTGCCCGGCCTCATCGACACGCACGACCACATCCTGTCGGGCTACGACGGCGGCAACCCGGTGGCCGAGCGCGCGCAGAAAACCAGCATCGACGTCGCCTTCCAGGGCGTGCCGCACGCGCGCGCCACGCTCGAGGCCGGCTTCACCACGATCCGCGACGTCGGCTCGGAAACCAAGGTCATCGTCGGCCTCAAGAAGGCCATCGCCAAGGGCGAGGTCGAAGGCCCGCGCATGTGGGTCTCGGGCTATCCGCTCGGCCCTACCGGCGGCCACGGCGACCCGCAGAACGGCATGAGCCCCGAGCTCGACTTCCACTCCGAGGGCCGGGTCATCGACGGCGGCGACGATGCACGCCGGACCGTGCGCGCGATGCAGCGCGACGGCGTCGATCTCATCAAGATCATGCCGAGCGGCGGCGTGCTCTCGATCGGCGATGACCCCAACCACCAGACCATGACCGACGAGGAGATCAAGGCGGTGGTCGACACCGCGCATGGTCTGGGCATCAAGGTCGCCGCGCACGCGCACGGCAAGACCGCGATCCTCCACGCGGCCGAACTCGGCGTCGATTCGATCGAGCACGGCTCCTTCGGCGATGCCGAGACCGACAAGGTGATGAAGGCGCACGGCACCTACCTCGTGCCCACGCTGCTCGTCGCCGAGACCGTCGTCCAGATCGCCAAGACCCACCCCGAGACGCTCAACCCCTCGGCGGCGGCCAAGGCGCTGCAGGTCGGCCCGATCGTGATGAGCAACCTGGGCCGGGCCTACCGCGCGGGCGTGAAGATCGCCTTCGGCACCGACCAGAGCCTCGCCCCCCACGGCACCAACGCCAAGGAATTCGCACTTCTCGTCAAGGCCGGGATGACGCCGCGCGACGCGATCCGCGCCGCTACCGTCAACGCCGCCGACCTGCTCGGCGCGAGCGACAAGGTCGGTTCGGTCCAGCCCGGACGCTACGCCGACCTCGTCGCGGTCAAGGGCGATCCCTTCGCCGACGTCACCCTGCTCGAGAACATGGATTTCGTGATGAAGGGCGGCGAAGTGGTGAAGGCCGAGGGCAAGCCGGTCGTCTGATCCGCGCATCCCCTTGCGCAAAATCGATACGGGACGTGCCCGCAAGGCGCGCCCCGTATCGTTTCAGGAGCCGCTGGGGCAGGAAGCGACCACAGCCTCCTCCATCCCCGCTCGGTCGAGCAGCGCGCGGGTAACGCCGTTGGTCCAGCCAAAACCGTCCTGCACCGGGTACTCGCCCCCGCCTCCGGCCTTGCCCGCATCGACGTCGTACTTCTCCACCATGCGTCCGGTGCAGGCGTAGAAGGTCGAAACCGTCGTCACCCAGCGCCGCGCGATCGTGTCGGAAAGCGCCGTGTCTCCATAGCGATCGAACCCGGTGACCGCGATCCACGCCAGCGGCGCCCAGCCGTTGGGCTCGTCCCATTGCTGCCCGGTCGCGACCGTAGTGGTGCGCAAGCCCCCCGGGGCGAGCAGGTCCTTGCGGGCCAGCCGCGCGCTCGCCCGGGCCTCCTCCGCACTGGCGAGCCCCACGAAGAGCGGGTAGAGCGCCGCCGCGCTGATCGCCGCGGTCGGCGCCTTCGCAGCGCGGTCCCAATCGGCGAAGCGCTGCTCGGCGGGGGACCACAGGTACCGTTCGATCGCCGCCTTGCGCCTTGCCGCAAGCCCGGTGAAATCGGCTGCACAGCCCTCGTCACCGGCCGCCTTGCAACGCCGGGCGATGCTCGTCTCGAGGTTCCACAGCAGGCTGTTGAGATCGACCGGCACGATCTGCGTGGTGCGGATCGTCGCCAGCGTGCGGCCATCGCCAAGCCAGCGCGAACTGTAGTCCCATCCGCTCTCGGCGCCCGCGCGCAAGTCGCGGTAGACGTGCGCCGCAACCCGCGCCGAGGCCGCCCGCGCGGTTTCCTCGTCCTCGACATAGGCTTCGTCGCGCGGCGTGTCAGACGCATCCCAGTAGCGGTTGAGCAGGCTCCCGTCCGGCATGCGCACGACGTGCTGGCAGGCCCCGTCCGCACCAAGGCAATCCGCGCCCGCCATCCAGTAGGCGTATTCGCGGCGCAGGGCGTCGAGCCGACGGCGTAGCACCACCGGATCGCGCGCGTCCGAGAGGTCCATCATCAGCGCCAGGAACGGCGGTTGCGAGCGCGTGAGGTAATAGCTGCGCGTCCCATTGGGGACGTGGCCGTAGCGCTCGACGAGTCCGGCGAAACTGGCCAGCATCGATTCCACCAGCGCGTGCTGGCCGTCGGCCTTGAGCCCCAGCATCGTGAAGTAGCTATCCCAGTAATACATTTCCTGGAAGCGCCCGCCCGCCACGACATAGGCGCTGTCGAGCCCGAGCCGCGAGGAGCCGGGCTCGGCGGCCATCGGCGGGCGCGCGAGCAGTGGCCAGAGCTGGCGGATATGTGCGCGCATCGACGGGCGCTTCGCGGGCTTTTCATCCGCGCTGTGAAAGTGCGCCGCGACGAAGGCGGCCAAAGCGTCACGCCCCTGCGGCTTCTCGCGGCGGAATTCGGCGAGGATCGCCTCGGGCGCGGCGCGGGGCACCATGTCGGCAAAGGTTTTGCTGTCGGGAAAGACCCGCGCGCGTTCGACCGCGCGGTAGAGATCGCCATAGACCCGCGCCGGCGAGGCGACCTCGTCGGCCGCCGATCCGGCGCGTGCACCAGCCGGGGCCAGGGGTGTCGCCAGCAGGCAGGCGGCCAGTATTCCGCACCGCCATGCCCATCTCGATCCGCGCTTCATCGCCGCCCCTTCCCCGTCTCGTCCAGTGACCGTCACCCCCATCGAGACGCATGAATGCGCGCCGGGGTTCCGAAACCATGGTAACGAAGTGGGCGCCAGGGTCAGCCCCCGCGGCGCGAAACGGTCAGTTGGGGTCAATCAGTTCGGAGACGAAATCGTAGATGTCGCCCCGGTAGTAGGATCGGGTGAACTCCACGACGCGGCCATCCGCCTTGAAGCCGTGGCGCTCGATCAGGAAGCCGGCGTGCCCGGTGTCGACGTCGAGGAGCTTGGCGTATTCCGCCCCGAAGGGCACCGCGCGCAGGCGCTGGAGCGCGCGGACGGGCCGGTTTCCACCCCTTGCGAGCGCCTCGTAGAGCGATTCCCCGATCGCTTCGGGATCGTCCATGCAATAGCCCGGGATCGTCGAGAACTCGAGCGCGAGCGGAGCCTCGTCGGCGAAGCGGATGCGCGTGAAACGGTGCACGGTGCTGCCGGGCGCGAGCCCCAGCGCCATCGCCTCGTCCGAATTGACCGTGCCCGACGTGCGCGAGACCCACTTGCTCGACGGACGCTTGCCGCGCGCAACCATGTCCTCGCTGAACGAGGTCAGCTTGGAGAAATTCTTCTCGACACGGGTGGAGGCGACGAAGGTCCCCGAACCACGCCGACGCGTGAGCAGGCCTTCCTCGACGAGCCCGCCGATGGTCTTGCGCACGGTGATGCGCGAGACCGAGTAGAATGTCGCCAGGTCGCGTTCGGGCGGGATCATCTCGTTCTGCTCGAGAATCCCCGTCGAAATCGCGTCGCGAATAAGCTTCTGCAACTGCAGATAAAGCGGCGCGGGATCGTCTTTGGAGAGCGCACCAACCCGGTCTACGAACGACATGCCATTCCTTCTTGTCCCCCAGCCGCCAGCGGCCGGGGTAATGACCTATATTGGTATCACAAGCATGGCAATTGCCGGAATGCGAAAATCGCAAGGGGCCTGCGCACGATCAGCGAAACGGGAGGCCTCGCCTCGTATCCCCGCCGCATCCCGGCCCCGCGAACGTTGGTCGCCTTTGGTCTTCTTGCACCCGCCGCTCCGGCGCGCGCTCAACCTCGTCGAAGCGCGTTCTCGATGAGGTGATAGGCCCCGATCAGCCCCGAAGGCTCGACGCTGGCCGGGGGCACGATCCGCGTCTCGAGTGCCGCAAGCGTGTCCGCGCCCTGGAGATAGCCCGCAAGCAGTTCCAGCGTGCGCGCGCGGATCCTGGGGAACAGGCGCTCCTGTTTCATCACGCCCCCGCCGAACACGATGCGGTCGGGCGCGGTGGTCAGGAACAGGGTCATGCACAGCTGCGCGAGGTAGTCCGCCTCGACCTCCCAGAACGGGTGGTCCTCGGCGATCTGCGAGGGCGTGAGGTCCCAGGCCCGCGCGACCGCCGGACCTGCCGCCAGGCCTTCGAGGCAATCGCCGTGGAACGGGCAGTGCCCCGGAAAATCGCCGTGCAGCGGATGACGGCGCACGAGGATATGGCCCATTTCGGGATGTGCAAAGCCCTGCAGCGTACGTCCGTGCTGCACGATGCCCACGCCGATCCCGGTGCCGACCGTCACATAGGCAAGGTGCCGGATCCCGGGCCCGGCCAGCGCCGCCTCGGCCAGCGCGGCGGTGTTGACGTCGGTGTCGAGGGCAAGCGGCACATCGGTGAAGGCGCGCAAGCCATCAAGCACGTTGAACCCCTCCCAGCCGGGCTTGGGTGTGCGCAGGATCGTGCCGAAGTCCGCCGCCTCGGGATCGACCCGCACCGGGCCGAAGCTGCCAACTCCAATACCCGACAGCGGCCCCAGTTCGCCCGCTTCGCAGAAGAAGGCAGCGACATCGGCGAACGTGGCCTCGGGAGCGCGCGTCGGGATCGTCGCGGTGCGCAGCGAACCCTCGCGCGAATTGCCGATGGCGCAGACGAACTTCGTTCCACCCGCCTCGATCGCGCCGAACAGGGACATCGTCATTTCCTCTTCCAAGATCAGTTCAATTGGCCGCGTTCGTCCCCGCCACGCGCATGCCCGCGACGTAGACGAACTTGGGTGCATCAGCAATGAAACGGTCGAGCACACCGTCACCCAGTCGGATCGCCCCTTGCGGCCGGGTCGTTCCCGGCAGCGTCTGGATTGCCGCCGCATCGCTGCTGGCAAGGCGCGCCTGGGCGAAGTGGACCGAAGCCGAGGGATCGCGCGCGAGTGCGGCGTCGAGCCCCGCACTCGTCTCCTGCAGCGCCTTGGCCCAGAGCGCCATTGCCTCGAGCCAGGGCGCGGTCTCTTCGAGGAAGCCCGCGTCGGTCACCTTCGCCCGAATGAGGCCGGGCGCGGCCGCCATGCGCTGCGCCAGCGCGGCGAGGCGGACTTGCGCCTGGGCGCGCGTGGCCGCATCGCCCACCGCCAGCGCGTCGCGCACCCAGTCGAGTTCGGTCTTGAGAGCCGGCGCCTGGGGTTGCCAGGGCTGGCTGCCGAAAGTGGGCGCCAGGTTCTCCAGGTCGAACAGCATGAGCAGCGCGAGCGTCGCCTCGCCATCGTCGTTGGCGAGGCGTCGCGCGGCGAACAGCGAGGTCGCCTCGGGATCGTAGTCGCGATCGTTCCAGCTGAACGCGGCGCTGCCGGTCACCGCCACGCGGCTCGCCGCCTCCTGGTTCATGGGATTGGCAAGGATACCGCTGAGGTCCTCCGAAAGCCCCGCCTCGCGCTCGCGATAGGGAGCCATGAGCAGACGTCCGGTCGATTCGCCGTAGTCGTTGACCGGGTAGTTGTCCCAGAGCAACGTCTTGCGCCCGAAGGCCTTCATCGCCGCCTTGGCGTCGCGCTGCGCGATCGAGGGAGGCACCACGTCGGTCCCGGTCCACTGCACGAAGACGCCGGGATCGACCGCCTGGAGCGCGGTCTTGTAGGGGCTCTCCTTCGCGTCATAGTACTCGGTGGGCACGATCATCAGTTCGGCATCCTTGCCGATATGCGCCTTTTCCCAGGCGAAGATGGTGTTGGTCAGCCAGGCCTGCGCCTTGCCTGCCGCCTCGGCTCCCGGTTCCCCGAAGCGCGCCTTGTCGCCCTCGCAGTTCCACTTGTCGTAGGGAATGTCGTCGTAGGCGATGTAGAAGGCACGGACGCCCTCCTTGGCGAAACTCTCGAACTTGCGCTCGAGCGCTTCGATGTCGTCCGGGTTGGTGTAGCAGATCGAGAGCCCGGGCGAGATCGCATACGTGAAGCGCACGTGGCTGGTGCCCGCCGCCTCGATCAGCGCGCGCAAGTCCGCACGCTGGTCCGCCGGATAGGCCTCGCGCCATTTGTCGCGCGCATAAGGATCGTCCTTGGGGCTGTAGATGTAGGTGTTGGCCTTCAGCTGCCCCAGGAAGGCGAGGTGCGCCAAGCGATCGCGGAACGACCAGGGCGCGCCATAAAAGCCCTCGATCGTGCCGCGCACCGCCATCGCGGGATAGTCGGTGATCGACAGCGCGGGCAGCGTGCCGCGCGCGGCGAGCTGCGAGAAGGTCTGCGCCGCGTAGTAGAGCCCATCCGCGTCAGCCCCGCCCAGCGCGATGATCGCCATCGCCTTGGGCCCCTGCGCCGTCGCGAGCGCATAGCCCTCGCGCTTGTCGGTCATCGTTCCACCGGCGGCGGTGAGTGCACGTTCAAGCTGCCGTTCGCCTGCGGTGCCGAGCACGACCTGGGTTTCCCCGCTGTCGATCGAGAAACGGCCCGAAGTGCGCACGCGGGTGATGCCGAGCTTCGCCAGGCTCTCGCGCACGATGCGCTGGGTTTCCTTGTCGACATCGCCGGCAAGCACCAGCCGCGCGCTCGTGCCCGCCTGCAACGTGTCGCCCTTCAGCTCCATCGCAACGGGCGCGGGCATCACCTGGGGCAACGTGGCGGGAGCGGGACTGACCACCGTCGCCGCCCCGGCCGCCGTCATTCCCACCGCGCCGAGCGCCGCGCCGCCCAGAAGCCCGCGCACGATCCTCATGACCTGTCCCACCATCACCGTCATTTCCCCCTTTGCCTCAGGCGATCTTCGCGCGCTCGAGCAGCGCCTGCGTCGAAGCATCGAAGCTGGCGTTACCCGCTTCGATGCGCTTGGCAATGGCCTTGCCCAGTTCGACGCCGAATTGGTCGAAGGGATTGATCCCCAGAAGTACCGCGCTGGCGAACGTGCGGTGCTCGTGGAAGGCGATCAGCGCGCCGAGGCTCGCCGGGGTGAGCGCGTCGAGCAGGATCGTCGCCGAGGGACGATCGCCCGGATAGGCACGCGCCCCGTCCTCGCTCGCCTGCCCGGCCATGAGCGCGGCGCCTTGCGCGAAGCAGTTCGAAAGGAGGATGCGGTGGTGCGCGGGGTCGAGCGCATCGCCCGGCGCGATCGCGGCGATGAAGTCGACCGGTACCAGGTTGGTGCCCTGGTGGAGGAGCTGGAACACCGCATGCTGCGCGTCGGTGCCCACCCCGCCCCAGGTGATCGGCGCCGAGGGCCCCTCGAGCGGCGCGCCCTCGGCCGTCACGCTCTTGCCGTTCGATTCCATCTCGAGCTGCTGGAGATAGTCGGGCAGCAGGGCCATGCGCTCGTCATAGGCGAAGACCGCGCGGGTCTGGCAACCGCGCAGGCGCGCGTAATAGAGGTCGGCGAAGGCCGCGCGCAGGGGCAGATTGGCCGCGCCCTCGGTGTCGCGGAAATGCCGGTCCATCGCCGCCGCGCCTTCGAGCAGGGCGGCAAAGCCGTCCCAGCCCAGCGCCGCCGCAATCGGGAAGCCGATCGTCGACCACAGCGAGTAGCGCCCGCCCACGCTTTCGGGGAAGGAGAGGATGCGCCCCTCCTCGACACCCCAGCCTTGCGCCTTTTCCGGTGCCGCCGTCAGCGCCACCACCCGCTCGCGCGGGTTGGCGACACCCGCCGCCTGCAACCAGGCAAGTGCGCTTTCGGCGTTGGTCAGGGTCTCGATCGTGGTGAAGGTCTTGGAGGCGACCGCCAGCATCGTCGTCGCCGGGTCGCACTTGGCCAGCGCCGCTTCCAGCGCACAGCCATCGATGTTGGCCACGACATGGACGTCGAGCTTCGCGTCCTTGCGCGCCAGCGCGTCGACCACCAGCGCCGGGCCGAGCGCCGAGCCACCGATGCCGATGTGGATGAGGTGACGCACCTCGCCGTGCTCGCCCGCGTGGATCGCCTTGACCAGCGCTTCCATGCGGCCATGGTCCTCGCGCGCGCGGGCGACGGCCACCGGGCTTCCCACGAAGCGCTGCGCGGTATGTTCGGCCGCGCGGCCCTCGGTGGGATTGACGACCTGTCCCGAAAACAGGGCGCCGCGCTGGCTGGCGAAGGCCATCTCCTGCGCCAGCGCCTCGAACGCGGCGATGTGCGCGTCGTCGAGATGCGTCTTCGACCAATCGAAGAGTATCTCGCTCCCTGCCCCGACCTCGAACAAGGTGGAATAGCGCGCTGCGCGGGCCTCATCCTGGGCGAAAAGCGTGGCGAGCGTGGGCTTGGCGAGCGCGGAGAGGCTCTCCCAGCGGGCGGTGGTCATGGGATCGTCGTGTCCTTGAAGAAATATCGTGGGTGCGGGGCGCGCTCGTCAGCGCTTGGCGGAGAAGCCGCCGACCCCGGCAATGGCGAGCTTGGGCGCATCGATGGCGGTTTCGGCAAAGGTCAGGCGCAGATAGCGGGTCGCCACGGGCGCGGCGAAGGCGATGCGCTGGGTCGAAAGCGCATAGGCGATGTTCGAGAATTCGCCTTGGGCCACTTCGCTCCAACGCGTGCCGTCCTGGCTGACTTCGGCGCGATAGCCCTTGGGCGGCACCGCCTGGCTGTCGACCTGGCGGCCCGGCGTCAGGCTGAAACCGGCGAGCTCGACATCGCTGCCGAGGTCGAGGGTGACCTGCGCGGGCTTGCCCGGCATCGGCGCGCTCTGGCGCCAGATCGTCGCGGCATCGTTGTCGAGCAGCACTTCGGCGCCCGCCGCGCTGGCCGAGACGACCTTCCATTTGGTGGTGTCGAGCACGGTGGGATCGCTCGAGACGATCGCGGGCACGGGCACCGGGGCAACCGCGGCGAACAGCGCGAACTCGGTGATCGCGGGGCACGCAGGCGCATCGAGTACCACGAGGCGCACGCGGCGCGGGGCGATCTTCTCGGGCAGGCGGATGATCCGCTGCGCACCGATGCATTCCTTCTCGGCGAGGCGCTGCCACACACCGCCGATCTCGGCCTCGATGGCGAAGCGCGTGACGCGCACGCCCAGGGGCAGGAATTCCTTCACCCGCACGAGGTCGAAGCGAGTGCCTGGCGCCAGGTCGAGCGTGAGCGTCGGGGTGTGGTCGGCATCGGGGCTGGACCAGTAGGTATCGTCGCGCCCGTCGAGCACGCGCGCGGCGGCAAAGGCCGCGCCGCGTTCGGCGCTGGCGTGGGCGACCGAACCCTTGGCAAGATCCTTGGCAAAGCTTGCGCGCAGGGCATCGCCGAAGCTCTTCAGGATCTTCACGTCCTGATCGGCGATCCGGCCGCGCCGGTCGGGCGGCAGATTGAGATTGAGGTTGGTGCCACGGCCCACCGACTCGTCGAAGAGCTGGATCAGGCGCTCGGGGCTCTTGACCTTGGAATCCTCGTCGGCGTGGTAGAACCAGCCTGGACGGATCGAGACATCGGTCTCGGCCGGCCACCACAGTTCGCCGCCGCGCAGGCCCGCGTTGCCCAGATCCTGCTCGTAGGGGCGGTTGGGCATCGTGGGCCAGCACGGATCGCCCGCCACGCCGTTCTCGTTGCCCACCCAGCGAATGTCGGCGCCGAGCGGATCGAAGGTGCAGGCATCGGGCTGGAGCCTGTGCACCAGTTCGACGATCGAGGGCCAGTTGTAGTATTTGGGCGCGTCGATCTTGCGCGCCTCGCGCGCGCCGCCGTAGTAGCCGTCGCCGCCGTTCGCACCATCGAACCAGACTTCGAACAGCTTGCCGTAGCGCGTGCAGAGCTCGGTCAACTGCGCGCGGTAGTAGGTGATGTAGTCGGGCGTGCCGTAGTCGGCGCGGTTGCGATCCCAGGGGCTGAGGTAGAGGCCGTAGTCGAGCCCGGCGCGGCGGGTCGCCTCGCCCAGTTCCGCCACGATATCCCCCTTGCCCTGCTTATAGGGGCTGTTGCGGATCGAGTGTTCGGTCGTCTGCGTCTGCCACAAGCAGAAGCCATCGTGGTGCTTGGCGGTGAGGATAATCCCGGTCATGCCCGCGGCCTTGGCCGCTGCGACGATCTGGTCGGGGTCGAAGTCGGTGGGATTGAACCACTCGGGCTTCTCGTCGCCGTAGCCCCATTCCTTGTCGGTGAAGGTGTTCATCGCAAAGTGGATGAAGGAATACATGCCGCGCTTGTGCCACTTGACCTGGCGCGGCGAAGGGCGCGCGCCCCAGGGGGTGGGTACGGCGGCGCCTTGCGCGAAGGCCTCGGCGGGGACGGCCGAGAGGCCACCGGCGGCAGCGCTGGCGATCGCGGTTTCGGCAAGGAAGCGGCGGCGGGAGAAGTCCATGGAGTCTGTCCTTGGCAAAAGGGGCGCGGCGCGGCTCAGGGGCGCGCGGCGAGAAGCTGGGGGAACTGGTCGGCAATGCGGATGACCAGTTCGCCGAAGAGGCCGTTGGCCCAGGCGAACCAGGGCCGCGTGAACTGCGCAGGGTCGTTGCTGTCGAGCGCCTCGTGCATGAAGCCGGTTCCCGCGTCGGTGTCGCGCAGCGCCTGCAGCATCTGCCCGATCACCACCGGATCATCGCTCGACATCGCGCGCACGATGAGGCTCATCGGCCAGACCTGGCCGAGCCCGACGTGCGGGCCCCCGATCCCCTCGATCGCGCTGCCCTTGAAGAAATAGGGGTTCGCATCCGACCAGCACGCCGCCGCCGTCGCCTGCCAAAGGGCATCGCTTGTCGGCACGCAGCCCAGGAACGCGAGGCCCAGCAGCGAGGGCACGTTGGCATCGTCCATGAACATTGCGTTGCCAAAGCCATCGACCTCGTAAGCCCAGACCTGGCGACCGTCGGGCAAGACCATCGTGCCCCACTGGCGCAGCGCCTGTGCCACCTCGTCCGCCAGCGCGCGCGCGTCGGCGGCGAGCGCCGCGTCGCCGCGCGCAGCTTCGGCCACATGTGCCATTTCGCGCAGCGCAGTGACCGCGAAGTGGTTGGCCGGGATCAGGAAGGGATAAGTGCAGGCATCGTCCGAGGGACGGAAACCCGAATGGATGAGGCCGACACTGCGCGCCGGCGCCCCCCAGCCGTCGAGTTGCATCGTCTCGGTCGGCCGGTTGCTGGTGCGCTGGAAGCTGTAGGGCCCGCGATCCCCTTTTCGCTGCTGTTCGCGCAGCGTGCGCACGCAAGCGCGCGAGGCCTCCACCCAGAGCGCGTCGAACGGCGCCTTGTCCTGCGTTTCGCGCCAATAGCGGTAGCCAAGGCGCATCGCGTAGCACAGCGAATCGATCTCCCATTTGCGCTCGGCAACGCCCGGCTTCATCTCGGTCTGGTCCTTCAGCGCCCACGACAGGTTCGTGCGCGCCTTGGGGTCGTGCATGAAGGCGTTGGCGTAAGGGTCGATCAGGATCGAGCGCGACTGGCGGGCGATCAGGCCCCGGAACATCGCGCGCAGGTCCGCATCGCGCGTCGCGAGGTGCATGTAAGGCAGGACCTGCGCGGTGCTGTCGCGCAGCCACAGGCACGGGATGTCGCCGGTGATCACGAACGTATCCTCGCGCCCCTCGAGCGTGCCCATCTCGACCGTGGTGTCGAGCGTGTTGGGATAGCAGCCCTCGAACATCGTGCGCAGCTTGGGATCGCCGATCAGCGCCGAAACACGCGCGATCTCCTCTTCCACTGCCTTGCTGACGAAGCGGCGCTGCGCAGGCGCCGGGCGACCACCGCCGGACGGCATCGGGATCACCTTGGTGAAGCTGCTTTCCTCGGCCAGTGCGCGGCCGCTGCCCGCCGAAACGGCAAAGGCCGCCCCGGCCAGCGCCGCACCACCTTGCAGAAGGCGACGACGGTTCAAGGCATTCTCGCTGACGTTCTCGCTCACTTGGGCATCTCCATCGCATCGCCGGCAAGCGTGAAGCTGGCCCACTGGCCCGCGCCATCGCCCGGTTGACCGCCACCGATCCAGACCTTGTAGTCGCCCGGCACCACGCGGCGTGTGCCGCGACGGTCGACCACCGAGATCCGGCGCGGGTCGAGCGTCAGGGTCACCTTGCGCGATGCACCGGGCTTGAGGGTAACGCGCGTGAACGCGCCAAGCTGCCGCTGCAGGACGGGTTCGGTCAGGATCGGCCGGTGCCCGTCGGAAGGCGGCACGACATAGGCCTGAACGACTTCCTCGCCGCCGCGCGCGCCGGTGTTCGCCAGCCTCGCCGTGACGGTGACCGGGGAACCGACCGCCGCACTGGTGGCGCTCGCGCCCGAATAGGCGAAGGTGGTGTAGCTCAGACCATGGCCGAAGCCCCAGAGCGGGGTCCCGGTGAAGTAGCGGTAGGTGCGCTCCTTCATCGAATAATCGACGAAGGCGGGCAGATCGCTGGTCTTCTTGTAGAAGGTCACCGGCAGGCGGCCCGAGGGGTTGTTCGCGCCCACGAGCGTATCGGCAAGCGCGGTGCCCCCCTCCTCGCCCGAATACCAGTTGGCGACGACGGCGTCGGCCAGATCGGGATCGATGGCGATGGCGCTGCCGGTCGAGAGCACGGCGACCACCGGCTTGCCGGTCGCCTTGAGCGCCTTGAGCAGTGCGACCTGCGGTTCGGGCAGTTCGATCTCGGAGCGGTCGCCGCCCACGAAGCCGGGCACCTGCACCTGCAGCGCCTCGCCCTCGAGATCGGGCGAAAGGCCGAGCACCGCGACGATGGCATCGGCCCCCTTCGCCGCCTCGAGCGCGCCGCCGAGCAGCGCGTCCTCGGGCGGGAGCCACATCAGGCGTAGCCCCTCGTCCTCGCCATAGTGGTTGAGTTCGACGCGGATCGGCTGCGGGCTCCCGTCCGAGGCGATCGCCACCTCGATACGCTGGCCACCGAGCGGACCTTCGTGCAGCACCTTGCCGCCCACCAGCAGCCGGACGTCGTCGTGGCGGGTGCAGTCCTTCCAGCACTGCGGTGCGTCGAGCACGAGGCGGTAGGTGCCCGCCTTGGGCGGGGTGAAATCGCCCGTCCACACGGCATCGAAGCGCCGGGGATCGAGCCCCTGGGGGGCGGTGCGGGTGAAGTTGAAGTCGATCCGCCGGTCCTGCCGCGCAAGCACGGTCTCGCCCTGCGCATCGTTGTACGTGGCAAGAAGCCCCGGCTTTCCTTCGTACGAAAGCGCCGTCTCGGGCATGACCACCGGCGCGCCTTCGGCAAGGACCGAGCCTTGCGCGTACGTCACGTTGGCCGCGCCGAAACGCGCGCGGATGCCATCGAGCGGGGTCACCGGATCGGCGGCGGTGCCGTGATAGTTGCCCTCCAGCACGCCCAGATCGTCGGCGTTGACGCCCACGACGGCGAGGTGCGCACCGGCCTTGAACGGCAGCACGCCGCCCTTGTTCTGCAAGAGCACGATCGCCTTGCGCGCGGCTTCGAGCGCCAGCGCGCGGTCGTCCCTGGTGTTGATCGCACTCGGCGGGATCCGCGACCACGGGCTCTTCGCATCGTAAAGCGTGCCGAGATCGTAGCGCGCCTGAAGCGAGCGGGCGAGCGCGACATCGACCTCGCCTTCGCTCAGGAGACCGCGCCTCACCGCCTCGGGAACCGCGCCATAGGCGGTGCCGCAGTTGAAGTCGGTGCCGCCGCGAATGCCTGCCGCCGAAGCCTCGGCCGCGTCGTACGTGTAGTGGTGGAACTGCCAGATATTGCCGATGGCATCGCAGTCCGAAACGACGAAGCCGTCGAAGTGCCAGTCCTTGCGCACGCGCTCGTTCAGCAGCGGCGCATCGGCGCAGACCGGCGTGCCGTGGATCGAGTTGTACGAGCACATCAGCGAGAGGACGCCGCCCTCGGTCACCGCCATGCGGAAGGCAGGAAGGAAGGTTGCCTCCATGTCCTGCGGCGCGGCGTCGACGTCGAAGCTGTCACGCCCGGCCTCAGGACCCGAGTGTGCGGCAAGGTGCTTGGCGGTCGCGATCACGCGCGGGTGCGCACGGTCGGGCCCCTGCAGCCCCTTGATGAAGCCGACGGCAAGACTGCCGGTGAGGAACGGATCCTCGCCATAGGTCTCCTGCCCGCGCCCCCAGCGCGGATCGCGGAAGATGTTGATGTTGGGCGACCAGATGGTGAGCCCTTCGTAGATGCGCCGGTCAGCGTCGCGCGGAGCCGCGTTGAACTTGGCGCGCGCCTCGGTCGAGACGACCGTGCCGACCTTTTCCAGAAGGTCCGGGTCCCAGGTCGCGGCAAGGCCGATCGCCTGCGGGAACACGGTGGCAACGCCATTGCGGGCAAGGCCGTGCAGCCCTTCGCTCCACCAGTCGTAGGCGGGCAGGCCCATCCTGGGGTCGGCGGGCGCGGTCGACTGGAGCTGCGCGGCCTTCTGTTCAAGGCTCGCTCCCGCAATGGCGTCGCGAACGGGCTTGGCGATCGGCTTGCCCGCGCCATCCTCCACGGGCGTATCGGCGAGCGCGGGCACGCCAGTCAGCGCCGTGGCCAGAAGCAACGTCGCGGTGGTGAGAAGCCTTGCGCGCATCACTTGCCTCCCGCCAGAGTGCGCAGCGTCAGCGCGCTGGCCAGCGCCGCCGCGTCGGACGCGGAGGTCACGGTGATTGTGCGGCTTTCACCGGGCAGCAGGTCAAAGCCATTGTCGTCGGGGTGCGCGTCGAGCGTCCCGAAATCGAGCATCACCGCGCGGGCCAGGTTTTTCGCGGTCAGCGTTACGCTCTTGCCCTTCCACACCGCCTCCAGACCCGGCGCCGGATAGGCCATGTCCTTGGGCAGGGCGCGTTCGACGATCTGGCGCGAGACGGTCTTGCCCTCGACCGTCAAGGTCGCCACCGCAAAGGACGCCCCCGGTGTCGCCGACCCGAACACCTCGGCGTCGGGTACGGCGCGCGCGGGGGTGGCCGTGGTGGGCGCAAGCGTGATGTCGCCCCCGGCCTCGCCCAGCTTGGTGCCGTCCATCGCGTAGCCGGTCAGCGCCCAATGCGCGGCCAGCGGCGTGGTGGCATCGGAGACCAGCGTCACCTTCGTCTCGCTGCCCGCGTGCTCGGCGGTCACGATCTGGGCTGCGAAGAAGCGCTTGGCGGCGTAGTGCAGCAGCTTCCAGCGCCCATAGTGGTCGACGCTCGCCCACGAGATCGAGGGCCAGACGTCGTTGAGCTGCCAGTAGAGCGAGCCCATCGTGACCGGCTCGCAGCCGCGGTGGTGGCGTGCGGCCAGTGCGATGGCCTGCATCTGGTTGACTTGCGTGAGGTAGACGAAGTCGGCGAAGTCCTTGGCCGGACGCAGCCGCGCGTCGAGGTAGAACTTGAGGCGTTCGTTGCCCTCGCCTGCCAGGAACTTCTGGTGCGCCTTCATCACCGCGCTGTCGGCGGTGTAGGGCCCCTCGCCCGCGAACTGGCGGACCGTTGCCATCACCGGCATTGCCTGGAAACCGTATTCGGACATGAAGCGCGGGCACGAATGGGTGTAGTTCTCGACCGGCTTTGAGCCTGACCAGACATCCCAGAAGTGGCGGTCGCCCGCCGCGTCGGTGTCGGTGGGGCCATCGTAGTCGTTCGAGGGCGAGCCAGGCCAGTAGGGCGTGCCGGGCGAATGTTCGGCCACGGCACCGCGCAGCACGCGGTCGAACAGCACGGTCATGCCGGTCGCGATGCGCTCCTGCTCGTCGGGGCCGACGGCCTTCTTGAACGCCTTGCGGTCGCTCCAGTTCTCCCAGCCCGAAAGCACTTCGTTGCCACCCGCCCAAAGTACGATCGAGGGGTGCGTGCCCAGCCGTGCGAGCTGCTCGTCCGCCTCGGCCGCCACACTTGCGCGGTAGGCCGCATCGGGCGGCGTCACCGCGCCGCCGAACATGAAGTCCTGCCAGACCATCAGGCCGAGCCGGTCGGCCTCGTCGTAGAAGCTGTCCTCGAGGTACGAACCGCCGCCCCAGACGCGGATCATGTTCATGTTCACCGCGCGCGCATCTTCCAGAAGCGTGCGCATGGTGGCGTCGCTCACCCGGCTGCGAAACATGTCGAAGGGGATGAGGTTGGCACCCTTTGCGAAGATCGGCACGCCATTGACCTTGAAGCCCATCGCGCCGCCCTCGCGGATCAGCTCGACGGTGCGCAGGCCCACGGAGCGGCCTTCGTGATCGCCCGCACCAAGCCCCTTTCGGATCGCGGCGTCGAGCGCATAGAGCGGCTGTGCGCCGTAGCCGGCGGGCCACCAGCGCCGGGGGCTGGCGATCGTGACAGGAACGTCCACGAGGCTGTCGCCCGCGCCGACCGTCACGGTACGCTCCACCGGCTTCAGCGACCGCCCGTCGGGGCCCTTCAGAGCCACACGCACGGTCATCGGCCCGGCCTTGTCGGCGGTGACGCGAAGCCGCGCGGTGAGCTGCGCCTGATCGTCGGAAAGCGCGGTCTGGACGACATCGAGACCCTCGATGCGCGCATCGTCCCAGGCCTCGAGGTGGACCGGGCGCCAGATGCCGATGTTGACGATGCGCGGGCCCCAGTCCCAGCCATAGTCGTACTTGGGCTTGCGGATGTAGGGCGAGGTCTGCTTGCCCTTTGGCTCATCGCCAAAGGCGCTGTCGTATTCGCCCGGCAGCGGATTCTTCTCGGCGAGCACCATCGGCTGGAGTGTGGCGATCGGCGAGGCGAAATGCACGAGGATCTCGTTCGCGCCCTCGTGCAGGTACGGCTTGGCCTCCACGCGCCAGGTGCGGTGCGCGTTGTCGGCCTTGAGCACCTCGTGCCCGTTGATCAAAACGGTCGCGAACGTGTCGAGCCCGTCGAAGACGAGATCGAGGTGCCCGCGCTTCAGCTGGGCCGCGCTGACATCGAGCGTGCGGCGCATGTCCCAGCCCGTCAGGCCCGCCCACTGGATCGCCGCCTCGTTGGTGGAAAGGAACGGGTCGGGCACGCGCTTGTCCTCGACCAGCGTGCGCTGGATCGCACCGGGCACGCGCGCGGCGAACCACTGCGCCTCACGCGGGTGCGCCTTGGCCGCATCGGTGTCCGAAGGCGCGATGCGCGCCTGCCAGCCTTCGTTGAGCGCCGTGCGGACGGGCGCATCGGCGAGGACCGGCGAGGCGCTGGTCGCCAGCAGCAGCGCGCCTAGCGCAGCGATCCGGGTGCGGGCGCGCGTCACTTCGCAGCGTCCGACCAGGTGACCGATTCCACCGCGTAGAGCGGATCCGAGAGGGGCGCTGTAAACTGGAAACATACGTCGCTTTCGTCCTTCATGGCGACCTCGGGCAGGACGGCGTGCACGTCGAAACGCTGCGGAGCCGTCGCGGGGTCGGGCAGAGGCCAGGTGGCGAGCAGGCTCGCCCCCGGCAGCGGGTCATGGTGGCGGGCCTTGGGGTCGCCCTCGGCAGCCTTTGCGGCCGCCTTGCATGCGGCGCTGACCACCAGTTCGCCGTGCGGGCTGGTGGGATAGTGGCGCACTTCGGTCCAGATATCGTGGGCAAGGCCGAAGTTGCGCGGCAGGCGCACCACGGTAACGGTCACGCTGCGCGCGTGGCCGAGCGGGGCCTTTTCCTGGGCGGAACAGGCATCGAAGATATTGGTGTTGTAGGCGGGGCCCTTGGCCGTGGCATCCGCGCCGAGCGGCAGGCGCAGCCACAGCGCGTCCGCACCGCAGCCGGTAAGCGCGGCGTTGGGTGCGGTCATCAGCGCGGTGTGCGCGGTATCGAAACGGCGCACCGCGGAAAGCACGGCGCCATCGGCGGCAAAGCTCGCGGCGCGGATCACCGTGCCCGGCACCACGTTCAGGGGCGCGGCATAGGCCTTCGAACGCGGATCGGGCTCAGACCCGTCGAGCGTGTAGCGGATCGTGCCATATGGCGCCTGCGTTACGAGCGTCACCCCGACGCGCCGGGCATCGAGCGTCTCGCCCAGCGGACGCGCCAGCGCGAAATCGACCGCAAAGGCGCTGTCGGCCACTTCCACGCCCGCCTTCTTCCAGCGCCGGATCTGCGGATCGAGCCGCGCGAGAAACGCTGCGTAATCCTTCTTGCCGCTCGCACGCGGCGACCAGCCATCCTCGGCCAGAGCGCCCGCGCGCGGGAAGATCTTGTGCTGCATTTGCCAGGGCGTGACGAGGTACTCGCTCCAGGCGTTGGCCTGGACGCCCATGACATGCCCGGCCTTGTCGGGGGCAATCGCGGCGGGCATCGGATCGTACCGGTAGATCGCCTCCAGGCTCTGCACGAAACCGCGTCCAGCGGGCTCGTCGCCCAGCGTGGACTGCTTGTTGTCGAGATAGAGCCCGGGCGAAGGCGAGAGCACCACGTCGTGCCCGGCGTTGGCGGCCGCGATCGCGCCGTCCTCGCCGCGCCAGCTCATCACCGAGGCCGAAGGCGGAATACCGCCCTCGAGGATCTCGTCCCACCCGATCAGCCTGCGACCGTGCTCGCCCAGGTATTGGCCCAGCTGCTCGATCATCCAGCTCTGCAGCGCGTTCTCGCTGGTGATGCCCAGCGCGCGCATCTGCGCCTGTACCTGCGGCGAACGTTCCCACTGGTCCTTGACCGCCTCGTCACCGCCCAGATGGATGTAGGTCGAGGGGAAGACCTCCATGACCTCGTCCAGCACCGCCTTGACGAAAGCCATGCCCTCGGGGCCGGGATTGAACAGGTAGGGGTTGATGCCCCAGTCGTGCGAGACCTTGGGCGCAGCCCCGATCACGCCCAGTTCGGGATAGGCCGCCAGCAGCGCCTGCGCGTGCCCCGGCAGATCGATCTCGGGCACGATCGTGATGCCGCGCGCCTTGGCATAGGCGACCAGCCCCTTGAGCTCGTCCTGCGTATAGAAGCCGCCTACGCGCCCGCTTTCGCCCTGCCCTGCGCCCGGCGACCTGCGCCACGCGCCGGTCTCGGTCAGCCTCGGGTAGCGCTTGACCTCGAAGCGCCAGCCCTGGTCGTCGGTGAGGTGCAGGTGCAGCACGTTGAGCTTCACTTCCACCATCTGGTCGACGAGCGTGCGCAGCGAGGCAAGCGGCTGGAAATGGCGCGCCGTGTCCACCATCAGCCCGCGCCAGGCGAAGCGCGGCGCATCGACAATGGTAAGTGCGGGAACTTGGGCTACGGACCCGCTCGCGGTGCCCAGCAACTGGTTGAAGGTCATCGCGCCATAGAGAAAGCCCGAGGGCTGCGACGCCGCGATAGTGGCCCCTGCCGGAGTGACTTCGAGACGATAGGCCTCCGGGCCGGTGATCGCAGGATCGCGCACGAAGCGCACCGCAACCGCGCCGCCCGCACTATTCCCCTCGGCGATGGAGAGCTTCAGCCCGCGCGCCGAAATCGCATGCGCGGCAAGCACTTGCGCCGCGTTGCGCGCGGCCTGGTCCTCCGCCGGAACCACGATGCGGGCACCTTCGGCCACGCGCAGCACACCGCTCGCCGCGTGCACTTCGGCCGGATAGGGAACGAGCGGCAGGGACGCCGAAGCGGCGGCGGGCGCCACGGCTACACCCGCCAACAGCAGCGCCAGGCCACCCGTGCCGCGCGCGCCACTGGCGCGCTCCTGCTTCCGCTGCTTGCCCCGCATTGTCGTCCCCCTGCCTGAATCGCTATACCAATGCTGCCAAAATATATCCATTTTGTCCAATTGGTATTATTTAGATCATGTGATTTTGCGATCGTTTCAGAAAATCGGCTCAAGATCAACCAAATGCGCCGGTGGAATTGCAGACCAATTTAAGATTTCCCCGGTTGAGCCCGTCCCATGCGAAAAAGGCGGACGTGCCCTGCGACACGCCCGCCTGCCAGCCCTGTCCTTGCGCTGCGCCCTTCAGGGCGCAAGCACGAGATGAACCGTCGTCGCGTCGGGACGCGCCACCGCGCGCACGCCGAGCCCGAGCAAGCGGTTCTCGTCGACCCGCGCGCCTTGCGCCACGACCACGCGCACGCGGTTGGCGTGAAGTTGCACCGGCCCGACATTGGCCTCGCCGCCGAGCGCGGCCAACATGGCGGGCTCGAGCCGGAACGCGGTCGCCTTGGGCACGGCCGGGGCGGCGGCCGGTGCCACCTCGGGCGCCGGTGCGCGCGCCGCGCTGCCCATGGCTTCGCGAATCTCGACCGAGACGATGTCGGCAACCGGCCCCAGGATCACCTGCAGCGCCTTCTCGGAGGGACGCACGATGCCCCGCGCGCCGAGCGCCTTGAGCCGCGCGTCGTCGACCACCGACTGGTCCGCGACGATGAGGCGCAGGCGCGTGGTGCAGGCCGAGACGCTCTCGAGGTTTGCCGCTCCGCCCAGCGCCGCGACATAGGCCGCGCCGCGCGCACCGTCCTCGCTGCTCTCGGCCACTTCCTCGCCGACCGGATCGTCCTCGCGGCCCGGGGTCTTGAGGTCGAACTTGCGGATCACGAAGGCGAACAGCGTGTAGTAGATCGCGAAGTAGGCGATGCCGACCGGCACCAGCATGAGCGGACGCGTCGCCTTGCCGAAATTGAGCACGTAGTCGAACAGGCCTGCCGAGAAGCCGAAGCCCAGGTGCACGCCAAGCGCGGTCATCAGCCACATCGAGATACCGGTCAGCACCGCGTGGAGCGCGTAAAGCGCGGGCGCGAGGAACATGAAGGTGAACTCGATCGGCTCGGTGACGCCCGTCAGCATCGAGGTCAGCGCGAGGCTGAGCAGCATGCCGCCCACCGCCTTGCGCCGCTCGGGCCGCGCGGTGCGGTAGATCGCGAGGCAGGCGGCGGGCAGGCCGAACATCATCACCGGGAAGAATCCGGTCATGAAGCCGCCCGCCGTCGGATCGCCCATGAAGAAGCGGCGGATGTCGCCGTGCGCCCCGTGGAAATCGCCCAGGACGAACCAGAACAGGTTGTTGAAGATGTGGTGGAGGCCCGTCACCAGCAGCAGCCGGTTGATCACGCCGAACAGGAACAGCCCGAAACCGCCCATGTCGACGATGCCCCGGCTGATCGCATCGATGCCGCCCACGATCGGACCAAAGGCGAGCCCGATGACCGTCGCCATGACGAGGCCCGCAAGCCCCGCGACGATCGGTACGAACCGGCGCCCACCGAAGAAGGCGAGGTATTCCGGCAACTTGAAGGCCGAGAAGCGGTTGTAGAACTTGCCGCCGACAAGGCCCGAAATGATGCCGATGGGCACGTCTAACCGGGCGATCCCTTGCGCCTTGCCCGCCGCGATGGCGAGGGCATCAGCGGCATTGGCCGGATCGAGACCTTCGGGCGCGGGCATCAGCACCTTGGCCGCCTCGGTCGCGACGAGGTAACACACGATGCCTGCCAGGCACGCCGCACCATTGCCGTCGCGCGCGTAGCCGGTGGCGACACCGATCGCGAAAAGCAGACCCAGGTGCGCGAACAGCGCATCGCCCGCCGCGCTCAGCAGCGCGATGTCGAGCAGGTCGGGCTGGCCCAGGCGCAGCAGGAGCCCCGCCACGGGCAGCACCGCGATCGGCAGCATCAGCGCGCGGCCGAGCGGCTGCAGGGTTTCCACCAGGGCCTGAAGCTTGGCCTTGCTCATGCCTCGTTCTCCTCGATGTGGGCGGCGACGAGCGCGCGCACGTCCTGCGCCGAGGCGCACTCCAGGGCCTTGGCGGCCAGTTCGCGGCAGGCGTCGAGGTCGAGTGTTGCGACCAGCGCCTTGATGTCGGTGACCAGCGCGGCGCTGGCGGAAAGCTCGCGCACGCCGAGTCCGAGCAGCAGCGGCACCGCCACCGGATCGGACGCGAGCGAACCGCAGACCCCGGTCCAGCGGCCATGGCAGGCGCCGCCCGTGCAGGTCTGGCCGATCAGGCGCAGCACGGCCGGGTGCAACCCGTCGAGCGAGGCCGCGACCGAGGCGTTGGTGCGGTCCATCGCCAGCGTGTACTGGGTGAGATCGTTGGTACCGATCGAAAGAAAATCGGCCTCGCGCGCAAGGATGTCGGCAGTTGCCGCCGCAGCGGGCGTCTCGACCATGATGCCCAGCTCGATAGGGGCGGCAAGGCCAAGCCGTGCACTCACGCTGTCGAGCACCGCGCGCACCGCGCGCAGTTCGGAAAGGCTCGCCACCATCGGCACCATGATCCGGCACTGGCCGAGCGGCCGGACCCGCGCGATCGCCTCGACTTGCGCTTCGAGCAGGTCACGATGGGCAAGGCCCACGCGGATACCGCGAAGGCCCAGCGCCGGGTTTTCCTCACCGGTGATCGGCAGGTAGGGCGCGGGCTTGTCACCACCGATGTCGAGCAGGCGCACGATCAGCGGGCGCCCCTCGAGCGCGTCGGCGACCGCCTGGTACGAGGCGGCCTGCTCGGCCACGTCGGGCGCGGACGCGCGCTCGAGGAACAGGAATTCGCTGCGCAGGAGCCCGCAGCCTTCGGCACCGTTGGCGACGGCAAGCCGCGCGTCGGCGTCCGATCCGAGGTTCGCGAAGACCTCGATGCGGGTACCATCGCGCGTGGTGCACGGCGCAGTCGCCGCGCGCGCTTCGGCGCGGCGCTCGGCCTGGCGCGCGAGACGGTTGCGAACGGCCGCGATGCGCTCCGCTGCGGGGCGCGCCTCGATCCGCGCGGATGCGGCATCGACGATGACTTGCGCACCTTCCTCCAGCTGGCCCAGGGCCGGGCCAGCGGCCACCACCATGGCCAGCCCCATGCCGCCCGCGAGAATCGCGACGTGCGACGTCGGGCCGCCCTTGACCAGCGCGATACCCGCCAGCTTGCCGGTTTCGAGCGCGATGAGCTGCGAGGGCAGCAGATCCTCGGCGACCAGGACCGCGCCTTGCGGCAGTTCGACCGGCTTTTCCTCGACGCCCGCGAGGCGGATGAGGACACGCCGTTCGAGGTCGCGCATGTCGTCGGCCCGCTCGGCGAGGCGCGCATCGCCGGATTTCAGCAGGACCTGGACTTGCGGCGCGATTGCCGCCTTCCAGCCCTCGCCCGCCCCGGCACCCGCCGCGATCGCCTCGTGGGCGGCCGCGCGCAAGTCCTCGTCGTCGAGCATGGCTGCATGGGCGCTCAGGATGCTCTGCGCGCGCGGATCGGCATTCGTGCTTTCCTGCGCGATCTGCGCAGCAAGCTCGCCAAGCGCCGCGTCAAGCGCCACGCGTTCACGTGCCGCATCCCCACAGGAGGGCTGAAGCGGAATCTCGGCAAGGCGGTAATGCACGACCGTACCCACCGCGAGGCCGGGCGCCGCACAGACACCGTGGACAAGGCCGTCCTCGGGGATCTGCGTCGAGACCGGAGCGGTGGCAGAGGCCGTCGCCGTCACGGCGGGTACCGGCGCGGGCGGCTGTTCGCCGGGCTCGGCCTTCTCGCCCATTCCTCCTGCGATCAACTCTTCCAGCGCATCGAGCGCCGCCAGTGCATCGGGACCGCGCGCGTGGAGCGTGATCTCATCCCACAGCCGCACGCCAAGCGCGAGCAGGCCGACCGGGCTGCGCAGACTGGCCGTGCGCTTGTCGAATTCGAGCCGGACCATCGCCTCGAAGGGTGCCGCCGTCTGGCGCAAGCGCGCCGCCGGGCGCGCGTGGATACCGTGGCGCAGCGGCACGACGAGCGTGCGGGTGATCGTCTCACCCAAAGCCTCCTCGCGCGGCTCCTGCGCGACCTGCGTCGCGCGGCCCGCGCGCGCCACCACGGTCATGATCGGATCGCCGACCTTGACCGCGCCCGGCCCGCGCATTTCGGCAAGCGTCCAGTCCTCGCTTTCGAGCAGGAGCACCGGGGTCATCGCGCTCGACGCGCTCTGGACGACGGCGTCGAGATCGAAGCGCACGAGCGCATCACCGCAGGCCACTTCCTGCCCCTGGCGCACCAGCGGCGTGAAACCGGCCCCGCCCATCGCCACGGTGTCGATGCCCAGGTGCATCAGCAGTTCCGCGCCGCCTTCAAGGCGCAGCGTCACTGCGTGGCCGGTGGTCGCCAGCGAGGCGACCGTTCCCGCGCAGGGCGCGTGGAGCGTATCACCCGTCGGGTCGAACGCCAGGCCATCGCCCAGGCTGCGTCCGGCGAAGACCGGATCGGGCAGTTCGTCGAGCGGGCCGAGCCAGCCGGCGAGAGGGGCCAGGAGGCGGATGGAGGCGCTGGTTTCGGCCATGGGCGGTTCGGGTCTCCAGTCTATCGGGGGCGGGACTTCGTTCGGGTCGGCGGGCGCGGATCAGCCGGCGCGCTGGCCGGCGATCCAGGCGCCGCGCGGCTCGCCATCCGCGTCGAGCCAGGTCAGGTCGGCGAAATGGCCGGGCGCGATCGTGCCACGATCACCCGCCATGCCGAGGAAGGCGGCGGGGCTGGCGCTCGCCATGGCCAGCGCCGCCTCGAGCGGCAGGCCAACCATCTCGACGCTGTTGCGCACCGCGCAGGCAAGGTCAAGCGAGGCGCCCGCCAGCGTTCCGGCATCGTCCACGCAGCGCCCGCCGGCAACCGTGATGCGCCGTCCGTCGAGAAGGAAATGGTCGCTCGGCGAACCAACGCAGGGCATCGCGTCACTGACCAGCACGAAGCGATCGAGCGGGCGCGTCGCAAGCGCCACGCGCAGTGCGGCGGGGTGAACGTGGTGCCCGTCGACGATGATGCCGCACCAGGCCTCCTGGTTCTCCAGCGCCGCGCCGACCATTCCCGGCGCGCGGTGGTGGAGTGCGGACATCGCGTTGAACAGATGCGTCACCCCGGTCACGCCGCGCGCGAAGGCCTCGCGGGCGGTGTCGTAATCGGCGTTGGAATGCCCCATCGAGAGGATCACGCCCGCCGCCTTGAGCGCCTGGGCCTGCGCGTCATCCAGATATTCGGGCGCGATGGTGAAAAGCACGCGCCCCTTGCGCGGACGGCAGAGCAGCTCGATCAGGTCGTCGCCGAGCGGAACCAGCCGGTCCTCGGCGTGGATGCCCTTGCGCTCGCGGTTGAGCACCGGACCCTCGACGTGGATGCCCAGGCATCCGGGAACCCCCGCCTCGATCGCGGCATCGACCGCATCGAGCCCGGCCGCGATCATCGCCACCGAACCGCTGATCAGCGTGGGCAGGATTCCGGTCGTGCCGCGCCCGGCGTGGGCGGCGGCCATCGCCGCGATACCCTCGGGCGTGGGATCGTCGTTGAACAGGACGCCGCCGCCGCCGTTGACCTGGATGTCGATGAGGCCAGGCACGAGGCGCCCACCGCCAAGATCGACGACTTCGTCCGTCGCATCCTCGCTGGCCGGTGCAATCGCGACGATGCGCCCCTCGGCAAGATCGAGGCGCGCCCCGTCCTGCCACTGACCGGCCACGAGGACCTGCCCGTTCACGAAGGTAAGGCGGTTGCTCATCGCGTTTCGGTCACCTTGCGCAAGTGCGCGGGCGCATCGGGATTGAAGCCGCGTGCGAGCGAAAGGTCGTTCGCCTCGGGATAGAAGGCCTGGATCATCAGGATCGGCTCGAGGGCGGGATGGCCCGCGAGCGCGGCGAAGCTTTGGCCCGTCTCGTCCGACAGGGCATCGAGCTGGCGCACCGCGGCGTCGCGCGCGGCGAATTCACCCGCCGCTTCGCGCACGCTCGCGCCCGAGGCATCGCTGCCCGCGAAGGCCACGACCGGGAAGCCGGCGTTAACGATGGCCATAGGCCCGTGGCGCACTTCGGCGGCGCTGAAGCCCTCGGCGTGCAGACCGCAGGTCTCCTTGAGCTTGAGCGCGGCCTCCTGCGCCACCGCGAAGCCGTAGCCGCGACCGATGACGAAAAGGTTCGTCGCCGAACCGAGCAGTTGCACAAGGCCGAAGGGCTCGCGGCGCAGCGCCTGGACGAGGCCTTCGGGCAAGGTCTCGAGCGCGCCGAGCAGCGCCGCGTCCTTGGCCCAGTGCCCGGCCAGCGCGGCCAGGCCGACCAGCGCGGCGATATAGGACTTGGTGGCGGCGACCGAACGCTCGGGGCCCGCCTTGAGCGGGAGCAGCACATCGGCCATCGCGGCCAGCGGCGAGGTCTCGTCGTTGACCAGCGCGACCACGCGCGCGCCCGCATCCTTGTAGGCCTGCGCGGTGGCGATGAGATCGGGACTGCGCCCGCTCTGCGAGATCGCGATGAGGAGCGCGTTGCCCGGCACCGGCGCCGCGGCGTAGACCGAAGCGACCGAAAGCGCCGCCGAGGAAACCGGCACGCCGACCATCGTCTCGATGAGATACTTGCCATAAGTCGCCGCGTGGTCCGAGGATCCACGCGCGCAGGTAACCACCAGCGCGGGCGGGTTCGCGCGCAGGTCCTCGCCAAGCTTCGCCAGCACCTCGCCATTGGCCGCCAGGAAACGGGCGCAGGCCTCGGGGGCCTCGGCCGTCTCGGCCGCCATGAGCGTCTTTTCTGCCATCAGGACAGTCATTTCCAAATGCCTCCTAGGAACGGGGCCGCCCGGCCCTCGCCGACCTCGGGATGGATCGTATCGAAGGACCGTCAAAAACGGAGAATTCGCGGTTTTCCGCAAGATCCGTATTGCATAAGTTATATATTGGTATTGTTCAAGTCGAAATTGGCACTTAACGACGGCCAGACATCAAGCCTACCCGGCGGCCGCGACGAAGGCGCGAACACGCGCCAGATCGGTGCAGCGCGCCGCCCCCGCCGCAAAGCCCAGTTCGCGCAGGCGCGGATCGAACGGCACCGACGAAACCTCCCGGCACGATGCGTGAAACTCGCCAATGCCGACCGCCTTCAACGCCGCCACGACCTCAGGCTGCAAGCCGCCACCCGCCATCAACGCGATCCGACCCGAGGCGCCCCCGACCAGATCACCGAAACGCGCCAGACCATCGCCAGCCGCGACACACCCGGCCGACGTCAGGATGCGATCGAAACCCAGTGAAATGGCATCTTCCAGCCCCACCAGCGGATTGTCGAGCAGATCGAAGACGCGGTGCAAGGTCAACGAAAGGTTCTGGCCGCGCGCGTCGGCGGCCTGGCGAGCCCGCGCGACCCAACGCCGCAGGATGTCGCAATCGAGGCCCGAACGATCCCCGGCACCGATCACGAGGCCCTCCACACCCATGGCGATAGCGGCAAGACTGTCCTCGATCATCACGTCGACCTCCGCCCCCTCGTAGACGAAATCGCCCGCTCGCGAACGGACGAGAACATGCACCGGCAAACCGCGGTTCACGACCTGACCGACAAGACCAATCGACGGCGTCACCCCGCCCAACTCGAGCGCGCTGCACAGCTCCACTCGGGCCGCGCCGCCCTCACGAGCAACCAGCAGCCCCCGCAAATCCTCAATGGCAACTTCGAGCATGGACCCCCCAGCGAATATACGAGCCTCGATGCGAGCATTGCCCGCACGCTACCGGACCTATTTTGGTAACTTCCGACTCTCACCTTGGCCGGCACGACGAAGCGTAACCTACCTGCAACACGGGGCGAAGAAAATCATTCAGAGCACTACAAATCAACAAAATTCTACGTGATACGGCTGATTTCCGGGATTTCCGCCGAAAACCAAGCGCGAAATTTTGGTAGACAAATTAAAATTTTGTGACAGAACAGGTATCTCTTAAGGCGCTAGATTGGTCTTATCGAAGGATCAAGACAAAGCAAAAGCGCCAATCGACAGGGACGCGTGTGGCAGCCTTTTTGCGCGCTGCCCGATATGAGGGGTTACGAGATATGGCTTTCGCTCGATGCATACTGCTGACCACCACGGCACTCTTCGCACTTTCCACACCCGCCCTGGCGCAAGACGACGCCGCGTCGGACGCTTCCGCCAGCAGCGAGTCGAGCGGCGGTGAAATCGTCGTCAGCGGCATCCGCGAATCGCTGAAGAACGCGATCGAGGTCAAGCGCAACCTCAACGCCGTCGTCGACGTCATCTCGTCCGAGGGCATTGGCAAGTTCCCCGATCGCAACGTCGCCGAATCGCTCGCCCACATCCCGGGTGTCAGCGTCGACCACCAGTTCGGCGTCGGCGAACGCGTCTCGATCCAGGGCACCGACCCCGCGCTCAACCGCATCCTCATCGACGGCCACTCTGTCGCCTCGGCCGACTGGGGCGGCAATTCGGGCGACGTCACCGGCCGCACCTTCAACTATTCGCTGCTGGCGCCCGAGATCGTCGACCGCATCGAGGTCTACAAGTCGCCCGAACCCTGGATCGACGAGGGCTCGCTCGGCGGCACGGTGATCGTGCGCACGCGCAAGCCGCTCGATCTCAAGGCCAACACCATTTCGGGCTCGCTCGGCTACAACTACAACGACCGCTCGAAGATCGGCAACCCGCGCGGTTCGCTGATGTACAGCTGGAAGAACGACGCAGGCACCTTCGGCATCCTCGTCGCGGGCACCTACGACAAGGATTCGCTGGCCCGCGCGGGCATCGAGTACTTCGGCTACTCGAGCGGTTCGGACTTCCTGACCACCGACGCCGACGGCAACTATGCCCTCAAGAATCCCGATGCGGTGATCACCGGCGGCAGCCTGGAAGACCTCGCCAACGCGCGCTATCCCTACGGCATCAACCACGCCTACTTCAAGCAGACGCGTGAGCGTATCGGCGGCCAGTTTGCCGTGCAGTGGGCCCCCACCGCCGACTTCGACATGGCGCTGACGGGCATGCACATCCAGGGCACCTACAACAACTTCAGCCGCTCGCAGTTCGTCGTCCCCGGCTGGGCCACCAGCCAGCTGACCTCGGCGACGATCGCGAACGGCCTCATCACCGACGCCACCTTCGGCTCGACCGACTTGCCCTCGACCAGCTCCGAGCTGGACATGAACTACCGCAAGACCAAGGTCACCAACGACAGCTACAACCTCGCCACCACCTGGCACGCGAGCGACAGCTTCACGCTTTCGGCCAACGGCGGCTGGAGCAAGGCGACCGGCGGCACAGACCCCGAATACCTGATGAACGTCCAGTCGAACATGCCGTTCAGCTACAGCTACTCGGCCAACTCGACCGACGTCACCTATTCGACCGACCCGACCGATCCGACCGCCTTCTTCCGCAGCGCCGAAGGCAAGGATTCGGGCACCTACCAGCTCGGCGGCATCGCCACCTCGAAGCAGAAGGACGAGGAATTCTACGGCCAGATCGACGGCAAGTGGGATGTCGAGGATGACTTCTTCCGCGCCGTGCGAATGGGCGTGAAGGCCTCGACCCACGAGAACAGCCTCGTGGTGACCGGCTCGCAGGTCTGGTATTCGGACTACCTCGACCTTTCGGACTTCGACTACGTCCTGAGCCCCTCGGGCCTGTTCAGCGGCCTCGGCGCCACCGGCAACTCGAACCAATTCGCCACGCTCACCTCCAGCGACGTGATCTCGGCGCTCCAAAACGGCACTTACGTCGACACCGGCCTCGACGAGGGTTCCTCGTTCAAGGTGCGTGAAAAGACCGCCAGCTTCTACGCCCAGCTCGACTTCGAGACCGGCCCGATCCGTGGCAACGTGGGCTACCGCATGGTCTACACGCAGGACATCTCGGACTACTACCTCTACACCGCCGAGAGCGACACCTACACCCCCACCACTGCGAAGAACGACTACTTCAAGGGCCTGCCCAGCATCAACGTAAGCTGGGACATCAACGACCAGATCAAGCTGCGCGGCTCGATCGCCAAGGTCGTCGCCCGTCCCCGCTACTCGCAGCTGGCCGGCGCCTTCAGCCGCAACGACACGCAGCTGACCGCGAGCGGAGGCAACCCGGATCTCGATCCGTACGAATCGACCAACTACGAGCTCTCGGCCGAGTGGTACTTCCGCCCGGGCGGCCTGTTCTCGGTGGAATACTTCCGTCGCGAGATCAGTTCGTACATCGTCACCACGACCAGCGACGAAACCCTGTTCAACAACCTGACGCAGCAGAACGAGAGCTATATCGTCTCGCACCCGGTCAACGCCTCGGACTCGACGGTGAACGGTGTCTCGGTGGCCTTCCAGACCCCGATCTGGGGCGGCTTCGGTATCCAGACCAACTACACCTTCGCCGATGCGACTGCGGGTACCGACGCCGATGGCAACGTGCTCAACCTGCCCTACCTCTCGCGCCACACGATCAACGTGATCCCCTACTTCGAGAGCGGTCCGTTCCAGGCGCGCGTGAGCTGGAACTGGCGCAGCCACTACTTCACCGGCATCGGCCGCCTGAACTCGGTGGACTCGACCGACGGCTACCACCAGCTCGACGCCTCGATCGCCTACAAGGTCAACGAGCACTTCAGCGTGCACGCCAACGCGCAGAACCTGCTCGATTCCACCTACTACTCCTACAGCGGCACCAAGAGCGCGCCGACCGCCTTCTACAAGAACGGTCGCGTCTTCTCGGCCACCGCCCAGTTCAACTTCTGAACCGGTTTGCGCGGGGACGGGTTCGGCTCCTCCCTTTCCCGCTCCCGCGCAAGACGCCTGCCGTGTCCCCCGACACGGCAGGCGTACCTGTATTTGAAGCCCTTCCCTTTCGGCTTCCGGGCCGACGCCACGTCCACTAGGGGACCCTTCGCATGACCCAACTCGCCCGCCGCGCCCTGCTCACCGGAACCTGCCGGATGGCCCTGTTCGCCGCCCCGCTGCTGGCGGCCGCCCCCTCGCGCGGCTGGGCACGCTCCACCCCGGCCGCGAAGACGCAAGGCAAGGCCGACCTGTTCATCGGCACCGGCGGCGACGGGCACACCTTCCCCGGCGCCTCGATGCCCTTCGGCATGGTTCAGCTCAGCCCCGACACCGACGTCGCGCGCTGGGACACCTGCTCGGGCTACCACCACGGCGACGCCTCGATCATGGGCTTCAGCCACACGCATCTTTCGGGCACGGGCATCGGCGACATGCTCGACGTCCTCGTCCAGCCCTGCCGGGGCAGCTTGCGCCTCGTTCCCGGTGGCCTCGACTCCCCCGAAGAGGGTTACCGCCTGCGCTACACCGATGAAGTGGCCGAGCCCGGCTACTACGCGGTCGCGCTCGAGAACGGCGTGCGCAGCGAGCTCACGGTCACCAGGCGCACCGGCCTGCAGCGCCACACCTTCCCCAAGGGCGCCGGGCACTTCGTCATCGACCTCTCGCACCTCGTCAAGGACAGCTCCGACCACGCCCCGCTCATCGACGATGCCGAACTGACACTCGCGGACGACGGAACGCTGACCGGCACGCGCCGTGTGTTTCGCTGGGCCAAGGGCCGCCGGATCTACTTCGCAATGCAGTTCTCGCGCCAGCCCGACCGCATCGATTTCTTCGGCGACGACGACGCCCCCGCCGCGCCCGGCACCCGCGCGATCCTGGGCAAGCGGCTGAAGGCCGTCGCCTGGTTCGACGATGCCGGCGCCGAACCGATTACCTTGCGCACCGCCGTCTCGGGCGTCGACGTCGCGGGCGCCAGGGCCAACCTTGCCGCCGAAGCGCCGGACTTCGCCTTCGAGCGCGTGCGCGCCGAAGCCGCGAAGGTCTGGGCCGCCGAACTCGGCCGCGTGACCGTGACCGGCGGCACCGCGGCGCAGCGCACGATCTTCAACAGCGCGCAGTACCACGCCGCGATGGGGCCCACGCTCTTCTCCGACGTCGACGGGCGCTATGTCGGGCTCGACCACGAAGTGCACCGGCTGCCCGCGGGCGAGAACGCCTACAGCGCCTATTCGCTGTGGGACACCTACCGCGCCTTCCACCCGCTCCAGACGCTGCTGCGCCCCGCGCTCGCGCGCGAGATGGTGTCCGACCTCATCCGCCAGACCCAGCAGAGCCGCTATGGCCCGCCGGTCTGGCCGCTCCAGGGCGTGGAGACCGGCTGCATGATCGGCTGGCACGCGGTGCCCGTCCTCGCCGAAGCGCTCGCCAAGGGGATCGAGGCCGACTACGCCGCCGCCTGGCCCGACATCAAGCGCCGCGCGCTCGACCTTACCACGCCCACGATGGACAACAGCCTGGGCATCCCGCAGTACGACAAGCAGGGCTACGTGCCCGCCGACGAGGTCTTCGAGAGCGTCAGCCGCACGCTCGAATACAGTTACGACGACTATGCCGGCGCGCAGATCGCCAGGGCTGCGGGCGACGAAGCGGGCGCGGCGCGCCTGCTCGAACGCTCGGGCAACTGGAAGAACGTCTTCGACACCCGCCGCGGCTTTGCCGTGCCGCGCTTCGCCGACGGCAGCTTCTGGGCCGACTACGACCCGATCCAGCTCGGCCATGCGCCCAAGCAGTGGCGCGACTACACCGAGAGCAACGGCTGGCAGGCCACCTTCCTCAACCAGCACGACGTGCCCGGCCTCGTCGCCGCGATGGGCGGTGACACCGCCTTCGAAGCCAAGCTCGACGCGCTGTTCAACGCGCCCTCGACGCTGCCCGACAACGCCCCGCCCGACATCTCGGGGCTGGTCGGCCAGTACGCGCACGGCAATGAACCCTCGCACCACGTCGCCTACCTCTATGCCTGGTCCGGCGCGCACTGGAAGACGCAAGGGATGGTCCGCCGCCTCCTGACCGAGATGTACGCGGCCAAGCCCGATGGCGTGATCGGCAATGACGACTGCGGGCAAATGAGCGCCTGGTTCATCCTCTCGGCCATGGGCTTCTACCCGGTCGACCCGGTGAGCGCGGTCTACGTCCTGGGCAGCCCGCTGTTCGATACCGCCACCGTGCGGCTCGAGAACGGGCGCACGCTGACGATCCGCGCGCTCAACAACGGCCCCGACAAGCCCTATTACGGGCGCGTCGAATGGAACGGCACGCCGCTCGAGCGCTGCTGGATCCGCCATTCGGAACTGGCCGAAGGCGGGGAACTGACCTTCCACATGCAGGCCAGGCCCGACACCGCGTTCGGCCGCGCGCCTTCCGCCCGTCCCGACGCCGCCCGCACGTGACGCTGGCGGCGCGCGGGCTCGCCGCCCTGGCGGTCCTCGCCACGCTCGCGGGGCTGGGTTTCGCGCTGTGCGGCGCGACCCACCCCGAGGCCGCGAACCGCTTCGCGTTCGATGGGCGCACCTGCATCGCCGCGCAAGGCCCCGCCCTTCCCGCCGCGCGCCTGCTGGCGAGCCGACTGGAGGAGCGCGGGTTCGCCGCGAAGCTCGCGGCCGAGGCGGGCGACTGCACGCTCACCATCGCGATGGCCGCGGCTCCCGGTCTCGGCGAGGGCTACACCATCGCGCGCGGAACGCACCACGGCGCGCAGATCACGATCGGCGCCGCGATGCCGCGCGGCTTCGTCTACGCGGCCGGATGGCTGCTTTCGCATCTCGACAAGGACCATCTGACGCTTGATGCCCCGGTGCGCGCCGAGCCCGCCCTCGCCGTGCGCGGCGACCAGATCGGCATTCGCGCGAAGAACAACAGCTTCGATGCCTGGACCCCGGCGATGCTGGCCCGCCACGTCGACGATCTCGCGCTCCTGGGCGCCAACCGCATCCAGCTCATCGGCCCCGTCTCCGACGATGCCGCCGCCTCGCCGCTGGCGCCGGTCCCCGCGCTCGACGCGATACTCGCCACCGCGCGCCACGCCCATGAAATCGGGCTCGAGGTCGCGCTGTTCCAGCCGCTGCTGCGCGACTACACCAAGGCCAGCGACATGGCCGCCGAAGAGGCCGACATGGCCGCGCTCGCCGCCCGCTTTCCCGCGCTCGACGCCGTCTACTTTCCCGGCGGCGATCCCGGCCACACCGCGCCCGAGGTGCTGTTCCGCCTGCTCCCACGCCTTGCCGAGACGGTGCGCGCGAAATTCCCGAAGGCCGAGATCCTCGTCTCCTCGCAAGGCTTCGACGCCGCCGGGTTCGACGCCTTCCTCGGGGAAGTCCGCAAGCGGCCCAAGTGGCTCAGCGCCGTCTTCGTCGGCCCCCAGACCCGTGCAACGATCGCCGAGCACCGCGCCCGGATCGGTGCCGCCGTGCCTCTCGAACTCTACCCCGACACGGCGCACGCGATGCACGCGCAGATGCCGGTCATGGACTGGTCGCCCGCCTTCGCCTTCACCCAGGGGCGCGAACCGGTGAACCCGCGCCCCGCCGCGATGGCCCGCGCCTTCGCCCAGCAGACCCCCGGCGCGCGCGGCTTCATCGCCTATTCCGAAGGCGTGAACGACGACTGGAACGTGGCGCAGTGGCTCGCGCTCGCCTGGGACCCGGCGCGCAGCCCTTCCGACATCGCGCTGGGCTATGCCCGCCTCTTCATCGGCGATGATCGCTTCGTGGCGGTGCCCGAAGCGCTCGAAGCGGGCTGGCGCGGCGATCCGGCAAGCAACCGTGACATCCCCGCCACGCTGCGCTGGGTGGAAGACCTCAGCCCCGCCCCCTGGGCCGACTGGCGCATTGATCTCTATCGCTACCGCGCGGTCTACGACGCACTTGTCGCGCGCCGCTGGAAAGCCGCGCAGGCCGCCGATACCGCAGCACGCGGCGCGCTCGCGCAAGCTGGCCGGATCGGCGCGCAAGAGGCAGCCGCGCGCGCCGAGGCGATCTACGCGCAGGCGCCCCACGCCCCCACACTCGCGCTCGCGGCCCGGCTCGACCGTCTCGGCGACCGGCTTTTCGCCCGCGCGCGCCTGCAGCTCAGCGTCGAACGGCACGGCGCCTCGAACTGGGAGCGCGGCGCAAACCTCGACCGTGCGATGACCACGCTGTCCGATCGCACCGCGATCCAGGCGGGGATCGCGGCCGGGCTTGCCCTTCCCGACGAAGCGGCGCGTGCGCAGGCCCTCGAACGCCTGGCTGACCGGGCCGACCGGGCCGGGAAAGCCTACTACGACGATCTCGGCCAGCCAGGCCGCCAGCCGCACCTCGTCACCGGCAAGGGCAGCCAGGCCGACGTGCAGGGCCGGCTCGGCGCCATCGACGGAATCGCCGACCGATTGCCCGAGCACGGCTGGCACCTTTCCGAACTGACGTATGCCGAAAGCCTCTACGAGCGTCCCCTCGAACTGCTCTACACCGACCTGCCGCAGAAGGCAGCCTGGTGCCTGCGCTACACCTGGGCGGGCGAAGGCTATGCGCGCGCCATAGAGGTGCGCGCGGGCGGCGAGGTCGTGCAGGCGTTCCACCCCCGCACGGGGAACCCGGCCTTCGAACAGGTCGCCATACCACGGCGCCTTGTCCAACGGGGACGCTTGCGCGTCGCCTTCACCGCCACACCGGGCCTGGGCGGAAGTGGCCGAGGTCAGCAGATCGCCGAGGCCTGGCTGGTCCCCCTTCCATCCGTGGAATGCCAGGGCGACTGGAAAGGCCCGGACGCCCCCGCCCGATGATCACGCGTGTCTCGCACGGAATCCGGGCCCGTCTGCAGGCCGGGCGGGCTAAATCCACCTTATAACCTTTACAATCAAATGCGTCGCATTGGTATTATTTTGTTGCCATTTCATAAGACCTGAGACACAACCCCGCCAACGTCCGAGTACGGACGGGAGAGAATCACCGGGTCCGGCCAATCAGGGGGGCTGATCTATGACAACGCGTCGAAACGCGATCGGGATGGGGCTTGGCAGCGCGCTGGCCGCCACGCTCGTCGGGAAACACACTGCCAGGGCCGCGACGCCCGCGCCGGAGACGGCGCTGATCGTGTCCACCTGGGACTTTGGCGCGGCGGCCAACGCCGCCGCCTACGCGCGCTTCGCCGCCGGCGGCAGCCTGCTCGACGCGGTCGAGGCTGGCGCACAAGTGCCCGAGGCCGATGCCTCGAACCGCTCGGTGGGCCTGGGCGGCAATCCGGACCGCGACGGCCACGTCACGCTCGACGCCATCATCATGGACGGCAAGGGCAACTGCGGTGCCGTTGCCGCGCTGGAGAACTACGTCCACGCCATTTCGGTTGCCCGCCGCGTCATGGAGAAGACCCCGCACACCTTCCTTGTGGGCGACGGGGCTAACCAGTTCGCGCGCGAACAGGGCTTCGACGCGACCAACCTCCTGACGCCCGAATCCGAAAAGGCCTGGAAGGAGTGGCTCAAGACCGCCCAGTACAAGCCGGTCGCCAATATCGAGAACCGCCGTGGCGGCGCGCTCGACCATGACACCATCGGCATTCTCGCCTGTTCGCCGGACGGCGAACTCGCAGGCGCCTGCACCACTTCGGGGATGGCCTACAAGCTGCACGGACGCGTCGGCGATTCGCCGCAAGCGGGCTGCGGCCTCTTCGTCGAGGGCGGCGTTGGCGCCGCGGCGGCGACCGGCGTGGGCGAGGAAGTGACACGCATCGCTGGCAGCGCGCGCGTCGTCGCCAACCTGCGCGCCGGCCTCTCGCCCGAAGCCGCGTGCCGCGAAGCGGTGGAGCACATCGTGCGCCTGCGCGGCAGCGCCGTCAGTGGTGCGCAAGTCGGCTTCGTCGCGATCGACACCGCGGGACAGGTCGGCGCCTACGCGCTCATGCCCGGCTTCACCCTGGCGATCACCGACCGTACGGGCCACACGCGGGTCCTTCCTTCGAAAAGCCTCGCGGGCCCCGAAAAGGGTTGACGCCGGGGGCAGGTTCCGAGGCCTGCCCGATCTCGATTGCACGACGAATGCGACAAGGGCTCCCGCCCATGCAGTGGGAGCCCGAACGACCGGGCATCCGCCCCGGTCGGTGGGGAGCGGCGCACCATCGCAGAGGGCAGCGCGGCAAGCGGAATAACGTTCACATTCAATGAGGGGTAAGCCAATGAGACCAATCTTCAAGAATCTACTGCACACGACGTGCCTGGCCGGGCTGATCGCCCTGCCCGTCGCCGCGCATGCGGCCGATGCCGACAGCCCGTCAAGCGCATCGGACAGCGCAGCCGACGACGGCAACGCGATCGTCGTCACCGGCAGTCTCATCAAGCGCCCGAATGCAGCCGCCGCCGCGCCGATCCTTTCGGTGACCAACGAGGCGATCAAGGCGCAGGCCGCCGTCAACATCGAGGAAGTGCTCAACCGCCTTCCCCAGTTCGCGCCCGACAGCCAGCAGGGCTACCAGGATTCCGATGGCCGCCAGCGCATCAAGCTGCGCAACCTGGGCTTCGAGCGCACGCTCGTCCTCGTCGACGGCCGTCGCCTGGGCACGATGAACGGTGAAGACGTCGGCATGATCCCGACCGCGCTCGTCAAGCGCGTCGACGTGCTGACCGGGGGCGCCTCGGCGGTCTACGGTTCGGACGCCATCGCCGGTGTCGTCAACTTCATCATGGACGACAACTTCGAGGGTCTCCAGCTCAACGCCAACTACAACTTCTACCTCCACAACAACCGCAACGGCACCGCGGCCAAGACCGCCAAGGCCTATGGCTTCGACTCCGCCAGCGGCCTCTCGACCGACGGTGGCCGTTCCGACATCTCGCTGGTCGGCGGCACCAAGCTGTTCGACGACCGCCTGCACATCCAGGGCTACGTCGACTACCGCAAGGCCTCGCTGGTGGGTTACGGCGACCGTTCGTCCTCGGCCTGCCAGCTGACCCAGAGCGGCGACGGCGACCTGGGCTGCACGACCTCGACCTACAACACCAACGGCTACTTCTCGCCGACCACGGGCACCAACGCCGGCAACGCCTACGTCAACGATCCCGCAAACCCGGGCACCTTCACGCCCTACTCGACCGACTACGCCGCCAACCCTTACGACGGCTACTCGCTGCAGCGCGCCAACGAGCGCTGGAACGCGGGCGGTTTCATGAACTTCGAGATCTCGCCCGCCGCCACGGTCTACGCCAACGCGATGTGGTTCCGTGACCGTTCGGTGAACCCCTATCCGGCGCGCCTCTACGCCTACAGCGCTTATGGCTCGACGCCCTACAGCGTCTCGTGCGACAACGCGTTCCTCTCCTCGCAGCAGGCGAGCACGCTGTGCGGTTCGGCCGCGGGCACCAGCGCGACGGTTCCGACCGACTTGCGCTACCGTTTCGCGGACGTCGGTGACCAGGACGACATCTACCTGAACAAGGGCCTGCGCATCACCACGGGCGTGCGCGGCGACCTCGGCCACAGCTGGAGCTACGACATCGGTGGCGTCTACGCGCGCAACCAGAGCGACTACAACTGGGCCTATCCCAACTTCGACCGGATCAACCAGGCGATCAACGGCTGCCCCGAAGGCAGCGCGGCGGGCTGCATTCCGATCGACATCTTCGGCAACACCACCAGTTCGACCAACCAGCAGGCCTTCAACTGGCTGCTCGAGGACCAGTACGGCACGCTCAGCAACGTCTCGCACCTCTACGACCTGATGGGTACGGTTCAGGGTGACCTGGGCTCCTACGGCATCCAGTCGCCCTGGGCGAGCACGGGCGTGGGCATCGCCTTCAGCGTCGAGTACCGCGAGGACCATCTCGACGTCTCGAAGGACGACCTGTGGATTTCGTACAATGGCGGCGACGCCGAGGCGCACTACCAGCAGGCAGCCTGGGAAGGCATGGTCGAGCTGCAGGTCCCGATCGTCGAGGACAAGCCCTGGGCCCGCTCGCTCGAACTGAACGGCGCCTATCGCCTCTCGAAGTACTCGGGCAACCCCTCGCTGTTCAGCACCTTCAAGGCCGAGGCGATCTGGTCGCCGAGCAGCGACATTACCCTGCGCGCTTCGTTCAACCGCGCGCAGCGTGCGCCCACGGTCGTCGAGCAGTACCAGGCCGAGTCCACCAGCTACGGCAACATCGATACGTCGTTCAACGACTTCTGCGCGCCGACCGTGACGACCTCGGTCGACGCCAGCGGTGCGACGGTCACCACCTACGGTGATCCGGCCGCCTCGCTCGCGGTCTGCGAAGCCACCGGCCTCGATTCCAGCCTGTACGGCAGCACCTCGCTGCTGTGCCCCGACGAGACCGGCTGCACCTACAAGAGCGGCGGCTTCACCGTCGATCCGGAAACGGCCTATACCAAGACCATCGGCCTGGTCCTCACGCCCAGCTTCCTGCCGGGCCTGAGCCTGTCGGTCGACCGCTTCCTGATCGATCTCGACAACTCCATCGGCTACAACGACTACACCTACTTCACCAATGGGTGCCTTGCGACCGGCAGCGAGTTCTTCTGCTCGATGTTCGTGCGCAACTCGGACGGCACGCTTTACTCGGACGCCTCGTCGAACCCGACTTCGGGCTACATCCGCCAGGGCACGACCAACTACTACAAGTCCAAGTCGCACGGCTGGGACCTGCAGGCGCAGTATGGTCTGGACCTCGGTGCGAAGGCCGGTCGCCTCGACTTCGACTTCGCCGGGTCGCTGACCACGTATGCCGGTGGCCAGGATTCGCCGATCCTCGCGAAGTACAACTGCGTGGGCTACTACGGCGGTTCGTGCGGCCAGCTGATCCCCAAGTGGACGCACCAGCTGCGCACGACCTGGACGGCGCCCGACGACGAAGTCTCGATCTCGCTCAACTGGCGCTTCGTGGGCCCGCTCACCAACGTCACCAATTCGGGCAAGACGAGCCTTGGCTGGTATGAAGGCGGCGAACGCTCGACCTACTACCACATCCCGGCCTACAACTACTTCGATCTCGCCATCGGTTTCCGTGTCGCCGAGCGCTTCGGCCTGCGCTTCACGGTCAACAACCTGTTCGACAAGGACCCGCCGGTCGTCCCGAACTCCTACAGCTACGCGCTCTCGCGCAACAACACGCTGTCGGCGCGCTACGATTCGCTGGGTCGCCAGGTCGCCATCTCGACGACCGTCGACTTCTAAGACCCTCTCCCACCCTCCGGCAGGCGCGTCCCTTATGCCTGCCGGTCCCAACGGCCCTCCCTTCCCCCGTGGAAGGGAGGGTCTTTTTTCGTGGGCTCCGATCAGGCCTCGAAGCGGATCCTGCCAAGCAGCTGCGCGAGCACGAAGGCGAACGCCATGACGCCGGCGCCAATCTCGAAGGAAGCGGTGATCGCATCGCGGAACGCCGCCGCGATCGCCGGGTGGAGCGCTTCGGGCAGGCGCGCGACGGTGGCCATGCCGCCATCGACGATCGCCTGGACGTCGATGCCCGGCCCGATCGCGGCGAGATCGTGGCGAAGCCCGCCGGCCATCACACCGCCCGAAACGGCAACCCCCAGCGCCCCGCCCAGCGAGCGCAAGAAGGCCATGCTCGCGGTCGCCTCGCCCATGCGGCCCTCGGGCGCGGCGTGCTGGATGATCACGGTGGCGTGCGGCATCGCGATGCCCATGCCCAGCCCCAGGATCGCAAGCGCCCCCCAGAACCAGGGCAACGCGGCCCCGTTCATCGCCAGCAGCGCAAGCGTGGCAAGGCCGCTCGCCTCGAGCGCGATACCCAGCACCATGAACGCCTTGGGCCGGCCAATACGCGCGGAAACCTGTCCGCCGAACACCGAGGTCAGCAACATCGCGCCGATCTGCGGGAGCAGCATCGCCCCCGAATGCGCGGGCGAAAGGCCGAGCACGAGCTGGAAATAGAGCGGCAGAAAGACCATCGCGCTCATCATCGCGAAGCTCATGCAGCCGGTGGTTACCGTGCCGATGGCGAAGTTGCGGATGCGAAACAGCGCCAGGGTCAGGATCGGCTCGCGCGCGCGGCGCTCGATCGCCACGAAGGCGCAAGCCGAGACCAGCGCAAACAGCGCGAGCCCGACCGCGGTCGGAGAGGTCCAGGCGAAGACCGAACCGCCCAGGCTGCACAGCAGCAGCAACGAGGCCGCCGCGCAGATCATCGCCGCTGCCCCGGCGACGTCGATGTCATGACTATGGCGCGTTCGCGCGGGCGGCAGTGCGCGCAGCAAGAGTGCGATCGCCACGAGACCGACGGGCAGGTTGATGTAGAACACCCAGCGCCACGACAGCGCGCTCGTCAGGGCGCCACCGAGCACGGGTCCGGTCACCGCCGAAAAGGCGAAGGCCCCGGTGAACAGGCCCTGGTAGCGCACCCGCTCGCGCGGGGTGACGACGTCGCTGATGGTCGCCTGCGTCAAGGTCATGATGCCCCCCGCCCCGAGCCCCTGGAGAAGACGGAAGGCGATGAGCTGGCCCATCGACTGCGCGATCCCGCATAGCCCCGACATGAGCAGGAACACCGAGATCGCGAACAGCAGGAAGACCCGCCGCCCATACATGTCGCTTAGCTTGCCGTAGATCGGCGTTGTGATCGTCGAGCTGAGCATGAAGGCCGTCACCACCCAGGACATGTGGGCCAGCCCGCCAAGTTCGCTCGCCATCGAGGGCAGCGCCGTGTTGACGATGCTCTGATCGAGCGAGGCGAGCACCATCGCCAGGATGAGGCCGGTCAGGATCAGCCGCAGGTGGGGGACGGCCGCGGCGTCGGGGGCGGTCGATGCCGGGGGCGCATCTGTAACGGGGCTGGTCAGGGCTTGGGGTCCTTCGTCAAGCTTCGCACCCGGGACGCGGCGCGAGGGGACCGTGTGCCCCAAACCCGTCGCCTGGTGCAAGCCGGCTCCCGTCCGCGCGCCCGCGTTTGCGGTGCCCTGCCTCGGCCCCGGACGCACCTGCCTGTGGTAACGATTGCACACAAGCCAAGGTCTTGATCAAACGATCTTTTCATTCCGGCCCGGAAATGCTCCAAAGATAGTTAACCAGATCAAAACCCTTTCTCTCGTAAATGCACGAAGGACAGACCGGGAGCACCATCGTGAGCTACATTCTCTTCGCCGACGACGACCCCCTGATGGGAGTCCTCGTCCACCACAAGCTCAAGAAGGCCGGACACGAGATCGAACACGTCCTCGACGGGGAGGCCGCGCTTGCAGCGATCGCCGCAAACCAGCCCGATCTCGTCATTCTCGATGCCATGATGCCGGTGCTTTCGGGCCCCGAAGTCCTCAACCGCCTCAAGCAGGACGAGGCGACCCGGCGCATTCCGGTGATCATGCTCACCGCCCGCAAGGCCGAGGCCGATGTCATGGGCGCGCTCCAGAACGGGGCCGACGATTACATCACCAAGCCCTTTCTCCCCGACGAATTCACCCTGCGGATATCACGTGTCCTGGAAGCACGAGCCCACTAAGACCGCCCGCGCCGGCCTCGTCGCACTCAGCCTGCTGCTCGCCACACCTGCCGCTTTCGCCGCGAGCCCCGAGGCCTCACGCGAAGCGGCGATGACGGCGCGCGAAGCCGCGATGGCAGCACGCACGGCGGGCGACTACGCGAGGGCCATCGCGCTCTTCGAGCAATTGCGCGCGGCCACGCCCGATGACGCGGACCTGCTGCGCCTGCTCGGCACGACATATGCCTTCGACCACCGCTACGACGCGGCGATCGCAACGCTCGAGCGAGCCCATGCGCTGGCGCCGGACGATCTCGACATCGCGCTCGCGCTGGCCCGTGCCCACCTGTGGGCCGGCCAGACCGCGCAGGCGCGCGAGCAGGCCCAGGCCCTGGCGAACACGGCGCCCGACAACGCCGAAGTCGCGCGCCTCCTCGCCGAGGTCACACGCACGCAGGCGCAGGGCGACGTCGATGGACACCCGCTCACGCTCACCGTCAACCAGGGCATCTCGCGCGTGTCGGTCGGCAATGCCCGGCGCACCTGGTACGATAGCATGGCCGCGCTCTCGGCGCGCGTTTCGCCGCGCACCACGCTCACCGGCGAAGTGACCCGCGAGGACCGCGCGGGCCTCGTCGACACGCACCTGGCGCTGACCGGCGCCACCCGCCTTTCCGACGGCGCCTCGGCCACGCTCACCGTGACCGCCACGCCAAATGCGCAGTTTCGCGAGAAATTCGGCCTGCGCGCCGGCACCGACATCGCGCTCACCCGCCACCTCGCGCTCGTCGCGCAGGCGCGCTACGGCGACTACATCGGGGGCGTGAACGTCGTCTCGGGCGCGGCGGGCCTGCGCCTGCACGACGCCGAGGACCGCCATGCGCTGACACTCCAGTCGATCTTCGCCTGGAACGAAGGCGACGGGCAGAGCCCGGGCTGGTCGCTGCGCGCGGACAGCGCGCTCACCGCGCGCACCAGCCTCTACCTTGCCGGGGCCACTTATCCCGACACCGAAGCGGGCATCACCCGCCGCTTCGAGGGGCTCTACGGCGGCCTCTCCCATCGCTTCGATTCCCGCCTCGTGCTGCGCGCCGGGCTCGGATGGGAGCGCCGGCGCGACAGCTACACCCGGCGCACCGCCAATCTCGCGTTGAGCCTCGCGCTGTGAGCGCGCTCGCCCACCTGCCCCAGATGACCGTAACCGCGGCCATCTGGGTTTCGGTGGGCTTCGCGCTCGCGTGCCTGGGCGTGACCGCATTGCTGTGCCTGCGCCGGTTCGTCGACGAACGCCGCGCCCCCCAGCTCGTCGAAGGCGACAAGGGCCTGCTCGGCCTTCTCCTGCAAGCGATGGAAGAGGACACCGACGAGCCCGCGCAGGAACGCACGCTGGCGCTGGCGCTGCGCGACAATCGCCGCGCGCGCCGGGTCTTCTCGCATTTGTTCCTGCTCGTGCGCGGCCACGAGCGCGAGCGCCTGATCGCGCTGGCGCAGCGCCACGGCGTCGCCGAGCGGCTGCTGCGCGAGGTCACGCATCGCAACCTGCACCGCCGCGTCGACGCCATGCGCGCGCTCGAACACCTGCCCGTCGAGGACGCACAGCGCGCCGTGACCCGGGTCATGAGCAGCGATCCCTCGCCGCGCGTGCGCCTCGAGGCGGCCGCGATCCTCGCGCGCAACGGCACGATTCCGGGACCCGCCTATATCCTCTGGGCGCTCGACCTGCCCGCGCGCACGCCCACGCGCCTCCACATGGCCATGCTGCGCGTCGCGGCACAAAGCCACGGTGACGAACTCGTGCGCCTGTGCCATGCGCAGGATTTCGAGCATGTGCGCGCGCTGCTGGTCGAAGCGCTCGGCTGGTCGAACGACTTCAGCCACCTCGCGGTGCTCGAGGGCATGGCCGGGGCCGCCGATCCCGCGGTGCGCTCCGCCGCGCTCAAGGCCGCGTTGCAGATGGGCCATCCGGGCGCCGCGCCCTGGGTGATGGCCTGCCTGTGCGACCCGATCGCCTTCGTCCGCCTCCACGCCGCGCGGGCCTGCGGAAAGCTGGGTATCGAGGCGGCGATCCCGCTGCTCACCGGGCTGCTCCACGACCGCTCGTGGTGGGTGCGCATGCGTTCGGCCCAAGCGCTGCACGCGTTGCGCCCGGCCCAGCCGCTGCCGCTCTCGACGATCGGACTGCGGCGATGATGCCCGCCCTCACGGACCCGCTCGCCACCACGGTTCTCGCGCTCGCCTGGATCTGTCTCCTCGTGGTGATCGCACGCAACGCGGTCTCGGTGGTGCAGCTGGCGATCGCCGCCTGGTACTTCGTGCGCAGGATCCGCCCATCGCCGCGCTCGATCGACTTGTGGTCGCGGTGCGAAGGGCTGGCCCCGCCGGTCAGCGTGATCGCGCCCGCCTTCAACGAGGAGCTATCCATCGTCGAGAGCGTCAAGGCCCTGCTCGCGCTGCACTATCCCGAGCACGAAGTCATCGTCGTCAACGACGGCTCGAAGGACGCGACGCTCGCGCGGATGATCGAGGCCTTTGCCATGCACCCCACCGACCGCCAGCAGGTGGTCGCCTTGCAGCACACCCGTATCCGGGGCGTCTACGCCTCGCGCCAACACCCCAACCTGCTTCTCGTCGACAAGGAGAACGGGCGCAAGGCCGATGCCGCGAACGCGGGGATCGGCTTTGCCATCACCCCGCTGGTCTGCGTGATCGACGCCGATTCGCTGATCGAACCCGACGGCCTCCTGCGCGCGACCGAACCCTTCATGTCCGACGAAGGCTCGCTCATCGCGGTGGGCGGCGCGATCCGCATCGTCAACGGCAGCCGCGTGCGCGGCGGGCACATCGAGGCGATCGGGATCGCGAAGGAATGGCTCCCGCGTTTCCAGATCGTCGAATACATGCGCGCCTTCCTCACCGCGCGCGTCGCCAATGCCCAGATCGGCATTCTCACGCTCATCTCGGGCGCCTTCGGGATCTTCCGGCGCGAGCTTCTCGTCGAGATCGGCGGCTATCGCCACGACACCGTGGGCGAAGACCTCGAGATCGTGACCCGCCTGCACCGCCACATGCGCGAAAACAAGCGCGACTACCGCATCGATTTCGTCCCCGAGATCGTCTGCTGGACCGAGGCCCCGGCCACGCTCGCGGGCCTTCGCAACCAGCGCATGCGATGGCAGCAGGGCGCGCTCGAGACGCTGGTGCGCCACCGCGCGATGTTGGGCAATCCGCGCTATGGCCGGATCGGCCTGCTTGCCCTGCCCCTGCTCGTGCTCGAGGACGTGGTCGGACCGCCCGCCGAACTGCTGGGTTACCTGATCTTCCCGATCGGTTTTGCGCTGGGCATTCTCGATGCGACGACCGCGCTCGCCTTCCTCAGCCTCACCTTCGTCTTCGGCACCGCGATCAGCGTGGCCACCCTCGCGCTTGAGGAACATCAGCTGCGCCGTACGCCGACCGCCGCCGACCTGATGCGCGTGGCGCTGGCCGCCGTGTTCGAAAACTTCGGCTACCGCCAGGCCAACCTCGTGTTCCGCCTGCGTGGTATCGTCCGCTTCTTTCGCGGCGAGACCGCCTGGGCGGCGGTGCCCCGGCGCGGCTTTTCCACCGATCCCGCCGGCAAGACCGCCTGGCCGCTGGCCGGCGATCGTCGCCAGCCCCCCGACAGCGCTCCCGCCCCGCTCGAAGAGAGCGTCCCCGTGCGCACCGAGACGCCAGACCTTGCCCGCAGGAGCTAGCCGCATGGATGGAGTGTCCCTCGCCCGCGGCTTCGCCCGCTACGCCGCCATGGCCGTTCTCTTCGGCGTGCTCGCCTATATCGGCGTCGAACTTACGCGCGCCGAGAGCCGCATTGCCGCGATCTGGCTGCCCAACGCGGTGATCATCGCGATCATGGCGCGCCGCGCCCGTTTCGACCTCGTCCTCCTGCTCGTCGTCTTCGCGGCGAATGTCGTCTCGAACACGCTGGGCGGCGATGCGCCGGGACGCGCGGCGGGGCTCGCCCTGGCCAATGCGGTCGAGATCGCCGTCGCCTTTCTCGGCTTGCGCAGCGCCGGGCTCGCCCGCCCGGACATGGAGGACATCCGCGAGCTCATGACCTTCCTGTTCATGGGGGGCGTGCTCGCACCGGCGACCGGCGCGCTCGTCGCGATGGCAGTGCTGGGCATCGAGGGTGCCGCGTTCTTCGACGTCTACGCCATGTGGTGGCTCACCGACGCGCTCAGCATCGTCCTCATCACGCCCTGTATCTGGATCTTCAGCGACGCGCTTGCCGGGCGCCTCAACGCCGAACCGCGCAGCGCGGCGGAATGGAGCGGCATCCTGCTCAGCACCGCGTTCGTAACTGCCGCGGTCTTCCTCCAGTCGAGATACCCGCTGCTGTTCTTCGTCTCGCCGATCATGATGATCTGCGCCTTCCGCCTCGGCAGCCTGGGCGCGGCCATCGCGATCCTGATCGTGGCGGCCATCTCGATCACGCTTACCGCCAGCGCGAGCGGCCCGGTGACGCTGGTGCAGGGGCGCATCAACGAGGAGCTGGTGGTGCTCCAGGCCTTCCTCGCGGCCAATTTCGCCATGAGCCTGCCGGTCACCTCGATCCTCGCCCACATGCGCAAGGCCAATCTTGCGCTGGCCTCGAGCGAGCGACGGTTCCAGGCGCTCTCCAACCTCTCGCCCGCGGGCATCTTCCGCACCGACGCGCAGGGCAACGCGACGTACGTGAACCGCGCCTGGCTCGCGATGGCGGGCGTGCCGCACGGTATCTGGGAAAGCGACAGCTGGACCCGCGCGCTCCATCCCGACGACCGCGCGGGCGCCGACGCCGCCTGGGTCCACGCCATCACCACCGGCGGCGAATTCGAGCGCGACCTGCGCTTCGTCCATGCCGACGGAACGACGGTCTGGGGCCACGCCCTGGCGCGCCCCGAGATCGACGAGAACGGCGCGATCAGCGCCTTCATCGGCGTGGTCTTCGACATCACCAGTTCGAAGCGCCTTGTCGAGGAACTCGAGGTGTCGCAGCGCAAGGCGCAAGCCGCGACCGAGGCCAAGTCCTCGTTCCTCGCCAACATGAGCCACGAGATCCGCACGCCGATGAACGGGGTGATCGGCTTCACCGAGCTCCTGCTCGACGGCCCGCTGGAAAGCGAGCAGCGCCAGCAGGTCGAGATGATCGCGGAATCGGGGCGGATCATGCTCCAGTTGCTCAACGACATCCTCGACATCTCCAAGATCGACACCGGCAACATGCACCTCGCCGACGAGGCCTTCGACATCCGCGCCAAGGCGCGCAGCGTGCTGGCGGCGATCCAGCCCCTGGCCGATGCCAAGAGCCTCGCCTGCGCGGTCGAGATCGACGAGAGCGTCCCCGACTTCGTGCGCGGCGACCGGCTGCGGGTGCGCCAGATCCTGCTCAACCTCGCCAACAACGCGGTCAAGTTCACCGCCCAAGGGCACGTCACGATGCGGATTTCCACGCGTGCGGGCGCGGGCGGCGAGCCGTGCCTCGTCGTCGCGGTCGAGGACACCGGAATCGGGATTCCCGCCGGACGCCTCGACATGATCTTCGGCAAGTTCATCCAGGCCGACAGTTCGGTCGGCCGCAAGTATGGCGGTTCGGGCCTGGGCCTCGCCATTTCGCGCGAACTCGCCCTGCGCATGGGCGGCTCGCTCGAGGTCGCCAGTGTCGAGAACGAAGGCTCGTGCTTCACGCTGACCCTGCCGCTGCGTACCGCGAGCGCAGCTTCGGTGGCGCACGCCGCTGCCGCACCGGCGCCCACCGGGCCGCTGCGCTGGAGCGGCGCGCGTCCTCCCAAGGTGCTCGTGGCCGAGGACAACGAGATCAACCAGGCGCTGATGCGCTCGATCGGGCGTCGCAGCGGCATCACCCTCGCCATCGCCGAGAACGGCCGCGTCGCCATCGAGATGGTCGAGGACGCGGTCCGGGCCGGGGTGCCCTACGACCTGCTGCTGATGGACATGCAGATGCCCGAGCTCGACGGTCTCTCCGCGGCCCGGAACCTGCGCGCGAGCGACTACGCGCACGAACTGCCGATCATCGGCCTCACCGCCAACGCCTTCGAGGAGGACATCCGCGCCTGCAAGGCGGCCGGCATGCAAGGCCACCTCGCCAAGCCGATCTCGCTCGCCGACTTCATCCAGACGCTCACGACCTGCATTGCGGGCGCCGGATTCCAGGAACTGCCCGAAACCACCTCGGTGAGCGGGGAAAGCGCCCCGGCACAAACAACGCCCGAGGACGACGGCGAACTTGCCCAGCTCCAGGCCATGTACGAGTGGCGCAAGGCCGATCTCTTCGCGCGCATGGCCGCCCAGAGCTCGGCTGGCCCGCCCGACGCCGAGGCCCTCGCGGGCCTGCTCGACGACCTGCACAAGTTCGCGGGCACGGCAGGCTTCTTCGGCGAGGGCGAGCTGGGCGAACGGGCCGGAGCGCTCGAGCACGAACTCCAGGTCGTCCCCGCCGGTGAGCGGCTCGCGCTGATCCGCGCGGCCGTCGCGATCTGGGCGAACACCGACCAGCCCGCAACCCTGCACTAAGCGCACGCGCGCACCGCGCAGGGCCCTGTCGCGGATCCCTGGTCAGGGGCTCAGATGCGGCAGTTCGACATCACCCCGAAGTCGTTGCCCTTCTTGGCCCCCGCCGCAGCGAAGGCCTTGCCCCGCGCGAAATAGGTTTCGAACAGGCGGAAACTCAGGGGGTCGGTGGTCTGCCAGGAGGCCTCTAGATTGTAGTCGGTGCCGATCGCCCGGCCACCCGAATAGGCCGCGAAGGCCGAGCCCGAGGGCCCGATGTAGACCCCGTCCGCCGAAGCCTGGCGCCACAGGAAGTCGGGCACCGCCATCACCGTGATCGAGGGGATCGGCTTGATCGTCACCGAAGGATAGATGTCGACGATGTTCGAGAGGTTGAAGAAGGCGGCCTCCGAAATCAGCGGAAGGCGCGGGTTGGCGATACTCCCATGCTGCCCGAACGGCAGGAGCAGATACCACCCGATCAGGCCATCGCGACCGTCAGCGCCGATGGTGCATTCGACACGAGGGCCTGTCCAAGCCGAGGTAACGGCGCATTCCATGCTTCTGCACCCGGCAGACCCAGCTTTTCGAACCACCCGGCTGAACGACGCGGTAGAGGCCGTCGCCGTCGCCCAATCGCCCCGGTCGCGTGGCGGCTTTTACAGCGGTTACAGAGAGCTTTCCCATGCCCAAATTCTCCCCCATTTCCAATCGGACACCGGTGGATGGGGCTGGATGCAGGAGGACGCGAATCACCACGTAAGCCAAGGTATTCCTTGGTTTTTCGTGGGCGATTATGAATGTGGGTGTTGCCACCAGTGGCGGAGCGGGAGGGATTCGAACCCTCGATACGCTTTTGACGTATACACACTTTCCAGGCGTGCGCCTTCGACCACTCGGCCACCGCTCCGCATCGCTGGTGAGCGCGTGCCACTAGCGGGACTTTTGTGGTTTCGCAAGCGGCGAACGCGTGGCATCGTCGTGCGATGCGCATTTTTCGAAACGGGGCGCTGCCCCTGCTCGCGGCCGCCATGGCCCTTTCCTCTCCGCTGGCGGCCAAAGACGCGCCCGAACCGGTGACGCCCGCCTCGCTCGTCGCCAAGGCGCCGGCCAGTGCCTGGACGCGAATCGATCCCGCCGATCTCATGGTCATGGACCTTGCCCCCGACATCTCGGGCACGCCGCGCCGCGTCGTGATCCAACTCCTGCCCAAACCCTTCTCGCAAGGCTGGGTCGACAACATGCGCAAGCTCGTCGCCGCGCGCTGGTACGACGGCATCGCCGTGGTGCGCGTCCAGGACAACTACGTCGTGCAGTGGGGCGATCCCAATTCCGAGGGCGAGGCGGCGGATACGAACGGTGACACCGCCAGGGCCAAGGCCCTGCCCTCGGGCCTGCGTGCCGTACCGCCAGGCGAATACACCGCCCCTGCCGCTGCGCTGCCGAAGGACGGCGCGCTCGGAAGCGATGCCTATGCGCCGCGCAACGGCTTCGTCGCGGGATGGCCGATTGCCGGGAACGCCACCGCGTCCTGGCCGGTCCACTGCTACGCCTCGGTCGGCGTCGGGCGCGACATGTCGCCCGATACCGGCACCGGCGCGGAACTCTATGCGGTGATCGGACAAGCGCCGCGCCAGCTCGACCGCAACATCGCCGTGGTCGGCCGGGTGATCGAGGGGATGGAGTTCCTCTCCGCCTTGCCGCGTGGCCCCGGTGCGATGGGCTTTTTCACGCGCGAGGCTGACCGCACGCCGATCCTCTCGGTGCGCATGGGCACCGAAGTGACGGGCCTGCCGGCATACGAATACCTCGCGACGGGCAGCGCCAGCTTCGCCGCCTATCTCCACGCGCGGGCCAACCGCAAGGATGGGTTCTACCTGCAGCCAGCGGGCGGCGTGGACTTGTGCAACGCGCCCGTGCCGATCCGCCGGATCGCGCGATGACCGAGAGCCTCGTACACACCGGCCAGCTCTGGCGCTGGACGGGCGGCGCCAACGGGGGAACCTGGTTCTTCGTGACGCTGACCGATGCAGCCGCCGAAACGCTCAGCGCCACCGCCCTGATGCGCAAGCTCGAAGGGCTCGGGCGCGGGTTCGGCTCGCTCAAGGTCAGGGCGCGCATCGGCGAGACCGCCTTTGCCACCTCGGTCTTCCCGAGCAAGTCCGACGGAGGCTGGCTGCTTCCGGTCAAGGCCGCTGTGCGCAAGGCCGAGGATCTTGGCGAAGGCGACGCGGTTCAGGTCGAACTGGAGTTCTAAGAACCCGTTTTACGAAGTCGGCACGACCACAGGAAGTCCGAAAGCAGGTTCCGAGGGCCATCGCCCTCGGGCTCCCGGAACGGACTTGCTCACCGTTCGCACGCGACCTCGGTCGGTAACGGTGAGCGCGACGGTCATGGGGTCAAGGGGTCATAACCCCTTGAATTTTTGTTTTCTTCAAAGCCTTTCGGCGTCGGTCACCGCCGCACTTGCCCGCAGCGCCGCGACGATGCGGGTGAGGTGCGCGAGGTCGGCCACCTCGAGGCTGACCTCGTAGGTGCCGAAATGGTCGTCGCGCTGGACGATGTTGAGCGCGGCGACGTTGGCGTGGGCGTTGGCAAAAATCTGGGTGACTTCCGCAAGCGTGCCCGGCCGGTTGTAGAGCACGAGGCGCAACCGCCCGGTCGCGCCGGTGGTGCGCGATCCCCACGACAAGTCGAGCCAATCCGCGTCGGCACCCTCGGCCAATGTCAGACAGTCGATGGTGTGGACCTCGACCTTGTGATCGGGCCGGCGCAGTCCGATGATGCGGTCACCGGGAACCGGGTGGCAACAGCGGGCGAGCTCGAAGCCCATCCCCGGCGTCAGCCCCTTGATCGAGATCGCCTTCTCGCTGCGGGTCCATTCCGGGTCGTTGGGCATCGTCGCGGTGCTGCCCGGGAGGAGCGCTTCCATCACCTCGCGGTCGGTCACGTGCGCCGAGCCGATCGCGAACATGAGGTCTTCCTCGTCGCGCATGGCGAGCCGCTCGAGCGCGCTGCTCAGCGCCTTCTTGCCGATCCGCTGGGGCAGGCGCGAGGATATCTCGTCGAACAGCTTGGAGCCGATTTCGGCCACTTCGGCGCGTTCCTTGGCCCGCACCGCGCGCCGGATCGCCGCGCGCGCCTTGCCGGTGACGACGAAGCCCAGCCAGGACAGCTGCGGCTCGGAGCCCTCGCTCTTGATGATCTCGACGACGTCGCCGTTGTTGAGGCGCGTGCGCAAGGGCATGTGGCGGCTGTTGATCTTGGCGCCGACCGCCGAGGTGCCGAGGTCCGTATGGACCGCGAAGGCGAAGTCGACCGCTGTCGAGCCCTTGGGCAACTGGTGCAGCGCGCCCTTGGGGGTAAAGGCAAAGATGCGGTCGTGGTAGATCGCGAGCTTGGTGTTCTCGAGCAGTTCCTCGGCGTCGTGCGTGTTGTCGACGATCTCGATGAGGTCGCGCAGCCAGCCCACCTGCCCGTCGGGACGCGAGCCACCCTGCTTGTAGGCCCAGTGCGCCGCAAGCCCGAACTCGTTGAGGCGGTGCATTTCCCGCGTGCGGACCTGCACTTCCATGCGCATCGAGTTCTCGTAGATGAGCGCGGTGTGGAGCGACTGATAGCCGTTGGTCTTGGGCGTCGAGATGTAGTCCTTGAAGCGCCCGGGGATCATCTGCCAGTGCTGGTGCAGGACGCCGAGCGCCCGGTAGCAGTCGTCCGCGTTCTCGGTGAGCACGCGAAAGGCCATGATGTCGGTGATCTGCTCGAAGGAGACGTGGCGCTCCTTCATCTTGCGCCAGATCGAATAGGGATGCTTTTCGCGGCCCGTCACTTCCACCGCGATGCCCGCCTCGGCGAGCGCCTGCTTGATGGCAAGGGCAATCGCGTCGACCTGCCCACCTTCCTGGCTGCGGATCTGCGCGAGGCGCCCCGTGATCGTGGCGTAGCCCTCGGGCTCGAGCTGCTCGAAAGCGAGCAGCTGCATCTCGCGCATGTATTCGTACATGCCCACGCGTTCGGCAAGCGGCGCGTAGATCTCCATGGTCTCGCGCGCGATGCGCTGGCGCTTCTCGGGCTTCTTGATGAAGTGGAGCGTGCGCATGTTGTGGAGACGATCGGCGAGCTTGACGAGCAGGACGCGCAAGTCCTCGCTCATCGCCAGCAGGAACTTGCGCAAGTTCTCCGCCGCGCGCTCGTTCTCGGTCATCACCTCGATCTTGGAGAGCTTGGTGACGCCGTCGACCAGCCGCGCGACGTCGGGACCGAAGAGTTTCTCGATCTCCTCGGTCGTCGCCAGCGTATCCTCGACGGTGTCGTGGAGCAGTGCGGTAATGATCGTCTGCTGGTCGAGCTTGAGCTCGGTCATGAGGCCGGCGACTTCGACCGGGTGCGAGAAATAGGGGTCGCCACTCGCGCGCTTCTGGGTGCCGTGTTTCTGCACCGTGTAGACGTAGGCACGGTTCAGCAAGGCCTCGTCGGCCTCGGGCGCGTATTCCTTGACGCGTTCAACTAGTTCGTACTGACGGAGCATCGTTCCAACGTCATGTGATGATTTTTTGGCATTCGGCAAGCCTTCCCACAGCCAGGTGCAGTCTTTGCAATCACTCGGTTTCCCCGGCTGGGGACGTCCCGATCGAAAATAACTCCGGCCGCCCCACCCATTCAATCGTTTTCAACGCAAACATCGCTATCTTTCGGTTAACCGTTACGGAGCCCGGCTAAGCCATCCTATAAGGCCTGAGAGATCGATTTCATCATCGTGCTGGTAAGCAAGGAGGTTTGACGTGGAGGCACATTTCGACACCGAGTTCATCGCCCCGGAAAACGGGATTCTCCTTGATCGCGAGCCACGTCAGCGCACGCTGATGCGCGCGGTCATGACCCTTCCTGGAATGCGCAGCGAGCCGGTCATGGTGCGCAACGTCTCGCAAAACGGCATGTGCCTGGCCAGCAAGTCCTTTCTCCCCCGCGAAGGCGAGATCATCGAGCTCGACCTGCCCGGAACGGCCAACATGAAGGGCCACGTGCGCTGGGTGCAGGGCCAGGAGTTCGGCGTGCGCCTGTCACACCCGCTCGACCTCGCCTACATCGGCGTGGCCAACCAGCGCCGAAACGGCGACATGGCGAGCACGCTCGGCGGCCAGGTGGAAAGCCGCCTCTGCCGTCGCCCCGACACCGGAACCCGTCCGCTTCACGCCTGCTGAAGCACTTTTACCTGCGCGCCGGGCAATCGTTGTGAACGGGCGTTGCGAACGGGCGTCCGGATCGGGCGTTCAGAACAGGCCCGGAAGTTCGCGCTGCGCGAAGTTGGGATCTTTCGCCTCGAGCGGTTGGCGGACCGCACGCAGGCTCGACGTCGACAGCGATTGCGCGCTCGTACGCGCAGATGCAGATGATGTCGTAGCGCCGATCGCGGTGCAACTCTCGCCGTTGAGATAGCCCAGCGCCGCCTTGAGCGAGGCTTCCTGCGGATCTCCCAAAGCATAGGAAATATCGTCGCCGGCCTGGCACGTCGCGGGATAGTTCGCGGCGAGCCCGGTGTAGTAGTCGCCTTCGTGATCGGCGTTCTCGGTCTTGAGCGCGACCACCCGCAGACGGTCGTCGCAGGCCGTGTAGTCGAGCCCGACCTGTCCCACCGGCTTGCCGTAGGTGTTCGTCCCGATGAGCGCCGCGCCCGAAGGCAGGTAGGGTTTCTGCGCGTTCATCACCAGTTCGCTCGCCGATGCGGTGCCGCTACTCGCGATGAAGGCCACGCGCGTCGCCGCGATCGCCGAATCCTCGGTCGCGAAGTACGCCGTCTCGTCGTTGCTCGATTTGGACGGGCGGAAGCTCGTGTAGCTCAGGACCTGACCCGTCCGGCCCGCGTTGAGCAAGTTGGAGAAGGTGTTCGCGACCGAGATCAGTCCACCCCCGTTGTAGCGCAAGTCGACCACCACCTCGCTCACGCCTTGCGCGCGAAAGGCCGCGAAGGCCTCGCGCAGCGCCGTCTCTGCGCTCGTCACGAATGTCCGCAAGTTGACGTAGCCGACCTTGCGCCCGTTGCTGGTCAGCACTTTGTAGCCATAAGTCGGAGACAGGGGATCGAGCGTGAAGGTCTTCTTGGTCACGCTGACCGTGGAAAGCGTCGAGTCGAGCTGACGGATCTGGAAGACCCGCGTGGTGCCCGCGCTCGATCCCCCCATCGCCGCGCTGATGGCGTCCACACCCCCGCTTGCGTAGAGCGAGGACACGCTCTGCAGGTTAGAGGTGCTGGTGCCGATGGCCACGATCTCGGTTCCCCGCGCGAAGCCCTTGGCATAGGCGGGGCCGGTCTCGTAGGCCTCGATCACGAAGAGCCGCGCCGAAGTCGCATCGAAACCCAGCCGCACACCAAGGCCCGCCGTTTCACCCGAAGCGTAGTAGGCGTTCTCTTCCGCGATCGAGGTCACATACGTGAAATAGCGGTCCTTCGACTGGGCACGGGCCGGGGCGACCACCGCATCGATGTAATCCTGGAGGCTGGAATAGGCCGCGGGATCGACCGTGGTGTCGAGCAGGTCGGGGAACAGGTACCACTCCTGCAATTGCGCGAGCGCCCAGGCATCGCGATCGGCCAGCGCGCAGGCCGAGCCCGTCGCGGTCGGCGTGGGCGTGGGCGTGGGCGAAGGGGTTGGCGTGGCGCTCGTGCCCCCGGAGGACGCAGAGCCGCTTCCACCTCCTCCGCACCCGGCAAGTACGAGCGACAACGCGAGCCAGGACGGCAAGAGAACAGAACGCATGCAATGTCCGATATACAGTGTGACCTGACGAAGAACTGCCCGTCTTGACCGGACAAGGTCAAAGAAATTGGGCTCCGGACATCGACTTATCCGCAATTCCACCGCTAGAGCGCGTGCCCTCGTGCGATTTCATATCTACCGCAAGCCTGCATTCGATTGCCACAGCCTCCTCTCGGCAAGGGTCGCCGATCTGTCACACAGACACGATAGGGGAGCGCTGCATTCGATGCTGGCGGACAATTTTTCAGGGGACACCATCGTGAAATTCCAGACACTTGCCTCGCTCTTCGTGGCCGGCTCGTCGCTCCTGGCGATCAGCGCCGGCGCGCGGGCCGAAGAGGGCGAAGGCACGCTCGCCGACGCGACCGACAGCGCCGAGATCATCGTCACCGCGCAGAAGGTGCGCCAGCGCGCGATCGACGTGCCGATCACGCTGAGCGCGGTGACCGGCGAGCGCCTCGAACAGCTCGGCATCACCGACATGGGCGAACTGTCGGCCTACGTGCCCGGCCTCAATGTCCAGATCCAGAGCGCCAACAACCCCGGCTTCGTGATCCGCGGCATCACCTCGGACAGCGGCTCCTCGCAGGAAAGCCCGCGCGTCACGCTCTATTACAACGGCGTCGACATCTCGCGTTCGCGCGGGGCCTACCAGGGCAGCTACGACATGGACCGCATCGAAGTGGTCAAGGGCCCGCAGGCAACGCTGTTCGGCACCGCCGCGACGATCGGCGCGATCTCGCTGATCTCGAAGAAGCCCGAGCCCGGCGTCTCGGCCTCGGTCACCGGCGGCTATGGCAACTACGATGCCACCAAGCTTGAAGGCTTCGTCAACGCGGGCAACGACGTGATCGCCGCACGCCTGGCCTGGCAGTGGCTCAAGCGCGACGGCTACGTCGAGAACCTCGCCCCCGACCAGGACGACCTCTACGCCAAGGACCAACTTGGCCTGCGCGGTTCGCTGCGCTTCACGCCCGCCAGCAACTTCACCGCCGACCTCATCGTCACTTACGACCGCCAGCGCAATTCGGGAACGCCGTTCCTCAGCCAGTCGCTCGGCTCGACTTCGCTGGACGGCATCTACGGCGCGGCGTACCTGGGCGGCTCGCCCTATTCCGCCGAGCTGCTCGGCTCGGACAAGCTGGGCCTCACGCGCGATGTCTACGACGTCAACTTCACCACGAGCTGGGATTTCGCGGACGGCTGGAACTTCACCACCGTCAACGGCTACCGCCACTTCGACGCCACCGAGGTGTTCGACGCCGACGGCTCGGCCGCCTGGTACCTCGAATTCGCCGAACACGCCAAGGGCTGGGACGCCAGCCACGAAGGCCGCTTCACTTACCAGGACCCGGTCTGGCGCGCCTCCTTCGGCTGGAACTACTATGTCGAGAAGAGCTTCCAGTACGTGCCCTTCTCCAGCGAGGTCGGCACCTTCCTGCAATGTTCGGCCCAGATCATTCCGGGCCTGGGCTGCGTAGCGGGCGACAACACCGTCACCGCGGCCGCGACCACCTATTACGCCAGCGGCGGCGCCTACAGCGAACTGCCCTATTCGAGCTGGTACCGGAACGAGGGCAAGAACCAGACCTGGTCGATGTTCGGCGACGTGACCTTCAAGGCCGGCCCCCGCCTCGAGCTGACTGCCGGTGCGCGCGTGCTGATCGAGAAGCGCCGCTCGGGCTTTTCGACCTACCAGCCCGCGGCGCCGGTCTATGGCCAGCAGCTCCTGCCGATCGTCGACACCGAGGGCGAGGTGATCGCCGCCACCCGCTCCTATTCCGCGCTGCTGCCGCGCTTCAACGCGCTCTACCGCGTCAACGCCGACCTCAACCTCTACGCGACGGTATCCGAAGGGCGCCGCTCGCCGGTAGTCCAGCTCGCCAGTTCGGGCAGCAGCGTGGGCTCGCTCTATTCGGACGGCCTCTACAACGTCAAGCTGACGAACGTTCCCAACGAGACGGTGTGGAACTACGAAGCGGGTATCAAGGGCCGCATGGGCATCTTCACGGGGTCGCTGGGCGTCTACTATGACGACTACAGCAACTTCCAGGTCACCGTCACCAACACCTCGACCGGCGTCAGCGAGACCAAGAGCGCAGGCTCGGCCACCAACATCGGCGTCGAGGGCGAGCTCAATGCCCAGTTCGCGTCCTGGCTCGGCGCCTTCGCCAACTTCGGCTATATCGCGGGCGGGATCGACGACAAGGCCTCCAACGGCGAATACGCGGGCGACCAGTTCCGCCTCCAGCCAAAGTGGCAATGGGCGGCGGGGCTCAACCTCCAGCTGCCGCTGGACGAGAACACCCGCCTGTTCCTGACACCGACGGTCACCTACCGCTCGAAGATCTACTTCGAGATCCCCAACAGCGAGGCTACCAGCCAGGATCCGATCACGCTCGTCAACCTGCGCGGTGGGGCCTCGTTCGCCGATGGCCGCTACACGCTCACCGGCTGGGCCAAGAACCTGACCGACAAGCGCTACATCATGGACGCGGGCAACACCGGCGGGGCCTTCGGCTACCCCACCTACATTCCCGCCGAGCCGCGCACTTACGGCATCGAATTCACCGCGCGCTACTGACCTCCTGCCACGTCCGAAGGAACCTGCCATGACCCTTAGCGTCGATCGTCGCCTGCTCATCAGGGCCGGGGCCTTCGGGCTTGCCGCCCTCTCCACGCCCGGCTTCTCCAGTTCGGCTCTCGCCGCGATCCTCGCCGCGCGCGGGTTCACCCACGGCGTGGCGAGCGGCGAGCCCACCGGCCATTCGGTGCTGCTGTGGACGCGCTACGTCGGCTCGGGCGAGACCACGCTGCGCTGCGAGGTCGCCACCGACGAGGCCTTCGCCAAAGTCGTCTCCGGCGGCGAGGTCACAGCCTCGCCCGCGCACGACAACTGCGCCAAGCTGGTCGTTACCGGGCTCGAACCCGACCGCTGGTACCATTACCGCTTCATCTCGCCCGACGGCACGATGAGCGAGACCGGGCGCACCCGGACCCTGCCCACGGGCGACATCGCGCGCTTCGGGATCGGCCTGTTCTCGTGCTCGAACATGCCCTTCGGCTGGTTCAACGCCTATGGCCACGCCGCCGCGCGCAAGGATCTCGACCTCGTCATCCACGTCGGCGACTATTTCTACGAATACGGCCCCAATGGCCACTATCCCGAGCACCCCGCGCCGGGCCGTTCGGTCGAGCCCGACCACGAGATTCTCAGCCTCGCCGACTACCGCCTGCGCTACGCCTCGTACCGCCTCGACCCCGATCTGCGCGCGCTCCACCAGCGCCTGCCGATGCTCGCGCAATGGGACGACCACGAATTCGCCAACGACGCCTGGATGGGCGGCGCGGAAAATCACCAGAGCGACACCGAAGGGCCCTGGTCCGCGCGCAAGGCAGCCGCCGAAAAGGCCTACCGCGAGTGGATGCCGGTCTCCGACGCGCTCTACGACAGCTTCCAGATCGGCTCGCTGGCCACGATCTTCCGCCCCGAAACCCGCATCACGGGGCGCGTCAAACAGCTTGAGCTAGGTGCCGCGATGGCGGGGCAAGCCGATGTCGGCCAGGCGCTCCTCGCCTTTCGCGACGGCCCCTGGCAAGACGAGGCGCGCACGCTCATGGGCGCGAAGCAGGAAGCCTGGCTGAACGGCGCCATCGCCGGGTCCGCGAAGAGCGGCACGCGCTGGCAGGTGCTTGCCCAGCAGATCGTTATGGGGCCTCTCAAGGCGCCCGCCGACATGGCCTCGCTCAGCCCCCGCGACGCGCCCGAACAGGTGCGCCAGGCACTCCAGGCAATCGTCGCGGCCAGCAAGGTGGGGCTGCCCATCAACATGGACAGCTGGGACGGCTACCCCGCCGCGCGCACCCGCCTGCTGCGCGCCGCGCGCGAGGCCGAGGCCAATCTCGTCGTGCTCTCGGGCGACAGCCACAACGCCTGGGGTCAGAACCTGTCGGTCGACGGCGCCCCGGTCGGGGTCGAGTACGCGGGCCACTCGGTCACCTCACCCGGCTACGAGACCTATCTGCCCGGCACTTCGCCACAGACCGTCGCGCGCGCGCTCCAGTCGGCCAATCCGGGACTCTCGCTGTGCGACACCAGCCGGCGTGGCTACGTCTCGCTCGACCTCACGCCCGAGCGGGTGCGCGGCTCCTGGCATTTCCTGAGCACGATCGCGACGCGCACGAGTGCGGGCGTGACCAGCGAAGAACGCACCGTCGCGTGGGGCACGCGCCGGTTCGCCGCGGCCTGACCAGGGGGAACGGCCCGCGGACAAAGGGAAGCGGGCGCGCGCAGGGCCTGGCACAAGGCCAAGCCGCGCGCGCCCGTTTCCCGATCGTTCGGGGTCAGGCCGAGACGGCCTCCAGCCTTTCGATCATCCCCTTTTCCTCGGGGCGCAGCGTCAGTACGCGCACACCCGTGCGGGTCACCGCGACGGTGTGCTCGAACTGCGCGGAGAGCCCGCCGTCGAGCGTCTTGACCGTCCAGCCGTCATCTTCCTGGTAGACCCCGCGCCGGCCCTGGTTGAGCATCGGCTCGATCGTGAAGGTCATGCCCTCTTCCAGTACGAGGCCGGTGCCCGGCTTGCCGAAGTGGAGGACCTGCGGATCCTCGTGCATCTCCTGGCCGATGCCGTGGCCGCAATATTCACGCACCACCGAATAGCCCGCCTTCTTCGCATAGCGCTCGATGGCGTAGCCGATGTCGCCCAGCCGCGCGCCCGGACGGACCTGGCGAATGCCCTTCCACAGCGCCTCGTAAGTGCTCAGAACAAGCCGTCGCGCAGGGCCGGAGACTTCGCCGACCATGTAGGTCTTGCTCGAATCGGCGATGTAGCCGCCCTTTTCCAGCGTGATGTCGAAGTTGACGATGTCGCCGTCCTCGAGGATGTCGCGCGCGCTCGGCACGCCGTGGCAGACCACCGTGTTGATCGAGGAATTGAGCACGAACTTGAAGCCGTACTGCCCCTTGCTCGCAGGGCGTGCCTGGAGCTCGTCGACGATGTAGCGCTCGACCAGGGCGTCGATCTCGAGCGTCGACTTGCCCGCGAGCGCCACCGCGTCGATCCGCGTGAAGACCGAGGCCAGCAGCCGCCCGGCCTCAGCCATGACCTCGACCTCCCAGGCCGCCTTGGGGACGACCCGCCCCCTCATGCCACGCGCTCCATCAGCGGGGGTGGCGCCACGCCGGCCTTGGCCAGTTCGCGCTCCATGATCTGGTTGAAAGTCAGCGTCGGCTCGAGCTCGCACAGCATTCCGACCTTGATCCAGAACGCCGCCTGCGCGTTGATCGAGCGGCCCGAAACCTTGCTCGCCCGACGCACCTGCTCGTGCAGTTCGTCGTCAATGTTCACGATGCCCACGGCAAAACCTCATATACGATTCGCATGCGAACCATATATGGATCGTATATGGGAAGAGCAATGGGCTGCGCTGCGCCGTCAGAACAGGCGGGAAATCGCCTCGCCAAGCTCCGCCTGACCGATCGCGAGACATGCTTTCCCGAGAGAAATCTCCACCTTCCACGATGCGCCCCCATCGACGGACCGAAGCGCGTTGAACAGCCAGATGCCGGTCTCGCGCGCGACACGGTCCCGGGCCAGGAGCCAGGCCTCCTCCTCGCCCTCGAGAAACAGGTGGAACATGCTGGACTGCGGCGGATCGGGCAGGACCCGGGCGCGCTCGTGCGCCGCAAACAGGGCCGCGACGTTGCGCGCGCGGGAAACCAGCTCGGGCATGCGCCCGAGCGCGTCGGCAAGGTTGATCCGCGCCGAGACGATATTGCCCATGGCCGAATGCAGCGTACCGCCCTGCCGCCTTTGCCAGATCGCGGCGTCCGCGATGAAGTCGCGCGGGCCCAGCAGCATGGCCCCGGCAAGCGCGCCGACATCCTTGTAGAAGGAGACGTAAACCGAATCGAACAGCGCCGCGATCGCGCGCAGGCTGCGGCCATAGGCAGGTGCGGCCTGCCATACGCGGGCGCCGTCGAGATGGAGGCGGATGCCCCGCGTGCGACACAGTTCGCTGAGGGCGACGAGATCGTTCCAGGCCGGAAGCTGGCCGCCGATCTCGCGCGCGGGCAGTTCGACGAGGACGCTGCCAAGCCCGGTTTCGCAGGCCGCGCCGCCGGGACCGATGAGTGCGGCCACGTCGGCCGCCGCCGTCGGCCGGTCCGCATCGCCCAGCAGATGCGCCGTCAGGCCATGCAAGGCCTTGTAGCCCCCCTCTTCGTGCAATTCGAGATGCGAGGTCGGGTGGAACGCCGTGACCGGGTTGCCCTGCCGATCGCTCCAGATGCGCAGCGCGATGGGCTGCGCCATGCAGCCCGACGGCATGAAGCGCGCGGCGGGCATGCCGAACAGGTCCGCGACTTCGGCTTCGAAGTCCTCGACGAGCGCGCCCGCACCGTAGAAGTCGGGTTCGAAGCCGGGCACGAGCGTTTCACCGGCCCCTTGCGGCCCGTTCGCTCGACACCACGCGGCAATCGCCTCGAAGGGCTCGGCCGGATGGACCGGGCCATGCCCGGCAAGGTGGCGGCAAGTCAGGCGCAGCCGCGCACGTTCGGCGGCCAGCGCATCGGGTTCAGGCATGCCGCGCCTCTTGCAAACAGGCCGCGTCCCGCGCAAGGCCGGCGCGGTCCGCTCGCCCGTACCCCGCCTCGATCGTCGCCACGCGCTCTCTCAACTCCAGGTCGCTTCGGGAGGGAGGCTCATCAGGATGGCGTCGATGTTGCCCCCGGTCTTGAGGCCGAACAGCGTGCCACGGTCGTAGACGAGGTTGAATTCGGCGTAGCGCCCACGCCATTCGAGTTGCTGCGCCTTGTCGGCGGGGGTGAAGTCCAGCCCCATGCGACGCCGCACGAGGCGGGGGAACACCTCGAGGAAGGTCCGGCCGACCGCCTGGGTGAAAGCGAAGTTCGCCTCCCACGCCCCCTCATCGGCGCATTCGAGGTGGTCGTAGAAGATACCGCCGACGCCCCGGTGCACCTTGCGGTGGGGGATGTAGAAATATTCGTCGGCCCAGGCCCTGTAACGCTCGTAGTAATCCGGTCCGTGGGCATCGCATGCAGCTTGGAACGCGCCGTGGAATTCCTCGGTGTCCTCCGCATAAGGCAACGGCGGGTTGAGGTCGGCGCCGCCGCCGAACCAGGCCTTGGTCGTCGTCAGGAAGCGGGTGTTCATGTGGACGGCGGGCACGTGCGGGTTCGCCATGTGCGCGACGAGGCTGATCCCGGTCGCCGAGAACTGCGGAGCCTCGGGCGAAGCGCCATTGACCGAGCCGGCGAACTCCTTGGCGAAGGTGCCGTGAACGGTCGAGATGTTGACCCCGACCTTCTCGAACACGCGCCCCTTCATCAGGCCGCGCGTGCCGCCACCGGTTTCGCCGTTGCTCTCGCCTTCGACCGCCGCGCGCTGCCAGGGCGTGTACTGGAAGGCGGCATCACTGCCCGCTTCGCGTTCGATCGCCTCGAATTCGGCGCAGATCTGGTCGCGCAAGGTCTGGAACCATTCGCCCGCGCGGCGCGTGTAGGGTGCCCAATCGGTCATGCAAGTCATCCTCGTGTTGGGGGAGCGCTTGCCAAATCGCATCGCGCACGGCAAGGAAAAGCCATGGTTCCCTTTTCGTTCTGCACGCATGAACTGATCCTGCTCGAAGGCAGCGGCACGCGGCCGGGCGCGCTCTACTGGCCCGCCGAACGCGCGCTGCTGGTGGCTGACCTGCATCTCGAGAAGGCCAGCTTCTACGCCCGGGGCGGGCAGATGCTGCCCCCCTACGACAGCCGCGAGACGCTCGAGCGGCTGGCCGAGGCGGTGCGCCGCACGGGTGCGCGGCGGGTCTTCGCGCTCGGCGACAATTTCCACGACAGCGCTGGCCCCGCCCGCCTCGAACCTCATGCGGCGGGCATGCTCGATGCCCTCACCCGTTCGCTCGACTGGCTGTGGATCACCGGCAACCACGACCCCGAACTGGGCGCGAGCGCGGGGGGCACCTGCGTCACCGAAGCCGAGATCGGCGGCCTTGCGCTGCGCCACGAAGCGCGGCCCGACGTACAAGGCCCCGAGCTTTCGGGCCACTTCCATCCCCGCCTCGTGGTCCATGCCCGCGGCCGGCGCATTGCGCGGCCCTGCACGGTGGCCAGCGAGAGCCGGCTGATCCTCCCCGCCTTCGGTGCATTGACCGGCGGCATGGCTGCGGACGACCCCGCGATCCTGGGCGCGCTGCAACCGGCCGATGCGATCGACGCGCTCGTTCCCTCCCGCGCGAGGCTCGTTCGCTACCCCCTCTGGCGGAAAGCCGCCTGAAAGCCTATATAGGGAGACGAAGGTCGGTTCGCTGGCCGGGGCATCCTTGTGAACGTCGCTGAAAATCGCTCTTTGCGCGAGGACGCGATTCGCACTAAGGACGCCTCAATTCGCCTATTTTCAGAGTAACGACTCAGGAGAACGCATATAGCACCCCCACCCCGGCGCATGATGGCGCCACCGGTCAAGAGCGGACCGCGCTACAACAAGTTCATCCAAGCCGACAAGGTCCGCGTGATCGACGAGAACGGCGAGAATGTTGGTGTCCTTTCGACGCGCGAGGCGATTGAGCGCGCGGCCGATGTCGGCCTCGATCTCGTCGAAGTCTCGCCCAACGCCGATCCGCCGGTGTGCAAGTTTCTCGATGTAGGCAAGTACCGCTACGAGGCCCAGAAGAAGGCCAACGCAGCGCGCAAGACGCAAAAGACGCAGGAGATCAAGGAGATCAAGATGCGTCCGAACATCGACGACCACGACTACGACACCAAGATGCGCAACGTGCAGCGCTTCATCGGTGATGGCGACAAGGTGAAGGTGACCCTGCGTTTCCGTGGCCGTGAACTCTCGCACCAGCAGCTGGGCATGAACCTGCTGCGCCGCGTGCAGGAAGACGTCGCCGAGATCGCCAAGGTCGAAGCCTATCCGCGCATGGAAGGCCGCCAGATGCTCATGGTGCTCGCACCCAAGTAAGCACCGGCGCTGCGTCCGGCGAGCACAGACTGCCGGCGCACACCAGATCGAGAGGCGCTCCCGCAAGGGGGCGCCTTTTCGCATTCCGGGCCCTGATACAGCCTGCGACAGCTTTTGAAATGCAATGGCTACAGTTACGTGGCACCAGCGCTTACATGCGCAAGACCACCCTCACTCTCGCCTCGCTCCTCGCCACCACGCTGCTGCTTTCGCAGCCCTCGGCCGTCATGGCCCAGATGGGCGGCATGGGCGGTATGGGCGGCGGCGACATGGGAGGTGGCGGAATGGGCGGCGGTCCGGGCGGCGGCGGTGGCCCCGGTGGTCCCGGCGGCGGTGCTCCGGGCGGCGGCAAGCCGCGCATGCCCAAGCCCATCAAGCGCAAGACCTTCGACAAGGTCGTGACCGTGATGTTCGAGACCGCCGATGCCAACCGCGACGGCACGGTGACGCTCGAGGAGTTGCACTCCGTGATCGAGGCGCGCCGCGCCGCGATCATCCGCGAGCGCTTCGCCAGCGTCGATGCCAACCACGACAAGACGATCTCCGAGGCCGAATTCATCGCCTGGCAGTCCGCCATGGGCTCGGCCGCCGCGCACGAGGACAGCGCGCTCGGCCGCAGCGAAGGACCGATCCCCGACGCGATCATGCCCGATGCCGGCGACGAGGATGAGGACCAGATGCTCAACGACCTGATCGAGCCGCTCACCGGCACGGTCATCGCCAAGGCCAACGGCAACTACGACGCCGGGCTCTCGCTCGACGAATTCCTCGCCTACGAGGGCAAGATCTTCGAGGCCGCCGACAAGGATGGCGACGGCGAACTCTCGATGATGGAATTGCGCCCCCACGGCCGTGGTGGTCCCGGCGGCCCCGGCGGACGCGGCGGCCCGCCCCCGGGCGGACCGGGTGGTGCCGGCGGCCCTCCCCCCGCGCAACAGTAAGCCGCGCCGCCTGGAACATACGGGGCAGGCCGACAGGGTTTGCCTCCCGCCTTCCCCGGTGTAGGGCAAGGCCATGGCAGGCCCCAGCGATCTTGTCCTCGTCGGACCGATTCTCGACTTCGTAAACTTCGCCGGGATCGCGGTCTTTGCGGTCTCGGGCGCGCTCGTCGCCGCGCGCAAGCACCTCGACGTGATCGCCGCGATCTTCTTTGCCATCGTCGCCGGGATCGGCGGGGGCACGATGCGCGACGTTCTCGCCAATGTGCCGGTCAGCTGGATGGTCTCGCCAGGCCCGCTCGTGATGTGCGTGGCGATGGGCGCGGTGGTCTGGCTTCTGCCCACCCGGATCTGGCCCGAACGCGCGCTCGAATGGTTCGACGCCGCGGGCCTTGCCGCCTTCGCGGTGTTCGGCACCGGCAAGGCGCTGAGCCTCGGCGTCGCGCCGCTCCCAGCGCTGGCGATGGGGGTGATCAGCGCCTGCATGGGCGGGGTCATCCGCGACGTGGTGGCGGGCGAGCCCTCAATCCTCCTGCGCAACGAGCTTTACATCACCGCCGCGCTGCTCGCGGCGGGCGTATTCCTTGGCCTGACCGCGCTTGGCCTGTCCTCGGGCCTCGCCACCATTCTCGCGACGCTGGCGGGCTTTGGCCTGCGCGGCTCGGCGATCCACTGGGGCCTGCGCCTGCCCCGCCACAAGGGCTGACGGGCAAGGCTCAGCGGATCGGGTAGCTGGCGAGCTTAACGTGCAGCACCTGGTTGGCCGCAGTGAAGTTGAGCCCCCAGTCGACCTGGTCGCCGTTCCACACCCGCTCGAAAACCCAGTTCCCGGCATCGTTGTAATGCCCCTCCTCGACCCGGTCGAGGATCAGGTTCGCGCGCGCGGGATCGCGCAGGGCGAATTCGACACGCGCGAAGTGGCCGGTGACGAGGTATTCGTCGGGCGCGATCTCGGCAATGGCGACGCCGCCCTTGGGCCAGTCGTTGCCCTTGGCCTCTCCCGCCCCCCAGTCGCCCCGCCCGAAGCTGACTTCGGCGCGGTAGCGACCGAGGTCGAGCACCTGACGATGCCCGTCCGCCGGGTCCTCGCTTTCGGCGGCGCCCCAGGTCTTGCCCGCAAGCGCCCAGCGCGGCCAGAGCCGGGCGAGCTGACCGAACAGGGCGTAGTTGGCCGCAAAGGGCGCCAGCGCCTCGTCGTTCAGCTTCGAGGTCAGCGGATAGCTGGGCAGATAACGCAGGCGATCGATCCCGAAGGGCGACCAGCCGATGGCGCCGCGCCCCACCGCTTCGAAGAAGAAGCGCGCATAGTCGCGTGCGTGGCCCGTCTCAGGCACGAAGAGTGCGTTGTCGGCCCTCTCGTAGCTGTCGAGGAAGCCGGTGTAGTCCTTGTGGGCTGTCGTGTAGATGTCGGGCGCCACCAGGTCGAGATGGGGCGCGGCGGCCTTGTAGACCTCGATCACGGTGTTCGCCGGGCCGCCGCTGGCGTAGGTCGCCGGGTCCTGCCAGGTGAACGGGCTGCCGGGCAAGGCGGCGTTGACGTACATCGGCAAAGGCTTCTCGGCCTTGCCCGCCGCCGCCACCTGGTCGATGTAGCGCGCGATCGACCAGGCGTGGAAGTAGAGCTCGGCGTCGCGCCCGTAGAGCGCGCTCCAACTGCCCGGCCCCTTCCCCGTGCGCTTGCGCAGCGCCTCGGGCACGGGTCCCGCAAAAGCCTTGTTCGCCTCGGGCGAATGGTCGCGCGCAAGGCCATAGGTGCCCGGCTCGTTTTCCACCTGCACCATGATCACGGTGTTCTGCGGGTCGACCTCGCGCAAATGGCGCATCAGCGCGGCGAAGGCCTTGCTGTCGGCGGCAAGCGTCGCGGCGGCGAACGGCGAGAGCGCGTAGTGGAAGGTCCCGTCGGCCCGGCGCATGCGGGGAAAGCGCGCGTTGTCGAGCTTGACCCAACTCGGCGCATATTGCGGGTTGGTGTTCTTCCAGGTCGCGAACCACAGGAGGACGAGGCGCACCTTGTGCGCGCGCGCCTGTTCGAGCAGCAGGTCGACCGCTGCGCAATCGAAGTGGCCTTCCTCGGGCTCGATCTGCTCCCAGCCGATCGGCGCTTCCACGGTGTTGACGTGCATCGCCTCCATCGCCGGCCAGACGCCGGGCATCGCGGCGGGCCACGAACTGGAATTGTTGATCTGCGCGCCCAGCATCAGGAACGGCGCCCCATCGACGATCAGCGCATGGCGCGCGCCCTTCGTTTCGATATGAGGCACCTCGTTCGCCTGCGCACCGGCTGGCCGCGCAAGGGCCAGAAGCGCACAGGCCGCGAACGGCAACCCGCGCAGGAGATGGTGCATCACACCAGTCCCCGCCCCTCGAGCTTCAGGACCGGCACGAAGTGCTCCGAACGCGGCACGGCAAGGTGCAGCGCGTCCTCGCCTTGCCGGAACGAAACCGCGCCCCCGCCCAGGAGGCGCACCTGCTCGACCCGGCCCTTGCCCGCCCGGGCCAGCGCTGCGCGGCCGAGCGCCGCGACCGAGAGCGGCGCATCGCCCGGCGCGAGCACGAACAGGTAAAGCGCGCCATCCTTGGTGGTAAAGCGCACGTCGCCCGGCACGAAGCCCTTGAACCCACCCTCGTTCTGCATGCCGACCTGGAGCTGTGTCGGCCCCTCGCCGTACATGTGCCAGGGGCGCGATCCGTGAACCGCCTCGCCGTGAACCGCGAACCAACGCGCAAGGTCGTCGAGGATCTTCTCCTCTTCGGCATCGATCGTACCATCGCCACGCTGGGGCACCGAGAGCAGCAGGTTGCCGTTCTTCGAGATAACGTCGGCAAGACGTTGCACGACCGCCGCGGCGGGCACGTAGCTCTTCTCGGTGAAGCGCGCGCGGTTGTAGAACCAGTCACCCAGGCACGTGTCGGTCTGCCAGGGCTCGTCCCAGAGATGATCCGAAAAGCCACGCTCGACATCCTGGACGAGGCCGAAACGCGCCTGCGCCTTCAACTGCTTGGCGGTCAGCACGACATCGATCTTGCCGTGCCACTCGATCGAACGGTTGTAGTAGTCCGCCGCCGCCGCGAGGCCGTAGGTGCCGAAGGGCAGCTCGTAGTTGTCCATGTAGCAGAAGTCGGGCTTGTACTTGGCGACGAGGTCCATCTGGCGCAGCAGCCACTGGCGCGCGAAGCGCTCGTCGCCCGGCGGAGCCGTCTCGATCCACTGGCCGTCGTGCTTGTCGTGCCATTCGTTCATGGCCTCGATGGTTTCGATCCCCTCGGGCGCGACCATGTGCGGCCCGGTGTAGAGCTCCTGCGGGTCGAGCCCCTCCCACCATTTGCCCTTGCCGTCGGCCTTGGTCAGGCGGAAGGCATCGTAGCGCTCGCCCTTGCGCGGACCTTCCGGGTCGTAGGCATAGCCGGGCTGGTACCAGTGCCAGGCGTGCGAGATGTGGTTGGATACGCCGAACTTGAGGCCCGCCGCGCGTGCCACCTTTTCCCAGGTGCCGACCACGTCGCGCCCCGGCCCCACGCGCAGCGAATTCCAGGCGTGGTGCGCGGAATCGAAGCAGTCGAGGTTGTCGTGGTGGCAGGCCAGGCTGACGAAGTACTTCGCGCCCGCCTTGACGTAACGATCCATCAGGCCCTGGGGGTCCCACTTGTCCGCGCGCCACAGGTTTTGCACGTCCATCATGCCGGTATCGGCGGGATGCCCGTAGGTCTTGAGGTGGTGCTCGTACATCGGGTGGCCCTGCATGTAGAGGAACCGCCCGTACCAGTCGCCCTGCTCAGGCACCGCCTGGGGGCCCCAGTGCGACCAGATGCCGAACTTCGCATCGCGAAACCACTCGGGGTAGCGGTAGTTCGCCACCAGCGAGTTCCACGTCGGCTCCACGGGCCCATGTGCCACCCCGCTCGGCAGGCTATTCGGCAAGGCTCCCAGCGCCCGGCTCGAGGCCCCGGCCCCGGCGGCGAGCGCGCCACCGAGGAACGCGCGGCGGCTGGGCTGCAGACCGCGCATCACGCGAAAACTCCCGGTGTCCGTTCCGGCATGAAATAGGCTTCCAGTTCCATCGCTTGCATCCGCTGCACTTGCCCCGTCGCCATTTCGATGCCGCGCGTAAAGCGGAACTATCGCATCCCGAATTCACCGCTCGAATTGCACGGCCCGGCGTAAAGATGCCAAATAAAATCGAAATAATTACGAGTATTTAAAAATCACCACCAGTTCGACTTGCCCAAGGCACATCGATACTGCATTGCGAAGTCCGGCCTGCCCCACTTTTGGAGGAGGAAAGGCGGGGCAGGCCGGACCCGTGCAGGGCGCTCAGGGACGCTTGATCCGCAGCGCCTTGCCGGTCCACTTCACTTCGGCATCGTAGCTCGTCGTCTCGGCCACGCTTTGGCCGGGAACGATCCACTTCACGCGCACGGTGCGGCTCGCGGGCATGCCCTTGTAGCCCTTGCCCTCGCGCGCGCCGAGCGTGACCGTGCCGCTGGCATCGTCATAGGCGATCGGCATGCGCTCGAAGGCGCCGGTCTTGTAGCCTTCCGATCGGCCATCGTCGTTGTAGAGCGAGAAGGTGCCGTCCGCGCCGGTGTAGACCACGAGCGTGACCGGTGCCTCGGGCTGCTCGTCGACGTACTGCTGGACGGGGCCCATCGGCACGATCGAACCGCTGCGCACGAACAGCGGCATGCGCGTCTCGGGCGCGGGAACGATGGCCGAAGTGCCGCCGGGATAGGTCTTGCCGGTTTCGAAATCGTACCAGGTCACGCCCTTGCCCGGGAACCAGACCGAGCGCTCGCGCACCTGGTAATCCGCCACCGGCGCGACCAGGAAGGCCTTGCCGAAGAGGAACTGGTCGTTGACCGCGCGCGCCTTTTCGTCCTGCGGGAAGTCCATCACGAGGCCGCGCATGATCGAGCCGTCCTTCATGTAGACGTCCGCGCCCAGCGTGTAGATGTAGGGCATCAGGCGGTAACGCAGCTTGTCGTACCACACCATCGAGGCGCGCATGTCCGAGCCCTCGGGCGCGATTTCGAAGATTTCGCGGTAGGGATATTCGCCGTGGCTGCGGAACAACGGGCTGAAGGCGCCGAACTGGAACCAGCGCAAGTTGAGTTCGCGCCATTCGGCGAGATCCTCGGGCTTGGGATTCTCGGCGGCGAAACGCGGTTCGACCGAGAAGCCGCCGATGTCGTGGGTCCAGTTGGCAAGCCCCGACATCGCGGTGTTCACGCCCGCCGAGATCTGCGCCTTCAGGTCATACCAGCGCGTGGCAACGTCGCCCGACCACACCGCCGAGCCGTAGCGCTGCAGGCCGGCAAAGCCCGAACGGGTCAGCAGGAACGGGCGGACATCGGGTTTGTAGCTGGTCCAGCCATCATAGAACGAACGTGCGTTCATCAGCGGATACGAGTTGAAGAACTCGGCCGCGGGCCCATCGGCGTTGGGGCCCATGCCCGCGATGCGCTTCTCGATCGACAGGTTCGAGTGGAGATCGGGCTCGGAGGCGTCGGCCCACCAAGCGTCGAAGCCCTTGGACGCGATCTTGGTCTCGATCTGCTTCCAGAAGATCTCGCGGCCCTTGGCCGAATAGGGATCGTAGAAGGTGTTGAGGTAGCCCACCCCGACCCAGTCCTTGTTCCCCTGCTCCAGGTTACCGTGATAGACGGCCCCCGCTGCGTCGAGTTCCTTGTAGTTCTCAGTCGTGGGATAGAACTTGGGCCAGACCGAGATCATGATCTCGGCGTTGTTGGCGTGGACGTCGTCGACCATCGCCTTGGGATCGGGGAAGCGGGTCTCGTCGAAGTCGTGGCTGCCCCAGGCGTCGTCCTTCCAGTAGCGCCAGTCGAGCACGATGTTGTCGATCGGCAGCTTCATCTGGCGGTAGGTGTGCAGCACGTCGAGCAGCTGCTTGCTGTCCTCGTAGCGCTGGCGCGACTGCCAGAAACCGTAGACCCACTTGGGCATCATCTCGGACTTGCCGGTGAGCTGGCGGTAGCCCGCGACCACGCCGTCCATGTCCTTGCCCGGGATGAACCAGTAGTCCTTGTCGCGCGCGACCTCGCTGGTGAACCAGACCGAGTGGCGATCGGCTGCGGGCAGCGGGTCCTTGTGCAGCAGCGCCATGTAGCCTGCATTGGGCTCCCATTCGATGCGGATCTGCGCCGGCTTGCCCGCGGTCATCGGCACGCTGAAATCGGCGTACCAGGGGTTCCAGTTCTGGCGCCAGCGGTCGAGCACCAGCTTTCCGTCGACGTAGACCTTGAAATAGCTGGACCCGTAGAGCTGGAACTCGTGGGTCCCGGTCGCATCGGGCAGGACTTCCCCGGTCCACACCACGGTCTGCGTCTGCACCGCGTTGCCGGCCGTGTTCTGGCCTTCGGTCGCCGCCTCGGTCTTGGCCTTGGCCTTCTCGGGCCACTTGGCCTGGTCCTCGATGTACTGGTAGTCGATCGAGGCTTCCTGCTGTTCGACCGCCAGCTTGCCGTCGAGGAAGTACTGCGCCTTGAAGCCCGGCTTGCCGCCCGAGGAGACCTTCATGCCGCCCGCTTCGCCGACCAGCGTGTAGGGCGCAGGATTGCCGAAGCGGGTGATGCTCTCGTTGTCCCAGAGCAGGCCGTAGTTCTTCGTCGAGACGACGAAGGGCGTACCGATGTCCATGTTGTGCTGGGCGAGTTCGACGTCGCGGCCGTTGAAGTCCATCACCGACTGCTGGTGCTGGCCAAGACCGTAGAGCCCCTCGTCGGTGCCCTTGTTGAACTGCTGCGAAACCGTGACGTAGGGCGTGCCGTCCGCCTGGGTTTGCGTGAACACGGCGGGCGCGCTTTCGCTCAGGAGCTCGGCGCCCTTGGCGTCATAGAAGCGCACCTGCCCGGTCGCCTTGGTGATCGCCGCGGTGGCCCTGGCGGCGGTGACGAAGACCGTGCCCTGCTTTTCGCTGACCGTGAAGGTGCCCGCCTTGGGCGGGTTGGGCGCCATCAGGCTGGCGTTGGGCGCAGGCGCCTTCAGGCCCTTGGCATGCGCGACGACGTGGAAGATGCCATCGCCGTGCAGCGTGACTTCGACGCGGTCGGACGGACCGCTGTCGGGCGTTACGACGACACCACCCGCGACCTTCTCGACCGTGGCGGCCAGCGCCGGAACCGAACAGAGCGCGGAACCCGCAAGCAGCGCCGACAATTTAAAAAGCTTCATTTTGGTATCCCCTGCCCTGTCAGGCTCTCTTACTTCGATGAATAGAATCCGGTGGTGACCTTGAGCACCTGCCCCCGGTCGATGAGGTTGAGGCCGTAGTCGGTCTGGTCGCCGTTCCAGCGGCGCGTCATGACCCACTTTCCGTCCTTGAAGGTGCCTTCCTCGACCGCGACGATCACGCCGTTTGCGGCCCCATTGGCGGGGCTGAAATTCACGCGCACGTGATCGCCCATGACAAGGTATTCGGTGTCCGAGAGCTGCGCGACGGCAACCCCGCCAACCGGCTCCTTGGCCCAGGCGGGCGGCTCCGATGGAAGCCAGGTCCAGTCCTTCTCGCCGAACTGCCACTGGCCCCAGTCCGCACTGATCTTCCACTTGCCCAGCACCGTCTCGCGCACCGCGCCGTCGTCGGGCTTCGCCGCGCCCCAGGTCGGGCGGGTATAGGCGATGCGCGCCCAGTCGCGTGCGATCGGCTCCAGCGTCGCATAGGGCAGCGCGAAGGCGGCCAAAGTCTTCACGTCGAGCTCGCGCGCGCCGAGCGGGTAGTTGAAGAAGCCCGTCGCATCCATGCCGAAGGGCGCAAAACCGATCCCGCCCTTGCCGATGGTGGACCAGAAGTAGCGCGCGAATTCCAGCGAATTGCCGATCTCGGGCACCATCAGCGCGTTGTCCGCACGCGCGTACTTGTCGAGATAGGCCTCGGCGTTGGCGCTTGCGCGGTCGTAGATGTCGGGCCCGGCGAAATCGATCGCGGGCGCAGCCGCCTTCCAGATGTCGAGCACGTCCCACTGCGGGCCGCCGCTGGCAACGCCGGTCGGGTCGGGCACGTTCGAGGGCCCCGCGAGCGAGGCGTTGACGTACATCGGCAGGTTCTTCACTGCCTTGCCCGCCTTGGCCACCTCGTTCACGAAGCTGGCCACGTACCAGGTCTGGAACGCGCGCGGGGCCTGCTTGCCGTAAGCCTGCTCCCAGGTGCCCGACTTGCCGGTCTTCTTCGCCAGCGCCGATGGAATGGCCTGCGCGAAAAGGGCATTGGCCTTGGCCGAGTAGTCGCGCGGCACGCGGTAGGAGCCGGTCTCGTTTTCGGGCTGGACCATGATCACGGTGTTCTCGCGGTCATGGTCGCGCAAATATTCCATCACCTTGACGAAGGCCTTGCGGTCCGCATCGAGCGTGTTTTGCGACAGCGGGGTCAGCACGTAGTGGTCCGAGCCGTCGGGCGCCTTCATCCGGGGAAAGCGCGCGTTGTCGAGCTTCACCCAGGCGGGCGTGTAGCTGGGGCTGGTGTTCTTCCAGGTGCCGAACCAGAGCAGCACCAGGCGCGTGTCGTGCGCGCGGGCCTGATCGAGCAAGGTCTGGAGATAGGAGAAGTCGAACTGGCCCTCGACCGGTTCGACCTGCTCCCAGGCGATGGGAATTTCCAGCGTGTTGGCGTGCATCGTCTCGAGCACCGGCCAGACATCGCGCAGCATCTGCGGGTAGTTGCTCGAATTGTTCGCCTGTGCGCCCAGCATCAGGAACGGCGCGCCATCGACGATCAGCGCGTGGCGACCGCCCTTGCTTTCGAGCCGCGGCAGATCGCCCGTCGCACCTTGCGCGGGCATCGCCAGTGCGGCCGTGGCCAGAATCGCCAGCGGCGCCATGAATCCCTTCACCCTCATTCGTCCCTCTCTCCCGTGCCGGTTTGCGGGTCGCCATAGACGATCCCCCGGCCATCGGTTCCGATATAGACCCGCCCGAACTGGCGCGGGTCCCCTGAAATCACGCGGATGCGCAGGCCCCATTGGTGCGCATCGTCATTGATGCGTTGCCACGAGGCGCCGCCGTCGAGCGAACGCCAGATCGCCCGCAGGCCCTGCTTCGTGCCCAGCGCGTATAGCGCAGGTACGTCGGCCCCGTCCGCGCCCTTGCCCAGGCCATAGCGTTCGATCCTGAGACCCTGCCCGGTGCGCGTCCAGCTCTCGCCCAAGTCGTTGGAATACCACAAGTCACCGCCCAGGTTGAGCCAGAGATGCCCCGCCCGGCCGGGATCGGCCAGGATCGGCGCGGGGGCCTCGCGGTTGGTCGAGTGCGCGGCGGAAAGATCCGCGGGCAGCCCGCGTCCGCCGACGGGGGCGAAGTGCGCCCCGCCATCGTCGCTGCGCACGATGCGGCCCTTCGCGAAATCGATGGCGTAGAAACGGCGCGCGTCGCGCTTGTCGGCCGTCACCCGCACGCGCGAGGGCAGGCCTTCGATCGGGCTCCAGCGCGTGCCGTGATCGCGGCTCAGTTGCGGGACATCGGTCTCGACGAGGAAATTCGCGCCATCAGCCGAGACCGTGATCGCGGCGTTGCCGGTCTCCTCGGGCCGCGGCGATCCGTCGGCATGGGGCTTGCCCGCGGGCACATGGATCGGCTGCCAGTGCGCCGCGCCGTCGCGCGACCAGGCCAGCGAGGTATCGGGCACCGTGCGCGCATGGGTATTACCACTGCGCACCAGTATCTGCGGCGCCAGCCCCGCATAGTCGAGCGTGTTGGTGTTGGAGAGGAACGGGTTCACGTGCTGGGCCGTAGGCGAGACGCCGAAATCGTCGTGGCGGAAGCCCCCGATGTCGCCGAAGCCCGAAATCAGGTGCGCGCCGCCGGTCGGGCTGACCAGGGTGATGATCGCGGTCTGCTCGATACCCTTGGTCCAGGGAGCCCAGTGCAGCGTGCCGCCCTGCTTCAACTCGTTCGTCGCATAGACCGTCGCGCCGGTCACATAGGCCGCGTGGCCCGCATCGAAGGGATCGATCGCAAGCCCGGCGATCCAGTGCCCGAAGTTCGCCTTGGCGCCGAAATCGAGGAAGGGCGTGGCCGAGACATCGCGCACCGAACGCGTCCACAGTTCGTCCCAGTGCGCCCCTGCGTCGTGGCTGAGCCAGACGGTATCGACCGGATCGCCCCTGTCGACGGTGCTGACCGCGATGGTCTCGGGGTCCTGCGCCGAAACGGCGACGCCCATGTAGCCGCCCACCGGCGCATTCGCCCCCTTGAGCGGGGTGACCTCGGACCAGGCCTCGCGCGCCGGATCGTAGCGCCAGACCGCGCCGCGGGTGATGCCGTTGGGGCCGATCGCGTCGCACAAGGTCACGGTCAGCACGTGGTCGGCGCCGACGACGGCCTTGACCGCGAGGAGGTCGCCGGACGGGCCGCCCGCGACGGCGTGCCAGTTCGCGCCCCCATCGTCCGAACGGAACAGGCGGGCGCCCCCCGGATCGGCACTGCCGACGAAGACACGGCCCTTCACCTGGGGATCGAAGACCACGAAGGAGAGGCCGCCGTGCGTCGCGCGCGGCGCTTTCGGAAGCCCCAGGCCCGCGCGCGGGAACGTTACCACCTGCTCCCAGCTCGCCCCGGCGTCCACGCTTTGCCAGAGCCCCTGGTGGCGCGAGCCAAAGAACAGGCGCTGGTGGTCGAAAGGGTCGATCGCCAGCCGCTCGCCAAGCCCGCGGCCATCCTCGTTGCCGCCCATCGCGAAAGGCACCGGCGTCGTGCGCCAGCTCCGACCGTAGTCGGTGGAGCGCAGGATTGCCGCCGGAGCCGACCAGCCCATGCCCGCCGCAAGGTAGACCGTGCCAGCGTCGACGGGATCGGCCGCAAGGCTCTCGATACCCATGTAGCTGCCTTGCGAAACGCCGTCGGTCAGCGGTTCCCAGCGCTGCGCGCGCGCGTCCCAGCGATAGGCGCCGCCCATGTCGCTGCGCAGGTAGGCAAGCCCCTGCTCGACGGTGCTGAAGATCACGCCGGGGGTGAAACCGCCCCCGCCCACGCGCACGCCGTGCCAGGCGTAGGCTACTGATTCGAAACTGGAGGAAGGGGCCTCCGGCGCGGCAAATGCAAGCGTCGCCACGCCCAGCCCCAGTGTGGATGTGAGCGCACAAATCGCCGCTTGCCGTGCCTTTGCCAAGGCCATGCCTCGCCCCGTCCTCCTCACGACCGAACCTGTCCGTCGGCCTATCCCAAAGTCGCGTCTTGACGCTTTCGACGTTGTCATAGATAACGCTAACACCTGCGGAGGGGAATAGCACTGATGAAAAATATACCGGCCTCGAACAGGGGCCTGCCCGAAGACTGGCGCGACGGCACGTTCGTCGGCCGGATCGAGACCGCCGAGGGCCCGACGCCCGTACTGATTCGCGCTGGCTCGGTTTTCGACATGTCGCACCTCGCGCCCACCGTTGCCGACCTGATCGCGCAGGGCCTGCGCGAGGGCGGCGTGGAACTGGGCGGCCTCGAGGTTCTCGACCGCGCCAGCCTGCTCAGCCCGATCGACCTGCAGTGCGTGAAGGCCTGCGGCGTGACGTTCGCCGTCTCCGCACTCGAGCGCGTAATCGAGGAGCGCGCGCGCGGTGACTACACGCTGGCGCAGGAACTGCGCGGCAAGATCGAGGAGGCGCTCGGCGGTTCGGTGCGCAGCACCGTTCCCGGCTCGCCCGAAGCCGAGGCGCTCAAGCAGACCCTCATCGCCGAAGGCCTGTGGTCGCAGTACCTCGAAGTGGCGATCGGTCCCGACGCCGAAGTCTTCACCAAGTGCCCGGTCCTGGCCACCGTGGGCCAGGACGCCGAGATCGGCGTGCGCTCGGATTCGGGTTGGAACAATCCCGAGCCCGAGATCGTCATGGTCGCCGGGCCCGACGGCAAGGCGGTCGGCGCGACGCTCGGCAACGACGTCAACTTGCGCGACTTCGAGGGCCGCTCGGCGCTGCTCCTGGGCAAGGCCAAGGACAACAACGCGAGCTGCTCGATCGGCCCGTTCATCCGCCTTTTCGACGAAGGCTACACGATCGAGGACGTGCGCACCGCCGACGTCGCGCTCACCATCGAGGGCACCGACGGCTACGTCCTCGAGGGTCACTCGACGATGCGCGAGATCAGCCGCGACCCCGAGGACCTGCTGCGCCAGGCGATGAGTGAGCACCAGTACCCCGACGGCCTCGTACTGTTCTGCGGCACGCTCTTCGCACCGACCCAGGACCGCGACGAGCCCGGCAAGGGCTTTACCCACAAGGTCGGTGACACCGTCACCATCTCCAGCGAACGCCTCGGCACGCTGACCAACACGGTCACGACTTCCGCCAAGGCCCCGGCCTGGACTTTCGGTCTCTCCGACCTCTTCCGCAATCTCGCCCAGCGCGGGCTTCTTTCCAAGTAATGCATTCAGGCGAACACGATACGATGCTGAGCAAGCCTTCCAACGGTGGTGTCAACGCCATCTACCCCGACCTTCAGGACAAGAAGGTCATCATCTCGGGCGGCGCCAGCGGGATTGGCGAGGGCCTGGTCAAGGCCTTCGTCGCGCAAGGTGCCCAGGTCGCCTTCGTCGACATCCTCGAGGAAGCCGGTGCGGCGCTCGCCAGCGAGCTTTCGCCCGGCGCGCGCCATGCCCCGCTGTTCACCCGCCTCGACCTGACCAACGTCGATGCACTCAAGCCCGGGGTCGAGTCCCTCGTCGCGCAGCTGGGCGGCGTGGACGTGCTGATCAACAACGCGGCCAACGACGATCGCCACGCGATCGCCGACGTCACGCCCGCGTTCTGGGAAGAGCGCATGAACGTTAACTTGCGCCACCAGTTCTTCGCAGCCCAGGCGGTGATCCCCGCGATGAAGGCCGCCGGCGGCGGCGCGATCATCAACTTCGGCTCGATCTCCTGGCACCTGGGCCTCTCCGACCTGGTGCTCTACCAGACCGCCAAGGCGGCCATCTCGGGCCTGACGCGCAGCCTCGCGCGCGACCTCGGGCGCGACAACATCCGCGTCAACACGGTGGTCCCGGGCAATGTCCAGACCCCGCGCCAGGAAAAATGGTACACCCCCGAAGGCGAGGCCGAGATCGTCGCCGCGCAGTGCCTTTCGGGCCGTATCCAGCCATCGGACGTTGCCGCGCTCGTCCTCTTCCTAAGCTCGCAAGGCGCCCGTATGTGTACCGGCCACGACTACTGGATCGACGCCGGCTGGCGTTGATCCCCAAGGTCAACACGAACGAGACGAGGGAAGAGAGAGATGCAGGCTGACCATTATCTGACGATCGGGGCGCAGCTGGGCGAGGGCCCTGCGTGGATCGACGAGGCCCTGTGGTTCGTCGACATCAAGAGCAACACCATCTTCCGGGTCGACACCGGGACCGGCACGGCGCAGCGCTGGTCCACTCCCGAGCACGTCGGCTGGGTCCTGCCGAGCGCGACGCACGGGCTGATCGCCGGGCTCCAGTCGGGCCCGCACCGCTTCGACCCCGCCGACGGCAGCCTGACCCGCATCGCGCAAGTCCACACCGACCTGCCCGACAACCGCCTCAACGACGCCGCGATCGACGGTGAAGGCCGCATCTGGTTCGGCTCGATGGACAACCTCGAGGAAAGCGCGAGCGGCGTCGTCTTCGTGCTCGACAAGGGCTCCGTGCGCCAGTCCGCGATTCCCCCGATCACGATCACCAACGGCCCGGCGATCTCGCCCTGCGGCCAGTACCTCTACCACGTCGACACGCTCGGCCGGCAGGTGATCCGCCACGAGATCGCCAGCGACGGGACTTGCGACAGCGGCACCCTGTTCCTTGACTTCGACACCCCCGAACGCGCCGACTGGGGCCACCCGGACGGCGCAATCTGCGACGCCGAGGGCGGCATCTGGCAGGGCTTCTTCGGCGGCGCGGCGGCGCGCCGCTTCGCGCCCGACGGCACACTCACCGACGAGGTGTTCTTCCCGGTTAGCAACATCACCAAGATCGCGCTCGGCGGACCCGACGGGTGCACCGCCTATGCCACCACCGCGCGTCAGGGCCTGAGCGAGGACGAACTTGCCACCCAGCCCATGGCCGGCGATCTCTTCACCTTCCGCGTGAAGGTGCCCGCTGCGCCGCCACGGCGCGCCAACACGTAAATTCACAGCCGGTCGGCAAATTCGCGCCACACAAGACGCACCGACCGCACGGGAAAGGACACGACTGAAATGCACAGGCCAGCAATGGACGGGCCGAATGGGGACAAGCTCGCGATCAACACGCGGCTGGTCGCGCTGGTGGTGGCCGTCGCCACCATCGGCGGCTTCATGTTCGGCTACGATTCGGGGGTCATCAACGGCACCCAGAACGGGCTCGAAGCCGCCTTCCAGCTGGGTCGCTTCGGCATCGGCATCAACGTCGGCGCGATCCTCGTGGGCTCCTCGTTCGGCGCCTTCATCGCCGGGCGCCTGTCCGACCGGATCGGGCGGCGCGGCACGATGATGCTGGCCGCCGTGCTGTTCTTCGGCTCGGCCTTGCTCGCCGGCGCGGCCGGCTCCTCCGCCGTGTTCATCTTCGCGCGCATCATCGGGGGCCTGGGCGTGGGCGCCGCCAGCGTCACCTCACCGGTCTACATCTCCGAGATGACGCCAGCCGAAGTGCGCGGGCGCCTGTCGAGCGTGCAGCAGGTCATGATCATCACCGGCCTCACCGGCGCCTTTCTCGCCAACTTCGTGCTCGCGCGCTGGGCCGGCGGCTCGACTGCGACGCTGTGGCTGGGCTTTGCCGCGTGGCGCTGGATGTTCTGGCTCCAGGCGATCCCCGCGCTGATCTACTTCCTCGCTCTGCTCGGCATTCCCGAAAGCCCGCGTTATCTGGTCGCGCGTGGCCGCAAGGACGAGGCGCAGGACGTTCTCACCCGCCTGTTCGGCGCCGCGACGGCCGCGCGCAAGGTGGGCGAGATCGAAGCCTCTCTCGCTGCCGACCATCACCGTCCCAAGCTTTCCGACCTCGTCGACAAGACCACCGGCAAGATCCGTCCGATCCTGTGGGTGGGCATCGGCATCGCGATCTTCCAGCAGCTGGTGGGCATCAACGTGGTGTTCTACTACGGCGCCACGCTGTGGCAGGCGGTCGGCTTCACCGAGGACTTCGCGCTCCAGATCAACATCATCTCGGGCGCGCTCTCGATCGGCGCCTGCCTCGTCGCGATCGCGCTTATCGACCGCATTGGGCGCAAGCCGCTGCTGCTGATCGGCTCGGCGGGCATGACCGTGACGCTTGCCCTCGTCGCCTGGGCGTTCTCGACCGCGGTGACCGGAGCGGACGGCAGCCTCGTCCTGCCCGGCCATTTCGGCCTCGTCGCGCTCGTCTCGGCCAACCTCTATACCGTGTTCTTCAATGTGAGCTGGGGCCCGGTCATGTGGGTCATGCTGGGCGAAATGTTCCCCAACCAGATCCGCGGTTCGGCGCTGGCGGTCTCGGGCTTCGCGCAGTGGATCGCCAACGCGGCGATCTCGGTGAGCTTCCCGACGTTGGCGGTCACGCCCGGACTTTCGATCACTTACGTGCTCTATGCCCTGGCCGCCTTTGTCTCGTTCTTCTTCGTGCGCGCGACCGTGACCGAGACGCGCGGGCGCGAGCTGGAGGACATGGAAGGATGAGGATCGCGAGCGGGGACTGGGCGCTCACCCTCGATCCGGTGCACGGCGGCCTGGTCCGCAGCGTCACGCGGGGTGGCGCGGACGTGCTGCGCGCCATGCCCGAGGGCAGCACCGAGCCGCTCGAAAGCGCCTGCTTCCCGCTCGCCCCTTACGTCAACCGGATCGCCCACGGGCGTTTCACCTGGCAGGGCGAGGCGCATGCCCTCGCCCCCAACCATCCGGCCATCGCGCACCCGATCCACGGCACCGCCTGGCTCGGCGACTGGCAGGTGCGCGCGCAGCGCGAAGACGCGGTAACGCTCGTCCACGCCCACGAACGCGATGCAGGCTGGGACTGGTCCTTCACGCTCGAGCAGGTGCTGGAGCTGAGCCCCCAAGGCCTCACCGCGCGCCTCACGCTCAGCAACACCGATACCCGCGCCATGCCTGCAGGGCTTGGCTTCCACCCCTGGTTCGCGCGCGCGAAAGTGACTGCCCTCGAATTCCAGGCCCGCAGCGTCTGGCTCGCCGACGCGGACATGCTGCCCACGCACGAAGCCACGCCCGATGCGCTGGGCGACTGGCGCACGCCCGCGACGCTCGAGCGCCCCCACCTCGTCGACAATTGCTACACCGGCTGGAATGGCGCGCTGCGGATCGGCCGGGAGGACGGCGATCTCCTTCTCGAAAGCGAAGGCACGCGCTTCCTCCACCTCTTCGTGCCGCAGGGCGCGGACTTCTTCTGCGCCGAGCCGCAGACGACGATGCCCGATGCGGTCAATCACATGGGGCCTGAACCGCAGGCGCTCGCGCCGGGGCAGACGATTTCGCTGGAAATGGTGATCCGCTCGGCGTGAAGTCCGACGGGGCCCCGCGCGGCATGACGCGTCGGGCCGCAATGCCCGCAAAGGTATCGGGAACTCGAGGGGCCCTGCCCCTCGAAACCCCTTCCCTTCCTCAGGCCGTCGCCGGCACCCGTGTCGCGGGACGCCGGCGCGGCGCGGCGTCGGACTGGCGGCGCACGAGGCGGTAGTCGACGAGCACGCGCTGCCCCCCGATCTCGGCGATGCGCTTGGTGCGCAGCAAGGTCACCAGGATTTCCACCGCCTGCCGGCTCATCGCCGCGATCGGCTGGTGGATGGTGGTCAGCTCGGGCCAGATCGTCGTCGCCATCGCCACGTCGTCGAACCCGCAGACGGTAAGATCGCCCGGCACGTCGAGCCCGCGCCGATGCGCTACTGCGACGGCGGCAGCGGCCATGTCGTCGTTGCTCGCGAAGATCGCGCTCGGCGGGTTCTCCAGCGAAAGCAGCTCCTCGGCCGCATCGAGCCCCGAACGGTAGGTGAAGAACCCCTGCGCGACGAGGGCCTCGTCATACCTGTAGCCCGCGTCCAGCAATCCCTGCCGGTAACCCGCGAGACGCTCGGCGCTCGCCGAAAGGTCGGGATGGCCGACGATGAAACCGATCCGCTCATGCCCCAGGCCCGCCAGGTGCGTGGTCATCTCGCGCGCGGCGCTGGCATCGTCGATCGCGATCGTGGCGATGCCCTGCGGCTCCATCGGCGTGGCCACCGCGACGGTGGGCACGTCGGCCTTGGCGAGCATGTCGAGCACTTCGGCCGCCTCGCAGATCGGCGGCGGAAGAATCACCCCGTCGATCCCGCCCGCGAGCATGCGCTCGACCGCCGCACCGAGCGCCTCGCCCTCCTCCACCTTCTGGATCACGATCTGCACGTCGAGCCGCCCCGCCTCCTCGAGCGAGCCGACGATGAAGGCCGACAGGAACGCCTCGGACGGGTTCGAATAGAGCAGCCCGACGCGGATCTGCGAGGCCCCGGCCAGGCTGCGCGCGGCGCGGTTGGGCGCGTAATTGAGCTTGGCAATCGCCTCGTTCACGGCATCGCGGGTAGATTGCCGCACTTTGGGTTCGGCGTTGATGACGCGCGATACGGTCATCATCGAGACTCCTGCCATCGCCGCGACATCCGCGATCGTTGGGGCTCCGGTCTGGCGGGATTTGGAGGTTCGCCGTTTGCGCTCACTATCTGACATGCGATAAGTCTAGCAGGACTTCGCAAAAGGCATAGACATGCCAAAAAATTCACCCTTGCGGAAAATGGTAGCGCAATCATTTTTCCTTCCCTAGGATCGCGCCAGACAAATCAGGACGAGGATGACATGAGGCGTTTCCACCGCATCGCGCAAGGACTTGCGCTCGGTTCGTGTGCCGTGCTGGCACTGGCCCAGCCGACCCTGGCCAAACCCGAGGCAGCCAAGGCCCCCGCTGCAACGCCGGTCCATCCGGACAAGTGGCCCGCCGCGAAGAGCCCCGACTTCATCGATCCTGCGATCGAGGCCAGGATCACCGACCTTCTCGCCCGCATGACACTGCGCGAAAAGGTGGGCCAGATGATCCAGGCGGACACCGCCGCGATCACGCCCGAGGACTTGCGCGAATACCCGCTCGGCTCGATTCTCGCGGGCGGCAACTCGCCCCCGATCGGCGCGCCCGACCGTTCCAACGCCCAGCCCTGGATCGCCACCAGCGAGGCCTTCAACGCGGTCGCGATGGAACAGCGTAAGGGCCACGTCGCGATCCCGATCATCTTCGGCATCGATGCCGTCCACGGCAACAGCAACGTGGTGGGCGCCACGCTCTTCCCGCACAACAGCGGCCTTGGCGCGATGCACGACCCCGCGCTGATGCGCGAGATCGGCCGCGCCACCGCCGCCGAAACCGCCGCCTCGGGCATCCACTGGGCCTTCGGGCCGACCCTGGCCGTACCCCAGGACGGACGCTGGGGCCGCGCCTACGAAGGCTATTCGGAAGATCCCGCAGTTGTCGCCGCCTACGCAGGACCGATGGTGGAGGGCCTGCAGGGCGCGCCCGGCACCGCCAACACCGTCCAGACCGGCCACGTCTCGGCGAGCGTCAAGCACTTCCTCGGCGATGGCGGCACCACCGACGGCATCGACCAGGGCGACACGCGCGTCGACGAGGACACCCTCATCGCCGTCCACGACGCGGGTTACCCCGCCGCCGTCGACGCCGGCACGATGACCGTGATGGCCTCGTTCTCGAGTTGGAACGGCATCAAGATGCACGGCAACAAGGCGCTGCTGACCGACGTCCTGAAGGGCCGCATGGGCTTTGACGGCTTCGTCGTGGGCGACTGGAACGGCCACGGCCAGATCCCGGGCTGCACCAACACCGATTGCCCCGCCACCTTCAACGCCGGGCTCGACATGGCGATGGCACCCGACAGCTGGAAGGGCTTGTTCGAGGCGACCCTGCGCGAGGCGAAGAACGGCACCATCCCCAAGGCCCGCATCGACGATGCGGTGCGCCGCATCCTGCGCGTCAAGTTCAAGCTCGGCCTGTTCGATCCCGCCCGCCCCTACGAGGCGCAGTGGCAGAAGGTCATGGGTGCTCCCGAGCACCGCGCGATCGCCCGCCAGGCCGTGCGCGAGAGCCTCGTCCTCCTCAAGAATGAGGGCGTGCTGCCGATCAAGACGAGCGCGAAGGTGCTCGTCGCCGGGCAGGCGGCCGACGACATCGGCCGCCAGTCGGGCGGCTGGACGCTCTCCTGGCAGGGCGATGGCAACACCAACGCCGACTTCCCCGGCGCAACCTCGATCTTTGCGGGGATTCGCGACGCCTTGAAAGCCGGTGGGGGCACGGCGACCCTCTCGGTCGACGGCAGCTTTACCGCCAAGCCCGATGTCGCGGTTGTCGTCTTTGGCGAAGAGCCTTACGCCGAACTGCGCGGCGACGTGCGTACGCTCGAATTCCAGCCGGGCGACAAGCAGGCGCTCGCACTGCTCAAGAAGCTGAAGGCGCAAGGCATCCCCACCGTTTCGGTGTTCCTCTCGGGCCGCCCGCTCTGGGTCAACCCCGAGATGAACCAGTCCGATGCCTTCGTCGCGGCCTGGTATCCGGGCTCGGAAGGCGAAGGTATCGCCGACGTGCTGGTGGGCGGCAAGACCGACTTCCACGGCACGCTCGCGTTCAGCTGGCCCAAGACCGCCGCCCAGTTCCGCCTGAACAAGGGCGAACCCGGTTACGACCCGCTCTTCCCGCTCGGCTATGGCCTGACTTATGCCAAGGCGGGCCACGTGGGCGCTCTCGGCGAGGAACCCGGCATCGATGCCAGCGCCACCAACACCAGCCGCTTCATCACCAAGGGCATCCTCGACAAGCCCTTCACGCTCGAGACCGAAGCGGGCGTGAGCACGCGCCTCGTCGACAGCGCCGACCGCCAGGAGGGTGCCATCCGCCTCGACTGGACGTCGGCCGCCAAGGCCCGGATCAAGGGCCCCAACCTCTCGCTCGAGCGCGAGGCCAACGCCGACATGAACGTGGAAGTGACCTATCGCCTCGACGCCGCGCCCAAGGGCCCGGTCACGCTGGCGCTGGGCTCGGGCGCGGTGCGCATCGATGGCGCGCTTGCCGAGGCGGGCACTTGGGCCAAGCTCAAGATCTCGCTCAAGTGCTTTGGCGATCATGGCACGTACCTGGGCGGCATTACCCCGCCCTTCACGCTGAGCGCGGCGGCGCCCTTCGCGGTGTCGATCTCGGACATGCAGATCGCCACCGATCCCGCCGGAACGGTCTGCCCGAAGTAAGGAGCCCCCGAACATGACCGCAACCACCTCCACCTCGCGCCGCGCACTTCTGGGCGGCATGGCCGCCGTCGGCCTCGCCGCCGCGGCCACCTCGCACAAGGCCCGGGCGATTTCGACCGGGCTCACCTATTCGGGCCCCTCGATCCCGCTTTGGCCGGGGAAGGCGCCCGGCGCTCCCGCCAAGTTGCCCGAACGCAAGGTCCAGCAGACCAGCAAGGACCCCGGCTTCGACGACCGCTGGCTGACCGGCATCGCCACCCCCAGCCTCGAGGTGCGCCAGCCCGCCTACCGCGACGGCTCGGCGGTGATCCTGCTGCCGGGCGGCGGCTACGGCTTCCTCGCCTGGGACAACGAGGGCGAGGAACAGGCGCGCTGGCTGACGGCGCGCGGCGTGACCTGCTTCATCCTTTCCTATCGCCTGCCCGATGAGGGCTGGGCCAAGCGTGGCCTGGTGCCGCTGCAGGACGCACAGCGCGCGATGCGCCTGGTGCGCTCACGCGCTGGCGAGTTCGGGATCGACCCCCAGCGCATTGCCGTGCTCGGCTTTTCCGCCGGTGGGCACCTGGGCGGCAGCATCGCCACCCGCTTCGACGAAAAGACCTACGCGCCGGTCGACAAGGCCGACGGCGTGTCCGCCCGCCCCGACCTGGCCGGACTCATCTACCCGGTGATCACGCTCAGCAAGCCCTTCACCCACGCCGGATCGCGCGACAACCTGCTGGGCGAAGGCGCGCCCGCCGCCGAGGCCGAATACGCCTCGGTCGAGAACCGCGTCACCGCCGACACCCCGCCCGTCTTCCTCACCGCCTCGAGCGACGACGGGCTGGTCCCGATCGGCAACAGCCTGGCGATGTACAACGCCATGCTCGAGAAGCAGCGCCCGGTCGAGTTCCACGGCTTCGATCGGGGCGGCCACGGCTTCGGCGCGCGCCTCAAGAGCGACACCCCCGCGCATGCCTGGCCCGACCTGTTCCACGCCTATGGCACGCGCCACGGAATCTTCTCGGCGTGAAGCGGCTCGCCTTCCTGCTCGCCGGCGCCATGCTGCTGACCGCAGCGGGCGAACCAGCCCACTACCAGTCGAGCCCCGAGCGCCGCACCGTCCACGACACGCGCGACTGGGGCCCCTGGGCGGGCCCGTTTCGCGACAAGCTCGTGCCCTCGATGATGCAGGATTTCGGCGAGCGCTATCTTTACGCCCCCGCCAACGCCGCGCTGCCACCGCCCGCCCCGAGCGAGAAGCGCGTGGTGTTCCTGGGCGATTCGATCACCGACTTGTGGGACCTGGCGCGCTACTTCCCCGGCAAGCCTTACGTGAACCGGGGTATCGGCAGCCAGGTCACCGCGCAGATGCTGGTGCGCTTCGAACAGGACGTCGTCGCGCTGAAGCCCAGCGCGGTGGTGATCCTGGGCGGGGTCAACGACGTCTCGGGCTTCCTCCAGGTCGAGAGCACCGAGGGCATCGTCGCCAACATCACCGCGATGGCGGACATCGCCGATCGCCACGGCATCGCGGTCGTGCTCTGTTCGATCCTGCCGGTTACCAACACCCCCGACGCCGACTACGTCGAGAAGGAGCGCCACCCGGAGCAGCTGCGCACGATCAACGAGCAGTTGCGCAAGCTCGCCAAGGCGCGTGGTTACGCCTTCGCCGACTACCAGAGCGCGATGCGCAACAGCGCCGGCCTGCTCCGCCCCGAACTGACCCGCGACGGCGTGCATCCCCTTCCCGCCGGCTATGCGGTGATGGCGCCGATCGTCACCTCGGCGATCGACGAAGCCCTGCAACATCACCGCGATTAGGGCGCGCAAGCGCGCCCTCTTGCCCGCAACAAAAGCATTGCGATCCGGTCACTTGACGCCAATGTGACGAAAATCGGCAACACATGTCGGACAAATGTTAGCGGTCTACATTTTGTGTTGCGCCCCTATTTCCGTGGTGATACTAGCCGCCCCTACGAGCAGTATGTTCAGACGTAAGGACGCCGTCCGGCTTACTGCATCGCAAAATGATAGCGCTACCCGATGGGTGCAGCGCAGCGTATTTTGGGACAGGAGGGTACCGAAGTGGCATCGATGATCCGTATTCGTGAGAGTTTCACGGGCTTTAACGCCAGCAAGCTGCTGCGCGCCGGCACCTCGGCGACGGCCCTGGCGATCTGCGCCCTGCCCGCCATCGCGAGCGCGCAGGCCGGCGACGACACCGCCGCCAGCAGCGACACCACCACCGCCGACGAGAACGCGATCATCGTCACCGGCATCCGCGCCTCGCTCGAAGGCTCGATCGACCGCAAGCGCAACGCCGAAGTCGTCGTCGATTCGATCACCGCGCAGGACATCGGCGCCCTGCCCGACCGCTCGGTTTCCGAAGCGCTCCAGCGCGTGCCCGGCGTGACCCTGCAGCGCACCAGCGACGCGCGCGATCCGGCCCGCCTTTCGGGCGAAGGCGGCGGCGTGTTCATCCGCGGCCTCTCCTTCGTGCGCTCCGAACTCAACGGCCGCGACGTGTTCTCGGCCAACAATGGCAACTCGCTCTCGTTCGAGGACATCTCGGCCGACCTGCTCTCGGGCGTCGACGTCTACAAGAACCCCTCGGCCGACATGATCGAGGGCGGCATCGGCGGCACGATCGACTTGCGCACCCGCAAGCCCTTCGACGCGCCTGGCTTCGTCGCCGCGTTTTCGGGCGACATCAACTATGCGGACCTGCGCCAGAAGAGCTTCATGTCGGGCAGCGCGCTCGTCTCGAACCGCTGGGACACGGGCCTGGGCGAAATCGGCGTGCTCGTCTCCTACTCGGTCTCGAACATCGGCAACCGTACCGATTCGATCTCGACCGGCCGCTACGTGCCGACCACGGTGACCGAGGACGACCTCGCCGGCGCGACCAACCCCTCGGTGGCCGTGGGCGACACTGTCTACATCCCCAATTCGATGGGCTACCGCCGCATCGACTGGCAGCAGAAGCGCACCGCTTTCGACGGCTCGCTGCAGTGGCGCCCCTCGAGCACGCTCGAATTCACCGCCGAGGCGCTGATCTCGAAGGCCACCCCGCACGACACCGAGTTCGCGATGGGTGACTGGTCGCAGCCCGAAACCTACAACGACAGCTACACCTATGGCTCGGCTGGCGAACTGATCTCGGGCACCGTCGATGGCCGCAACCTCAACATGGACACGCGCGCCGGCAGCCAGACCAAGAAGACCCAGGACTACTCGTTCAAGGCCAAGTGGGAGCCCGACGACCACTGGACCGTGTCGACCGACCTCCAGTACGTGAAGTCGACCTCGAAGGTCTATTCGATGACCGCCTTCACCGGCGTCGACACCGATGCCACCTTCGACTTCGATTTCGGCGGCGACACGCCCTATCTCAGCATCACGCCGACCGATTCCTCGCAGACCTTCACCGACGCCAGCACCAACTGGTGGGCCGCGGCGATGGACCACCTCGAGGACAACGAGGCTGACGAGTGGGCCTGGCGCGGCGACGTCGAGTACAAGTTCGACGACGACAGCTTCCTCAAGTCGCTCAAGGCTGGCGCGCGCTACACCAACCGCAACGCGATCACGCGCCAGACCACCTACAACTGGAGCCTGCTCTCCGCCCAGTACCCCTCGAGCGCCTGGAACGCGGTCTACCTGAACCAGACCAGCGCCAACATGAGCTCGTTCCAGACCTTCCCCAACTTCTTCCGGGGCGAGGCCAACAATCCCACCTCCGGTCTGTGGTTCCCCGCCGCCTCGCTCGTCACGCAGGGCACGGGCTACGCCTATGACCAGCTGCAGCAGACGATCACCAACGGCTGGGGCTGGTCGCCGCTCGACAGCGACGTCTCGCAGTCGGCCGCCAGCGGCGGCATCAACGACCAGACCCAGGAAACCTGGGCCGGCTACCTGGTCGCGCGCTACGGCATGTGGGAAAGCCCGATCGGCCGCTTCGACGGCAACGTCGGCGTGCGCGTGGTCCACACGAACCTGAGCGCGCTGGGCACCGGCGCCAGCGTCGGCACGATCACCGGCACCTGCACCGCGAGCGACTGCAGCGACTTCGAGGCCGCGCAGGCCTTCATCGCCAGCGGTCTCGCCATGGACGCGACGAGCGGCAAGAACAGCTACACCGACATTCTGCCCAGCTTCAACTTCCGCTACTTCGTGAACGACGACTTCCAGATCCGCTTCGCGGCCTCGAAGTCGATCACGCGACCCAGCTTCACCCAGCTCAACCCCTATACCTCGCTCGGCTTCTCGTTCGACGGTACGGGCACGCCCAACGGTACGGGTGTGGGCGGAACCACCACGGCCTTCACCGGCACGGCGGGCAACCCCAACCTGAAGCCCACCCAGGCGATCAACCTCGACCTCAGCTTCGAGTACTACTACGGGCGTTCGAACAGCCTGACGCTTGGCCTGTTCTACAAGGACATCAAGGACTACATCTTCTCCGGTCTCGTCCAGCAGGACTACACCAGCGTCGATGGCCAGACGATCACCTTCGATGTCACCCAGCAGACCAACGGCTCGCACGGCCAGATCAAGGGCATGGAACTGGCCTATACCCAGTTCTTCGACTTCCTGCCCGGCGCGCTCAGTGGCATCGGCTTTACCGGCAACGTGACTTACGTCGATTCGTCGGGCGGCAAGAACACCGCGGTCAACGTCTTCGACTCGAGCCAGACCACCAACGCCGGCCTCGAACTGCCGCTCGAGGGTCTCTCGAAGTGGTCGTACAACGCGGCCCTGGTTTACGAGAAGTACGGCATTTCGGCACGCGCTGCCTACAACTGGCGCTCGAGCTACCTGCTGACCACCTCGGCGGCGAACATCAACTACCCAGTCTGGGCCGATGCCTATGGCCAGCTCGATGCCTCGATCCTGTTCGACGTGGGCGACCACTTCAAGATCGGCGTGCAGGCGACCAACCTGCTCGATTCGCGCACTTACCTGCGTGTCGGCGATCCGGACCTCAAGCCGCGCTACAGCTGGACCGAGACCGACCGCCGCTTCGCCGTTCTCGTGCGCACGCGCTTCTGATACCACCGGCTCCTCCCAGGCCCCGACCGGCAGCTCCTCCTGCCGGCCGGGGCCGACCCCTAGAGCAGGAATGGGCGCATGACCGGGCCTGAAGGCACTCCGACCCGTTTCGTTATTGCCGGCGGCGGCAGCGCCGGGTGGATCGCCGCAGCCGTCCTCGCCCGCGCCCTTCCCCCGTTCGCAGCCGAGATCACCCTCGTCGAATCCGAGGAAATCGGCATCATCGGCGTGGGTGAGGCGACCGTCCCCCTGATCGGTGAGCTCAACCGCTTCCTCGGCATCCACGAACCCGAGTTCGTCGCCGCCACCAACGGCACTTTCAAGCTCGGCATAGAATTCGTCGACTGGGCCGAAGTGGGCAACCGCCACTTCCACGGCTTCGGCGATTTCGGCGCCGACATCGCAGGGCTTCCCGCGCACCAGTACTGGCTGCGCCTGAACCGCGAACAGGCCCTCCCCCCGCTCGACGAATGGTCGATGCCTCACGCGCTCGCCTCGCGCGACCGCTTCGCCCCGCACGAGGCGCTGAGCGGCGAGGCCGCCCAGTTCCGCCACGCCTTCCACTTCGACGCAGCACTCTACGCCGCCTACTTGCGCCGCCTCGCCGAGGGCCAGGGCGTCACCCGCATCGAGGGCCGCATCGAGGGCGTCGAACGCGACGGTGCGAGTGGGCACGTCACCGCGCTCGCACTTGCCGACGGACGCCGCGTGGCCGGCGACGTGTTCCTCGACTGCACCGGCTTTGCCTCGCGGCTGCTTTCGGGCAGCCTCGGTGTCCCTTTCGAGGACTGGAGCCACTGGCTACCGTGCGACCGCGCCGCCGCCGTGCCATCGGCGCGCGCGGGGCGCTTCACGCCCTTCACCCGCTCGACCGCGAAGGCCGCCGGGTGGCAGTGGCGCATTCCGCTCCAGAGCCGCACCGGCAACGGCCACGTCTACGCCAGCCGCTTCCTCTCCGACGACGAGGCCGTCGCGCAATTGCTGGCCGGTCTCGACGGCGAGCCGCTGGCCGAACCGCGCCTGCTGCGCTTCACCCCGGGACGTCGCGCGCGCTTCTGGGAAGGCAATGTCATTGCAATCGGCCTTGCCGCGGGCTTTCTCGAACCGCTCGAATCGACCGCGATCCAGCTCATCCAGACCGGCGTGAACCGCCTCCTCGACCTGCTGCCCACCGCGCGGCCCGACCCGGCGCTGGCCGCCGAGTACAACCGCCAGACCGCGCTCGAATACGAACGCATCCGCGACTTCATCATCGCCCACTACTGCCGCACCCGCCGCCCCGAGCCGCTCTGGCGCCAGGTTGCGGCGATGGAGCTTCCCGAGACGCTCGCCGCCAAGCTCGGGACCTGGGACGCGAGCGGGCGTGTGCCGCTCTATGACCTGGAATCGCACCAGGAGCCAAGCTGGGTCTCGGTGCTGGTCGGACAGGGCGTGTTGCCCCGCGCGGTCCACCCGCGTGCCTCGCATCCCCCGGCCGACCAGCTCGGCGCGCTGATGGAGCAGCGCCGCGCGTTCCTCGCCCAGGCGGCGCAGCGCATGCCCGACCACGCCCGCTTCATCGCCAGGACCTGCGCCTCCCCGGTGCCCGCATGAGCGCGCCGATCACGCGGGTCGTCATCGCCGGGGGCGGAAGCGCGGGCTGGATGAGCGCGGCCGCACTCGCGCAGACCCTGCGCGGCACGGGCATCGCCATCGACCTCGTCGAATCCGACGAAATCGGCACGGTCGGCGTGGGCGAAGCGACGATCCCGCCGATCCGCCTGTTCAACCAGACGCTGGGCATCGACGAAGCCGAATTCGTCAAGGCGACGCAAGGCACCTTCAAGCTCGGCATCGAGTTCGTCGACTGGGCCGCGCGCGGCACCCGCTACCTCCATCCCTTCGGCCGCCACGGCGACGATTTCGGCACGGTCGCCTTCCACCACCACTGGCTCGCCCAGCGCGCGCTGGGCGACGAGACCCCGCTCGCGCACTACTGCCTCGCGACGCAGGCCGCCCTGCAAGGTCGCTTCGCCCCGCCGCCCGCCGGCGCGACCAAGGCCTCGGTCTGGTCCACCTTCAGCCACGCCTACCATTTCGACGCCGGGCTCTACGCCGCCTTCCTGCGTCGCCGCGCCGAGACACAGGGCGTCACCCGCCACGAAGGCCGGATCGAGCGCGCCGAGCGCGATCCCGAAACCGGGAACTTGCGCGAACTCGTTCTCGCCGACGGGCGCCGCCTCCCCGGCGACCTCTTCGTCGACTGCACCGGCTTTGCCGCGCTCCTGCTCGGCAAGGCGCTTGGGGTCGGGTACGAGGACTGGAGCGCGTGGCTGCCCTGCGACCGCGCGCTCGCGGTGCCGACCGCGCCCGCAGGGCCGCCGCTTCCCTACACGCGCGCGACGGCGCGCAGCGCGGGATGGCAATGGCGCATCCCGCTCCAGCATCGCCTCGGCAACGGCCTCGTCTTCGCGAGCGCCTTCCAGGACGAGGACGCGGCCCGTGCCGAGCTTCTCGACCATCTCGAAGCCGCCCCCACCGCCGAGCCACGCCTGCTGCGCTTCACCACCGGGCGGCGCACGCAGGCCTGGTCGCACAACGTGGTGTCGATCGGCCTGGCCTCGGGCTTTCTCGAACCGCTCGAATCGACCAGCCTGCACCTCGTGCAGACCGGCATCATGCGGCTCGTCTCACTGTTCCCCGGCCGCGACATGGATCCCCATACGCGCGCCGAATACAACCGGGCGGTCGCCGCCGAATGGGACGCGGTGCGCGATTTCCTCGTGCTCCACTACGCCACCACCGCGCGCGACGACACGCCCTTCTGGCGCCATTGCCGGACCATCGCGTTGCCCGACACGCTGGCCGCACGGATCGATCTGTTCCGTTCGAGCGGCCGCGTGATCGAGCGCGATTCGCCCGTCTTCAGCCGCGACAGCTGGCTCTCGGTGCTGCTCGGCCAGGGCATAGAACCGCAGGGCTTCGACCCGCTCGCCCATGCCCTGCCCGCGCCCGAGCGCGCCCGCATCCTGCGCGCGATGCACGCCGTCATCGCCCAGACCGCCGGGACAATGGCGCGCCATGAGGACACTCTTTCCCGGCACTTTCGTGCCGCGGGCTGACCTGGTCAGTCGAAGATGCGCTTCTTCATGCGGTGCAGCCCCAGAGTGACCGTCAGGACCGTCAGCGGCGTGAGCGCGGCCAGTGCGAGCGGCGCGTGGATCGCGGGCTGGATCCGCTCGAGCCCCTCGAGCACATGCGCAATCAGGCTGATCGCGTAGTAGCTGAGCGCCACCACCGAGAGTCCCTCGACCATCTGCTGGAGGCGCAGCTGGCGCGTGCTCGAACGCTCCATCGAGGCGAGCAGGAGCCCGTTCTGGTTCTCGATGCGGGTCTCCACGCGCGTGCGCAGCAGCGAGACCAACCGATCGGTGCGCTGTGCCAGTTGCTCCTGGCGCCGACGATAGGCGGTGCAGGTGCGTATCGCGGGCAGGAAGCGGCGCTGGGTAAAATCGGCAAGTGAGGGATGACCGGGGCAGGCGCGGATGTGGAGGTCGGCGAGGCGTTCCTCGACGATCCGCGCATAGGCCTGTGTCGCACCGAGACGGTAATCGGTCTGCGCGGCGAGACCGATGAGCTCCATCGAGAGACGGGAGACCTCGCGCAGGAGATCGTCGTCGCGCTCCTCGGGCCGGGCCACACGCGCGGTGAGCACGCCAAGTTCGCGCTCGAGTGCATCGAGCCGCGGCCAGCCCTCCTGCGCGATCGGCAGGGCGAGCAGTGCCAGATTGCGGTAGTTGCCCAGTTCCTGCAGGCGCTGCACCGCGCGCGAAAGGTCGCCCCCCGCCATGCCGTTCGCCGCGACCAGGATCTGCCCATAGCCCCCGTCGCGAAAGTGAAAATCGGACCAGACCCGCGCGGCCCGCTCGCCGCCCTGACACGAGACGTAGCAGCTTACCAATGCCAGCGGATCGTAGCCCATTGCCGGAAACAGCGCGCGCGCCGCCGCCTCGTCGGGCACGATCAGCACCCGGATCGCGCGCAGGCTCCGTCCGGGCAGTGCAAGCGCCCAGGCCAGTCCCTCCTGCGCGGCGGGATCGGGTGCGAAGCGACCCTCGGCATCGACCAGAAGCCGGTCGAAAAAGAGCGTCGTCGTGCTGGCCTCGCTCTGGCGCTCCCAGCCGAAGGTGATGCCCGCAGCAAGCGTCCCCTCGCGGTGGCGCGGGTTTTCGCTTCGCCCCGCCAGCCCGCCCGGTGGCAGCGCAGAGACCGCGCGCAATTCCTCCGCCCGCTCCTCCGGATCGAGGACCCGGACGAACTGGACGATGGTGGCGGGCGCGCAGACATGCGGCCAACGCCGCAAGTGCATTTCCCCGACGATGCGCTGGCGCAGCTCGTGTTCGTTGCGCATGTTCCCTCCCCCCCCGGCTTCCATGCGACGGCGCATGGTCCGCCCGTTTTCGGACAGGACGCCGCGCAAGACTACTCGACCAAGGGATGAGCCCCCTCTCATGCCGCGCCGGATCTACGCAGAACCACCATGGCGTTCGGACACCGGGCCTGCACCATGTCCGGATATCCCTCTAAGCCATCCCCGGGGAAGGATACGAGAGACATGGCCGGACTGGAATCGCTGCTGATCAAGGCCAAGGGGGCGGCACGGCGCGGCGATGCCGCCGCCGCGCGGGCGATCTACCACGACGTGCTGCAACGCCATCCCAACAACACCCGCGCGCGCGCCGCGCTCAAGGCGCTCGACGAGCCGACCGGAACCCCCGCGCAGCTCCGCTTCGACGCGCTCGTCGCAGCCTACCGCGACGGCGACATGGCGCGAACGGCGCGCGAAGGTGCCGAACTCGTGCGCCAGTTCCCCCATTCACACGGGGTCCAGAACCTCTACGGCGCGGCGCTCCTGGCGCTGGGCGAGAACCCCCGCGCCGAAGCCGCCTTCCGCGCCGCGATCGCGGCCGACGGCAACGCCCACGCCAGCTACAACAACCTCGCCGTGGCGCTGCGCCGGCAGGGCCGCGACGAGGACGCCGAGGCGATCTACCGCGAGGTGATCGCGCAAGCACCGATGTACGCCGATGCCCGCTACAACCTGGCGAACCTGCTCGAGCAGCACGGGCGCGACGAGGAGGCGGGCTACTACTTCGCGCAGGCCATCGCGATCGATCCCAACTACGTCGATGCTTATTATAACCTCGGCAACCTCAACGCGAAGATGGAGCGACGCGAGGATGCCATCGCCTGCTACGAATGGGCGATCCATTTGCGGCCCGAGCACGACGACGCGATCAACAACATGGGCGGCGAATTGCTCGCCCTCGATCAGGTCGATGCGGCGCTCGTGTGCTTTGAACGCGCGCTCGTCGCCAACCCGCTCAACACGATGGCCCTGGTCAATCGGGGCAAGGCGCTCTCGCTCAAGGGCCGCCACGCCGAAGCGGTCGCGGCGTTCCGCAAGGCCGTGGCGCTGAAACCCACCGATGGTTCGGCCCGGCTTCAGGCACTCTTCGAGGAAGCGCACGTCTGCGACTGGAGCAAGCGCGGCGAATACGCCCTTGTGGCGGGTGCCGAAGTCGGCGCGGTGCAGCCCTTCGCCTCGCTGCCCTTCCGCGACGATCCCGCACACCAGCTCGAGCGCTCGAAAGGCTGCGCGGCGAAGATGTTCGCGCCGCGCCCCGCGACGCTGCCCTCCCCCGAACCCGCGTCCGATGGACGCATCCGCCTCGGCTACTTCTCGGCCGACTTCCACAACCACGCGACGATGTACCTGGTGAGCGGGCTGTTTCGCGAACACGATGCCAGCCGCTTCGATGTCCACCTCTACAGCTACGGCCCGCAGCAGGAGGAGGATGCCTGCCGCGCCCGGCTCAAGACCGAGGTCGTGCACTTCACCGAGATCGGCGCGATGGCCGACGACGACGTGCTGGCCCTGGCCCGTGCCGACAATCTCGACATCGCGATCGACCTCAAGGGCTTCACCCGCGGCACGCGAAGCCGCCTGTTCGGCCAGCGCCTCGCCCCTGTCCAGGTCAGCTACATGGGCTATCCCGGCACGCTGGGTCACCCTTCGATCGACTACTTCATCGCCGACGCGCACGCGCTTCCCCCGGGCGGGGAGGCCCATTTCACCGAGAAGATCGTGCGTCTTGCCGGTAGCTACCAGGCCAACGACAACACCCGCGCAATCGTGCCCGACACCCTGGGACGCGCGGGATGGAACCTGCCCGAGACGGGCTTCGTCTTCGCCAGCTTCAACCACACCTACAAGATATCGCCCGCCGAATGGGACATCTGGATGCGCCTGCTGCGCGGGATCGAGGGTTCGGTGCTCTGGCTGCTGCGCTCCAACCCCTGGGCCGAAGCCAACCTCAAGGCCGAGGCGCAGGCGCGCGGGGTCGATCCCGCACGGCTCGTCTTCGCGCCCTCGGTGCCGCATGCCGAGCACCTCGGACGCCTCGCGCTCGCCGACCTGTTCCTCGATACCTTCGCCGTCAACGCGCATACCACCGCCAGTGACGCGCTCTGGGCCGGCCTGCCGGTCCTGACGTTGACCGGCCGCCAGTTCGCCGCGCGCGTCGCGACCAGCCTCCTCCACGCCGCAGACCTCCCCGAGCTCGCCTGCGCGAGCGCGGCCGACTACGAAGCGAGCGCGCTGGCCCTCGCCCGCAAGCCCGAGCGCCTGCAGGAGCTGCGCGCGCGTCTCGCGGCCCGGCGCCTGCATTGCCCGCTGTTTGACACCGCCGCCTACGTCGCCCGCTTCGAACGCGCGCTCGAGGCAATGCACGCGCGCCACCTCGCGGGCGAGGCGCCCGACCATTTCGAGGTCGACTAGGGCAGCCCGCTCACGCTCCCGTGAGCGCGATCTCGTGTTCGATGCCGATGGCTTTCAGGAAGCGGCGATCGTGGCTCACCACCAGGAGCGCGCCGTCATAGGCGACGAGCGCCTCCTCGAGCCGTTCGATCGCCTCGATATCGAGGTGATTGGTCGGTTCGTCGAGGACGAGCAGCCAGGGCACCTCGTCACCGCCGAGGGTAGAGGCCAGCCCCGCGCGCAGGCGCTCCCCGCCCGAAAGGCTGCCCACGCGCTGCAAGGCCGCGCGGTTGCGAAAGCCCAGGCGCGCCAGCGCGCTGCGCGCCGCTTCCTCTTCCACTTGCGGATGGAGCCGCCGGTAATTGACCAGAACGTCCACCGCCGGATCGAGGTGCCCGAGATGCTGGTCGAAGCGGGCGATACGCCCCTCGGCCCGCAGCACCGTGCCGCGCGTCGGCTCCAGCGCGCCGCAGGCCAGCGCCAGCAAGGTGCTCTTGCCCGCTCCGTTCGGCCCGGTGACGGCAAGGCGTTGCGGCCCCTTCAGGGTCAGCGACCAGGGCCCGAAACGCCGTCCACCGCGCTTGAATTCGACCTCGTCCAGAGCCAGCACGGTCGAGCCCGTCGCCAGCCCCGAAGGCGGCAGGTCGAGCCGAACAGGCACGGTGACCTCGACCTGCTCACGCGCCCGTTCGAGCCGCGCCTGCGCCTCGTGTGTCTGCCGCTCGGCAATCCGGCCGAGGCGTCCGGTGCTGTTCTCGGCGCGCTCGGCCTGGCGTCCCAGCAGGATCTTCGGCTCCGACCCCCGCGCCGCGAACGCCCGTCCCGCCCGGTCACGCCCCTGCTTGGCTTCCTTGTGCGCCTGCACGGCGCGGCGCACCGTGCGCCAGGTCTCCTCGCTGCGGACCAGTTCGCGCTCCACCGCCGCGCGCTGCGCGGTGCGTTCGGCCTCGAACGCGGACCAGCCGCCGGTGACGGTGCGAATGCCCACCGGAGACAATTCGACCACGCGATCGACGCCCTCGAGCAGCGCGCGATCGTGGCTCGCCACCAGCACTCCACCGGGCCAGCGCGCCATCAGTTCGCCGATCAATGCGCGTCCCTCGGCGTCGAGATTGTTGGTCGGCTCATCGAGCAGCAACAGGTCGGGCCGCTCCAGATGAAGCCGCGCCAACCCCAGCCGGGTGCGCTCGCCGCCCGAGAGCGAGGCGACCTCGCGCGCAAGATCGATCCCGGCAAGACCGACCGTACGCAACGCCTCGCCCAGACGTTCCTCGAGCGTCCAGTCGGCGGCCTCGAAATCCTCGGGGCACCCCTCGCCCGCGACGATCCGCTCGAGCCGGGCAAGCGGCTGCACGAGGCAGAGCACGTCGGCCAGCGACCGCGCCGGGTCCCAGTCCTGTTCGAGCAGCCCGAACGTGCCCTGGCGCACCACGCTTCCCTCGGCCGGCGGTGCCCCGCTTGCGAGAAGATGCAACAATGACGACTTGCCGCACCCGTTACGGCCCACCAGCCCGATACGCTCGCGCGCGATCGACAGGGAAAGATCGGAAAAGAGGAAACGGCCGTCCTGCGTTCGCAGCGACACGCTCTCCAGCGTGAGAAAGGATGACATGGGACACTCGTAAATCGACGACAACAGACAAGGGTTTGGCTGAGGTGTCAGATGTTCACGGCGCCCAGGCTCCTTCGACGATCAGGTGCGCGGCTTCTACCGCATCACCCGGCCAGCGGCAAGATCGCGCTCAGGCGGCCTTGGCTTCCTCGCGCCGGCTGAGCAGCGCGAGCAGCGAGATTCCGTTGAAGAACCATAGCCGCTGCAGGTCGAGCCCGCTGTATTTGCGCAAGGTATTGGCGAAAGTATAGGGCGTGTACCAGACGTTGTGATCGGGGTGCACGCCCTCGAGGAACATGCCGGTCTCGGCCTGGTAGTCGAAGTGCCGCGCCCGGCACTGGAAGGCATCGGGCACCGAAATCAGGTACATCGCGGCATCCACGCTTTCGAGCTGGGCGAGGAAGCCGGCAACGTCGGGCACGTGCTCCATGACCTCGGGCGCCAACACGACGTCGTAGCGCCCTTCAACCTCACCGAAATCGGTGAACAGCTCCCCCTTCACGTAAGGGCGCAGCTGATCGAGCGCCTCGCCGTGCGGATCCAGCCCATCGAGCTTGGCGCAGTGCGGCTCCAGCCGCACGTGAAGCGAAGTTGCCGGATCGGTGATCGGCCAGTCCGCACAGCCGACATGAAGGACGCGCTGCCCCTTGAGCAGGCTGGCGAAGACCTCCAGACGCGGCAGCCGTGCCAGTTCGCTGCCCACCGGCACGCGCTGGAGGAAATAGGGCGCGTGGATTTTCTCGAGCGGCGAAGCCGGAGCCGACGCCGTCTCCTGCCGGGTGGCCTCCACCGGCTGGTCCACCACTTCACCGGCCGCACCCGCGGCTGGAACGTGGGTCGAAACCGGAGCCTCTTGCAGCCGCTCCGCCGCCAAGGTGGCGACATCGGTCTGGTGCAGGTCGTCGTAACGCCGCCCGGTCGTACCCCACAGCTGGTGTGCGTAGACCGGGTCGTTTCCCTGATAGGTCACCCCGGTAAAATGGCGCGGGATGAAGTAGTGGCTGGGGTAGATCCGCAAGGGAGTGTAGCCGAAATCACGGTAGCACTGGGTCAGCCGCAAGGGCCCCACCGTCTTCCAGGCCATGTCCCCCACCACCGTCGTCTCGGCGGCGATCGCCTCGATGATGCCCTTCACGAAGGGATTGCCCTGCTGGCAGCCGAAATAGCCCGCCGCGATCAGGCCGGGCCGGGCAATCTCGCTTTCCCAGCAGGCGAAGGCCGGGCAATCGAGCAATTCATCGTCGAGCGGGCGCGTGCAGACCGAATCGGCATCGAACACCACGCCGCCATGCGCATGGAGAATTTCCCAGCGCAGCATGTCGGCGACGCCGTTCCACTCGCGCCTGCGCATCGCGTCGATGTGGCGCTGGTTGATCCAGCCGCCCGCCTCCAGCTCGGCATTGCCCCAGAGACGAAACGCCCAGTCGGGATGCGCCTCGCGCCAGGTCGCGATGCAGTTGTCCGGCCGGCGGCTTTCATCGCCAACCCAGATGAAATGGAACGATTTCGGTATCATGCCGCGCGCCTCCCCCGGGCTGACGGCCCGTGCCGCCACATGCGAAACGCTAGAGCGACACGGTCAACAAGGCCCCAAGACGAAGCCAGGTAATCAACCTCAGGGGAAGTCCCGAGGGTTCGTGATCCAGCGGTGGCGGGAGGGGAAAAAGGCCCCTTTCCCGAAGCACCGCGCAAGCCGAAGCAGGGCACGTCCGGGAAAGGGGGCAGGCGTCAGCCGCCCGGGTGGGGGCGTTTCGATGCGCCGTTTAGACCGAGGTAGGCATGGAATTCAATCCTTGGGTATTACCCAACGCACAGCATTGTCCCACTGGCCGGAAATTGCCGCGCCATTCTCATCGCTTGCCGGTTCAAAGCGCCCGCGACGGCTCGCCAACGCGCATGTGGCCGCATCGAGCGCCGGATAGCCGCTCGAGGCGAGAATCGCGCAGTCCTGCACCCGTCCGCGCGAATCGATCGAGAGGCGGAAGCGCACGAGCCCTTCGTGGCCTTCGCGCAGTTCGCGACTGGGGTAGTCGTTCGTGGTCACCCAGCGCGCGACGTCGCCGCGCGGCCTCGCTACGCGCGGTTCGAAGGCCGGCGCGGGATCGCTGTGGGCGACGGGCATGGGCGTGACCGAAGGTGCCGGGACATAGGCGACGGACGGTCCGGTGGGCACGGCCTGCGCGACCTCGATCGCGCGCGGGGTGGCGATCGGCATGCGCGGCTCGGGCGCGGTGATCGTCGAGGACGCAACGCTCTGCGGCCTGGGATCGACCCGGGCTGGCTCGACCGGCTCGGGTGGGCGCGGCGCGGCCGGGAAGAAGGCGCTGGGTAGTGGCCGATCCTTCTCGCGCCCGAGATCGCTGACCGCAAAACCGCTGACGATGGCAAGGGCAAGCCCGATCTGCAGGCCCCCCACGACCCCGCCGGTTACCAGCCGATTGCGCGCACCGTCTTTCGCATCCACGTACGACATCGCCTTCTCTCCTCATTCGAGCCCGTCGACTTGCCGCGCGTTCCTGCATCTATCCGGAAACGATCGGCCCGGGGCTGGTTGCGATGAGACAAGGTAACACAACCAAAGGCGTTGAGTATCGATTCTTGCCAAGCAAGCTTAGCATTGCGCCTGGTCTTCAGCCGCCCGCCGCGATCTTCTTCTGGCGGCGACGCTGGACCGAGCTGCCAAGGCCGATCGCCTCGCGGTACTTGGCGACGGTGCGGCGGGCGAGTTCGAAGCCCTTGTCCTTGAGCAGTTCGACCAGGGTGTCGTCCGAGAGCACCGCCTTGGGGTCTTCCGCGTCGATCAGCTGGCGGATCGCGGCCTTGACCGCCTCGGCCGAGGCCCCGCCCTCGCCGCTGGCCGAGGCCACGCCCGAGCTGAAGAAGAACTTGAGCTCGAACGTACCGCGCGCGCAGTTGAGGTACTTGCTCGAGGTCACGCGGCTCACTGTCGATTCGTGCATGCCGATCGCCTCGGCCACGGTGCGCAAGGTCAGCGGGCGCAGCTGCGAAACCCCGTGGCGGAAGAAGCCGTCCTGCTGTTTGACCAGTTCGCTCGCCACCTTGAGAATCGTCTTCTGGCGCTGGTCGAGCGCCTTGATCAGCCAGTTCGCATCGCCCAGCTTCTCCGAGAGCCAGGCGCGCGAATCCTTGTTGGCGCACGTGCCCTTGAGCTCGACGTAGTAGCCCCGGTTGACGACGAGGCGCGGCAGGGTCGCCTCGTTGAGACGGATGTCCCAGCCCCCGTCGGCGCGCGCGGTGATCAGGATGTCGGGGGTGACCATGCCACCCGCCTCGCCGCCGCCGAAACGCAGGCCAGGCTTGGGATCGTAGCCGCGCAGTTCGGCCAGCATGTCGGCCATGTCCTCGTCGTCGACCCCGCACATCCGCTTGAGCCGCGTGAGATCGCCCCGCGCGACGAGGTCGAGATTGTCGATCAGGCGCGCCATGCACGGATCGTAGCGATCCGCCTCGCGCGCCTGGAGCGCGATACATTCCGACAGTGTGCGCGCGCCCACACCGGTCGGGTCGAGCAACTGCACCAGCGCCAGCCCTTCCTCGATGACCGCGCTGGCAACGCCCAGGTCTTCGGCCACTTCGTCGAGCCGCACCGGCAGGTAGCCCGCCTCGTCGAGCTGGCCGATCAGGTAGCGCGCAATGCCCGCCAGAACCGGATCCGCGGTGAACGCACCGACTTGCGCCTGGAGATGATCGTAGAGGCTCTCGCCAAGGCTGCCGCGCTCCTCGATCCCCGGCCCATCCTCGCCCAGCGCCGTGACGAGCGCGGCGCCCCACTCGCCATCGCCCGCGCTGACCGCCTCACCGGTACCCGCGCCCGAGAGGCGCTCGCCGTCGCCGGTGTCGATTTCGCGGTCGATCGCACCCACGTCGATATCGAGAGGACGGTCATCGCCCGCACGGCCTTCGCCGATGAGCTGGTCAGCGCCCGAGGTTTCGATCGAGGTGCGCCGCACATCCTCGGCCATGCCGGCCTCGTCCGAGGCTTCGGACGGAGGGTCGCGGCCGATATCGAGCAGCGGATTGGCGTCGAGCGCATCGCCGATGAAGGCTTCGATCTCGAGATTGGAAAGCGCCAGCAGCTTGATCGCCTGCTGGAGCTGCGGCGTCATGACCAGCGACTGGGTCTGGCGCAGATCGAGCCGGGGCCCCAAGGCCATGGATCAGGTCATTCCGGCGAAGGGCCTCACAACGTGAAACCCTCGCCCAGGTAAAGCCGGCGCACGTTCTCGTCGGCGACGAGCGCCTCGGGGCTGCCAGCGAAAAGGACCTGTCCGCCGTAGATGATGCAGGCCCGGTCCACGATGTCGAGCGTCTCGCGCACGTTGTGGTCGGTGATCAGCACCCCGATGCCTCGCGTCTTGAGATCGGCGACGAGATGGCGGATGTCCGAGATCGAAAGCGGGTCGATGCCCGCGAACGGCTCGTCGAGCAGCATGATGGTGGGCTTGGCGGCCAGCGCGCGCGCGATCTCGGCGCGGCGGCGTTCACCGCCCGAAAGCGCCATCGCCGGGCTCGCGCGCAGGCGGGTGAGCCCGAATTCGTCGAGCAGGCGTTCCAGTTCGCTCTGGCGCACGTCGCGATCGGGCTCGTTGAGTTCGAGCACCGCGCCGATGTTCTGTTCGACCGTGAGCCCGCGGAAGATCGAGGTCTCCTGCGGCAGGTAGCCCAGCCCCAGCACCGCGCGCCGGTACATCGGCAGGCGCGTGACGTCGACGCCGTCCATGAGGATGCGCCCGGAGTCCGGCTTCACCAGACCCATGATCGAATAGAAGCAGGTGGTCTTGCCTGCGCCGTTGGGGCCGAGCAGGCCGAGCACCTCACCCTTCGCCACCGAAAGCGAGATGTCGGTCAACACCGCGCGCTTGTCGTAGCTCTTGGCGATCGAGATCACTTCGAGCCCGTCGCCGGCAGCCTCGGGACGCGTCGCTTGGACGGGGGCGGATGGAAGATCGGTGGATACAGTCATCGTCTTGTGGATGTACGCAGGGACCAAGCCATCGGCAAGGGCGGTTTTGGGAAGTCGTCTCGCGAATGGCAGGATTCGTGCATGATACGCCGACCGAAAGGCCCGTGCACCGGGCAACGGACCATCCCCGCACCGGCCCGCTCCACCGTCACAGACCCGCAACAATCTTGATTCGCCGCGGCATCAATGATCTATTCACTTACGCCGTCAAACCCAGCGAAAGGGGCCAGCCTTCGATGGACAGTAACAAGCCGCATACCGGTGCCGTTCCGCAGGGCCGCACGCCCTCCGTGCGCAGCCCGCTCGGTGGCCCGTCCTCGCATCCGGTTGACTGGCGCAGACGCATGAGCGACCACGTCGCCTATGCCCTCCTGATCTACACCGCGCTGCAGATTTTCGTGACCATCGGTGCGCTCAAGGCGGGCGAAGGCTCGCTACTGCCCTATTTCGCGCTGATCGTCCTCGTCATCGCGATCATCCCGGCCTGCCGCCGTTTCGAAGCGCGCTGGACCCGGCTGACCGACAGTGAGGCGCACGACCCGTCCCTCGCCCCCGCCGCGCGGCGCGACTGCATCGCCTTGTGGGCGATCGCGATCGGATTGCCCTTCGCGCTCACCGGGGTGTTCAAGGTGCTCGGCCTGCTCCTCGGCTGAGCCCCGAATCGGCGCGGTTCTTTCGAGCCCAGCCGGGTACAATCGCCGCGTTGCGGTTTGCGCTTGCCGCTCCCCCGCACTACCTCCTGCCAACGAAGGCGCCACCGCGCCCGTGCAATGGAGACGTGACAGACATGCTTAGCCCGCAGCAGGCCCAGGACCGCGCGCAGGATCTCGTCGAACGCGCGCGCCGCGCCGGAGCGGACGCCGCCGACGCGATCTACGCCGCCAACGCCTCCGAAGGCATCCAGATCCGTCTCGGCAAGCTCGAGGACGTCGAACGCTCCGAAAGCGAGCACATCGCGCTCCGGGTCTTCTCGGGCAAGCGCTCGGCCTCGATCGGCTCTTCCGACCTCTCGCCCGCCGCGCTCGACGAACTGGCCGAGCGCGCCATCAGCATGGCACGCCTCGCCCCCGAGGACGCCTACGCCGGTCTCGCGCCCGAAGAGCTCCTCACGCAGGGCCCCTGGCCCGAACTCGACATGATCGACACCGCCGAACTCAGCCCCCAGGCCTTGCGCACGATGGCCGAGGAAGGCGAGGATGCTGCGCGTGCCGTCGCGGGCGTGACCAATTCGGACGGCGCCTCGGCGCATTCGGGCAGCGGCGTCTTCGCACTTGCGACCAGCCATGGCTTCGCGGGGGGCTATGCCTCGACCACGCATTCGCTCAGCGTCTCGGTGGTGGCCGGCGAAGGGAGCGCCAAGCAGCGCGACAACGCCTGGCGCCAGGCGCATCACCAGGTGGATCTGCCGAGCGCGGCCGAGATCGGCGACCTCGCCGGAACACGTGCCGTCGGCCGCCTCAACCCCGGCCGCGTCAAGAGCGGGCCGATGCCCGTCGTGTTCGACCCACGGGTGGCGGGAAGCCTGATCGGACACTTGCTCGGCGCGATGTCGGGCAGCGCCATCGCGCGGCGTTCCAGCTTCCTGCTCGACCGTCTCGATGCGCAGATTTTCCCCGCCGGGACGCTCATCGCCGAGGACCCGCACCGCCCACGCGGGCTGCGTTCGCGACCCTTCGACGGCGAGGGCCTTGCCACGCGCGCGGGCCACCTCGTCGAGGACGGGCGCGTCACCGGCTGGTTGCTCGACACCGCCTCGGCGCGCCAGCTCGGCCTCACCCCCACCGGCCACGCCGCGCGCAGCGGTGGCGGCTCGCCTTCGGTCTCGGTGGGCAACGTCCACCTCGCGGCGGGCGCGCTCTCGCCGCGCGAGCTGATGGCCGACATCAAGGACGGCATCTACGTGACCGAACTGATCGGCCAGGGCGTGAACGGGGTGACCGGCGACTACAGCCGCGGCGCCTCGGGCGTGCGCATCGTCAATGGCGAACTGGCTGGGCCGGTGGCCGAACTGACCGTTGCGGGCAATCTCCTGAGCATGTTCGCAAAGCTTACGCCGGCCAGCGACCTCGAATGGCACCGGGCGATCAACGTGCCCACGATCCGGATCGACGGCATGACGGTGGCGGGCGAATAAGCCCGCCGCCCGCGCGGCGGCAAACCGCGCGCACGAAAAAGCCGCGAACGGAGACTTCCGGCGCGGCTGGCGAATTCGACGACGTCTTGAAAAACTGGAGCGGGCGAAGGGATTCGAACCCTCGACCCCAACCTTGGCAAGGTTGTGCTCTACCCCTGAGCTACGCCCGCTCTGGCGCTTCGGATGGGCAGTGGCATTGGCCAATGCGTCCGGGGTGGCGGGCCATTAGCAGCGCCTTTGCAGCCCTGCAAGACCCAAAAATGCAAATCGCCTTCGTTCATTCCGGACCCGCGAAAGCCAGCGCTCCGGTGACCTATCGGCCAACCGAGACCACGTCGTATCGGGTTTGGAAAACTGGAGCGGGCGAAGGGATTCGAACCCTCGACCCCAACCTTGGCAAGGTTGTGCTCTACCCCTGAGCTACGCCCGCTCTGGCGTCCTTTCGAAAGGTTCGGAGCGCTGGGTGCGCCCCCCTTCCGGGGTGGAGGCGGCCCATTAGCAGTGGGCTTGCGGGCCTGCAAGAGCAAAATGAAAGAAAAGCTTCAAAATGCCGATTCCCCGTGGTTTGCCCGAATGCCCCCTTCACAAAGCGCTCGGGAAGACCGATCTAGGCCCCTCTTGAAATCGCGACCGACGGGAGCAGTGCAGTGGCCAGCATGGGTCTGAATATCGAAGAGCAGAAGGCAGTCGACCGGTTCCGCAAGGACATCGTCGAGCCCTCGATGACCCAGCTCGTGATTCTCGACTTCTGGGCGGAATGGTGCGGGCCCTGCAAGGCGCTTGCTCCGGTGCTCGAGAAAGTCGCGGCCGAATACGCCGACAAGGGTGTGGTCCTTGCCAAGATCAACGTCGATGAAGAGCAGTTCATCGCCTCGCAGTTCCAGGTCCGCTCGATCCCGACCGTCTACGCCATGTTCCAGGGCCAGCCGGTCGCCGACCTGACCCAGGCGCGCAGCGAATCGCAGCTCAAGGCGACGCTCGACAAGCTGCTCGAACAGCTTCCCGTCCAGTCCGGCGCAGAAGCGCCCCAGCCCGACATCGCCCCGCATCTCGCGATGGCCGAGGAGGCGCTGGCCGCGGGTGATGCCGAGCAGGCCGCCGGGATCCTCATGCAGGTCCTCCAGGTCGCGCCCGACAGCCTCGAGGCGCTCGCGGGCCTCGCCCGCTGCTTCATCGCCAGCGACCGGCTGGACGAGGCCGCGCAGGTGCTCGAAAGCGTTCCCGCAGAGCAGGCGAGCGACCCGCAGGTCGAGCGCGCACGCAAGGCGCTCGAACTCGCCCGCAGCCGGCCCGAGGCCGGTGAACTCGCATCGCTGCGCGCGACGGCCGAGGCGAATCCCGCCGACATGGACGCCCAGTTCGCCTTCGCCAGCGCCGCCTACGCCGCCGGAGAACGCGACGCGGCCGCCGCAACGCTCCTGAAAATGGTTGCAATCGACCGCGAGTGGAACGAAAGCGCTGCACGTACCAAGCTTCTGGAAATCTTCGAGGCGGTCGGCCTCGAGGACCCGTGGGTCTCGGCGACGCGCCGCAAGCTCTCCACGGTCCTGTTCGGCTGACGTCGGGCAGGCAGGGCAGAAACAGGCACGGATAAGGGAGGTTTCGGATTGGCCCGCATCACCATCTTCCCCCTGTCGGGTGCGGTCCTCTATCCCAACCTCCAGCTGCCGCTGCACATCTTCGAGCCACGCTACCGCGCGATGATCAGCGACGCGCTTGCGCGTGACCGGCTGATCGGCATGATCCAGCCCAAGAAGCCCACCGAGGGCGCCCCGCTCTACACGGTCGGGTGCCTGGGCCGGATCGGCGAGGTCGAGGCGCTGCAGGACGGACGCTTCAACATCATCCTCGAAGGCCAGCAGCTCTTTCGCATCACGCGCGAACTCGACGTCTCGACGCCCTTCCGGCAGGTCGAGGCCGAGCTTCTCGCCGAGCCTCAGGACGAAGTCCTCGCCCCCGTCGAACGCGCCTCGTTCGAGCGCGAGGCCCGCCGCTTTGCCGAACGGCAGGGCTATGCGGTCGACTGGGAGCAGGTCTCGCGCCTCGACGACCTCGCGCTCATCAACGGGGTCTCGCAGATCGCGCCCTTCGATCCCGCCTCCAAGCAGGGCCTGCTCGAATCGGCCTCGCTCGCCGAACGCTGCGAGATGCTGGTCCAGCTGATGCAGTTCTACGGCAAGCACGGCGAGAGCGACGAGGACGGCGCCACGCTGCAGTAAAGCCAAGGCGGCGTGATGCTAAGGCATCAGCACCTTGGCACACATCCCCATCAGCTCAGAAGCGCGGACTTGATCCCGTCGAGCACGTATTGCGTCGCCAGCGCGGCCAGCAGCACGCCGAGCAGGCGGGTGATCACGGCCTCCACGTTCTCGCCCAGCACGCGCATCAGCGGGCCTGCGGCGGCGAGCGCAAGGAACGTCAGCACCAGCACCAGCAGCATTGCCCCCAGGATGCCGAGCGTCTGCTCGGTACCCTGCGCGCGCGACATCAGCAGCATGATCGTCGCGATCGAACCGGGCCCGGCGATCATCGGCATCGCCATCGGGAACACCGAGACGTCGTCGACCACGGCCTCGGGTGTCTCGGCATGCTGGGCCTTGATCTTCTCGGCGCGCTCCTCGCGGCGCTGGGTGCGCTTCTCGAAGACCATCTCGATCGCGATCACGAAGAGCATGATCCCGCCCGCGATGCGAAAGGCGTCGAGCTCGATGTGCAGCGCGCCGAGCAGCTGCTTGCCGAACAGCGCGAAGACGAGCAGGATGCCCGCCGAGATCACGCAGGCGCGCGCGGCCATGCTGATCGCCTGCGCGCGGCTCGCACCCGCCGAGAGACCGGCGTAGATCGGCGCGCAGCCCAAGGGGTCGATCACCACGAAGAAGGCCGTGAAGGCGCTGATGAACAATTCGATCATGGTTGAATTTCTCTCGACTGTGCCCCGGCCTCGAACACCAGTTGCTTGGTCTCGCCGTTCTTGAGCACGGTCATGGTGAGGACCGTGCGGCCCTCGGGTGATTGAACGTAGCGCCACTTCAGGGTCCCGTCGTCCGAGCTTCCCTGCGTGGGCGGCCCCTCGGCGGTGACCTTGATCTCGTCCTCGCGCTTGTCGCGCGGAGCCTGGTTCCAGGGCTGCGGCGCGGGACAATCGGTCACTTGCGCGCGCAGGAATTCGGGCTCCTCGACCGGCTTCGCCCGCGCCTCGCCCATGTCGAGCACCCAGCGGTACTCGCGCTTCTTGGCGCGCTCCTTCCAGACCGTGGTGAAGACACCGTGGGTGCCGTCGCTGCGGGTCCAGCCGCCGGTGGTGAAGCCGAGCGTGCCGTCGCAGCTCATCCACACCTCGGTCGGGCTCCACTGCAGGAGCGCTGCAGGCTCCTTGCGCCCCGAGAGCCAGCCTTGCGCCAGCACCGGTTGCGGCACGAAGAGGACCGCCGCCTCGTCGGCGTATTCGCGAAAGGCGTTCCATTGCCCCTTCTCGCGCACGCGGCGGTTGAAGGCGATCTCGGTGGCGACGAGCGCGCTGGGGTTGGCGGTACCCGCCCCCGGCGGCCCGGCCGGGCCGCGCCGCGACCGCGCCTCGAGGGCGCCCGATGCCACGAGGGCACCGGACAGGGCCATCAGCGCGGCAATCGGGACAAGAAGGCGCCGCGCTCGGCTCAAATCGCGCTCTCGTCCAGCGCCAGGCCTTCGTTGCGGTGCGCCGCGACGATGGTGTTGCGCAGGAGCACGGCGATCGTCATCGGTCCGACGCCGCCGGGCACCGGGGTGATCGCGCCCGCGACCGCACTCGCCGAGGCGAAATCGACATCGCCCACGAGGCGCGACTTGCCCTCCTGGGTGCCAGGAACGCGGTTGATGCCCACGTCGATCACGGTCGCGCCGGGCTTGATCCACTCGCCCTTGACCATTTCGGGACGGCCAACGGCAGCCACGACGATGTCGGCCCGGCGCACGACCTCGGGCAGGTCCTTGGTGCGGCTGTGCGCGACGGTCACCGTGCAGCTTTCGGCAATCAGGAGCTGCGCCATCGGCTTGCCCACGATGTTCGAACGCCCGATGACGACCGCGTCGAGCCCCTCGAGTGAGCCGAGCTTGTCCTTGAGCAGCATCACGCAGCCCAGCGGCGTGCAGGGCACGAATCCGGGCAGGCCGGTGGAAAGGCGCCCGACATTGACGACGTGGAAACCGTCGACGTCCTTGTCGGGGTTGATCGCCGCGATCACCTTCTGCTCGTTCATGTGGCCAGGCAGGGGAAGCTGGACGAGGATGCCGTCGACCGCCGGATCGGCGTTGAGCGCCTCGACCACGGCGAGCAGGTCCGCTTCGCTGGTGTCGGCCGCAAGCTTATGCTCGAAGCTTTCCATGCCGCAGGCGATCGTCTGCTTGCCCTTGTTGCGCACGTAGACCTGGCTGGCCGGGTCCTCGCCGACGAGAACGACCGCGAGGCCCGCCTTGCGGCCGGCCTTGGCCGCGAACTCGCCAGCGTGGGTGGCAATGCGCGCACGAAGGCCCTCGGCGAAAGCCTTCCCGTCAATGATCGCCGCGCTCATCAGGCGTAAGCCCGCGCGAGATTGGCGAGGATGATCTGGATGATGGTCAGGCCGATGATCAGCACCATGGGCGAGAAATCGATCGCGCCGGTGTTGGGCATGAATTTGCGGATCGGGCGCAGCATCGGCTCGAGGATGGCGTTGAGCGCCTGATAGATCGCCGCGACGAACTGGTTGTGCATGTTCACCACGTTGAACGCGATAAGCAGGCCCAGCACGAACTGCACGATCACCACGAAGACGATGATACTGACGAGGTAATCGATGATCTGGTAGAGCGTTAAGAAGAGCAAGTCCTGCTCCTTTCCTGCTGGAACTGGCGTGCGCCCCTGGCCTTGGACCAGTCTTGCGGGCGGGAGTTGCCGCGCTGATAGCCGAGACGCACCGATTCCGGCAAGGGTCGCTCTGCGATGGCGTCTTGCGGATCGACGAGGGACACGCAGGACCGGCCGGGGCCCCGCGCCGCGCCCTATCTCACGGAATCAGCGTGGAAGTGCGCTCGATGCGCCAGTTGAGCTGCTCTTCGCTGGCGCCGGGCACATCGTTCACGCGGCGCAGCACGATCGTGCCGCGCTTGGAAGGGCGACCGTCGGCGAAATCGACCACGATCGGCGCCTCGTAGTAGAGCGAGCCGGCGGCGCCGGCGTTATCGCCCTTGCCCACCGCGATCTTGGGTCCGGCCTTGCCGCCGAACTCGTCGCGCAGCTTTTCGGGCGTCATCTGCGCATCGAGGCTCCAGGCCTTGGCCGCATCGATCCAGTCGCCGAGGCGAATGGCACTGGTGTAGTAGCGCAGGAGCCGCTCGGGATCGCGACGCTCGACCAGCGCATCCATGTCGAGCGAGCTGGCGATGCCACCGCTCGCCGCAGCTGTCGCCTCTGCGCTCGGAGCGTCGGCAGGAACGGCCAGGTCATCGCCCACACCCGTCGCACCCTCGCTCGGCGATGCCGCAGGTGGCTGCGCGTCGCATCCAGCAAGCAGCAGGGCTGCACTGCACAGTGCGGCGGCGAGGACGGCTGGGGTACGCATGAGGGTCAATGATGCCTTTTTGTTTTTTGCCCCGTGAAAGGGTCAGATGGCCGCGGGATCGCTTCGAATGAGGGTACCTGCACCCTCTTGTGTGAATATTTCCAGAAGCATGGCATGCGAGACCCGTCCGTCAAGCACGACGGCAGCCTCGCACCCGGCCTCTACCGCGTGGACGCAGGTCTCGAGCTTGGGGATCATCCCGCCCGAAATCGTGCCGTCCTCCTGGAGACGGGCTATGTCGGCGGGGCGCAAGTCGGTAAGCAGTTCCCCCTGCTTGTCGAGCACGCCGTGGACGTCGGTGAGCAGGAACAGCCGCGCCGCGCCAAGCGCGGCGGCGATCGAGCCGGCCATGGTGTCGGCGTTGACGTTGTAGGTCTCGCCATCGACGCCGGTCGCGATCGGGGCGATGACCGGGATCATGCCCGCAGCCGAGATCGTCTCGATCACGCTGATGTCGATCGTCTCGGGCTCGCCGACGAAGCCAAGGTCGAGAACCTTTTCGATCTGGCTGTCGGGATCCTTCTTGGTGCGCTGGACCTTGCGCGCGGTGACCATCTGGCCATCCTTGCCCGAAATGCCCATCGCCCGGCCACCGGCACGCGCGATCCAGCCCACGATTTCCTTGTTGATCGCGCCCGAGAGCACCATCTCGGCGACTTGCGCGGTCGCCTTGTCGGTCACGCGCAAACCGTCGACGAACTGGCTCTCCACACCCACCTTCTTGAGCATGGCCCCGATCTGCGGGCCGCCGCCGTGGACGACCACCGGGTTGATGCCCACCGCCTTGAGGAGCACGATGTCCTCGGCGAAATCCTGCGCCAGCTCGGGATCGCCCATGGCATGGCCGCCGTATTTCACGACGAAAGTGCGGCCCGCATAGCGCTGCATGTAGGGCAGCGCGTCGACGAGGGTTTCGGCTTTGGCGAGCATGGCGGGATCGTGAGGATTCGGCATGGCCCCCGCTTTAACCCTTCGGGCGCGGAATTGAAGGTCTTTTATGCCCCTTTTCGCAAGCTTTCGCGCAACACTTGGCGCGCGGTCGAAGCCAGCCGGATCCGCTTATGTCCGGGACGGGCGATCGAGCCAGTGCCCGAAGCGCACGAAGAACAGGATCAGCGGCGGCACCATGATCGTCGAGAGCACCAGCTTGGAGATGATCTGCCCCTCCATGATCGCGAGCAGGGGCAGGTCCTTGCCGATGAACGAGATGGTGATGAAGATCACCGTGTCGACCGCCTGCGAAAGCATGCCGGCCAGCCAGGCGCGCAGCAGCAGCACACCACTGCGCTCGCGGCCCAGGCGATCCCCGGCGAGCCGCGCAAAAAGGTAGACGTTGAGCGTCTGTGATACTCCATAGGAGACGAGCCCGGCAAACTGCATGCGCGCGCCCTGCCCCAGCAGACGCGCGAAGGCCTCCTGGTCGTCCCACATGCCCGTGGCCGGCGGCACCACGTGGATCACCAGGGTGATCAGCACCATCGAGACGATGAGCGGGATGAAGCCGTAGCGGATCAGCCGGTTGGCGATCGCGCGGCCATGCAGTTCGGCCACCGCGCTCGACAGCACGACGAGGAACAGGAAGGCGAAGATGCCCGATTCGACCGCGAGGTCGCCCAGCACCGGCCAGGACCCGAGCGAGGCCAGCTTGGTCCCCAGGACGCCCGCCAGCACGACGAGGCCGCCGTAGAGGAGCGAGAAGATGAACAGGGAACGCGGAAGGCTGATCGAGGCGGGTTCGGGCTGGCGCATGAAGGTCCTCTAACGACCCCGGGACAATTGCACTAGCCGTCTTGCACATCCGGCTCTAGGTTCCGCCGATTCCCCACACGCACGAATACGGAGAAGCGTGTCTCGATGCACGTCGTCTACAGCCTCATCGGCATTGCAATCATCATGGCCATCGCCTTCCTGCTTTCCAGCGACCGCAAGGCGATCCGCCTGCGCGTGGTGGGCGCGGCCTTCGCGCTGCAGGCCGGGCTCGCCGCGCTCGTGCTTTACGTGCCGCTCGGCAACCGCATGCTGCGGGGCGCCGCCTCGGGCGTCGAAAGCCTGCTGGGCTACGCCGCGCAAGGCACCAACTTCCTGTTCGGACCGCTCGCCAAACCCGAGATCGGCGGCGCCAGCTTCGCGATCTCCGCGCTGCCGGTGATCATCTTCTTCGCCTCGCTGATCTCGGTCCTCTATTACCTGGGCATCATGCAGCAGGTGATCCGCTGGATCGGCGGCGGGCTGGAGAAGGTGACCGGCATCAGCAAGGTGGAAAGCCTGTGCGCGGCCTCGAACATTTTCGTTGGCCAGAGCGAGAGCCCACTGGTGATCCGCCCCTACCTCGCCAACCTCAATCCCTCGCAGCTGTTCTGCGTGATGAGCGTGGGCCTGGCGGGCGTCGCGGGCACGATCCTCGCCGCCTACGCCTCGATGGGCATCCGCATCGACTACCTGGTGGCGGCCGCCTTCATGTCGGCACCGGGCGGCATCTTCATGGCCAAGATGATCATGCCCGACCCGCTGCACCGTCCGGCCGACAGCGTCGACGTGCACGGGGGCACCACCCCGCCCGCGGGGATGGCCGCCGCCGCGCTCAACCGCGACGACGTGACCCACCTTCCCGGCGTCCACATCGACGAGGTCGAGCCGGTCGAGCACGAGGAAGAGCAACCCGCCAACATCATCATGGCCGCCTCGCAAGGCGCGCAGACCGGCGTCAAGCTGGCGGTTGCAGTCGGCGCGATGGTGCTTGCCTTCGTCGCGCTGATCGCGCTGGCGAACGGCTTCATCGGCTGGGCCGGATCGCTGCTCGGTTTCCCCGGCGTCACTTTCCAGGGCCTGCTCGGCTACATCTTCGCCCCGATCTTCTACCTGCTCGCCACACCCGACTGGCATCAGGCGCTGCAGGCGGGCAGCCTGTTCGGCACCAAGATCGTGCTCAACGAATTCGTCGCCTTTATCGACCTGGGCGCCGACACCGGGCTTTCGGCGCGCACCGTGGCGGTGATCACCTTTGCCTTGTGCGGTTTTGCAAACTTCTCCTCGATCGCGATCCAGATGGCGGTCACCGGGGGCCTTGCCCCTAACCAGCGCCCGATCATCGCCAAGCTGGGCGTGCGCGCGCTGGCGGCTGGCAGCCTCTCCAACCTCATGAGCGCGGCGCTCGCCGGACTTTTCCTCGGCCTGTCCTGACGGCTCGACGAACGGACGAACGGCATGGCGGCTCGGCAGGAGCCCCATGCCGCTCGGCCAGCGCTCTTGCCGCCATCAGCACGATGCGTCACCTTGTCGACTTCACCTGGCGGCAAGGAGAGAGAGCATGAGCGACTTCGACCAGCGATCCGGCGCTTCGAGTTCGGGTTTCGAGTTCAACAACCCGACCGTGATCTGCCTGCTCTATTTCGCCTCGTTCCTGACCGGCGTGACCGCGATCATCGGTGTCGTCCTCGCCTTCGTGTGGCGGGGCGAAGCCAAATCGGACTGGGAACTGTCCCACTACCAATATCTCATCAACACCTTCTGGATCGGCCTTGCCGGCGGGATCCTGGGGGTCTTGCTGATGGTCGTGCTGATCGGTTTCCTGATCCTGCCCGCGGTCTCGGTGCTGGTCATCGTGCGCACCGTGCTGAGCCTGCTGCGCGCGCAGAAGCGCGAGCCGATGCCCAACCCGGACTCGTGGACGATCTAGGCGCGCCGATCTAGCCGCCGAGCCGGGTGACCGGCTCGAGCCTGGCCTTGGGCAGGCGGCTGGCGAAGTGGTCCTCCCCTCCACCGTTCGAATAGGCGTAGAGCTGCTCGATCGGAATCTCGTAGAGGTCGTTGCCGTCGCCCACGGTGATCGTCGCGCCCACGACCTTCTCGACGGTACCGATCAGCGTGCCGTCGCTTTCGACGATGGGCGTGCCGGGCGTGAGTTCGCGGTGCGAGATGTTGCGCACCATCTGGACGTGGGGATTGGCCATCGCCTTGGCGACTTCGACGTCGGTGCGGGCGATGCGGCCGTCCTGGGCGAGCGCGGGGCTCGCAGTGGCGGCGACGGTCAGGGCAGCGAACAGGGCCGGCGCCAGCGCCAGGCCATTACGGGCATTACGGAACATAAGGCAGCTCCTTTGGCGAAGGGGATCTGCCGGTAAAACGCAAAAGCACCAGCGTTGGTTGCGCTGGTGCCATTTGACGCGTGTTCGCAAGGACTTGCCACCGCCCCTTGGGAGCGATGGCGCCGTTTCCGGGATTATTCGGCCGCCTGGGTGCCCTCGAACAGGCCCGGCTCGCTGCCATCATCCTCGGCCTCGTCGTTGGCCTTGACCTTCTTGCGCGAGTCGAAGTTCGACCACACGGTGTTCCAGTCGCCGCGCGTCGCGCCCTTGGAGTACTCGGTCGCGCGGGTTTCGAAGAAGTTGGCGTGCTCGACGCCGTTGAGCAGCGGCTGAAGCCAGGGCAGCGGGTGCTCCTCGATCATGAAGATCGGCTTGAGGCCCAGCTGGTCAAGGCGCCAGTCGGCGATGAAGCGGATGTACTTCTTGATGTCCTTGGCGGTCATGCCCGGGACCGGCCCCTGCTCGAAGGCGAGGTCGATGAAGTTGTCTTCCAGGCGCACGGTGGTCTGGCAGACGTCGGCGATGTCGTCCTTGACCGCCTTGGTCAGGCAACCGCGCTCCTTGGTGAAGGCGTGGAACAACTGGGTGATGCCCTCGCAGTGCAGCGATTCGTCGCGCACCGACCACGAGACGATCTGGCCCATGCCCTTCATCTTGTTGAAGCGCGGGAAGTTCATCAGCATGGCGAAGCTGGCGAAGAGCTGCACGCCCTCGGTGAAGCCGCCGAACATGGCCAGCGTGCGCGCGATGTCCTCGTCCGAATCGACGCCGAACTTCTGCAAATAGTCGTGCTTGTCCTTGAGCTCGGAGTACTCAAGGAACATGCCATACTCGCTCTCGGGCATGCCGATCGTGTCGAGCAGGTGCGAATAGGCCGCGATGTGCACCGTCTCCATGTTGGAGAAGGCGGTGAGCATCATCTTGATCTCGGTCGGCTTGAACACGCGGCCGTACTTCTCGTGGTAGCAGTCCTGCACCTCGACGTCGGCCTGCGTGAAGAAGCGGAAGATCTGCGTGAGCAGGTTGCGCTCGTGCTCGGAGAGCTTCTGCGCCCAGTCGCGGCAGTCCTCGCCCAGCGGCACTTCCTCGGGCAGCCAGTGCAGCTGCTGCTGGCGCTTCCAGTAGTCGTAAGCCCAGGGGTACTCGAAAGGCTTGTAGGTCTTGCGCGCGTCGAGAAGGGGCATGGGCGACTCACTCCGATGGATTGTCGATTCTGGGCGACAGGACGCAAACACCGCGAGGCACAGCGCTTACGTCCCCTTGTTCAATTTTGGCTATGTTTCGGCCCGCTTGGGCCAGGCCGTCGCGGAGCAAACTCGATAGCCATTCTACCCCCCACTTGGGCAGGGGCCGAAAGCAATTTTGCACAGATTTAAGAACGAGGAATCATATATCTAGCGCACCGTCAAGAATTCCGACGCTAGACCTAGTGCCTGCCCGGGAAGGCGCGACTCGCCGCAGAAGCTTGATGCAAGCCCGTTGAGGCCGCCGAAACGGGCCCGCCCCGGGAACCCGCGGGGCCACCGTCGCGTTGCCTTGGCATAGCCCGAAGCGAATTTTTCGCATCCCACGAAAGGCGCGCCATGACCGTGAACCTGCACCCCGCCCCCGACCCCGCCGAAACCGTCTGGACGACTGTCGTCGGCACCATCCGCAAGGGCATGAACGTGATCGACGCCGAAGGCACGTGCCTGGGCCAGGTCGAAAGCATGAAGGGCGAAGAAATCATGCTGGCCGGTGACGGCGGCCATGGCTTCATCGAATTGAGCCAGGTCGACGGGGTGGGCGAACAGGGCCTTCTCCTCAGCGACCGGGGCGATGCCATGTTCGGCATGGCTGGCGAAGGCTGACACACCCTTTACCACCGATTTGCGCAAAAAGGGGCCCGGATCGCCTGATCCGGGCCCCTTTTTGCGTCATTGCGCCGTCGAGCGGCGTTGTCGCGGCGAAGTGCGCCTATTTCCAGAACCAGCGCGGCGCGAGGCTGCGATTCTTGCGAAAGCGCCACATCTGGACGTAGAGCCAGATGCCCGAAATCGAGAAGAACACCAAAGCAAGGCCCGAGAGCAGCGAGATCGCGGTGCCGAGCGGGCCGAACGTTTCGCCCGAGTGGAGGTGGTGGAACAGGCCGACCATCCCGCGAATGCCGCTCGCATCGCCGCGCGGGGGCATGCAGCGCCAGCCTTGCGGGCACTCGAAGCCCGCCGGCGGAGCCGCAGCCGCCTGCGCCGCCGCGTCGGGGGCGCCGCCCGGCCAGAGCACCGCGACCTGGCTCAGCACGCCGGTTGCCGCGATCCAGAGCATGAAAACGCCGAAGAAGAGTGAAAGCCATCGGTGCCATTTGCGCATGGTAAATTCGTACCCCTTTTCCATTCGATATCTCTGCGTTGTGGCCTCCGGAAAAGCGCAGGCCCGCCCCGGCCTCAAGCCGCAATTTGTCTCAATTGGTAAGACGCCGCGATTCCACGAGGCGTTGCCCGGGCGCGACGGGTCCCGGAACGAACCCCGCCCCAGCCCCGTTGTCCTAGTATCAAGCAATTGATCGAAAACGCAAAAGGAGAGAGCTTATGTTCGAGAAGCTGCGCATCCACGAGCACATGGAAGTCACCGACACCGATGGTCGCCATGTCGGCACCGTCGACGACGTCAAGGACGACCAAATCAAGCTGACCCGCTCCGACAGTTCGGACGGCGCGCACCACTTCATCGCGCTGGAGAACGTCGACAAGATCGACGACAACCGCGTCTACCTCAAGGCCGGCACGCCCATACCCATCGGCGCGGGCGCCAACTAGAGCATTTTCGAGTCAGGCGGAATCACCTGACGTTTCCGAAAATGCGTAAAAACAAGGGACTGGAGCGATCGATCAGATGCGATCTCATCGACCGCTCCAGGCACCAGCCTCGCGAGCGAGGTTCTGAACAGGAAAGCCCGGCACCTCTCGCGAGATGCCGGGCTTTCCTGTTTGCCTCCAGGCCATGCCTTGGTGGCTAGCCTTTACGGGCAGCGCCTTATTGGCAGGCAAGGCACTCGTCGTAGTCGGTCGTCTCGCCGATCTCGAACTTGGGCGCGATCGAGGTGTTGTCCGCCTCGACGCCGCCCGAGCCCGCGAAACCGGCGCGCTGCACCGACTTGGAACGCAGGTAGTAGAGCGACTTGATGCCCTTTTCCCACGCCTGGTAGTGCAGCATGAGCAGGTCCCACTTGTCGACGTCGGCGGGGATGAACAGGTTCAGCGACTGCGCCTGGTCGATGTAGGGGGTGCGATCGCCCGCGAATTCGAGCAGCCAGCGCTGGTCGATCTCGAAGCTGGTCTTGAACACCGCCTTTTCCTCCGGCGAGAGGAAGTCGAGGTGCTGGACCGAACCGCCGTGCTCGAGGATCGAATTCCACACGTTGGTGGAATCCTTCGACTTCGCGGCGAGCAGCTTCTTGAGGTACGGGTTCTCGACCACGAACGAGCCCGAAAGCGTCTTGTGGGTGTAGATGTTGGCCGGGATCGGCTCGATGCAGGCCGAAGTGCCGCCGCAGATGATCGAGATCGACGCGGTGGGCGCAATCGCCATCTTGCAGCTGAAACGCTCCATCACGCCCTGGTCGGCCGCGTCGGGGCAGGCTCCGCGCTCTTGCGCCAGCAGCATCGAGGCCTCGTTGGCCTTCTGGTTGATGTACTGGAACATCTGAAGGTTGAAGGCCTTGGCCATCGCGCTCTCGAAGGCGATGTTCTTCTTCTGCAGGTAGGAGTGGAAGCCCATGACGCCCATGCCCACCGAACGCTCGCGCGCGGCCGAGTACTTGGCGCGGGCCATCTCGTCGGGCGCGCGCTCGATGAAGTCCTGCAGGACGTTGTCGAGGAAGCGCAGCACGTCCTCGACGAAGCGCTTTTCGCCCTTCCACTCTTCCCAGGTTTCGAGGTTGAGCGAGGAGAGGCAGCACACCGCGGTGCGGTCGTTGCCCAGGTGATCGCGGCCGGTGGGCAGCGTGATTTCCGAACACAGGTTCGAAGTCGAGACCTTGAGGCCCAGATCGCGGTGATGCTTGGGCATCATTCGGTTCACGGTGTCGGAGAAGACGAGGTAGGGCTCGCCGGTGCGCAGGCGCACTTCGACCAGCTTCTGGAACAGCGAACGCGCATCGACCGTGGAGCGCACCGCGCCGTCCTTGGGGCTCTTGAGGTCGAACTTGGCGCCGTCGCGCACCGCTTCCATGAACTCGTCCGAAAGCAGCACACCGTGGTGCAGGTTCAGCGCCTTGCGGTTGAAGTCACCCGTGGTGGTGCGGATCTCGAGGAATTCCTCGATCTCGGGGTGCGAGACGTCGATGTAGCACGCGGCCGAGCCACGGCGCAGCGAGCCCTGGCTGATCGCCAGCGTCAGCGAGTCCATCACGCGCACGAAGGGAATGATGCCGCTGGTCTTGCCGTTGAGGCCGACCGGCTCGCCGATCCCGCGCACGTTGCCCCAATAGGTGCCGATGCCGCCGCCGCGCGAGGCGAGCCAGACGTTCTCGTTCCAGGTGTTGACGATGCCTTCCAGGCTGTCTTCCACCGAGTTGAGGTAGCACGAGATGGGAAGGCCGCGCCCGGTGCCGCCGTTCGAGAGAACGGGCGTGGCGGGCATGAACCAGAGCTTGGAGATGTAGTCGTAGAGACGCTGCGCGTGCGGCTCGTCGTCGGCGTAGGCGTCGGCGACGCGCGCGAAGAGGTCCTGGTACTTCTCGCCAGGCAGAAGGTAGCGGTCCTCGAGCGTTTCCTTGCCGAACTCGGTCAGCAGCGCATCGCGCTCGGCGTTGGTCGTGATCTTGAAGCGGCGCGGGTTGATCGACTTGGAATCGATCTTCTGCGTGGCCGCCACAGCGGCTGCGGCGGCCGATGCCGCGGCGGCCGCGGAAACCAGATCCGCGCTTGCCGTATCCGACTTGTCCATTGCAATTGCCGGGCTCACGCCCGTCTCCTTGTTCATGTTGCCTGCCGTGACCGACGGGGTCTCGAGCGTGTCCGCGGCGTTGGCGCCAAGGTCGGCGCTATCGATCCGGTCCTCGTTTCCGTTCCTGAAATCCACTTGCAAGCCCCATTGGTTGGCGAGCCATCCCTAAGGGACGACCCGATGTGTTCCGCACGGGCCCGCAGCGGCGCTCGAACGAATCGACCGGGGCACCCCAGCCTACCACGCTCAGCACAAAAGGAGAACATTAAGCCCCCGCGCCCGACCCGTCGGCGTCCGGGGGAATCGAACCAGAGACCTCGAAATCGCATTCGAAGCGACACGCGGACAGTTTCCGCGATCGATCAAGGTCTAGAGGTTCATCCGCCGAAGCGCCACAACCCATAGTGCCGTTTCTGCGATGTAGCGCAAGAGGGGGCCCGGCGCCCCGCGACGGGTCCATCGACCGACCGCCAGCCCGGCAACCCGCAGCGACGCGTGAGAAGTCCTTCGACTAGATCGAACGCAAGCTAAAATCGGTCCGCCAAGTCTATATTTTTTTCCACAAAATTTGCCGACGAAACGAATCAGATATGCGACAGAGCGAGTCCCGAGACCGCCAGAGTCAAGCCAAGGAACCACAAGTTGTGCCCAGCCAAGCGTGCAAATGGCACCAGATGTTGCGTTGAACGCCTCCCCGCACGCCGCACCTGCCGGACATGAGTCGCAGCGCGCGGCGGTGCAAGGTGTCGGTCGGCGCGCATTGGCGGTGCGACGATAAGACGATGCCTACCTGCCCCAGCCATGCAACCGCGAGGCCGCGCGCGACTTTCATCCCGCGATCCCGCCCGGCCCCACCAGGCCCCACTAGGCCCCCATTCAGGTCCCCTCGGGCCACCAGCAAGGAGACGACCATGTTCAACATCATCGGCGCCATCATCAGCGGCCTCGTCATCGGCATTCTCGCCCGCTTCTTCTATCCCGGCGACGTACCGATGTCGTGGATCGCGACGATCCTGCTGGGCATCGGCGGCTCGCTGGTCGCCGGCCTCGTCACCTCACGCGGGAGCCGCGACTTCAACCGCGCCGGCTGCCTTGCCTCGATCCTGGGCGCGATGGTGCTGATTTTCCTCGGCCACGTGCTCCACATCGGGATGTGATCCCGCAGGGCCGGACGGCCCGGATCACCCGGCCCAGCCTCAGGGGACGAGCACCGTGTCGTGAGGCTCGGCCCCGGTCGCGGGGAAGTCGAGCGTGAAGTGCAGTCCGCGGCTCTCGCTGCGCCGAAGCGCCGAACGCACGATCAGCTCGGCGGACTGGAGCAGGTTGCGCAGCTCGATGAGATCGGTCGAAACGCGGAAGTGGCGGTAGTATTCCTCGATCTCGCCATTCAGCATCTGGATGCGGTGCATGGCGCGCTCGAGCCGCTTGGTCGTGCGCACGATCCCCACGTAGTTCCACATGAAGCGACGGATCTCGGTCCAGTTCTGCTTGATGACGACTTCCTCGTCGGAATCGGTCACCCGGCTCGCGTCCCAGCCGCGTACCGGCGGCGGCGCGTCGAAGGCGTCCCAGTGGTCGAGGATGTGGCTCGCCGCCGCATCGCCGAACACGAAGCATTCGAGCAGCGAATTGGACGCGAGGCGATTGGCCCCGTGCAGGCCACTCTCGGTGCACTCGCCCGCCGCGTAGAGCCCGGGCAGGTCGGTCTTGCCGTCGAGATCGATCAGCACGCCTCCACAAGTGTAGTGCTGCGCGGGCACCACCGGGATCGGCTCCTTCGTCATGTCGATGCCGAGCGAAAGCAGCTTCTCGTGGATGTTGGGGAAATGCTCGCGCACGAATTCGGGCGGCTTGTGGCTGATGTCGAGATGCACGAAATCGAGGCCGTAGCGCTTGATCTGGTCATCGATCGCGCGCGCCACGATGTCGCGCGGGGCAAGTTCGGCGCGTGCGTCGTAGTCAGGCATGAAGCGGTGCCCGGTCACCGGGTGCCTGAGATGGCCGCCCTCGCCGCGCACCGCCTCGGTAATGAGGAAGTTCTTGACCTCCAGGTTATAGAGGCAGGTCGGGTGGAACTGCATCATCTCCATGTTCGAGACGCGCGCGCCCGCGCGCCAGGCCATGGCGATGCCATCTCCGGTCGCCCCGCGCGGCGCGGTGCTGAACTGGTAGACGCGCCCGGCCCCACCGGTCGCCAGGATCGTCGCGCGTGCCGTGTGCGCCTCGACTTTGCCGCTCACTTCGTCGAGCGCGTAGACACCCCAGACCCGGCCCGAACCCGAATAGCGTTCCTCGTGGCGCCCGGTGATCAGGTCGATGCACGAACGCCCCGGCAGGAGCGTGATGTTCGGATTGGCGTGCGCCGCGCGCAGCAGCGCCTCCTGCACCGCCCAGCCGGTGGCATCGTTGACGTGGACGATGCGGCGGTGCGAATGCCCCCCCTCGCGCGTGAGGTGCAGCTCGCCGCCCTCGGTGTTGAACGGTACGCCCAGATCAAGCAGGCGGGCAATCGCATGCGGTGCCCGCTCGATCACGAACTCCACGGTCTCGCGCCGGTTCAACCCGGCTCCGGCGACCATCGTATCGTGGATGTGTTCCTCGAACGTGTCGCCCTGGTCGAGAACGGCGGCAATTCCGCCTTGCGCCCAGGCCGTCGATCCGCCGTCCAGTCCACCCTTGGCCAGGACCAGGACCCGGAGGCGCTCGGCGAGCGCCAGCGCCGCGGTGAGACCCGCGGCGCCCGAGCCAATCACGATGACGTCATAAGGCGCGTTACTTGTGGCATTATCCTGCATCGCGCCTCCTTGCCGGGGCGGCGCAACATTCGCAAGATATCTGGCTTACGCAGATGTCTTTTGTTGCATTGCAGAATCGGAACCAATATAGATATTTCCAATCAAACTGGAGCTAATCCAGTACAACCGATTGTCGCATCGCTTTCGGGTCAGCAAAATGGACGTCTTCGCTCACACTTCGTCGTGCAGGCGCAGCTTCGGTCCCAAAAACCGTTTAGAAACAAGATTCTGAATTGCACTCCCAATAGTTCGGAATTCCAAACCTATACGCATTGCCGAACGCCGCTTCCCGTCCGTGGACAGGAATGGCTGATGACCGCCGTAGATCGAGAATTGCAGCAATTATGACCAGAACCAAAGCATCCACATCCAGAAGGAGAACGATTAGCGCCATTCCCCTGTGCTGGCTCAACCGGCACACGCCCGATCGCGAGCACGCGCAATGGGACGGCAAGCACTTCGTTTCCACCTGCACGCAGTGCAACGCCCCGATTCGCCGTCGCAAGAAGAACGTCTGGCTAAAGGATTGGCTGGACGACGAACCCCAGGGCGCCACACCGACACCGAAGTGAGGCGCTGCCGCTCACCGGCGCGCGGGACCAAAGCCCGCGCCCGTGTTCAGAGCGCCGAAGCCGTCAGGCTGACAAAGACATCCTCGAGATCCGCCTCGCGCGTTGTCACGTCGATCACCGACAGCCCTTGCGCCTGAAGCGCGGAAAGCAGCTCGCCCGCATTCGTGCGGTCCTTGTCGTAGGTAATCTCGAGCCCGTTCTCGCCGACCTGGCGACACTTGATGAAGCCGGGATGATCGGGAAGCGCGGCAACCGGCTTGTCGAGCGTCAGCAACAGCACCTTCTCGCGCGCCATGCCGACCAGGTCGCGGGTCGGCTTGTTGGTGATCAGTTCGCCGTGGTTGATGATCGCGATGCGGTCGCACAGCTCCTCGGCTTCCTCGAGATAGTGGGTGGTGAGGACGATCGTCACGCCCTCACGGTTCATCTCCTGCACCAGTTCCCAGAGCTGACGCCGCAATTCCACGTCGACGCCCGCCGTCGGCTCGTCGAGTACGAGCACCGGAGGCTGGTGCACCAGCGCCTTGGCAATGAGCAGACGCCGCTTCATGCCTCCCGACAGGCTGCGCGCATAGGCATCGCGCTTGTCGGCCAGGTGGACCGCGCGCAGCAGTTCCTCGGAACGGCGCAGATGCTTGGTGATACCGTAGAAGCCCGCCTGATTCTCGAGCACCTCGAAGGGAGTGAAGAAGGGATCGAAGACGATTTCCTGCGGCACGATGCCGATCGCACGCTTGGCGTTGCGCTGGTCGCGGTCGATGTCGTGCCCCCAGATATCGACCGTACCCGAGGTCTTGCGCACAAGCCCGGCCATGATGTTGATCAGGGTCGACTTGCCCGCCCCGTTGGGTCCGAGCAGGCCGAAGATCTCGCCCTGCGGAACGTCGAAGCTGACGCCCTTCAGGGCCAGCTTGGCCTCGGCCTTGCCGACTGCGGCATATCGCTTGACGAGATCACGGATGGAGATGGCGGGGCTGGAAGCCGGGGAGGAAGCAGTCATGCGGCCCCATGTGGGCCAGCTTTGCGACAAGGTAAAGTCCCGAGCGCGCACCGGGAAGGCCATTGCCCCGAGGCCACCCTGCCCCAGACCTGCGGTAGAAACGCGATGCCGCACGGGTACAAAGTGCATGTTTGGCGCTGGAAATCGAAACAACTCGCTGATAGAGGCACGGTTCATGACGAACGCGCCCGAAACCGTATTCACCGATTCCCACCGCGTCTCCTGCGACGGGGCCACCGACATCCGTGGCGGAGCCGCTCTTGGCCATCCCCGGGTCTGGCTCGAGATCGACGAGAAGGGCTACGTCGAGTGCGGCTATTGCGACCGCCGCTTCGTGCTCAAGGGCGGCCCGGCCGACCAGCAGGCGGCCTGAGGGCAACCCGGGCCGGCTTCGCACCGGCCCTTTTCCAGTTTCCGAATCCTGCGGCCCGCCAAGAACTTGAGCCGTGCCCGCCAAGGGTTGTCGCCGTACGCTACTCGGGCCGGCCCCGATAGGCGTAGCTCCCGAGACAGCACAATGTCCGCGCATTCCCGCCCGAGAATGGAGGCTAGAATGCGTTACGATCGCTGGATGACCTACGTGAGCGCGAAAGCGCTGCTGCTGGGACTTGCCCTCAGCAACCACGCCCTCGCCCAGGACTCCATGTCCGCCGACGCCGACGCGCGCGACACCGCTGTCGCCGCCTGCATGAAGGAGGCCAAGGTGCGCGGCGAGAAACTCGGCGCCGTCGACGTTTCGATGCGCAAGGTCGAGGACACCGACAAGAAGGACGACGGCCGCGCCGCCGTGCGCGCGCAAGTCGACGTCGCGCTGCGCCAGAAGGACGGCACCACCAAGATCAAGAAGATGACGTTCAAGTGCGAGACGCGCCACGACGTCGTGACCGCCTTCACGTACAACTAGCCGCCCTGCGGGGGGCGGCCTTCACGGCGAATCGCGTGCAATGCGCCTTGCGACCTTTCGCAACGGCCCGCGCGCGCCTATATCGGCACGATGTCGTCTTCCGCTGACCCCCGCTCGCTGCTCTACCGCCATCTCTCACCCGAAGAGGCGCAGGCGCTCGCCGCCGAAACGCTGCGCACCTGCGAGGACGGCGAACTCTACATGCAGTTCGTGGCGAGCGAGGCCTTCGGCTTCGACGACGGCCGGCTCAAGACCGCCGACTATTCGCGCGACGCAGGCTTCGGCCTGCGCGGCGTGTCGGGCGAGATGACCGGCTTCGCCCACGCCAACGAGATTTCGGCCAAGGCCATCCGCCGCGCCGGCGAGACGCTGCAACTGCTCGATCCCGCACGTGGCCCAAAGGCCCCCGCCCCGCTCAAGAGCAACCGCCATCTCTACACCGACGCCTCGCCGCTCGACCTGGTGGGCTTTGGCGAAAAAGTGAAGCTGCTCGAGACGATCGACGCGGCCGCCCGCGCGCGCGATCCCCGGGTGGCGCAAGTCAGCGCCAGCCTCTCGGGCTCGTGGTCGGTGGTCGAGATCGTGCGCCCCGACGGCTTCATCGCTACCGACGTGCGCCCGCTGGTGCGCCTTTCGGTCTCGATCGTCGCGGAAAGCAACGGAAGGCGCGAGACCGGTTCGTTCGGCATGGGCGGGCGCTGGCTCTACGACGACCTGTTCCGCCCCGAGAACTGGAACCAGGCGATCGACGGCGCGCTCGAACAGGCGCTGGTCAACCTCGAGAGCATCGATGCGCCGGCTGGCGAAATGACCGTGATCATGGCCCCGGGCTGGCCCGGCGTGATCCTCCACGAGGCAGTCGGCCACGGCCTCGAGGGCGACTTCAACCGCAAGGGCACCTCGGCCTTCTCAGGACGGATCGGCGAGCGTGTCGCCGCGCCCGGGGTCACCATCGTCGACGACGGCTCGATCGCCGACCGGCGCGGGTCGCTCTCGATCGACGACGAGGGTACCCCCACCCAGGAAACCGTGCTGATCGAGGACGGCATCCTCAAGGGCTACATGCAGGACCGCCTCAACGCGCGCCTGATGGGCGTCGCGCCCACCGGCAACGGCCGACGCGAAAGCTACGCCCACGCGCCGATGCCGCGCATGACCAACACGTTCATGAAATCGGGCCGCGACGATCCCGCCGAACTGCTCAGCCGGGTCAAGAAGGGCATCTACACCAAGAACTTCGGTGGCGGTCAGGTCGACATCGTGTCGGGCAAGTTCGTGTTTTCGTGCACCGAGGCCTACATGGTCGAGAACGGCAAGCTGGGCGCGCCGATCAAGGGCGCGACGATCATCGGCGACGGCCCTTCGGTTCTGACCCGCGTAACCGGCATCGGCAACGATCTAGAGCTCGACCGCGGCATCGGCGTGTGCGGCAAGGGCGGGCAGAGCGTGCCTGCGGGCGTGGGCCAGCCCACGCTCGTGGTCGAAGGCCTGACGGTCGGCGGAACCGCCTGAGGGCCCGAATCGCCCACCGCTCGCCGGAAACGGCGCCGGTCACCTCGATCCGGTCAGCCTGGGTTCAGAAGCCCCGCCTAGGATGGCGGGGAACAAGGGGAAGGCACTTGGAGTCGAGAACCATGAAATCCACGTCCGCCGCATGCACCATCGCGATCGCCGCCGCCAGCCTGGCCTTTGCCCCGGCCGCGATGGCCAAGCCCCAGCTCACCGGCGAAGAGCAACTCGCCAAGATGCTCGAAGGACGCACTGCGGGCGAGCCGGTCAATTGCATTCCCCATTCCGGCACCACCGACACCACCGTCATCAAGAAGACCGCGATTGTCTACCGCGTGGGGAGCACGCTCTACGTCAATCGGCCCAGAAACCCCGAACGGCTCGACGACGACGACATCCTCGTCACCCGCTTGTGGGGTTCACAGCTGTGCAGCGTGGACACCGTCCAGCTGCGCGACCGCATGGCGCCGGGCATGTGGAACGGCTTCGTCGCGCTCGACAAGTTCGTCCCCTACAAGAAGGCCAAGTGAGCCGCCCGGGCGGACGGCGGACTACGCGCGTCTTCCTAGCGCCCCCTGCAGCTATCGGCTAACCTTGGTCGGCTAGCCTCCCCTCTTCCACGGGGGGGGAGACGACCCGATGACGCGCTTCGTATCGTTTGCCGCGCTGGGCCTGCTTGGCGGCTGCGCACCGCAGAGCACGGCCTATCTCCTCGAATGCCCGGGCTCGCAGGTCTTCGAATGGTCACAGCGAAGCGCGCGCGGCCTGACCACGCTCTACTACCGCATCGACGAGGAACGGGGCGCCATCTACGGCCGCGCCGAGAACGGACGCTTCACCAGCGCCTGCCGCGCGGCGTGCGAAAGGATTGAATTCGGCGTTGATACGATCAGCTGGATCGATGCTCGCCGCGACGAACAAGGGCGCATCACCCGGATCGATTCCGCCCTCACGCGCAGCACGGGCGAATTGACGATCCGAACCGAAACCCGCCAGGCCGGCGACCTCGGCGCGCTCGAAACCTTGCGCGGGCTGGGCAATTTCCATTGCCGCGCGGTTGAGCGCGTGCCGCCAGCGGCCATCGCCCCGGCCTAGGCCACTGCGACTTTTAACGCGTCGTGTTTCCCGAATTGCCGGGCCCGAAACGACTAAAGGCGGCCCATCGGACCGCCTCTTGCCTGGTAATGAAGTGTTTTGACTCTGACGTCGGATCGAAGATCAGACCAGGGTCAGCGCGAAGACCAGGGCACTGGTGCCCAGGGCCGCCGCAACACCGACGGTGCGGTGAAGAATGGCCATAATCAATACTCCTGCGAACACGTTTCGTGCTTTTCGTTTTGTCGCTTGCCAGCATCGGCTTGTCGCTGGCCGCGGGAGGCGCAAATAGGCGCTTGCCAAATTTCCGCAAATCCAAAAGCAACAATCTTGCTTGCAAGATTTGCAAGAAACTTTCGGGCAGATTGCGCAAAAATGTACTAGCGACGATCACTCGCCACGCCATGGCCGTGCCCCGCAACTCTGAAAAGCACTGAAATCCGCCAAATTCCGGAGTAAATTCGCGCTGCAGTCAGGTGCTTGAGCGCTCAAGCGGGTGCCGCATCGATCGCCCCATGCTCGCGGCAAACGGCATTTCGCGAGGTTGAATGGAACTCAATCGAGCACGAAACGAAATTGCGCGACGTCCTGATCGAGGCGCTGGAGGTCGAGCGACTCGCGCGCCGGGACTTGGAACAGCCCCTGCCGCCCACAGACCTCGAGACAGGGCACGTATTCCTCGACAAGGCGATAGCGTGCCTCGCCCACGTAATCGTCGAAAAGCAAATAGCTCCCCTCCCTGGCGTGGGCGAGTGCGGTCAGGAAGCAGCAGACCCGGAAACTGCCGTCGATCAGGACCACCTCGGGCTTTTCCGGTTGGTGCCAGAGAAAGTCGACATAATGGGCGAACTGCGCGCGGTGCGCGTAGCCGAGTGGCCGACGCCGACGCCCGAGCGGGCCGAGATCGACTTGCGCGATCGTCAGGCGCCTCCGGTTGGCCGCGTTCGCCCGCGCGACGCGCGCGACCGCCCGCCCCGAGGTGTCCACCGACAGCACCGGGCAGGCGGCATGCGCAAGAACCCACCCGGTCGCCTTCCCGCAGCCGTACTCGCCATAACAGCGCGCCCCGCGCACGACGCGCTTGAACAGGGTGTCGTCGCCGTCGAAAAGGTAATCGGGATCAAGCTGGCGCGGCGATATCCGGCGCACCTGCCCGGCGAGGGGCGAGTGCTCCCAGGCATGCATGACCTTGTCGAACATGGCAGGCATCGCGGGTCCGGGCGTGGATCGAGCGCCGCAAGCAGGCGCCTGTCCAATCTACCCCGCGACCGCGCAACGCGCCAGCCCCGGACCGCACCGAAAGTGCGCGCGCCAGCCGCCCACAAAAAAGCCCGCGACATGCGCGGGCCTTTCCGTAGAATCACGTGGCCTCAAACGGCCTGCGCGCGATCATTCCCACTCGATCGTGCCGGGCGGCTTCGAGGTGTAGTCGTAGACCACGCGGTTGATGCCCTTCACCTCATTGATGATGCGGGTGGCCACGCGGCTGAGGAAAGCGGCGTCGAAGGGGTAGATGTCGGCCGTCATGCCGTCGGTCGAAGTCACCGCGCGCAGGCCGCAGACGCTGTCATACGTGCGCCCGTCGCCCATCACGCCCACCGTCTTGACCGGCAGCAGCACCGCGAAAGCCTGCCAGATCGCATCGTAGAGACCCGCATTGCGGATTTCCTCGAGGTAGATCGCGTCGGCCTTGCGCAGGATGTCGCAACGCTCCCGCGTCACTTCGCCCGGGATGCGGATGGCAAGGCCCGGCCCCGGGAAGGGGTGGCGACCCACGAAGATCTCGGGCAGGCCGAGCTCGCGACCCAGCGCGCGCACTTCGTCCTTGAAGAGTTCGCGCAAGGGCTCGACGAGCTTCATGTTCATGCGCTCGGGCAAGCCGCCCACGTTGTGGTGGCTCTTGATCGTGACCGAGGGACCGCCGGTGAAGGAGACCGATTCGATGACGTCGGGATAGAGCGTGCCCTGCGCGAGGAATTCGGCGCCGCCGATCTTCTTTGCTTCGTCCTCGAAGACGTCGATGAAGGTCTTGCCGATGAACTTGCGCTTCTTCTCGGGGTCGGTGACGCCCTCGAGGCCCTTGAGGAACAGCGTCGAGGCATCGACGTGGACCAGCGGGATGTTGTAGTGGCCGCGGAACAGGCTGACGACCTGCTCGGCCTCGCCCATGCGCAGGATGCCGCCGTCGACGAAGACGCAGGTCAGCTGGTCGCCGATCGCCTCGTGGATGAGAAGCGCGGCCACCGCCGAATCGACGCCGCCCGAAAGCCCACAGATCACGCGGCCCTCGCCGACCTGTTCGCGGATCTCGGCGATCTTGGTCTTGCGGAACTCGGCCATGGTCCAGTCGCCGGCAAGGCCGCAGACGTGGCGCACGAAGTTCTTGAGCAGCTTGCCGCCGTCGGGGGTGTGGACCACCTCGGGGTGGAACTGCATCGCGTAGATGCGGCGCTCGTCGTCGGCGATCACCGCGAAAGGCGCGCCGGGCGAGGAGGCGACGGGGCGGAAGCCGTCGGCGAGCTTGGTCACCTTGTCGCCGTGGCTCATCCAGACCTGGTGCTTCTCGCCGACCTTCCACAGGCCGTCGAACAGCGCGCAGTCGTCCTGGATCTCGATGAAGGCGCGGCCGAATTCACCCGAATCGCCCAACGTCACCTCGCCACCGAGCTGGTGGGTCAGCGACTGCTGGCCATAGCAGATGCCCAGGATCGGGCGGCCGCTCTGGAGGATTTCCTCGGGGATGCGCGGGCCGTCGGCGTCGAGCACCGAGGCGGGCGAGCCCGACAGGATGATGCCCACCGGGTCCATGCGCGCGAAGGCTTCGGCTGCGGCGCTGAACGGGGCGATCTCGGAATAGACGCCGGCTTCACGGACGCGGCGTGCGATCAACTGGGTCACCTGGCTGCCGAAATCGACAATCAGGACCGATTCAGTGGTCTGGATGCTCATGGTCGGCCGATAGGCAAACAGGTCCGCGCTGTCCAGACACTGTGCGCATCCTTGAGGGGGTTTATTCGGCCGTGACGCGTCCATGCCGCCTCCGACCCAAAGTACAGGGTGCTGCGCCGACACTTCGCTTGCCGCCCCTCGTCAAGAGGCGTAGTCTTCGCCGCGAGCCGGGAAAACCGGCCGTATATCGGGAACGAAGAGGAGGATGCCATGACGCTTGTCGGAAAATCGATCGGCTTTGCCGCCGCACTGGGAATCTGCGCCCTGGGCTTTGCCCTGACGCTGGCCTGAGATCGCGCACGCGAAGGCGCCCCGAACGCGCCCGCAAAGACGAACCGAAAAACCGAACTGAACAGCGGGCGGCCCGGATGGACCGCCCTCTTTTTTGCCCGCGGCAGGGCGGCCACCCGCCGCAGCCTTGTGGAAAAGGGGTGACCCTTGCGCGGTTTTGCTTGGGTTTGACCCACGCGATGCTATAGCCAAGTCATGGCTAGCGAACCCGAAAACCAGAAGAACAGCAACTCCTACGGCGCCGATTCGATCAAGGTCCTCAAGGGCCTCGACGCGGTCCGCAAGCGCCCCGGCATGTACATCGGCGACACCGACGACGGCTCGGGCCTGCACCACATGGTCTTCGAGGTCTCGGACAACGCCATCGACGAGGCGCTCGCGGGCCACTGCGACCTCGTGCTGATCGAGCTCAACGCCGACGGTTCGGTCTCGGTGGAAGACAACGGCCGCGGCATCCCGACCGGCATGCATAAGGAAGAAGGTGTCTCGGCCGCCGAGGTCATCATGACCCAGCTCCACGCGGGCGGCAAGTTCGAGAACACTTCGGACGACAACGCCTACAAGGTTTCCGGCGGCCTGCACGGTGTGGGCGTCTCGGTCGTGAACGCGCTCTCCGAATGGCTCGAGCTGACCATCTGGCGCGAGGGCAAGGAGCACTGGATGCGCTTCGAGCACGGCGACGCCGTCGCGCCGCTGATCGTCAAGGGCGATGCCCCCAAGGTCGAGCGCAACGCCGACGAGAACGGCTACAAGAAGGGCACCCGGGTCACCTTCCAGGCCAGCCACGAGACCTTCAAGAACGTCACCGAATTCGATTTCGAGAAGCTCGAACGCCGCTACCGCGAACTCGCGTTCCTCAACTCGGGCGTGCGCATCAAGCTGCGCGACTTGCGCGGCGAGGAATCGGCCGAACACGACCTCTTCTATGAAGGTGGCATCGGCGCCTTCGTGCAGTACCTCGACCGCACCAAGCACGCGCTCATGGAAGCGCCCATCGCGATCTCGGCCGACAAGGACGGGATCGGCATGGAAGTGGCGCTGCAGTGGAACGATTCGTACTACGAAAACGTCCTGTGCTTCACCAACAACATCCCCCAGCGCGACGGCGGCACCCACCTCGCCGCCTTCCGCGCCGCGCTGACCCGCACGCTCAACGGCTATGCCGAGCGCTCGGGCATGCTGAAGAAGGAAAAGGTCTCGCTCTCGGGCGACGACATGCGCGAGGGCCTCACCGCGATCGTCTCGGTCAAGCTGCCCGACCCCAAGTTCTCCAGCCAGACCAAGGACAAGCTGGTTTCCTCCGAAGTGCGCCAGCCGCTTGAAAGCCTGATGGGCGACAAGATGAGCGAATGGCTGGAGGAAAACCCCGCCACCGCCAAAACGATCATCCAGAAGGTGATCGACGCCGCCGCCGCGCGCGAGGCCGCCAAGCGCGCGCGCGAACTGACCCGGCGCAAGGGCGTCATGGACATCGCCAGCCTGCCCGGCAAGCTCGCCGACTGCCAGGAGCGCGATCCCTCGCTTTGCGAACTGTTCCTGGTCGAGGGCGACTCGGCCGGCGGCTCGGCCAAGCAGGGCCGCGACCGCAAGACGCAGGCGATCCTGCCCTTGAAGGGCAAGATCCTCAACGTCGAGCGCGCCCGCTTCGACCGCATCATCTCGTCCAAGGAAGTGGGCACGCTGATCCAGGCCATGGGCACGGGCATCCGCGACGACTTCAACCTGGAAAAGCTGCGCTACCACAAGATCGTCATCATGACCGACGCCGACGTCGACGGCGCGCACATCCGCACCCTGCTCCTGACCTTCTTCCACCGCCAGATGCCCGATATCATCCGCGCCGGGCACCTCTTCATCGCACAGCCGCCGCTCTACAAAGTCGCCAAGGGCCGCAGCGAAGTCTACCTCAAGGACAACGCCGCGCTCGACCGTTACCTCGTCGAAGCGGGCCTTTCCGGCCGCGTGCTCGAAACCTCGGGCGGCGCGCGCATGGGCCAGGACCTCGAGATGCTGGTCGAGCACGCGATCCGCATGCGCAACCTGATGAGCTTCGTGCCGCGCCGCTACAACGCCTCGATCATCGAGGCGCTGGCGCTCGCCGGGGCCTTCGCCTCCGACCTCAGCACCGAGGAACGCGCCGCCGCCTACAAGAAAACCGCCCAGTGGCTGGAATTCTCCGACAGCGAAGCGAAGTGGACGGTGACCCCGACCGAGGGCGGTGCACTCGACGTCAACCGCCTGTGGCGCGGCGTGACCGACAACCACAAGATCGAGGCCGCGTTCCTGACCAGCGCCGAGGCGCGCAAGCTGGCCAAGCTCGCCGCCGAACACGCCGACGTCTACTCGGCGGTCTCGCGCCTCGTGCGCGCGACAGCGATCTCGGCCGAGGACGCCGAAGCCGAAGGCGAGGAAGAGGCGCACCGCCCGACCGCCGATGCCGATGCCATCGCGCGTCCCAGCCAGCTGCTCGAGAAGGTGCTGGCCGCAGGCCGCAAGGGCCTTTCGATCCAGCGCTACAAGGGTCTTGGCGAAATGAACGCGGAGCAGCTCTGGGAGACCACGCTCGACCCCGAGAACCGCGCACTGCTGCAGGTCAAGGTGGAAGACGCCGACGTCACCGACGAGATCTTCACCCGCCTCATGGGCGACGTGGTCGAGCCGCGCCGCGACTTCATCCAGGAAAACGCACTCAACGTCGCCAATCTCGACATCTGATCGGCGCTCTCCCCGCGCGGGCCAACCGGCTCAGCGCGGGGGGCCCGATGCGCCGAACCGGCCCGTCGTGTCGCAGCGCAGTGAGGTATAGGGCAACTGCAAGTAGTCGAGCGCGGTGTGGGCCGCCTTGCCGATCGGCGATTGCGATCGCCCTAACAGCAGCTCTCCCACGTTGAGCCCCACGCCCACGAACAGGTGCCGCTTGCCCTCGAAGGTATAGAAATCACTGTTGGGAACGATCTCGATCTTGAAGGCGAGCTTTTCCTTGAGCCCCGGCACCGTGTTGCGCAGCACCGAGAAACCCGCCCCAACGACGTCCATCGCCACGTCCTGCATCGAATAATCGCCGTCGGGTTCGAAGGCGTCCGAGAACTCGTTGAGCACCGTGAAGCCGGTTGCCAGTACCGCGGCGGTCGCGGCCTGACGGAAGAAGCCCCTATCACGGCTGTCCTGCGGCGCGGCGTGGTCGGTCCAGCGCGCGGGAGCGGACGCCCGCGGGCACGCACCGGGACACTCCTCGCCCACTTCCCTCACCACCGCAGCGGAAGCGGCAGAATCCACGATCAGGGCCCGATCCATCGCGTAGGACGGCGCCCCCTGTTCCGAAAGGCGCGCCTCGGGCCGCACCACGAGAGTACCCGCATCACGCCCCGCCCCCCGGTTCAAGCGACCAGCCCGCCCAAGCCGACGCCCAGGTTGGCGTCGCTTGCGACGACCGGGCAACGACAGCGGGTTATCCCGGAAGTGGCCCGGGCGAAACTCCGGACTGCCCCGCAGTTATCACGGCGATTGCCGCGCTCTCGACGTTCTGCGCGCGCGACGCCCGCGTGCAAAAGCCAGTCTGCTGCCGAAAAAGCCACCCACCTTTGAAAAATCATGAAAATTCCACTAGAGTGGACCTAGGTAGAACACGGCTATCCGCGCAAATAGATACAGCTTTCCCCCTATAATCGAGGGTAGAATCTGCGCAGTCGGCCTCGCTGGCCAGCACCAGATCGCCCCCCGGGAACGTAGCGCGCGCCGCGGTGTTTGGCCTTCATGGCGAACACGAAGACCCCAGACATCTGCGCCCCCGCCGCAACGGACCCATCGGGCACCCGCCAGCCGCACACCAAGCGCGGCGGCCCCGACCGCACCGCGGCCTATGAGCGCCTCGCCGATCGCTACGCTTGCGAGGCGGGGGTGTTCCACCCGACCATCCTGACCGGACAGGCGCGGCGCGAGCACGTGCGCGCGACCATTCTAGAGGACCACGCCGAGCGCCTCTTCGGCCACGCTCCGGGCACGCAGCTCAAGTTCGAGGAACTGGCGGGCGACCTCTACAAGTTCTTCCGCGGCACCGCGCTCGTCTTCTACCGCGACATCGCGGGTACCGACGCGGCGCTACCCAAGGTCCTCCTGCTGGGCGATGTCCACCCCGGCAACTTCGGGGTCATGCCCAATCGCGACAACGTGCCGATCTTCTCGGTCAACGATTTCGACGAGGTCACTTACGGACCCTATAGCTGGGACCTCAAGCGCGGGGCGACGGGCTTCTACCTTGCCGCCAAGTGCGCCGGAGGCCTGAAGAAGCCGCAGCGTCGCGCGGTTACCGCCAGCTTCCTGCGCGGCTACATTGAAGGCCTCGCCCATTTCGCCGAGCACGAGACCGAAGCCCACGAGGTCATGCGCTGGAACAACGCCCCGCCGATCATCGTGCGCCTGTTCGAACAGGCCGCGTGCAGCCGCGACGCCTGGCTCCTCAAGAAGCACCAGGGCGAGGATCGCCGGGGCTTTCGCGCGAGCGAGGACCTCGAACCTGTCTCCTCGCGCACCGAAGAGTTCCAGGGCTACATCGACGCGCTCGCCGAGGCCAACGGGCTTGCGCGGGGCGGGCGCTATGCCGATCTCAAGGTCAAGGATGTCGCGCTGCGCCACGGCGCCGGAACCGCCTCGCTCGGCCTCGCGCGCTTCTACGTCATGCTCGAGGGCCCTGGCGGCGAGGGCTCGGACGACCTCATCGTCGAATTCAAGCGCGCACGTGACAGCGCGCTCGACGGCCTCGTGCCCACCGATGGCCTCGATCCGGGCGAGCTCGCCGAACGCATCGCGCAAGGGCAGCGCATCCACCTGCCCAATGGCGATGCGTTCTACGGCGCGGTCGAGATCGAGGGCGAAAGCTTCATGACTCGCGAGCGCGCGCCCTTCCGTGACGACATGGACCTCGACGCGCTCGACGAAGAGGATTGGCACGACTACGCGCGCGCCTGCGGCTTCGCGCTCGCGCAGGCCCATGCCCGTTCGGACGACGCGGGCGCGATCGACTACGACGTCGAGCCTGCGATCCTCGCCGCGATGGAGCCGCACGACTTGCTCGTCGACGACATGGTCTGCTTCGCCGAGGAAGCCGCACGGCGGATCAAGCGCGACTGGAAGGCCTATCGCCGCGACTGGGAACTGGGAGCGCTCACCCGCAAGGCGCTCGAGGGGCTCTGACGCCCGACTGGCAGAGCTGTGCGACAGCGTGGCGCGCGGCTTGCGATTCTCCGAATGCGACAATAAGTTGCCGCGATGCGTAAACTTCTTGCACCTGCGCTTCTGGGCGCCCTTCTCGCGAGCACCGTCCCGGTCCAGGCCGCAACGGCGCCCGCGTCCGCCCCCGCCCCGATTCTGACGAGCCCCGAGGCGAAGGACGTGTGGACCCACGCAGAGCCCGAACAGGCGCGCGTCACCCACGTCGCGCTCGACCTCGACGTCGATTTCAAGAGCCATACGCTGGCCGGGACCGCCACGCTCGACGTGCTCGCCGCACCCGAGGCGACGACGATCGTGCTCGACGTCAAGGACCTTGCGATCGCGCGGGTCACCGATGGGCAGGGCAAGACGCTCGCCTACACGCTCGGCGCCAAGGACAACGACGACCTCGGCTCGGCCCTGACCGTCCGGCTCGAAGGTGCAAAGCAGGTCCGCATCACCTACCGCACCTCGCCCCAGGCCTCGGCGCTGCAGTGGCTGCCGCCGGAAATGACCTTCGGCAAGACGAAGCCCTACCTCTACAGCCAGGGCCAGGCGATCCACAATCGCTCGTGGATCCCGACCCAGGACAGCCCCGGCATCCGCCAGACCTGGGAGGCGACCTTGCGCGTACCGGGCGATCTCGTCGCGGTGATGAGCGCGGAAAAGCTCTCGGGCGCCACCGGCGAGAAGCTGCCCGACGGGCGCCGTGCGTTCCGCTTCCGGATGGACAAGCCGGTGCCGCCCTACCTCATCGCCTTTGCGGTGGGCGACCTCAAGTTCAAGGCGCTCGGCCCGCGTTCCGGCGTCTGGACCGAGGCACCGATGCTCGACAAGGCCGCCCACGAATTCGCCGACGTCGAGAAGATGATCGACGCCGCCAGCGCGCTCTACGGTCCCTACCGCTGGGGCCGCTACGACATGCTGCTGCTGCCCCCGGCCTTCCCCTACGGCGGCATGGAAAACCCCATGCTGACCTTCCTGACGCCGACGATCGTGACCGGCGACCGCTCGAACACCGATGTCGTCGCGCATGAGCTCGCGCACTCGTGGTCGGGCAACCTCGTCACCAACGCGACCTGGTCCGATTCCTGGCTCAACGAGGGCTTCACCACCTATTTCGAGAACCGCATCATGGAGGCGCTTTACGGCAAGGAGCGCGCCGCAATGTACGCCGATCTCGACTGGGACACGATGATGCGCGACATCGAAGGCATGGGCGATGCGATGAAGCCGGGCATGACCGCCGCGCCCTCGCGCCTTCACGGCAACCCCGGCGAGGGTGAGCTCGACTACACCAAGGGCTCGAACTTCCTGCGCATGCTGGAAACCAAATTCGGCCGCCAGGCCTGGGACGCCTACCTCGCCTCCTATTTCGACCGCCACGCCTTCCAGCCGCAGACGACCGCCGGGTTTCTGAAGGACCTTCGCGAACACCTCCTGAAGGGCAAGCCCGAACTCGAACTCGACCTCCAGCTCGACCGCTGGGCCTATGCGGCGGGCATTCCCGACAACGCCGTCCACGTGAAGAGCGCGACGCTGGCGCGCGTCGACGAACGCCTCACCGCGTTCAAGGCGGGAGGTCCGGTCGGCGCGATCGACACCAAGGGCTGGAGCACGCAGCAGTGGCTGCGCTTCCTCAACGGGTTGCCGCGCGAGGAAACGCCCGCACGCCTTGCCGAACTCGACAAGGGGCTGAACCTGTCGAATTCGGAAAATGCCTATGTCCAGTCGGCCTGGTTCGAACTGGCGATCGCCAACCATTACGAACCGGCCTTCCCGGCCTTGGCCGACTACGTGGGACGGATCGGGCGCGGGTTGCTGGTCTATCCGCTCTACAAGGGCCTGATGCAGCAAGCCGACTGGGGCCCCGCCAAGGCGCGCGAACTCTTTGCGGCCGCCAAGGACACCTACCACCCCGAAACCGCGACGGGCATCGCCCGCATCCTGGGCGAATAGGCCCGCCATGACCCGTCGCTTCGGCCCTGCCCCCTCGCCCGCCGAGTTCGAGACCCTGGCCCTTGCCGCCTTCGCGCGCATCCCGGCGCCCTTCGCCGAGCACCTCGAAGGCATCACGGTGCACCTCGAGGAATTTGCCGATGCCGAGACCCTGAGCGAACTGGGGCTCGAGGACCCTTTCGAGCTGACCGGGCTCTACCATGGCCACCCGATGGGCGACGAGAGCATCTGGACTTCGGGCGAATTCCGCCCGCGCATCACGCTCTACCGCCAGCCGCTGCTGGCCGAATGGTGCGAGAGCGACGTTACCCTCGAGGACCTCGTCACCCATGTCGTCGTCCACGAGGTCGGCCACCACTTCGGCCTGTCCGACGAGGACATGCACGCCCTCGAAGATCAGGCCCGCTGAAACAGGCCCCGATTGCCCGCCCTTCCCCCGCTGGATAAGAACGCCCCCATGACTTTCCCGAAATTGCCGCCCCGCGCGCTTGGCGCCGTGCTTGCCCTTGCCCCGCTGCTCGCCGCCTGCGCCACCGCCTCCGGCCCCGGCGAGACCGCCTCGGCCGCGCGCGCGCCGGCCACCGTCGAGGTTGGCGTGCTGGCCTTCAACGACTTTCACGGCAACATCGCGCCGCCCAAGGCGACGGTCTCCTGGCCCGACGGCAAGGGCGGCACGGTGCAGGTTCCGGCCGGCGGCGCGGCCGAGCTGGCCAGCGCCATCGACGGCCTGCGCAAGGGCTTTCGCTATTCGGCCACCGTCACCGCGGGCGACCTCATCAGCGCCTCGCCGCTCGCCTCCTCGCTGTTCCTCGACGAGCCGACAATCGGCGTGATGAACCGCATCGGGCTCGACTTCAACGCGGTGGGCAACCACGAATTCGATCGCGGCCGCAAGGAGCTCCTGCGCGTCCAGAACGGGGGCTGCGCGAAGAACACGCTGCGCGAACCGTGCCAGCTCGAACAGTACGCAGGCGCCAACTTCAAGTACCTATCGGCCAGCACCTACACCGAGGACGGCACGACGCTGTTCCCTGCCACCGGCCTCAAGACCTTTGGCGAGGGCGCGAACAAGGTGGTTCTCGGCTTCGTCGGCCTGACGCTCAAGGATACGCCCACGCTGGTTTCGCCCGGCGGCGTCGCGGGCCTCACCTTCGGCGACGAGGCCGAGGCGATCAACCGCGCCGTGCCCGTGCTCGAAAAGGAAGGCGCCGACGCGATCCTGGTGCTCATCCACCAGGGCGGCGCGCAGGCGGACACTTCCGATCCCAATGCCTGCACCGGCTTTACCGGCGGCATCCTGCCGATCCTCGCCAAGCTCGACCCGCGCGTCGATGTCGTGATTTCGGGACATACGCACCAGGCCTATATCTGCCAGATGCCACGCGCGAACGCGCATCCGCTGCTGCTCAGCAGCGCGGGCTCCTATGGACGACTGGTCACGCGCATGGTGCTGGAGATCGATCCCAAGGCGCGCCGCGTGGTCTCGGCCAGTGCGCGCAACCTGCCCGTCCAGTCGCCCGCCTACGCGACCGCCAAGGGCGAAGTTGCCAACACCGATCTCGTCCCGATCCAGCCGCCGCGCGCCGACATCGCCGCCTACGTCAAGCGCTACACCGACGCCGCGAGCGCCTATTCGACGCGCGTGGTCGGGCACCTCTCGGGCAGCGCTCCGCGCAACTGGCCAGGGCCCGACAGCGAGCGCAAGGGGGGGCCGCTCGACCAGCTCATCGCCGATTCGCAGCTCGCCGCGACCAGGGATGCTGGCGCCCAGATCGCGTTCATGAACACCGGCGGGGTGCGCGCGGATGTCGAGCCGGGCCAGGACGGCGCGGTCACATTCGGGCAGATCTTCGCGGTCCAGCCCTTCGGCAACACGCTGGTGACGCGCAGCTTCACCGGCGCGCAGATCAAGGCAATCCTCGAGAACGGCGTGGGCGAAAAGCCCTCGCCAAGCGTGATGGTGCCCTCGGCCAACGTCACCTACACGATCGACAGGACCAGGCCCATCGGCCAGCGCATCGGTGCCCTCACCTACGACGGCAAGCCGATGGCGATGGACGCGACCTACCGGGTGACGGTCAATTCCTTCCTCGACCAGGGCGGCGACGGCTTCGCGGGCCTGACCGAGGGCACCGATCCCACCGTGGGCGGCCTCGATCTCGACGCGCTCGAGGCCTGGCTCTCGGCGGTTCGTGTGCGCGAGGTCCCGAAGGTCAACCGGGTCACCGTCCTCGGCTAGGCAAGGACGCCCCGTCCCTTCAGCCGAAGAGCCAGTGGCCGAGCAGGCGGTGGAAGGGAAAGGTAAAGAAGCCCGCGATCAGCAGCGCCCCGATGATCAGCCCGCGCACCGTGCGGCGGTGGCGGTAGACGTCGTGGCGCCGCGCCGAGATCACCAGCAGCGGCACCAGCACCAGCGTCAGGAACGAAAGCGCGTGGATCGGCCCCAGGTGCCCGGGGTGGCTGATGCGCACGAGGAAGCTGTCGATGGCGGTCGCCAGCATCGCCGCGCTCCAGGTATAGCCGAGGACACGGTGGCGCGTGGTGCCGCGCGCGCGCCACAGCAGCATCGGGGTCAGGGCGAGCGCGAGGACGATCGTGGCGAGGTGCAGCCAGACCACGAGGGGCACGCGCGCCCACTCGTCCCGGCCGCGAAGGACCGCCGCCACGACGAAGGCCAGCATGACGAGCGCGAGCGCGCCCAGCACCTTTTCCAGCTTGTCGGGAGCGGTCGAAGCGGCGGCGGCGCGGCCGCCCAGCGCCTCAGAAGCTCGCGCCATCGGGCCAATCCGGCGACGCCAGACCCATGACCTTGAACAATGCCCCCATCTGCCCCTCCTCGATCAGGCGATCCTTGGCCAGGTGTAAAGCCGCTTCGTGCTGCGGCGCAACCTTGGCGAGCGCCTGCGCGCGCGCCTCGATGCCCAGATCGCGCAGGAAGCGCCCCTGCGTGACGGTGCCCAGGTGCCGGCAATCGTGCGACAGCGCGACATTGGCGAGCGCGGCGAAATCGACGTGGCAGGTGAGGTCCGCCTCGCCGGGCATGGTGAAGGGATCGACCCGCTGGTGCGCCTTCAGCGCCTGGAGCGTGGAGCCGGTGCGCGGCGCGTCGTGGCCGTAGTCGATCAGGAGCGCCGCGCCGCCCTGGTGCACGAGGCGACCGGCGAGCTCGTAGACCACCGCAGCCGCGCCGGGGCAGGTCTCGATCAGGGTGCCTTCCGGGCTGTCCTTGAGCGCGGGCGGGATCGCTGCGTCCATCGGCTTGGTGCCCGCCACCGGCCGGAAGCGGCCGTCCTGGACATCGACCATGCGCTCGCGCCAGCCGTCCGCAATGCGCACGAGCTGACGTACCGGCAGGGCGTCGAGGAACTCGTTGCCCACCACCAGCAGCGGCCCGTCCATCGGCAGGGTCGAAAGGTCGGCGTGGAGCCGCGCGCCCGGCACCGCCGCGATCTGGATGTCCTTGAGCGTGGTCGAGCTCTCGACGAAATGAACCTGCGGCTCGAGCCCGTAGCGCTTCATCGCGCGCAGCGCGTCTTTGGCCAGCGTGCCGCGGCCGGGGCCCAGCTCTACGTAGTGCACCGCCTCGTCGCGCCCGGCGCGGATCCAGATGTCGGCCAGCCACAGGCCGATCAGCTCGCCGAACATCTGGCTGATCTCGGGCGCGGTGATGAAGTCGCCCCCGCTGCCGAGCGGGTCCTTGCCCGCGTAGTAGCGCGCATTGGCCTCGCCCATGTAGTGCTGCAGCGTGATCGGGCCGTAATTGGCGATCAGGCGCTGGAACATCGTGGTCAGGCTCTCGCGATCCTGTCCTTGCGCACCGGTCATGACCTGCCCCCTTCGCGGCGCATCAGACCTCGGCGTCCGGCACGCGCACGCTTGCCAGCGAGGGGCGGGCCAGCGCCCGGGCGACAAGCGCAAGGCCCAGCAGGATCAGCGGGATCGTCAGCCACTGGCCCATCGAGAGGCCGGTCTGGCGGGCGAAGTCGGCGAGCTGCGCGTCGGGTTCGCGGAAGAATTCGACGATGAAGCGGGCGCAGGCGATGCCGGTGACGAAGACGCCCACGAGCATGCCCGGGCGGAAGCGCGCGCGCGTCTTCCAGAACAACGGCAGCATGATCGCGATCATCATCAGGCCTTCGAGGCCCGCTTCGTAAAGCTGGCTGGGATGGCGCGGGAGCTGGTCGGGCGCGTCGGGAAAGACCATCGCCCAGGGCACGTAGCCGGTCACCACGCGTCCCCAGAGCTCGCCGTTGACGAAATTGGCAAGGCGTCCGAACAGCATGCCGAAGGGCACGCAGACCGCGACGTAGTCGGCCACGCGGATAAGGCTCAGCTGGTTGCGCCAGGACACCCAGGCCATCGCCAGCGTGACACCGATCAGCCCGCCGTGGAAGCTCATCCCCCCGTGCCACAGCTTGACCAGTTCGGCCGGGTGCAGCCAGAGGCTGGGAAGGCCCGTATCGCCGCCGGTGTAGAACGTCGCGTAACCCAGGCGTCCACCCAGGATGATGCCGAGCGTGCAGTAGAAGAACAGGTCGTCGGCATGGCGCTGCGCGAGCGGCGCGCCGGGCTCGCGGATCATGCGGGTGATGTGCCAGTAGCCCAGCAGGATTCCTGCGAGGTAGGCCAGCGAGTACCAGCGCAGCTCGAAACTGCCGATCTTGAAGAGGTAGTTCTTGAGCCCGAGATTGACCCAATAGATCGGTTCGTGTGCCTGCGCGGCGGCCGCAGCGGCCAGAGTGGTCAGCGACAAGTGCCTTGGACCCTTTTCGATTCGTTCAAACGACGTGCCGCCACGGCCACCGGAAAGTCCGATGGGCGGGCGATTTGCGAGCCTTCTGGCATAGCCGCCCCTTTGATGGTAGTCGCGATTTCAAACCAATCCTGCAAAAATCGCAGCACACCGGGAGGGAGTTCGGCGCAAGGGATGCCTCGTGCCGACTTCCTCTTGTCGTTTGCGCCGTCTAGAAGCTGCAAGTCATGAGTGTCATTCGAATTCCCTCCCCGCGCTCCGTCATCGATCGACGCGAACTGGTGCAGACAATCGACAAGCTCGTTGCCGCCTACGGCGCGGCCAAGGCGCGCCCCTTCGTGGTCGAGACGATGCGCACGGCCCTTTCCGACGGACGTGCGGAGATCGAGCGACGGCTGACCGACAAGCCCTCGGCCGGGCACGAGATCGCCGAGGCGCAGGCCTTCCTGACCGACCAGCTGCTGCGCGTGATCCACGACCACGTCGTCAAGCACGTCTACCCCGCGGTCAACCGCTCGAAGGGCGAGCGGCTGTGCTTCATGGCGGTGGGCGGCTACGGGCGCGGCGAGATGGCGCCGCATTCGGACGTCGACATCGCCTTCCTCACCCCGATCAAACACACCGCCTGGTGCGAGCAGGTGATCGAGGCGATGCTCTATTTCATGTGGGACCTGGCGCTCAAGGTCGGTCATTCGAGCCGCTCGCTCGACGATATGGTGCGCATGTCCAAGTCCGACCTCACCATCCGCACCGCGATGCTCGAGGGGCGCTACGTCTGGGGTGACCAGGACCTTTACGAGGAAGCCCAGGCGCGCTTCTGGAAGGACGTGGTCGAAGGCACCGAGCGCCAGTTCGTGGTCGAGAAGCTGGCCGAACGCGACGAGCGCCACAAGCGCATGGGCGACAGCCGCTACGTCGTCGAGCCCAATATCAAGGAGGGCAAGGGGGGCCTGCGCGACCTCCACACACTCTACTGGATCGGCAAGTACATCCACAAGGTGCGCGACCCGGGCGAGCTGGTCGAAGCGGGCCTGCTCACCCGCAAGGAATTCCTCGCCTTCCGCCGCGCCGAGAACTTCTTCTGGGCGGTGCGCTGCCACCTCCACACGATCGCCAGGCGCGCCGAGGACCGCCTGACCTTCGACCTCCAGCGCGAGGTCGCGGCACGGATGAACTACACCGACCGCCCCGGAAAGAGCGCGGTCGAACGCTTCATGCACATGTTCTTCCTCCAGGCGAAGACCGTGGGCAGCCTGACCGGCGTCTTCCTCGCCCAGCTTGACGAGCAGTTCGCCAAGAAGCAGCCGCGAGGGCTTCTCGCCGGGTTCAAGGCCAAGGAACGCATCGTCAAGGGCTACAAGGTCTTCGGCGGGCGCATCATGGCCCCGTCCGAGGACTGGTTCGCGCAGGACCCGGTACGCATGATCGAGATCTTCGTGGTCGCCGACCGCGAGGGGCTCGAGGTGCACCCCGAGACGATGCGCCAGATCCAGCACGACGCCGCGCTGATCAAGGAGGACGTGCGCGAGGACAAGCGCGCCAACGCCCTGTTCCTGGAACTGCTGACCAGCCGCAACGATCCCGAGAAGATGCTGCGCTGGTTCAACGAGGCCGGCGTGTTCGGCCGCTTCGTCACCGAGTTCGGACGCGTCAACGCGCAGATGCAGTTCGACATGTACCACCACTACACGGTCGACGAACACACCATCCGCGCGATCGGCCTGCTCGCGCGGATCGAGCGCGGCGAGCTCAAGGACGACCACCCGCTCGCGCACGAGATCATCCACAAGGTCCGCTCGCGCCGGGCGCTCTACGCCTCGGTGCTGCTCCACGACATCGCCAAGGGACGCGGCGGCGACCACTCGATCCTGGGCGCCGAGATCGCGCTCAAGCTGTGCCCGCGCTTCGGCTTCGACGAGGAGGAGACCGAACTCGTCTCGTGGCTGGTGCGCTGGCACCTGGTACTGGCGGCCACCGCCTTCCGGCGCGACTTGTCCGACGCCAAGACGATCTTCGATTTCGTCGAGAAGATGGAATCGCTCGATCGCCTGCGCCAGCTGACCCTGCTCACCATCGTCGACATCCGCGCGGTGGGGCCGGGCACCTGGAACTCGTGGAAGCGCCAGCTGATCGCCACGCTCTACGGCGCCTGCGAGGAACGCCTGCGCCTGGGCCATGCGCAGTTCGGGCGCGAGCAGCGTGTCGAGGCGAAGAAGGAGGCGGTGCGCGCGCTCGCCCCCGAGAATGCGACGCTGGTCGAGAAGGTCGGCGGCAAGTTCATCGACGCCTACTGGATCGCCGAGCCCGAGGACGTCATCGCCAAGAACCTCGCCCAGCTCATGGCGGCCGACGACGAGCCGCTCTCGATCCAGACCGAATACTACCCCGCGCGCGGCGCCACGCTGGTGACGGTGATCGCCTCCGACCACCCGGGCCTGTTCTACCGCATCGCGGGCGGCATCCACCTGGCCGGCGGCAACATCATCGACGCGCGCATCCACACCACGCGCACGGGCCGTGCGGTCGACAACTTCCTGGTGCAGGACCCGCTCGGCCGGCCGTTCAGCGAGGACATGCAGCTCGAGCGGCTGCGCAGCTCGATCGACAGCGCGCTTGCCAACCGTATCAAGATCCTGCCCCAGCTCGTCGCCAAGCCCGAGGTGCGCCCGCGCGCCGACGCTTTCGACGTGCGCCCGCGGGTGGTCTTCGACAACGGCGCCTCGAACCGCTTCACCGTGGTCGAGGTGATGGCGCGCGACCGCCCGGCCCTCCTCAACCGCCTCGCCCATGCGCTGTTCGAGGCCAAGCTGATGGTCTACTCGGCGCATATCGCGACGTATGGCGAGCGCGCGGCCGACACCTTCTACGTGACCGACCTGCTGGGCGAGAAGATCACTTCGGCCAATCGCCTGAAGGCGCTCGAGCGGCGCTTGCTCGAGGCGACCAGCGAAGCGGTGGCGGACACCGTCGAGGCCTGATCGGGCGCGTCCGCGCGATACGGCGACCTACAGCGGGCGGTTGCAACCGCCGCCCGCTGCCCCCATATGCTGCAATGCACCATCACGGGTCCGCACCGCATGGGGAGTCGTCATGAACTACCACGACACGCGCCTTGGCGCCGAGTGGCCCGCCTCGGCCAGCCGCTCCGGCCGGGAGACCGGCACCTACACCGCGCTCGTCCTCCAGGGCGGCGGGGCCTTGGGCGCCTACCAGGCCGGGGTCTACGAGGCGCTCGCCTGCGAGGACATGCGCCCCGACTGGATTTCGGGCATCTCGATCGGCGCGATCAACGCCGCGCTGATCGCGGGCAACCCCGTCGGCAAGCGGGTCGAGGCCCTGCGCACCTTCTGGCAGCGCGTCTCCTCCGAGATGCTCTACCGGCTGGATGAGCCGATCGGCTTCGCGCGGCGTGCCTTCAACGAGACCGCCGCGTTGTTCGCGACGACGGTGGGCATTCCCGGCTTCTTCCATCCGCGCTTTCCGGTGCCCCTGCCCGAATGGCCCGCCGAATTCGGCGCGCTTTCCTACTACGACACCGCGCCCTTGCGCGCGACCTTGCTCGAACTCGTCGATTTCGACCGGATCAACGCGGGCAAGACCCGCCTCAGCGTCGGCGCGGTCAACGTGCGCACGGGCAACTTTGCCTATTTCGACAATTTCGAGCGGCTGATCGGCCCCGAGCACATCATGGCGAGCGGTGCACTCCCACCCGGTTTTCCGCCCGTCGAGATCGATGGCGAGTGGTACTGGGACGGCGGCCTCGTCTCGAATACCCCGCTGCAATACGTCCTCGACAACCGCCCTCCCTGCGCGATGGAGGTGTTCCAGATCGACCTCTTCTCCGCGCGCGGCGACCTGCCCCGCACGATGGCCGACGTCGCGCAGCGCGAGAAGGACATCCGCTTTTCCAGCCGCACCCGGCAGGGCACCGACATGTCCCGCCGGCTCCAGGCGCTGCGCGCGGCCGCGCACCGTCTTGCCGGGCGCCTCCCCGCCGAACTGCGCGAGGACCCCGATCTCGCCCGCCTGCTCTCGTGCCGCCCCGAAGGGCCGGTCGCGGTGATGCACCTGATCAACCGGCCGCGCGGCTACGAAACCAATTCGAAGGACTACGAGTTTTCGCGAATGACGGTCGAGGAGCACTGGCAGGCCGGCAAGGCCGATGCCATCTACTCGCTCGAGCATCCCGACTGGGTCAACCGCAAGCTCGAAGCCGACGAGATCGCAACGTTCGACCTCGCCTGCGATCGCCCGGTGGATTGAGCGCGGACCTGATCGGGACAGCCGCCAACGAGAGATAATACGGAGAGAGTACGAGCATGAAACTGAAGGACAAAGTCTGCATCGTCACCGGCGCGGCCAGCGGCATCGGCCACGCCATCGCGCGCCGCTACGCCTCCGAGGGAGGCAAGGTGGCGATCGCCGACCTCAACCTCGAGGCCGCGCAGAAGGCCGCCGACTCCATTCACGAGACGTACGGGACCGAGGCCATGGCCGTCGCCATGGACGTGACCAGCGAGGAGCAGGTCGAAGCCGGCGTCGCGAAAGTGGTCGAGGCCTGGGGCGGCGTCGACGTGCTCGTCTCGAACGCGGGCATCCAGATCGTCAACCCGATCGAGCAGTTCAAGTTCGACGACTGGAAGAAGATGCTCGCGATCCATCTCGACGGCGCCTTCCTCACGTCCAAGGCGGTGATCCCGCACATGTACAAAAAGGGCTCGGGCTCGATCATCTTCATGGGCTCGGTCCATTCCAAGGAGGCGAGCCCGCTCAAGAGCGCCTACGTCACCGCCAAGCACGGCCTTCTCGGCCTGTCGCGCGTGATCGCCAAGGAAGGCGGCAAGAAGGGCGTGCGCACCAACGTGATCTGCCCCGGCTTCGTGAAGACCCCGTTGGTCGACAAGCAGATCCCCGAGCAGGCCAAGGAACTGGGCATTTCCGAGGAGGAAGTGGTCGCCAAGGTCATGCTCGGCCAGACCGTCGACACCGAGTTCACCACCGTCGAGGACATCGCCGAAGTGGCGCTGTTCTTCGCCGCCTTCGAGACCAACGCGCTGACCGGCCAGTCGCTCGTCGCCAGCCACGGCTGGTTCATGGAATAAGCCCGAAAACGCGAAACGGCCTTGCAGGTCATGCCCCCCGGCGTAACCTGCAAGGCCGCTGTCTGGCCGGCCATCGAGAGCCCTGGGCCGGCCGGGAGCGAACGCCCTGACCCGATCGTCTTTAGGACAAGGTTTCAGGCACTTCCTTGAGGCCGATCAAATTTGGCGGAGCCGCGCGATCGCCGCCTCGCGTCCGATCAACGGCAGCAGCGCGCCCATGTCGGGGCCATGCTCCATACCGGTGAGCGCCAGCCGCAACGGCAGGAACAGCGCCTTGCCCTTGCGCCCGCTCGCCTCCTTGAGCGCGCCCGTCAGCGCCTTCCACACGCCCTCGTCCCACGCGATCGCCTCGAGCGCCTCGGCCGCCGCCTCGAGATAGGCGCGGTCCTCCGGGCTCGCCTCGACCCGCGAGATCGGCCCGGTGACGACGCGCCACCAGTCACCCGCCTCGTGGACATGCGCGAGATTGGGACGTACCGCCTCCCAGGCCCGCGCATCCATGTCGTCGGGCAGGCGCGGCGCCACCGCTTCATACGGCAAGGCATGGACGATCGCCGCGTTTACCCGCGCCAGTTCCTGCTCGTCGAAACGCGCCGGGGCCCGCCCGAAGCGCGAAAGGTCGAAGGCCGCGGCCAGCTCGGCCAGCCGCAGTGCCGGGTCGACCGGATCCGAAGTTCCCAAGCGCCCGAGAAGCGCGATCAGCGCCTCGGGCTCGATCCCCATCTCGCGCATCTGCGCGACGCCCAACGAGCCGAGCCGCTTGGAAAGCTTGCCCTCGCTGCCCACCAGCAGCGCCTCGTGCGCGAAACGCGGGACAGGGGCGCCCAGCGCGGTAAACATCTGCACCTGGGTTGCCGTGTTCGAGACGTGATCCTCCCCGCGCAGCACGTCGGTAACGCCCATCGCGACATCGTCGATCACCGAGGGCAACATATATAGCCAGGACCCGTCGGCGCGGCGGATCACCGGGTCGGACATCATCGCCGCCTCGAAGGTCTGGGGCCCGCGGATCCCGTCCTCCCAGGCGATCGGCTCGGCGTGATCGAGCTTGAAGCGCCAGTGCGGCTGCTCCCCTGCCGCCAGCTTCGCGGCCTTCTCGTCGTCGGAAAGGGCCAGCGCGGCGCGGTCGTAGATCGGCGGCAGCCCGCGACCGAGCAGGACCTTGCGGCGCAAGTCGAGTTCCTGAGGGGTTTCCCAGCAAGGATAGACGCGCCCCTCGGCCTTGAGCCGCTCGAACGCGTCCTCGTAGAGCGCGAAGCGGGCGGACTGGCGCTCCTCCCCCTCGGGCACGATCCCCAACCAGGCGAGGTCGGCGCGAATCGCCTCGACGTAGTCCTCGCGCGAGCGGGCCTCGTCGGTATCGTCGATGCGCAGCAGGAAGCGACCGCCCTCACGCTTGGCGAGCAGCCAGTTGTGCAGGGCCGTGCGGATGTTGCCGACGTGAAGCAGGCCCGTGGGCGAGGGAGCGAAGCGCGTGGTGGTCATGGCCTGCGCGATTACGGCGCTGCGCCGGGAAGGTCAAAGGGGACGTGTCGACCATGCGATCGGCACGCCCCCCCTCGCTGGGACCTCAGCGTTCGGTTCGCGCGCGCAGCGCGGCGTAGATTTCCTCGGCGCGTGCCAGCAAGGCGGGATCGACGTCGAGCTCGGTGCGGCCCGGGGCCAGCACGAAAGGGGGCCGCTCGCCGCCCTCGGGCAGCTCCAGCTTCGCCACCAGCGCGTCCCACACGCCCGGTTCGCGGCACAGGTCCTCGTGGCAGACGAAGACGAGCCCCTCGCCTTCGAGGCCGACCAGTGCATCGTAGACGTCGATCCACAGCGCAAGCCAGTAATTGGGGTCATCCGCGCTCCACCGCGTGCAGCTCTGCGGACCGAAGCGGAACGGGCGATGCCCGAGGCCGAATTCGTGGTGGACCAGCCAGTCCATGTAGCGGCGCACGAAGGGCGTCTGCGTCTGCACCACGCTGAAGTGGCGATGCTGGCGCAGCAACGAGGCTGCCTGCGCCAGCGGATGGCGGAAGGGCAGTACGAAGCGCGCTCGGGGGAAGGCGCCCAGCAGTGCAGGCAGGCGCAGGATGTTGTTGTTGTTCTTGGAAAGATAGCGCCGCTGTCCCGACTGCCCCGAGGCCAGGACCGCACCGACGTAGTTCTGGAAGCGTCCCAGCGCACGCGCCGAGGGCGTATAGGGAACGAGTGCCTCGCGCCGGATGTAATCCTCACCGGTGTGGATACGCCAGAACACCTGCTCAAGCGCCTCGGGACTGTCGACGCTGGCGGCGATGCGATCACCATGCGCTCTTTCGCGCGCCACGCCTTCGAGCTGCCAACGCCCCGAGATCCGCTTCCACAAGTTGGGCGCAAGCGGAAAGGGCATGTCGCGATACGTGAGCGATCGGAACTGCCCGGTCTCATGGATCGCGGTGAGCAGGATCGTCGTGCCCGCACGGGCAAGCCCGGTCACGAAGACGTGGCGTCCCCGTTCGACCACGTGCCGGTCGCGCGCGCCTTCGGAGGCTTTCTGGTCGAGATCGAAGGAGAGCTCGGTCAACGCCGGGATCCCCAGCGCGAGGCGGTGCAGGGCGCGGTCGGCCCATCCATAATCGCTTGCGGCCTGGCTCATGCGGCGTTCATCCCGTAACTCGTTTGACGGCCTGCCGGACGAGCAGGTACCCCACCGAGACCCCGCACGACAACGCGATGCCAAGAGCGCTTGTCAGCAAAGTCGAGAAGCCGGGGCTGATCAGGTCCGCCCCAGCGCAGATCGCCGTGATTGCCGCGAGCACGATCAGGAACCAGCCGGCGAGCACCGCCGTCCCGGCGCCCATCCGCAGCGCCAGGACCGGCATGACCCGCTCCTTCCAGTGGTCGGAAATTCGGCGCGAAAGCAGCACCCGCGAAGCCGAACGCCCCACCCCCGTGAGCCGCGTGCAGGCCTGGGCGATGGGCAGGCGCAGGAACAGCTCGCAAACGACCGTGCACAAGACGATCATGAGCAGCAGGTTCACGATCATGGCCGGGCATTGTCGTCATCGCGCGCGAGCGAGGCACGGATTTTGCGGTGCGCGCGCTTGATCGGATACCAGACCAGCGATACGAGGCTCAGGAACACGGTCGCGATGATGCCAAGCACGACCCCGATCACGCCGAGCCCCGAGCCGGGACCGACATAGGCCATCGCCGGCGACGCCACCAGGCTGGCGAGGATGCAGAAGCAGATCAGGAAACGGGGCATTGCAGGTTCCTTTCGACAGGGGCTGAATCGCTGGGGAAGAAATCGGCTTCGGAAAGCACGAAGTTGCGCCCGGGATTGCGCGGATCGCGCACCAGAAGCTCCCAGACCATGCGCCCCGTGGCATCGACCTCGAAGGCCCGACCCTGCTGCGAACTCGTCACCAGAAAGCCGCCCCCGGGCAGGCCCTGCTGCTTGCCGCGGATCCGGCTGTAAAAGTCATAACCACGCCCATCGAGCGCGACGCTCGGCGCTTTCGTCCCGGAGGGATCGAAGCGCATGATCCGGCTGTAGTCGCGCCCGTTCTGGTTATCGAACACGGTGATCGAGCCGTCCGGGTTCCAGTCCGCATCGTGCTGGCGCAAGGTCAGGTCGTTGGTGAACCACTTGATCTCGAGCGAGCGGGGATCGAGCACCAGGACGAGGTTGAGCGAGCGCATCGAGATCAGCAGGTCCCCCGCGGCGAATTCGGGAAAGGCCCCGGCGAAGGCGGCGGGCAAGGGCTCGGCATCGTTGATATGCGCCGAATCATCGTAGTAGCGACCTGCATCGCCGCGCGGATTGTCCCCCAGCGCGTTGTCGTCCATGCGGCGCATGGCGAAGATGCTGACCTGCGGATTGGCCTCGGCGATGTCCTGCCAGGCGATCTCGCGAACCGTCTTGCCGCTCGCGAGGTCCACCTTGAGCAGGTCGTCGCGCGCGCCCATCCCCCAGCCGAACCGCTGCGCGTCGTCGGGGGTGAAGGCGTGGGTGAGCCCTTCGTCACCGGCCCATACGCGTTTGCCGCAAGGATCCACCCGCAAGGGCGTGTAGTCGGTATCGAAGGCCATGAGCATCGAACCGTCGCGCAGCAACGCGAAGCCGTGCGGATAAGGCGCCTGTCCGACCGAAAAATGGTGCCTCTCGAGCATCGCGCCATCGATCACGACGACTTTCTCGATCGCCATCTGCGGCGAGAGCACAAGCACCCCGTACTGCGGCTTGGCGTCGATCGTGAAGATACCATAGAGCATGCGCCATCCCTTGCGCGGCGCCGCTCCCGCCATCCCGGTCCGCAGCACCACGCCCTCGACCGCATGGTCGGTGTGGTTGGCGAGAGCCACGAAGTGTTCGCCTTTGCTCCCCGGTTCCTGCGAGGGATCGGGGGTCAGGGATTCGGCGTAGGGATCGCGCAGCAGGTTGGAGATCGTCATGACCACGACTTCGGGCACCTTGGCGATGGTGTTGGCCCCGCGTGCGGCGATCGAATCGGGGCTGTGCTGCGCAAGCCGCACCGCCGCACCGAACAAGGCCAGACCACAAACGGCGAAGATCAGCGTTCGCAGGATCTTGAAGAGCTGGACCATGGTCGGCGAACCTCAGCGAACGAGTGGGAGGGGCGGAACAGGGTCCACAAGCCCCCGAAAAAACCAAGTTTCGCGATTGCGTCCGCCACCAAATACCGAAACGACACCAAGGATTGAATGCGAAATTTCTACCTGCACAGCCCATCCTCGGAAATACTTCGGGGAAATAGCGATCTAGGTCAAAATGCAATCTATTTAATTAGATATTCTTTAGGATAATCGAAAAACTATTTATTGCAACCTGACTCTAAATACAAACAAAAGTTCGAATTAAACGGACATGCACCATTTCACCTTGGAATTCGCAAGTCATTCCCGATACGCAAGTACGCATGCAGAACCCTTCGAGATCGCCCCCGAATCTCTGTAAGAGCGCCGTCGATCGGCGTGCCGAGCGTGCAAGCTAGCTGGTTCCCTGCGCAAATCGCGGCGATGCAACCGCCCGATTCGCACCTGCCTGCGCTCGCCCCTGGCCCCGGGGCGAAAGTCTCAGCAACGGAACGCGTGGGTAATCGGATAGCGCCGATCGCGCCCGAAGCTGCGCGGTGACAGCTTGACGCCCGGCGGTGACTGGCGGCGCACCCCTTCGCTGCTGTGGAGCAGCTCCTCGACCCGGCGCAGCGCGGCGCGATCGAAGCCCTCGGCAACGAGTTGATCGATGCTCTTGTCGTAGTCCACCAGCCCAAGAAGCATGGCATCGAGCGCCGGATCGAAGGCCAGCCCCCGGTAGGGCGTGCGGGGGCGCTCGAGAATTCCTTGGGGAATGACCTCGCCTTCGAGGCCCAGACCAATGCGCGGAACATGGCCGTTGCGCCACTGCGCAAGGGCGCCGACCTGCCCCGCGTAGACGTCCTTGAGCGGACCGAACTGGCCAACCAGATCGCCGCTGGCGAGGCTCGCCCCAAGGCTGAGCCCACTCTTGTTGACAGTCAAGAGCAGCAGCGCATGGCAGCTGTGCGCAAAGGCCGACAGGACGAGTGCCTGCATTCGCTGCCGGTGGCGCATCCCGACCTCGTGATCGCCGCCGGCGAAGCAGGCCTCGATCGCCTCCATCGCCCCGGCGATTCGCGAATCGAGCGAGATCTCGCGGCAGACGATGCCTAGCGACCGAACACAGCGCTTGACGTCATCCCGCACCCCGACCTCGAGCAGGGCCGGCTCGATGAGGACCCCCGTCACCCGTTCGGCGCCCAGGGCGTCGACCGCGATTGCCGCGCACAGCGCCGCATCGCTTCCCCCGTCCAGCCCGACCACGGCGCCCTCGAAACCATTACGCTCGGTAAAATCGCGCAAGGCCAGCACCATGGCGCAGTAGAGTCCCTCTGGGGGCTCGCTCGGAGTCGCGATGTCGCCCCGGTCGCAGCGCCAGCCTTGCGCGGTACGGGTCCATTGCGTGCGCACGACCTGCTCCTCCCACTCGCGCGCCTGCACCGCGAGCTGTCCGTCGCCGTTGACCACGAAGCTCGCGCCATCGAAGACCAGCTCGTCCTGCCCGCCCACCCGGTTGAGATAGGCCAGCGGAATGCCGGTATCGCCCGCACGCCGCCGCGCGATACCTTCGATTCGCAAGGCTTCCTTGTTGACCTCGTAGGGGCTGCCGTTGATGCAGATGAACATTTCCGCGCCGAAGTCGGCGAGATGCCGGCAAACCTCGGGCCGCCAGATGTCCTCGCAGATCGGCACGCCGATCATCGTCCCGCGCAGGATCACCGGCTCGGGCAAGGGACCGGGCTGGAACAGGCGCATTTCGTCGAAGGTGCCGTAATTGGGAAGCTCGTGCTTGAAGCGCACCGCCGAGACCCGGCCCTGATCGAGCAGGGCAACCCCATTGTGCAGCGCACCATCACGCACGAAGACCGAGCCCACGAGCATGGCGGGGCCCTCCTCGCCGCTGGCTTCGGCAAGCATTTCGAGCTGGGCGGCGGCCTTCTCGACGAGCGCGGGCTTGAGCGCCAGGTCCTCGGGCGGATAGCCGACGAGGTGAAGCTCAGGAAAGACCACGAGGTCGGCATCGCCGGCCTCGCGACGGGCTGCGAGAATCGCCTCGGCGTTGCCGGAGACGTCGCCCACCGACTGGTTGAGCTGGCCAAGCGCGATCCTGAAAGCGTCGGGCATGGGGCGAAGTCATGCCCCATCCGCGCCTCTCGCGCAAACGCTTCCGCCCGTCAGGGTCGTTAGGATACAGGAAGATAGGCCAGAAACGAAAAACCCTCCCGCAAGGGGAGGGTCTTTGTCCACTTGGCAGTGGTACTTTCCGCGTGCCCTGCCAGAAGCAGGGCGGAAAGCCGCGGAGAGCTGGGCAGCGTTATGCCACGCCAGCTCTCCAAACGGATTACATCGCCTCGGTCGGAGCCTCGGTCGGAACGCCGGTGGCGTCACCGGTCATCATGTCACCGGGAACAGTCTCAACCGACTCGGTGGGTTCCGAGGTCGGAGTCTCGCCGCAAGCAGCGAGAGCCAGAGCGGCAGCCGACGCGAACGCGGCGAAAGCAATCTTCTTCATGCGAATCCCCTTGCATTGTTTGGCCCATAGGCCAACGCTTGCAGGCAAGCCTGCGGAGGCCTCTTTAAACGAGACAATGGTGCAACGCAAATGGGAAGTAGGGGGGGGGCTAATCGGCCTTACTCCTTGGGGTTGCGCGGATATAAAGATATCTTTATATCTCTTCCCATGCAAATCGATCCACTTTTGAGAGCCCTTTCGGAGCCGACGCGCCTTCGCATCATGCGCCTGCTCGCGCACATGGAACTCTCCGTGGGCGAACTCGCGCAAGTGCTGGGGCAAAGCCAGCCGCGCGTCTCGCGCCATGTCCGAATCCTGTGCGACGCCGGCCTTTCCGAGCGCCGCAAGGAAGGAAGCTGGGTGTTCCTGCGCAGCGCCGTGGGCGAATCCAGCGAGCCTGCAATGGGCGCGGCCGCCGCGCGCCTGCTCACGATCGCCGAGCGCGACGACCCCGAATTCGCGCATCGCTGCAAGGACGACCGGCGTCATCTCGCCACCATCCGCGAGGCACGCGAGGCCAATGCCCAGGCCTATTTCGCGCGCCACGCTCCGGAATGGGACACATTGCGCCAGCTTCACGGCGCCGACGAACCGGTCGAGGCGGCGCTCATCAAGGCGCTCGGCTGCGCGCCCGCCAGCCTGGGTGCGCTGCTCGACGTGGGCACCGGCACCGGCCGCATGGCCGAACTGCTCGCAGACAGCGCCGAGCATGTCACCGCGCTCGACCGCAACCCCGAAATGCTCCAGATCGCGCGCGCGCGGCTCCAGTCGCTACCCGCAGGCAAGGTCGACCTCGTGCGCGGGGACTTCACCGAATTGCCGTTCGAGGCGGGCCAGTTCGACACGGTGCTGTTCCACCAGGTCCTGCATTTCGCGCCCTCGCCGGGCACGGTGCTGACCGAAGCGGCGCGCGTGACGCGCGTGGGCGGGCGGATCGCGGTGGTCGACCTCGCCGCGCATGAGCGCGAGGAGCTGCGCGAACGCCACGCCCACGCGCGCCTCGGCTTTTCCGACGAACAGATCGCCAAGCTCATGACCGATGCCGGCTTCGCCCCGGAGAGCCCGATCGAACTGCCCGGCGACACCCTGACCGTGAAGATCTGGACGGCGACCCGCGGTGCGATGGCGCCCGCCCCCGCCAAGGCCACGGCCTGACACCCGCTATAGAGATGACAGCAGACCGCCCCGTCTGCCCGAACCGAAAGACCGCCTACCCATGACTGTGACGACCCGATCCGAAGAAGCCGCCAGGAGCGCCGCCAGCGCCGACACGCCGCTGTTCGGCACGATGGCCGGAGACATCTCGGTCTCCTTCGAATTCTTCCCGCCCAAGAACGAGAAGATGGAAAGCCAGCTGTGGGACGCGATCACCGAGCTCGCCCCGCTCGCCCCTGGCTTCGTCTCGGTCACCTATGGCGCGGGCGGCTCGACGCGCGAACGCACCCACGCCACAGTCGCGCGCATCCGCCGCGAGACCGAACTGGTGCCCGCCGCGCACCTCACCTGCGTTGCGGCCAGCAAGGGCGAGATCGACGAGATCGCCGACCAGTACTGGCAGGCGGGCGTACGCCACATCGTCGCGCTGCGCGGTGATCCCCAGCCGCAGGACAACGGCGTGTTCCGACCGCACCCGCAAGGCTACGAAAGCGCCGCCGCGCTCGTCGAGGGGCTGAGGAAGCGCCACGATTTCGAGATTTCGGTCGCCGCCTACCCCGAAGTCCATCCCGAGGCGTCGAGCGCGCAGAGCGACCTCGACAACCTCAAGCGCAAGATCGATGCGGGCGCCACGCGCGCGATCACGCAGTTCTTCTTCTCGGCCGACGCCTACTTCCGCTTCCTCGACAAGGCTCTGACGGCGGGAATCGACGCGCCGATCGTGCCGGGCATCATGCCTGTGACCAGTTTCGCGGCGATCCGGCGCATGTCGGGCAACACGCTTATCCCCGCCTCGCTCGAATCGCTGTTCACCGACCTTGACGAAAGACCGGGACCTCGCGCACTGGTCGCCGCCGTTGCGGCCGCCGACTTGTGCAAGCGTCTCTATGACGGCGGCGTGCGCGACTTCCATTTCTACACGCTCAACAAGGCCGACCAGACTTATGCGATCTGTCAGTTGCTCGGCCTTCGCGCGCACACGCCTTGTGAGGAGACCGTCTGATGTCGGCCCGTGACGCATTCCTGGAGCAGGCCAAGGCCCGCATCCTCATCACCGACGGCGCCTTCGGCACCGAGATTCAGAACTGGAAGCTTGCCGAGGCGGACTACGCCGGAACGCTGGGCCTGGGCCATGATCAGAAGGGCAACAACGACATCCTCGCGCTGACCAAGCCCGAGGTGCCCGAAGCGATTCACCGCGCCTACTTCGAAGCCGGGGCCGACATCGCCGAGACCAACACTTTCTCGGCCAACCGCATCAGCCAGGCCGACTACGGCGCGGAACACCTCGTGCGCGAGATCAACGTGGCCTCCGCCCAGCTCGCCCGGCGCGTCGCCGACGAGTTCCAGGCCAGGGACGGGCGCCCGCGCTTCGTCGCCGGCGCGATCGGCCCGACGAACAAGACGCTCTCGCTCAGCCCCGACGTCAACGACCCGGGCTACCGCGAGATCGACTGGGACACGCTGGTCGACGTCTACAAGGAGCAGGCCGCGGCCCTCGTCGAAGGCGGCGCCGACTTCATCCTGATCGAGACGGTGTTCGACACCCTGAACGCCAAGGCCGGGATCATGGCGGTCAAGCAGCTTGAGGCAGACCTCGGGCGCGAAGTGCCGATCATGCTCTCGATGACGCTGACCGATCTTTCGGGGCGCAACCTCTCGGGCCACACCGTCGAAGCCTTCTGGCACGCGGTGCGCCACGCCAAGCCGCTCACGATCGGGCTCAACTGCTCGTTCGGCGCGACCCAGCTGCGCCCCCACGTGAAGGTCCTCTCGGAAATTTCCGACAGCCTGATCATGATCTACCCCAACGCCGGGCTCCCCAACGAACTGGGCGCCTACGACGAGATGCCGGACACCACCGCCGGCTTCGTCGAGGAGTGGGCGCGCGCCGGGCAGGTCAACGTGCTGGGCGGCTGCTGCGGTTCGACCCCGGCGCACATCGGCGCCATCGCCCGGGCGGTCGAGGGCCTCGCGCCGCGCCGGGCGCCGGTGCTGGCGCCGATCACGCGCCTCGCCGGGCTCGAACCCTTCACGATGGCGGCCTGATACCCGGCCATGACCAACATGCCGATCTGGCGCATCCGGGCCGCCACCCCCGACGACGCCGAAACCCTTTCGCTCATCGGGGCGGCCTCGTTCCTCGAGAGCTTCGCCGGGATCGTCCACGGCCAGGGCATCGTCGCGCATTGCCGCAAGGCCCACTCGGCCCAGACCTACCGCGACTACCTCGCGGCGGGCGGCCGGGCCTGGCTCGCCGAAGTCGAACCCGGCCACGCGCCGGTAGGATACGCACTTACGTGCGCGCCCGAGCTCGACCAGGCGCGCGAAGGCGATGTCGAACTCAAGCGCATCTACGTGCTCTCGCGCTTCCAGGGCACGGTGATCTCCAGCGCGCTCTTCCGCAACGTGCTCGACAGCGTGCGCGCCGAGGGCCACCGCCGGCTTCTGCTGGGGGTCAAGAACGACAACCACCGCGCGCTCAGCTTCTACGCCAAGAACAATTTCGAGACGATCGGCTCGCGCAGCTTCGACGTCGGCGGCACGATCTACGACGATTTCGTGCTCGCCCGGCCGCTCGAACCCGTGCCGACCGCCTGATTCAACGGGGACACCATGACCGAGACCACCGCCTCCAACCCTGCCGCCCCTGCCCCAGCCGCATCGGGATCGCGCTTCGTCAACATCGGCGAGCGCACCAACGTGACCGGCTCCGCCAAGTTCAAGAAGCTGATCATGGCGGGCGACTACGCCGCCGCGATCGAGGTCGCCCGCCAGCAGGTCGAGAACGGCGCGCAAGTGATCGACATCAACATGGACGAGGGCCTGCTCGACGCCGTCGAGGCGATGACCACCTTCCTCAACCTGATCGCCGCCGAACCCGACATCGCGCGCGTGCCGATCATGATCGACAGTTCGAAGTGGGAGGTCATCGAGGCCGGCCTCAAGTGCGTCTCGGGCAAGCCGATCGTCAACTCGATCTCGATGAAGGAAGGCGAGGAGCCGTTCCTCGAACACGCCCGTAAATGCATGGCCTATGGCGCCGCGGTCGTGGTCATGGCCTTCGACGAGACCGGCCAGGCCGACACCAAGGCCCGCAAGGTCGAGATCTGCAAGCGCGCCTACAAGCTCCTCACCGGCATCGGCTTCCCCCCTGAGGACATCATCTTCGACCCCAACGTCTTCGCCGTCGCGACCGGCATCGAGGACCATGACCGCTACGGGCTCGATTTCATCGAGGCGGTGGCCGAGATCAAAGCCGCCTGCCCGCACGTCCACTTCTCGGGCGGGCTTTCCAACCTCTCGTTCTCGTTCCGCGGCAACGAGACGGTGCGCCGCGCGATGCACTCGGTCTTCCTCTACTACGCGATCCCTGCCGGGCTCGACATGTCGATCGTCAACGCTGGGCAACTTGACGTCTACGACCAGATCGACCCCGTGCTGCGCGAGGCCTGCGAGGACGTGATCCTGATGCGCACGCCCAAGGCGGGCGGCGAGCAGACCGCGACCGAGCGCCTGATCGAGCTCGCCGAAAGCTACAAGGGCCAGGACAAGGCCCAGGAAAAGGCCGCACAGGAATGGCGCGGCTGGGAGCCGGTCAAGCGCATCGAGCACGCGCTGGTCAAGGGCATCGACGCGCACATCGTCGAGGACACCGAAGAGGCGCGCCAGGCGATCTTCGCGGCGGGTGGCCGCCCGATCGAGGTGATCGAGGGCCCGCTGATGGACGGCATGAACGTCGTCGGCGACCTGTTCGGCTCGGGCAAGATGTTCCTGCCCCAGGTCGTGAAGTCGGCGCGCGTCATGAAGAAGGCGGTTGCCCACCTCATTCCCTTCATCGAGGCCGAGAAGGACGCCAAGTCGAAGGCCAAGGGCCGGATCATCATGGCCACCGTCAAGGGCGACGTCCATGACATCGGCAAGAACATCGTGGGCGTCGTGCTCCAGTGCAACGGCTACGAGGTGATCGACCTGGGCGTCATGGTGCCCTGGTCGACGATCCTCGACACCGCGCAGAAGGAACAGGTCGACATCATCGGCCTGTCGGGCCTCATTACTCCCTCGCTCGACGAGATGGTGACCGTCGCCGAGGAAATGCAGCGCGCCGAGATGTCGATCCCGCTGCTGATCGGCGGCGCGACAACCTCGAAGGTCCACACCGCGCTGCGCATCGATCCGGCCTACAAGGGCGCGGTGGTCCACGTGCTCGACGCCAGCCGCGCGGTCGGCGTCGCCTCGCAGCTCCTATCCGACACGCAGGCCGATGGCTTCATCGAATCCGTCGCCATCGACTACGAGAAAGTGCGCGTGGCACGCGAGGGCAAAGGGAAGAAGGACGTCCTGCCCATCGCGCAGGCCCGCGCCAATGCCTACCAGCCCGACTTCGCCGACAAGGCCCCTGCACCCGTGCAACCGGGCCTCCACGTCTTCGAGGACTGGGATCTTGCCGATCTTCGCGAAACCTTCGACTGGACGCCCTTCTTCCGCGCCTGGGAGCTGGCGGGCACTTATCCCGCCATCCTCGAGGACGAAGTCGTGGGCGAAAGCGCGCGCAATCTCTTCGCCGATGCGCAAAAGATGCTCGATACGATCATCGAGGAAAAGTGGCTGACCGCCAAGGGCGTCTGCGCCTTCTGGGAATGCCACCAGGACGGCGACGACATCCTGCTTGCCGACGGCACGCGCCTTCCCATGCTGCGCCAGCAGTTCGAGAAGTCCCGCGGTCGCGCCAACTTCTGCCTTTCCGACTTCGTCGATCCGGCGGGCGACTGGCTGGGCGGCTTTGCCGTGGGCATCCACGGCATCGACGAGCACATCGCGCGCTTCAAGGCCAACCACGACGACTATTCGGACATTCTCCTGAAAGCGCTGGCCGACCGCTTCGCCGAAGCCTTTGCCGAGCGCCTGCACCAGCACGTGCGCACCACGCTGTGGGGCTATGCGCCCAACGAACAGCTCACCAACGAGGCCCTGATCCGCGAACAGTACCGCGGCATCCGCCCGGCTCCCGGCTACCCGGCCTGCCCCGACCATTCGTTGAAGCCGATCCTGTTCGACTTGCTCAAGGCGCAGGACAACGCCGGGATCACGCTCACCGAAAGCCAGGCCATGCTGCCCACTTCGGCGGTCTCGGGCTTTTACTTCGCCCATCCCGAAAGCCAGTACTTCGGCGTGGCGCGGATCGGCCGCGACCAGTTGGAAGACTACGCCGCGCGGCGCGGGGTCGACGTGGCCCTTGCCGAACGCTGGCTGCGCCCCAACCTCGACTGAACGCCTGCGCTGACCAAATGCAAAGACGCCGTCCGCGTGCGGGGGACACGTGGACGGCGCCGGGGAAGCCCCAAGCCTGATCCGACTTTCTCCTCCCGCCCCCGTGCGGCATACCGGGGCGACAGGAGTTCGGCAGTCAGTGGATCAGCGGCACGCTTGCGGGCTTCGCAGGCCGGTCGGACGAAGCGCGGACAAAGTCGCGACCGGATTCCGTTTCCACTTGGATCGAGAGCAGGGCGAAGGCGGCCTCGGCTCCGAAATGCACCAATTCGTTGATCACCGGATCGGTCGGCACGCCCAGATCGCGCGCCATCGCCTTCAGGGTGCGCGCGAGTTCGACGAATTCCTGTTCGTTGAGCCACGCGGTGTGGCATTCTTCGAAGCGTACGAACGCGTCGCGTAGAAGTGCTCCCATGATCTTTCCTCGTCCCTATCGTTATACCGTGCATCGATCCATACAATCGATTGCATAGTTATCGCATCGAGGCGCGAAGAAGGCATTAAGCTCCCAACAGGAGCTTTGCGGAAGCCCAGCCTGCATAAAAGTTACCACGCGCGCTCGCCCCCACCGAGAAACGCGTGCTCGGCGGGCGCGGCGGTTTCAGAAGAAGCGGTCGAACAGACGCGAGAGGAACCCGCGATCGCTGTCCATCGGCTGGATCGGGCCATAGGCAAGGTAACGCTGCGAAGCGTCGCGATGCGGGCGCGGAAGGATCGATTCGTGCGGACGACTAGTCCGGTAACCGTAAGACGACATGATGTGCATCTCCTTGAACCAGGTGTCGAAAATGAAACGCACAAGGCCACGCAAAAGTGCCCGGGGCACCTAAATATAACCTCGCCAAGAAAAGCCCCGCGCGCGACTTCACCGCGACTTGCGGGCCACTTGCCGCGAGCCCTCGATCCACCCATACCGTCCGCCCCTGCCGCGCAGGACACGAAAGCGGAGGAAACACGCGGCCCGCGCCCTTTCCCGGGCGCACCGGCTCTGCCATAAGCGGCCCCCGTGAGCGAAGACGACTGGCCCTACGAAACGACCTTCTACGGCGATGACGACGGATACGGCGACTGGGCCGACACCGTCGACAACACGCCCGCCCCTGCCCCCTCGCCGGAGCGGGTGCGCGAGGCGCTGCACGACACCTTCGGCTTTTCCGGCTTTCGCGGCGTACAGGACCAGGTGGTCGAGCGCGTGCTCAACGGACACTCGACGCTCGCGGTGATGCCCACGGGCGCGGGCAAGTCGCTCACCTACCAGTTGCCCGCGGTGCTGCTCGAGGGCACCTGCGTGGTCGTCTCGCCGCTCATCGCGCTGATGCACGACCAGCTGCGCTCGGCCCGCGCCAACGGCATCCGCGCCGCGACGCTGACGAGCGCCGACGCCGACTGGCGCGAAACGCTCGACGCCTTCCGCGCCGGCGAACTCGACTTGCTCTACATCGCCCCCGAGCGCGCCAGCCAGCCGGCCTTCCGCGATCTTCTCTCGAGCACGCGCATTGCCCTCTTCGCGATCGACGAGGCGCACTGCGTCTCGGAATGGGGCCACGACTTCCGCCCCGACTATCGCCTGCTACGTCCGCTGCTCGACGCTTTCCCGCAGGTCCCGCGCCTCGCGCTGACCGCGACCGCCGACCACCACACCCGCACCGACATCCTCGCCCAGCTTGGCATCGGCGAGGACGGGCTCATCGTCGCGGGCTTCGACCGTCCCAACATCCGCTACGCGATCCGCCCGCGCGAAAGTGTGGCGCGCCAGCTGAAGGGCGTGATCGACGAGAACCCGGGCCCGGGCATCATCTACGCGCCCACCCGCGCGCGCGTCGAACAGCTTGCCGAGACGCTCGCCAGGGACACCGGACGGAGGGTCCTGCCCTACCACGCCGGGCTCGCCCCCGAAGTGCGCGCGCGCAACCAGTCCGCCTTCGTCGCGAGCGAGGACATGGTGATGGTCGCCACCGTCGCCTTCGGCATGGGCATCGACAAGCCCGACGTTCGCTTCGTCGCCCACGCCGGCATCCCCAAGTCGATCGAGGGCTACTACCAGGAAACCGGCCGCGCAGGCCGTGACGGCGATCCGTCGGTCGCGGTCATGTTCTGGGGGGCGGACGACTTCGCCCGCGCCCGCATGCGCCTGTCCGAGATCGACGAGGCGCGCCAGCAGAGCGAACGCCAGCGGCTCGAATCGCTTGCCGGACTGATCGAGACCGCCGATTGCCGCCGCGCCGTGCTGCTGCGCCACTTCGGCGAGACCCCGCCCGCCAGATGCGGCAACTGCGACACCTGCCTCGAACCCGTCGACGTGATCGACGCGACGACATTGGCGCAAAAGCTGCTTTCGGCCGCCTACCGCACCGGCCAGCGCTATGGCCTGGGACATCTGGAAAAGGTCCTTGCAGGCATCGGCGACGAGCGCGTGCTCCAGCAGGGCCACGACCAGCTCTCGGTCTTCGGCATCCTGCGCGAGGAGGAAAAGCCGATCCTGAAGGCCCTCGCCCGCGCGCTTCAGGCGCGCGGCAGCCTCGTTCCTACCGAACACGGCGGGCTGGCGCTCGGCGGAGACGCGCGCGAGATCCTCAAGAACGAGGCCGCGGTGATGATCGTGCGCCCGCCCAAGAAGGAACGTGGACGCCGGGGCCGCGCGGCCGACCAGACCCCCAACCCCGTCGGCGATCCGCTGTTCGACGCACTGCGCGAGCTGCGCCGCGATCTCGCCAAAGACCAGGGCGTGCCGCCCTACGTCATCTTCCACGATGCGACCTTGCGCGAGATGGCCGCGCAGCGCCCCGCGACGCTGTCCGAGCTCGGCTCGATCACGGGCGTGGGCACGCGCAAGCTCGACGCCTACGGCGAAGACTTCCTGCACGTGCTACAGCAGTTTTGAAGACGGTTTGATAAGGGGTTTACCACCCCTTGACCCCGTACACCGCCAAGCCCGGCGCGGGCATGGCAAGGTCTTTCCGAGAGGCCACGTCGCCCGGAAAGACCTTTCCCCTCACAGCGGGTTGTCGAGCTTGATCACTTCCTCGTCGCTCTTGCGCTGGTTGGTCTTGAGCTCGCGCGGTTTCTGAAAGCTGGCGAGGACCGGCGCGTCGCGGCCATAGAGGTCGGCGAACGTCTGCAAGGTGCCGTCGATGTCGCGCGCGATCGTGAAATAGGTGAGGTAGACCGGGAAAGTGCGGGTCATCTCGACCTTGGTGTACTTGCCCGAGCGCGAAATGTCGGCCGCTTCCGAAGCGGTCATGCCCGCCCCCAGGATCGCCATGGTCATGCCCAGCTCGACCGCGCGCTCGGTGCGGATGCAGCCGTGGCTGAAGGCGCGCACCTTCTCGTTGAAAAACTGCTTGGCGGGGGTGTCGTGCAGGTAGATCGCGTGCTCGTTGGGCATGTCGATCTTCATGAGACCCAGCGAATTGTTCGGCCCCGGCTGCTGCACGACCCACACGTTGCCATTGGCGTCCTTGGTCGCCTTGTAGCCCGCGTTGCGTGCCCAGTTGGGGTTGTTGAGCACCTTCTGGCCCAGCCCCTCACCCTTGGTGATCGACTGCGGCACGGTCCAGGTCGGGTTGAAGACGACCGCCGAGACCGTTTCGGCCAGCTGCGGCGTCGCGGTGCGCCCGGGCTTGCCGACCACCGTCTTGTAAGTGCGGATGATCTTGTTCTTGACCGTCAGGCGCAGCTGGAACTCGGGCACGTTGGTGAGGAGGTAGACATCGCCAAGGTCGCGCTTGAGCCAGCGCCAGCGATCCATGTTGGCCATGATCAGCAGGCGGCGGTCTTTCTTGGCCATCGGCGTGGCCGCCAGCTCGGCCCTGAGCGCGGCGTAGTCCGGCACGGTCGGCGCAAGCGCGGCGACGACGCCCGTGACGTCGTGGTTGGCAAGCGCCTCGGCCATGATCTTGCCGGTCGGCATGTCGTCGCGGTCGGGGTCGACAGCGAACCACTGCACGCGGTCAGGCATCGGAGTGCGCCCATCGCGAAGGTCCTCGATCAGCCAGCCGAACACCTTGCTCGCCAGCGTGTCGAGCGCATCGCCCTCGCCGTTCGCGATCGCGGCCTTGAGCGCGGCGGGCTGGTAATCGGCCGGCACGAGGCCTTCCTTGCCGATCTGCTGGATCGTGGTGAGCAGCGCCTGCGCGTCCGACGCGGCCCAGGGCATCACCGGCTCGGACAGGAACAGGTCCTGCACGACGGGATCGGAGGTCGTGCGAAGGTCGTTCGCATCGGGCGCCGGGGGCACAGCGGTCTGCCCCGCGGCCGGCGCGTTGGTCGGTGCCGCGCTCGGCGCCGACGAAGGCTGCGGCGCCGGCTTGTGCGGGCGCGGGAGGATGTCCTCGGGCATGGCGCCGGCGCGGCTCTGAGCGAGAACGGGTTGGGCCATGAGCGAAAGCGCCGAGAGGCTCGAGAGAAGACCGCAGGCCCTGCGCTGGAAGGTATTCATCAGGTTTCGAATTCCGCCGGTAGAAACAATGGACCGCCCCGCCGCCCTTTCGCGAAGGGCAGCCGACAGGGCGCGATGTGCGCTTTTATAGCACGACCTTCAAGCATCGTGCCTGTCGCTGGGATGAATTGCTTGCGAATAAGTTGCCCCCGGACCACAGCTTGCAAGCCATGAACGCCCCCGCTTCCGAACCGGTTCCGCCCCCCATCACGCAACCCGTCATCGCTGCATCCATGGCGCCCGCGGCGCGCCACGGGCTCGCCATCCTGGCGGTGATTGCGGGCATCGGCGCGTTCAGCGCGATGGACGCGGCGATGAAAGGCGCCTCGCTGGTGGTCGGGGTCTACTCCGCACTGCTCCTGCGCAATGCGCTCGCCACGCTCTTCGCCCTGCCGATCTGGGCCCTGAGCGGCCCGGTGCGCCCGACGCGCGAACGCCTGCGCCTCCACGCCATCCGCGCCGCGGTCACCACCAGCATGGCCAGCCTGTTCTTCTACGGCCTCGTGCGCATCCCCATGGCCGAGGCCATCGCGATCTCGTTCATCTCGCCGATCATCGCGCTGTTCCTCGCCGCGCTGATGCTGGGCGAGGTCGTGCGCCCCCGCGCGATCCTGGCCTCGCTGTTCGGGCTCGTGGGCGTCGCGGTGATCGGCAGCGGACGCTTCGGCACGCTCGACACCTCGCCCGAGACGGTGAAGGGCATTGCCGCCGTGCTGCTGTCCGCGGTGTTCTACGCGGTCAACCTCGTGCTCCAGCGCAAGCAGGCGCAGATGACCCGCCCGGGCGAGATCACGCTGTTCCAGAACCTGTTCTGCACACTTTACGTCGCGCTTCCCGCGCCGCTGCTCTTCGTGCTGCCCCACGGCATCGAATGGGGGCTGGTGGCGCTGGCCGCGGCGAGCGCCGCACTTGCCCACCTGTTGCTTTCTTGGGGCTATGCGCGCGCCGAAACGCAAGTGCTCGTGCCGATAGAGTACACCGCCTTCCCCTGGGCCGCGCTGTTGGGCTGGCTCATATTCCAAGAAAACGTGGCGATTGCGACTCTTGCCGGAACCGTCCTGATCGTGGCGGGATGCTGGGTGGGCACGCGAAACAAAATTTCGCCAGCCGAAACCTAGACGAATGTAGCAGGCCCTGCCCCCTTGACCTGAGGCCGTTCAACGCGCATCGGCGAGCCGACGAATCCGTTTGTCGCATCGCAACAGCGCCCGAGGCCCAAGGCCGCGTGGCCACGGCGGTGGAAACAGACATCACAGGAAGGGAATAACGCCCACATGACCCAGGTCGGACAGGATACGCTCGGTACCCGCAGCACCATGACCGCCGGCGGCAAGACCGTCGCCTACTATTCGTTCAAGAAGGCCGCCGAGAAGATCGGCGACGTCTCGCGCCTTCCTTTCTCGATGAAGGTCCTCCTCGAGAACATGCTGCGCTTCGAGGACGGCGGCTTCACCGTCTCGACCGACGACATCCAGGCCGTGGCCGACTGGCAGAAGAACCCCGTCACCGGTTCGGAAATCCAGTACCGTCCCGCCCGCGTGCTCCTGCAGGACTTCACCGGCGTTCCCTGCGTGGTCGACCTCGCCGCGATGCGCGACGGTATCGCCGCGCTCGGTGGTGACACCTCGAAGATCAACCCCCAGGTTCCCGTCAACCTCGTGATCGACCACTCGGTCATGGTCGACGAGTTCGGCACGCCCAAGGCGTTCGAACAGAACATGGAGATCGAGTACCAGCGCAACATGGAGCGCTACGACTTCCTCAAGTGGGGTTCCAAGTCGCTCGACAACTTCTACGCGGTTCCCCCGGGCACCGGCATCTGCCACCAGGTCAACCTGGAAAACATCGCGCAGAGCGTGTGGACCGACAAGGACCAGAACGGCGAGCTCGTCGCCTACCCCGACACGTGCGTCGGCACCGACAGCCACACCACCATGGTCAATGGCCTCGGCGTCCTTGGCTGGGGCGTGGGCGGCATCGAAGCCGAAGCCGCGATGCTCGGCCAGCCCGTCTCGATGCTCATCCCCGAAGTCGTCGGCTTCAAGTTCACAGGGGTACTGAAGGAAGGCGTGACCGCCACCGACCTCGTGCTGACCTGCACCAACATGCTGCGCAAGCACGGCGTGGTCGGCAAGTTCGTCGAATACTTCGGTCCGGGCCTCGCCACGCTGTCGCTCGCCGACCGCGCGACGCTCGCCAACATGGCCCCCGAATACGGCGCGACCTGCGGCTTCTTCGGCATCGACGAGAAGACCCTCGACTACCTGCGCCTCACCGGCCGCGAGGAAGGCCAGATCGCGCTCGTCGAAGCCTACGCCAAGGAGCAGGGCTTCTGGATGGACGCCTCGGCACCCGAGCCGGTGTTCTCCTCGACCCTCGAACTCGACCTCTCGACCGTCGTGCCCTCGCTCGCCGGTCCCAAGCGTCCGCAGGACAAGGTCGTCCTCACCGACGTCGACGATGTGTTCCACAAGGACATGGCCGAGCTCTACAAGCGCGAGCTCAAGTCGGTCCCCGTTGCCGGCGCCGACTACCAGCTGACCGATGGTGACGTGATGATCGCCGCGATCACCTCGTGCACCAACACGTCGAACCCCTCGGTTCTCGTCGCCGCCGGCCTCGTCGCCAAGAAGGCCGACGAACTGGGCCTCAAGCCCAAGCCCTGGGTCAAGACCTCGCTGGCCCCGGGCTCGCAGGTCGTCACCGACTACCTCAACAAGGCCGGCCTCCAGAAGCACCTCGACAACGTCGGCTTCAACCTCGTCGGCTATGGCTGCACCACCTGCATCGGCAACTCGGGCCCGCTCGCGGATCCGCTGTCGAAGGCGATCAACGAGAACGACCTGGTCGCCTCGGCGGTCATCTCGGGCAACCGCAACTTCGAAGGCCGCGTCTCGCCCGACGTGCGCGCGAACTTCCTGGCCTCGCCGCCGCTCGTCGTCGCCTATGCGCTCAAGGGCACCGTGGTGGAAGACTTCACCACCACCCCGATCGGCACCGGCAAGGACGGCCAGGACGTGTTCCTCAAGGACATCTGGCCGACCAACGAGGAAGTGACCTCGACCATGAACGCCTGCGTTGACCGCGAGATGTTCCAGGCCCGCTACGCCGACGTCTACAAGGGCGACGAGCACTGGCAGGCGATCAACGTCACCGGCTCGGAAACCTACGCGTGGAAGCCGGCTTCGACCTACGTTGCCAACCCGCCCTACTTCGAGGGCATGGAAATGACCCCGAAGCCGGTTTCGGACATCCTCGAGGCCAAGCCGCTGCTGATCCTGGGCGATTCGGTCACCACCGACCACATCTCGCCCGCCGGTTCGATCAAGGCGGACAGCCCGGCCGGCAAGTGGCTGATGGAGCACCAGGTCGCCAAGGCGGACTTCAACTCCTACGGTTCGCGCCGTGGCCACCACGAAGTCATGATGCGCGGCACCTTCGCCAACATCCGCATCAAGAACGAGATGGTCCCGGGCACCGAAGGCGGCTTCTCGTCGTACAAGGGCGAAACCATGGCCGTCTACGACGCCGCGGTGAAGCATGCCGCCGACGGCACGCCGCTCGTCGTCATCGCCGGCAAGGAATACGGCACCGGCTCGTCGCGTGACTGGGCAGCCAAGGGCACCAACCTGCTCGGCGTGCGCGCCGTGATCGTCGAGAGCTTCGAGCGCATCCACCGCTCGAACCTGGTCGGCATGGGCGTGCTCCCGCTCCAGTTCAAGGACGGCGACACCCGCGAATCGCTCGGCCTGACCGGCGAGGATGCCTTCACCATCAAGGGCGTCGCCTCGATCAAGCCGCGCCAGGACGTCGAAGTCGAAGTGACCCGCGCCGATGGCTCGACCTTCACTTTCACCGCCCTGTGCCGCATCGATACGGCCAACGAGGTCGAATACTACATGCACGGCGGCATCCTGCAGTACGTGCTGCGCAACCTCGCCGCAGCCTGATCCACACGCCGCTCGCGTAACGCGCAACGAAAAGGCCCCGTCCGGCATTGCCGGACGGGGCCTTTTCGTTGCGCAATGCCGCAAGCCCCGGTGCACGCCGGACCCAAATGAAAAAGGGCGGCGCCATCGGCACCGCCCTTTTGCTTCGCACCTCGTGGGTGGACGTGTCAGGCCGCCGCCGAGCCCTTGCGACCCAGGCGCCGCCGCGCGAAGACCGCCGCCGCGCCCGCGCCGAACAGGATCAGCATGGGCGGTTCGGGCACGTCGGTCGGCGGTGGCGGGGCGTTGCCGCCGGTCGTGGTGCTGCCGCTCGTCGTCGAAGTCGTGGTGTCGCCACCGGTCGAACTCGAGCTCGACGACGATGTCGAGGAGGAAGTCGAGGACGAGGACGAGGTGGACGTCGAAGACGAGGGCGTATCCGAACCCGAGGTGGTCGAAGTCGTCGTCGTGGTGTCGCCGCCCGAAGTGCTCGTCGTGGTCGTGCTGGTGGTGGTCGACCCGTCGCCGCCCGAGGAACTGCTGGAGGACGACGACGAACTCGAGGAGGAGGAGGAAGACGACGAAGACGAGGACGTGCTCGTCGACCCGCCGCTGGTGGTCGAGGTGATCACCACGGTCCCGCCACCCGAACTGCCGCCCCCTCCGAAGAAGCCACCGAAGAAACCGCCCCCGAAGCCACCGAAGCCGCCGCTCGACCCGCCGATCACCACCGGAGTGCCTCCGCTGCCGCCAGCCGGAAGGGGCGCGGGTGCCGGAGGGATATAGGGCGGGGGTACGGGAACCATGGCCAGCTGCGATTCGACCGGCGGCTTATCGATCAGGCGTTCCCGCCGCGTCTCGCGCGGCTTCGCGCGCGGGATCAGGCGCTTTGCCGGGCGCGGCTTGACCGCGACCTTGGCCTGCTTGAGCTTGTGGTACTGGGTGGTGGGCGCCTGGGTTTCCGCGACGTGCACCGCCCCGCCCCCGATCACGGCACAGCCAGCCGCGCAGGCTGACAATTTGGCAATGGCGGTCCGGATCGACATATGCGCTGCTTTCTTCGCTACCCTGGCAAGAGCCGCCGCCGCCGCCGGCCAGCACCTTCTCGCATCCTGTTTCTACTCCACTCAACGCAGAGAGCGGTTAACACGACAATGGCGTTAACTCTGTATCCACGCCCTTGAAGCGAATTTTTGCGAGAATTGGGAGGGCCTTGCTCGCCCCTGTATCGAAACGGGACTTTTCGGAAGGCAAAGTGTAAACCATTACGACAGGTATCCGCCCCGGGGACGGCCCTTCCCGGCCCCGGTCAGTCGCCGTCCATGCCCCCTGGCGAATCGAACAAGCCCCCCTGCGGTCCCGCCGGCGGGGTCAGCCCGAGATGCTGCCAGCCCCGATCGTTGAGGCAGCGCCCGCGCGCGGTGCGTGCGACAAGGCCGAGCTGGATCAGGTAGGGCTCGATCACTTCCTCGATCGTGTCGCGCGGCTCGGAAAGCCCCGCCGCGAGCGTCTCGACGCCCACCGGGCCGCCCTTGTAGATGTCCGCGATCATCATGAGGTAGCGCCGGTCCTGCATGTCGAGGCCGATCGAATCGACGTCGAGCCGGGTCAGCGCATCGTCGGCGATGGCGCGGGTGATCACGTCCGATCCCGCGACGTGGGCAAAGTCGCGCACGCGGCGCATCAGGCGCCCGGCAACGCGCGGAGTCCCGCGCGAGCGGCGCGCGATCTCGGTCGCCCCGCCCTTGTCCATGCCGATCCCGAGCAGGTTCGCGCCGCGCGTCACCACGTGCTCCAATTCGGGCACGGTGTAGAACTGGAGGCGCACCGGAATGCCGAAACGGTCGCGCAAGGGGGTCTGGAGCAGGCCCTGGCGCGTGGTCGCCCCGATCAGCGTGAAGGGCGGCAGGTCGATGCGCACCGAGCGCGCCGAGGGCCCCTCGCCGATGATGAGATCGAGCGCGCGGTCCTCCATCGCCGGGTAGAGCACTTCCTCGACCACCGGGTTGAGGCGGTGGATCTCGTCGATGAAGAGGACATCGCCATGTTCCAGGTTGGTGAGCAGTGCGGCGAGGTCGCCCGCCTTGGCGATCACCGGGCCCGAAGTGGCCCGAAAGCCAACGCCCAGTTCGCGCGCGACGATCTGCGCCAGCGTCGTCTTGCCCAGGCCCGGCGGACCGAAGAAGAGCGTGTGGTCCATCGCCTCGCGGCGCGACTTGGCGCTCTGGATGAAGACGCGCAAGTTGTCCTTGGCCCCTTCCTGACCGACGAAATCGGACAAGGTCTTGGGGCGAAGCGCCGCATCGGCGTCCTCGGGCTGCGGGGCGGGGGAGAGGATGGGGTTTTCGCTCATCAGAAGGGGTTCAGCGTGTAGCCGTCCTGTTGGAGGAGGGCGTGGGCGGTCATGGCCGAGAGCGCCATTTCCACGCCGGGAAGGAGTTCGGACTTGCCAAGACCCATCGCCGCCGCGCTCTGCCCGCACAAGATCACACGCACGCCCCTGGCGTGGAGCGCGGCAATCAGCGGGGCGTTGGCGTTGCTCGCCCCGTCAGTGCGACTGGCGTAGCCGAGGCTGTCGAGCAGGTCGCGCCCTGCCGCCCCGTGCACGACGAGCGCGACATGCACCTTGTCGAGCGGCACGCCGGCGGCGACCTGCATGTTGATGAAGCGCGCCGCGCTGTCGAAGCCGCGGTTGATCTCTCCCGGCTTGGCCGCGGCCGAGACGTCGAAGGCCACCTTGAATTCGGTACCCTCGGGTATCTTCATGTCCGCCTCGACCGCGTAAGTCTTCCCATACTTGGCGAAGACCGGGCCGGTGCGCGGCGTCGCATCTTCGGCACCCGCGCCGCTTGCCAGGGTCAACGCGGCCAAAACGGACACCGCCGCCGACTTCAGGTTCAGGTGCGAGCCCACGCTCACCCCGCCGCCTTCTTCAGGGCAACCCGGACAAGATCGTTGAGCCCGGCGTCCTCGCCCAATTCGCCTATCGCCTGCGCCACCGCCGTGCTGGCGATGGCGGGCTTGAAGCCCAGGTTCTGGAGGGCGGAGACGGCGTCGGCGCTGGCAGAGCCCACCGGGGCCGAAGCGGCCGAGACGATCCCCGGCGCCCCCGGCGCGGTGGGCATGCCACCCGCCTTGTCCTTCAATTCGTTGACGATGCGCGTTGCCAGCTTGGGGCCGACGCCGTTGGCGCGCGCAACCATCGCGCTGTCGCCCCCGGCGCAGGCGCGCTGGAGTTCCTCGGTGGTGAGCGCCGAGAGGATCGCCAGCGCGACTTTCGAGCCCACCCCCTGCACCGCCGTCAGCAGGCGGAACCAGTTGCGCTCGGCCGCCGAGGTAAAGCCGATCAGGCGCTGGTCGGTCTCGGACACCTGCATCTCGGTGTGGACGACGACCTTGTCGCCCCGGATGCCGAGGTGGTCGAGCGTGCGCGCCGAACAATGGACGAGATAGCCCACCCCGTTGACGTCGATCACCGCCCAGTCGGGTCCGGTGTCGTCGAGCAGGCCGGTCAGCTTTGCGATCATGGTTTGTTCCCCATGCGCTTCCTATGCACGGGGCATGGTCGGGGGACAAGGGGCAAGTGCCCGGCTGTCCCCTCCGGCCTTGCCATTGTTTGCGATGACAAGCGCCCGGCACGCTCCTATGGAAACGCCATGGGGAATTCTCGCAGGAGCGCGATGGCGCTTCGTCCAGCCGGGCTTCGTGTGCCCCCCGGGGCCTGGTGGCTGGCGATCGCGGCCCTGGTGGTGCTCGCCATCGTCCTGCGCGCGCTGGCCTGGTCGCCTTTCGACGCGGCCCACCCCGACGAACTGATGCAGTATGCCGAGCAGGCCAATCGCCTGGCCACCGGCCACGGCATTCGCCCCTGGGAAACGCGTCTGGGCCTTCGCAACAGCCTGATCCCGCAGCTATTGAGCGTGCCGTTCTGGCTCGGGCGCCATTTCGCGCCCGGGACCGAGACGGGTTACTACCTCGCCCGGATCGTGTTCGAGGCGTTCACCCTGCTCGCCCTGCCGGGCGCCTGGCTGCTGGGCGCGCAAGTCTCGCGTCGGCACGGCCTCGTCGCGCTGTTCGTCGTCGCGGTGTGGTGGGAGAGCATCCTCCTCTCCAACCTGCTGCTCTCCGAGAGCCTTGCCTCGGCGCTGCTGCTCTTGGCCGCCGGACTCCTGCTCGACCCTGCGGCGCGGGGGCGGCGCCTGGGCCTCGGCGGGTTCCTGCTCACGCTCGCGGTGCTCGTCCGCTTCCAGTATGCCCCGGTCGGGTTGATCCTTGCCGCGTCTAGCCTGTGGCGCGGCCCGCAAGGGCGCCTGGCGCTGTTGGCAGGAGCGGCCCTCGCCCTCGCCGCGGGCGCGCTCAGCGACCTTGCCGCAGGCGCAGTGCCGTTCTCGTGGTTCTTCATCAACCTGCAGCAGAACATCGAGGCGGGCCGGGCCGCCACGTTCGGGGTGCGCCCGCCCTGGCAATACGCGCTCGACTATTACCTGCACTTCGGGGCCGCGGCGCTCGTCGTGGTCCTCGGCTGTGCGCTGGCGAGCGGGCGTCGTTTCGCCCCGCTGCTGGTCGCCGCCGTCGTCAACATCGCGCTGCACAGCCTGATCGCGCACAAGGAGTACCGCTTCGTGTGGTTCTCGACGCTGGTGCTGCTGGTGCTGGCCGCGATCGGTTCGCTGCGCCTGAGCGAGCGCGTGCTGAAGCCGCGCGTGGCACCTGAGCGATTGGCTTCGGTCAGCCTGCTGGCCGCGATGACGCTCTGGGCACTGCTCAACCTGGCGTCGTTCTCGGCGACGGGGGGCTATTCGGCATTCCGGGGCGGCCATGCCATCACCCATCTCGCGATCCGGGCGGCGAACGACCCGAAGGTCTGCCGCCTCGCGGTGGCCGAGAGCCTCGACTACCACGTCGTGCCCGCGCTGCTGCCGCGCGCGCTGCCGCTCTCGATCGCGCCCAAGGGCGTCTACGAGCGCGAGTTGCCGCTGCCGCGCGAACTGGCCCGCGCGGCCAATGCCCTGATCCTGGAGGACAGGCCACCGGCGGGCCTCGAAGGCTACCGCAAGATCGCCTGCGGCCGCCTTCCCCACGAGACGCCCTGCCTCTACATCCGGGCCGGCACGTGCGCGCCCGATCCGGTCTACAACTACCAGACCGCACTCGAACGCGAGGATATGTAGGGCCTCAGTCGTTGGCCTGCATGTCCTCGGGGACCTCGTCGTCGGGGCCGAAATAGAGCTTTGCGCATTCGCTTGCGAGCACACCGCCCGCAAGCGAGAGATCGTCCTTGTAGGCATCGGCCACGAAGTCGAGCGTCGAGAGGTGGCGGTCCTCGAAGTACATCGCGTGGACATGCTCGCGCCCCGCACCGTAGACGATGCGCGAGACCCCGGCCCAGATCGCGGCCATCGTGCACATCCCGCAAGGCTGGAGCGTGGAGTAGAGCGTGGCGCCCTCGATCCGCATCGCGCCGGTCGCCCGGCCCGCCGCCCGGAAGGCCTCGATCTCGGCGTGGGCGGTGGCATCGCAGCGCTCGGCGGTGCGGTTGACGCCCTCGCCGACCAGCGTGCCGGCCTGCACCACGAGCGCGGCGATCGGGGTATTGGCGGGATCGCGCCCCTTGCGCTCCACCGCCAGTTCGACCGCGCGGCGCATCCAGTCTTCGTCACTCTTGCTCATGCCGCTGCAAACCGCGCGAGGGCCGCTGCGGTTCCCGCAGGCTAGCGGTGGCTGCCGAGCATGTTGGCGTGGGTAATGGCAACGGCGAGCGCGTCCGAGGCGTCCTCGCCCGCCAGGTGCACGCCGGGAAGGAGGACCTTGAGCATGTGCTGGATCTGCTTCTTGTCCGCGCCGCCCGTCCCCACCAGCGCCTTCTTGACGACCTTGGTGGGATATTCGGCCACCGGCAGCCCCGCGCGCGCGATCGCCAGCATGGCGACGCCGCGCGCCTGGCCCAGCTTCAGCGTCGATTGCGGGTTCACGTTGACGAAGACTTCCTCGACCGCACCCGCATCCGGCCGGTGGTGAAGGATCACGTCGAGGAGGGCCGCGTCGAGTTCGACCAGGCGCTCGGCCATCGAGGCCTTGGCGTTGGTGCGGATCTGCCCGTTGGCAATGTGGCTGAGGCGGCTGCCGCTCTTGGCGACCACGCCCCAGCCGGTGCAGGTGAGACCGGGATCGAGCCCGATGATGATCATGGTCTCAGATCCTCAGGCCCAAGCGCGGCCCCAGGTGCACCATCGCGAGGCAGAGCACCAACGTCAGCACCGAAACCAGCGGCCAGCGAGGCCACGAGTGCCGCCACGGCCGGCAGGCGCTTGCCCACTTCGGCAATGGCGACGATCAGGCCCCCCGAAAGCAGGGCGCGGACGACCAGGGCCAGCATGTCAGCGGTGAACCCCGGTCGCCACGAAGCCCGATCAGCCCAGCGTCGCCATGACTTCGTCGGAGATTTCGTAGTTGCCCCAGACGGTCTGGACGTCGTCGTCGTCCTCGAGCGTATCGACCAGCTTCATCAGCGTGCCGACCGTATCCGCATCGACGGCGACCGTAAGGTTGGGCTTCCACGCCAGCTTGACGCCCTCGGCCTCGCCGAGCACCTTCTCGAGCTCGCGCGCGACTTCGTGCAGCGCATCGACCGAGACCCAGATCTGGTGGCTGCCCGGGTTCTCGTCGCCATCGCCCATGTCGCTCTCGACGTCGTCGGCGCCGGCCTCGATCGCGGCCTCGAGGACCTTGTCCTCATCGCCGGCCGACCCCGGGTACTCGATCAGGCCGAGGCGTTCGAAGCCGTGCGAGACCGCGCCCGAAGCGCCCAGGTTGCCGCCGTTCTTGGCAAAGGCGGTGCGCACGTTGGTGGCGGTGCGGTTGCGGTTGTCGGTCAGCGCCTCGACGATGATCGCGATGCCGCCCGGGCCATAGCCCTCGTAGCGCACTTCCTCGTAGTTCTCGGCATCGCCCTTCGAGGCCTTGTCGATCGCGCGCTGGATGTTGTCCTTGGGCATCGACTGCGCCTTGGCGGCGTTGACCGCGGCGCGCAGACGCGGGTTCATGTCCGGGTCGGGCATGCCCATCTTGGCGGCCACGGTGATTTCGCGGCTGAGCTTGCTGAACTGCGCCGAGCGCTTCTTGTCCTGCGCGCCCTTGCGATGCATGATGTTCTTGAACTTGGAATGGCCTGCCATCGGGTCCGCTCTTGTCTTGTGCCCGCCGCATGTATCCGAGGCCATGCCCTGCCCTGAAAGGGCGGGCGCGCGGCGGCTACGCGGCGAGTCCGTTGGAAAACTGGTCGGGCGCCCTTACAACAAGGCGAGGGGCGAGAGCAACCGCCCTGGCGAAAGCCCGTGCCGGATCGGCGCCTACAGCACCCGCTGCCACCAGCCCACGTCGCGCCAGGCCCCAAGCTTCCAGCCAACTTCGCGGTAGATGCCCACCGGAACGAACCCCATCGCCTCGTGTAGGCCGACACTTCCTACATTGGGAAGCGCGATCCCGGCAAAGGCGGCGTGCAGACCGCGCGCTTTCAGCGCCGGCAGCAAGGCACCGTAGAGCGCACGCCCGATACCCTGCCGGGCGAAACGCGGATCGACGTAGACCGTGACGTCGCACGAGGAAGCATAGGCCTGACGCGCGCGGTGCGGCGCGCCATAGGCATAGCCCGCCAGTTCGCCGCCCACTTCGGCAACAAGCCAGCCGTGCGTGGCCGCGTTGGCGGCGATCCGACTGGCCATTTCCGCTGCGTCGGGTGCCTCGGTCTCGAAGCTGACGATCGTATCCGCGACGAAAGGCGCGTAGATCGCCGCGCAGGCCGCGGCATCGTGTGGTCCCGCCCCGCGCAGAACGGGAGCTTTCAGATCGCTTCGGTCGGTCATAGTGCGGCCAATCTGCGCGCGCGACGAACGTGTTGCAAGGCGTCCAGCGCTTGACTTGGCGGCGTCCGGCCGCCCTAAGTCACCTTGCAAGGCCAAACATTTTCCAAGGCAGGACATGAACTTGAAATCATTTGCGATCCAGGTTGCCCTGGCCGCCAGCCTAGTGGTCCCGGCGCAGACAATCGCGGCCTCACCCCAGGTGCTCACCTTCTCGGTCGTCGAACTCTCAACCGGCGAGACCACGGTCGATCTCGGCGCGAAAGGGCCCTCGGCAGGCGACATGCTCACCTTCAACAACCCGCTGCTCGATGGCCCGGGCGGCAAGGAAATCGGCCGCATGAACGGTTTTTGCATCCGCACCGCGGTCGGCAAGGGCCAGGAATGCACCTTCTCCGACATCTTCGCCGACGGCAGCGTGATGGCGCACGGCTATTTCCTGGAAACCGGCGATGCCGCCTTCGTCGCCTCGGGCGGCACCGGACGCTACGCCGGCCTGCACGGCGAGATCACCATGGACGTCGTCGACGGGGCCGACCCGGCCTTTCGCTACACGTTCCACCTCAGCAGGTAAGACGCGGGCCGGCCCCGACCCGCGTCTCGCGCTACGTCAGACCAGTTCGGCCAGCGACGCCGGATCGAAGCCCTTGAGCCCCTCGGCATCGCCTGCGCGCACGCGCGCGGCCCAGTCGGGGTTGGAGATCAACGCCCGGCCCACCGCAATCAGGTCGAACTCGTCACGCTCCATGCGCGCGACGAGCTGCTCGAGCCCGGTCGCCTTGGAAGTCTCGCCCCCGAACGCGGCCATGAATTCACCCGAGAGCCCGACCGAACCCACGCTGATCGTGGTCGCCCCGGTCAGCTTCTTGGCCCAGCCGGCGAAGTTGAGGCCCTCGGCCCCGTCGATCTCGGGGAATTCGGGTTCCCAGAAGCGACGCTGCGAGCAATGCAGCACGTCCGCCCCCGCCTCGACCAGCGGCTGGAGCCAGGCCGCCATCTCGTCGGGCGTCGTCGCCAGCCTTGCGGTATAGTCCTGCTGCTTCCACTGGCTGAGACGGATGATGAGCGGGAAATCGGGCCCGATCGCCGCGCGCACCGCCGCCACGACCTCTGCTGCCATGCGCGAACGCTCTCCGATCGTCGCGCCGCCGTAGCGGTCTTCACGCCGGTTGGTGCCTTCCCAGAAGAACTGGTCGATGAGATAGCCGTGCGCGCCGTGGATCTCGACCGTATCGAAACCCAGCCGCTTCGCGTCCGCCGCTGCCCGGGCGAAGGCCGCAACGGTGTCGGCAATATCCTCTTCGCTCATCGCCTTGCCGCGCGGTTCGCCCGGCGCGTTGAGGCCCGAGGGGCTCTCCACGTCGACCTCGGGCTCCCAGCCGCTCATCCCGCGCGTCGCGCCGGTGTGCCAGATCTGCGGCCCCATGCGGCCGCCCGCGGCGTGGACCGCGTCGATCACGCCCTTCCAGCCCGCCAGCGCCGCCTCGCCGTGGAAGAAGGGAATGCCCGGCTCGTTGCGCGAGGCCGGACGGTCGATCACGGTCCCTTCGGACAGGATCAGGCCCACGCCGCCCTCGGCACGGCGCGCGTAGTAGGCGGCCTGGTCGGGACCGACGATGCCGTCCGGGGCCATCGTGCGGGTCATCGGTGCCATGACGATGCGGTTGGCCAGCTCGAGCGCCCCGCGCTTGTAGGGCTGGAACAGGATGTCGGTTGCAGATTGGGTCATGAAACGGGAGTCTCCGTCTGGGGAACATTGAATGACGGGGCATCAGGTATATATCCGATACCTGGGTTCAAGAACGCACCCTCAGTTCGCCAGGTATCCTAGAGGATACCACCTGCCCGCCACCGAATGTCCGCCAGGAAACGCCGATGCCCCTTTGCCAGCATTTTTCGGTCGATTGCCCCAGCCGCGCGCTGTTCGACCAGATCGCCGACAAGTGGTCGATGATGGTCCTGACCGTGCTCGAGAACGAGCCGGTGCGCTTCAACACGATCAAGCGCCACCTCGAAGGCGTCACCCAGAAGTCACTGACGCAATGCCTGCGCCGGCTCGAGCGCAACGGGCTGGTCGAGCGGCGCGTGATCCCCGCCTCGCCCGTGGCGGTGGAATATGGATTGACCGCGCTCGGGCGCTCGCTGCTGCCCCCGTTCAAGGCGCTCTACGTCTGGGCGATCGACAACATGGACGAAGTGGACGCCGCACGCAGCCGCTTCGACGTTCGGCGCGAGGCCGCGCAGGTCGGTGCCTGAACGCGCAAGACATCGGTGGGGCGGACCAGGCCCTAGCGCAAGGCCTTGGCATTTCGTGTTTGTTCAGGCGCGCGTGTTCAGGCACGCTCGTTCAGACCAACACGATATCGGCCCATCCCCCCGGCTGGAAAGCAAGTCCCATGAACACCATCAACGCGCCTCATTTCGCCGGCCCGCGCCAGGTCCTCACCGACCTCGCGCGTTTCCTGATCTCACCCGCAGTGCTCGACCCCTGGAGCCTGCGCCGCGCGGCAAGCTGGCAGACGCTGGGGGTGCTCTACGCCGTGCACGTCTTCGTGCTGCTCGCACTGACGCTGCCGGTGACCGCGCTTGTCCAGAAGACGCTCGGGCTGGCGCCACCCGATGCCTTCGACAAGATCCCCCAGAACTGGCTGCTGCCGATCACGGTGGTCATCGCGCCGGTTCTCGAGGAAATGCTGTTCCGGGGCTGGCAGAGCGGCCGCCCGCGCACGCTCTGGCTCATGGGCTGCGCGATCCCGGCGATGGTGGCGCTGGCCGCAATCTCGCGCGGCCTGCCCGCGTTGGCGGCGGTCGCCATTCTGGGGGCGCTGCTCGTGGTGGCTCTGGCGGGCTGGATCTTCCTGCGCAAGCGGCGCACGCCGCCGATCTTCCGCTGGGCCTACCCCGCGATCTACTGGATCATGGCTTTCGCCTTCGCCGGGGTCCACGTCCTCAATTACGGCGATGCGAGCGCGCTCACCGCGCTGCTCGTCCTGCCCCAGCTCTGGGCCGGGATCATGCTGGGCTATACCCGCCAGCGACTGGGGTTGGGGGCAAGCATGCTCCAGCACGCGAGTGCCAACGCAGCGACGATGGCGCTCGCAATGCTGCCCGGACTATCCGGCTTGTGACACCGGACAGGGGGCCGGACCTGGGGCCGCGGCGAACGGCCCCATTCCGGTTCAGTCGAGGCCGAGCGCGCTGCGGTAGGTTTCGAGAACCATGTCCATCTCGCGGCGGTCGTCGGGCTTCATCTTCCGCAGGCGGACGATCTGGCGCATGATCTTGACGTCGTAACCGACCGCCTTGGCTTCGTTGTAGACGTCGCGAATGTCGTCCGAGATGCCCTTCTTTTCCTCTTCGAGGCGCTCGATGCGCTCGATCAGCAGGCGAAGGCGGTCGTCGGCGGTTTCGGCCATGGAATGTCAGCTCCGAAAAAAGGATGGTGAGAATCGGGTGTCGCCAAGGCGAACGGGCGCCGGCTGATAGCCGCTGTCGCGCTCTTGCGCAAAAGATGATCCTGTGGATAGCGTGGACGACCTCTCCAAACCGCGAAAACGGAGCCAACTTCGCTCGCCCTGCCTCCCGGCTCGGCCCAAGCTTGCGAGGGACCGATGCAACCGGGATGATCGCGCGTGGAACGAGAGACAAAACCGCCACCGCCTTGCGATCGGAGGCCGCTGATCGCGCCGCGTACGGCACTTGCCCTCAAGGGCATCGCGATCCTGCTCATGCTGGCGCATCACCTCTTCGCGCTGCCCACGCTGATCCGGGCGCCGAACCATTACGTGCCATTGGTGCCCGGCCTCCCGCTCGAATACGAACTGGCCCGGCTCGGCAAGATCTGCGTGCCGATCTTCCTGTTCCTGTCCGGCTATGGCCTTGCCCGCCGGCACGGCGAAGCCGACGCGGTGGCCTGCTCTGGACGGAGCCGCAGCATCTGGCGGCAGGCCTGGCAGCGGGCCGGGCGCTTCCTGGCGACTTACGCCTACTATTTCACGCTTGCCGCCGCGCTCGTGCTCCTCGTTGGTGCCATGCTCGTACCATCGGATCCGCAGGCCCTCGCCCTGCTTCACCGGCTGCGCGCCCCGGCCCTGCTCACGCTGGGCCGCCCGCTCGTCTATGAGTGGTGGTTCGCGCAGACCTATCTTGCGCTGGTGCTTCTCCTGCCGCTGGCGCTGCACCTGGCGAGGCGTCCCGCCCTTCTCCTTGGTCTCGCCCTTCTGGCCTTTGCGCTCGGAGCCCTCCTCGACGCAGCCCACCTCAATCCGCCGCTGTTCTCGCTCTCCAATCTGCTCGTGTGGCAATTGCCCTTCAGCTTCGGATTGGCGTTCGCGCGCCATGAGGCGGTCGATCGCGACCTTTCGGCGTGGCTCGCGCAGCGACGGGTCGCCGTATTCGCGGCAGGCCTGGCCCTCCTCGGTGCGGCGGCAATGGAGCTTCTCCTGCCCTCGGCGCTCACGCCGTACCTGATCCTCGCCGCGCCGCTCTTCCTCGTGATGCTGGTGCATTTCGCGGGATCGTCGCCGGATCGCCCCTGGCTCGCCTGGCTGGGGCGCCATTCGCTGCCGATCTGGCTCGTGCACCCGTTCCTGTGCACTTATTTCGCGCAAGGCTGGATCTACGCGCCGCGCTTGTCGCTGCTCGTGTTCGCCTCGTTGCTCGCGCAGACCGCGCTGCTCGTCCTCGCCTTCGAGGCCCTTCGCCACGCGATCTGGCGCGCCGCGTCAAGGATGGCCGCATCTCTCACAGGCGTCCTGCCCGGACGGCAAGACCGCTCGGTCCATCCCCGTTAGCAAGCCATGGCAGACCCGCGCGGCGCGAAGCCCTCGTTCAATGGCCCGGGGCGTTCTTCTTCAGGCTTTCCTCCATCCGGGCGATCTGCTCGGGGGTCGCCTCGCTCTGGTAGGCGGCCTTCCAGTCGCCGAAGGGCATGCCGTGGATCAGCGCGCGCGCCGCATCCTTGTCGCCCTCGAAGCCGGCGTCCCGAATCCAGTCGGCAAGGCAATTGCGACAGAACCCCGCAAGCCCCATCAGTTCAATGTTCTGCGCGTCGTGGCGGTGCTGGAGATGCTTGACGAGCCTGCGGAACGCGGCTGCCGCAATTGCATCATCAAGTCCGTCTATAGTGGGTTTTACGTCCATATTCCTGACCTTCGACCTTGGTTTGTGCGCATCCCTTTGCCATATGGACGGCGGGTTTCGAAAGAGGCAGACTGAACTTGGCAACCATTCCCTACCGTCGTTCTCCGCATCATCGCGGCATCAAGCGCCAGCGCAAGGTGAAGATCCTTGCAACGCTCGGCCCCGCCAGCCGTGACAAGGAAACCATCGCCAAGCTGATCCAGCGCGGCGCCGATGCCTTCCGCGTCAACATGAGCCACGGCGACCATGAGACGCACCGCGAGACGATCGCAAACATCCGCGCGGTCGAAAAGGACCTGATGCGTCCCATCGCGATCCTGTGCGACCTGCAGGGCCCCAAGCTGCGCGTAGGCAGCTTCGAGGGAGGCAAAGCCTTCATCAAGCACGGCGCGCACTTCACGCTCGACCGCAATCCCGACCCGGGCAACGACGACCGCGTCTGCCTGCCCCACCCCGAGCTGTTCGGCATCCTCGAGAAGGGCCAGCGCCTGCTGGTCGACGACGGCAAGCTGCAGCTGCGCGTGATCCGCGCGAGCGAAGACGAGATCCTGTGCAGCGCCGAAGTTGGCGGGCCGATCTCCGACCGCAAGGGCGTCAACGTGCCCGACGCGCTGGTGCCGATCCCGGCGCTGACCGAAAAGGACCGACGCGACCTCGACTTCGCGATGGCCCAGGACGCCGACTGGATCGGCCTGTCCTTCGTCCAGCGCCCCGAGGACGTCGCCGAGGCGCGTCGCCTGATGGGCGGCAAGGGCGCGCTGATGGCCAAGATCGAAAAGCCGGCCGCGGTCGAGAGCCTCGATGCGATCATCGAGATCTCCGACGGCATCATGGTTGCGCGCGGGGACCTCGGCGTCGAACTCCTGCCCGAGGAAGTGCCCCCGATCCAGAAGCACATCATCGAGAAGACGCGCGCCATGGGCAAGCCCGTGGTGGTCGCCACGCAGATGCTCGAATCGATGATCAAGAGCCCCTCACCCACCCGTGCGGAAGTTTCCGACGTCGCGAACGCGGTCTACGACGGCGCCGATGCGGTCATGCTTTCGGCCGAGACCGCGGCGGGCGACTGGCCGGTCGAGGCGGTCACGATCATGGACCGCATCGCGGTCAAAGTCGAAAGCGACGTGACCTACCGCGAGCGCATCCACATCGCCAAGGCGCCGCTCGATGCCACCACCGCCGACGCGCTGTCGGGCTCGTGCGCGCAGATCGCCGACACGCTGCCGATCGAAGGCATCATCGTCTTCACCAGTTCAGGCATGACAGCGAGGCGCGTCGCGCGCGAGCGTCCGGCCGCGCCGATGCTGGTGCTCACCCCCAGCCAGGAAACCGCCCGGCGCGGCGCCTTGCTGTGGGGCGCGCACACGGTGATGACGCGCGACATCGGCAGCTTCGAGGAAATGATCGCCAAGGGCAAGCGCATGGCGCTGCGCCACGGCTTCGGCGCGGCGGGTACCCGCCTGGTCGTGCTCGCCGGCGTGCCCTTCGGCACCAAGGGGTCGACCAACCTGCTGCACATCGTCACCCTCTCGGGCAACGAGCTCGACACGCCCAACTGATCCCGCTGTCCGCCCGCGCCCCGGCTTCAGCCGCGTGGCGCGGGTGGGCGCCCGATCCGGTCCATCCGGATCGCCGCCGCGCGTGGCAGCTTGTGCGGCACCAGCGCCGCCACCACCAGCGCGATCACACCGCCCAGCAGCGTCGCCAGCAAACGGTGCTCCGCATTGGCCGCCGGGTCGGTTCCGGCCAGCGAGACCATCAGCACCACGGTGACCGTGATTGCCGTCGTCAGCAGCACGTAATGCGCCTTCTGCGCCGAAAACGCACACCAGGCCGAAACCGCCATCCCCGCGACCAGCGCCAGCGGCGCATCATGGCAGGCCATGGCGAAAAGCGTGGCGAGAAGACATCCGCACAAAGTTCCGCCCAGCCGCTGGACACCCCGCGCCCGGGTCTCGTGCAGGCGCGGCTTGAGCACCAGAAGCGCGGCCAGCGGCGCCCAGTAGGCGTAGGCAAGGCCAAGCGCCTGCGCGGTGAGCAGGCTTGCCCCCACGCACACGACCGCCCGCGCCACGTGCGCCGCGATCAGGCGGGAATCCGTCTCCGGCTCCGCCGATCCCCCGGCATAAGCCTCGCGAACCGCCGGAAAAATTCGCGTGAACGCGACCACGCACGCGATCTGCAGAGCGCCGCCCAGCAGGATCAGCCCTGCGCGATCCAGCGCGGCGCCGACACCGCCCGCGAAATGCCCCGCGACCAGGAACCCCACCTCGAACTGGAGCACTGTCCACCACACTTGCGTGTCGCGCAGCGCCAGCCAGGCCGTCAGACCCGCGAAACCGGATGCAAAGGCGACATAGGCCCAGCCGACCAGCCCGATCAGCGTTCCGGCGAATCCGGCGAGGATCATCCCCGCCAACGCCGCCACCATCGAATCCCAGCGCCAACGCCCCATCGTGTGCGCCGTGCCGAGCCCGACGCTGAACGCTGCGCCCGCCGCGACCATGGCGTGCACCCGCTCGTCCCAGATCATCCCGGCCAGCACCAGCCCCACCAGCGCGGGCACCGCCAGCAGGCCTTCGTGACCGTGAAACGGTCGCACGAAGGCGAACAGACGCACCCGGGCGGGACCGGCCGTATCGGTTTGCGCAGGCTCGTTCATCTTCGCGTCCCCGGCTATGGGCATTCCCGAGACTAGCGGACGAAGTCGCTCGAAAGCGAGGACTATTCCCGTACTTCCCCCGCTCAACGATTGGCGAGCAGCGCCAGACCGAATGCGGCGAAGAGCGAGCCCGTCAACCGGTTGAAGGCCTTCTTGACCTGCCCGCGGGAGAGGAACCGCGCGATCGAGCGCCCCCCGGCCGCATAGATCATTAGCCACATCGCCTCGAAGGCACAGGACGTCGCCACCAGGATCGCGAACTGCGGCGCCTGCGGGAGCATCGGGTCAACGAACTGGGGCAGGAAGGCCGCGGCGAAGAGAATCGCCTTGGGATTGCTGATGCCGACCGCGAAACCGCCCCGAGCCAGCGACCCCGGCGACACAGACCTGCCCGGCATCGCGACGTCGTCCAGCGTCGTGCTGGCGGGCGCGCGCCAGGCCTTGAAACCAAGGTACAAGAGATAGGCGCCGCCCGCGTAGCGCAACAGCGTGAAGGCCCCCGGGACCGCGTGAAGCAGTGTCGAGAGGCCCACCGCAGGCGCGCTCAGCAGGCACAGTACCGCGAGCAGGCACCCCGCTGCGGCCGCCAGAGCCCGCCGAAAGCCCACCTCCACGCTGCGCGTCAGCGCGTGGAGCATGTTGGGCCCGGGCGTCGCGCTGAGCAGGCAGGTGGCGACCGCGAAGAGCCACCAGTGGGCCAGCGTCATCGCGCCCGCCGCTCAGCCCGCGTTCGGCGCACGTGCGCCGAACAGCGCCGAGCCCACGCGCACCTGGGTCGCGCCCAGCAAGATCGCGGTCTCGAAATCGCCGCTCATGCCCATCGATAGCTCCTCGAGCCCGTTTTCCGCCGCGATCTTGGCGAGCAGGGCAAAGAACGGCGCAGGCTCGATCTCGGCGGGCGGCACGCACATCAGGCCGATGACCGGAATGCCGGCCGCGCGCGCCGAGGCCACAAGCGCGGGCACTTCGGCGATCGGGCAGCCGCCCTTCTGGTCTTCCGCCCCGATGTTGACCTGCACGAAGCAGGGAACCTTGCGCCCGAGCTTTGCCATCGCCTTGCCAAGCGCCGTCACCAGCGAGGGCCGGTCGAGCGAATGGATGCAGTCGAACAGCGCGACCGCGTCCTCGGCCTTGTTCGACTGGAGCTGGCCGACGAGGTGCAGCACGATGCCGGGCGTCTCCTCGCGCAGCGCGGGCCATTTCTCCTGCGCCTCCTGCACCCGGTTCTCACCGAAGACGCGCTGGCCCTCGGCGATCAGCGGACGGATCGCTTCGGCCGCGTGGGTCTTGGAAATCGCGATGAGTTCGATGGCCGAGGGCTCGCGCTGGGCGATGCGGGCGGCCTGCGCGATGCGTTCGCGCACATCCTCCAGAGGAGTGAGTGGATCGAGGGGAGTGACTGGCTCATTCATGGCGCGCTGCTATAGCGTCCCTGTGCGCAACCGCCACCCATCGATTTCGCCCGCGAGGCCCCAGCCGCGCACGGCCCTGCCGCGCCTCTGGCTGGTGAGCGATGCGCGCAACGACGCCGCACTCGAAGCCGCGCTTGCCCGCCTCCCGCGCGGCCAGGGGCTGATCTACCGCCATTACCATCTTCCCCCTCCCGCCCGGCGCGCCCGCTTCGAGGCGCTCAAGCGCGTCGCGCGCGCAAAGGGCCACTGGCTGGTTCTTGCCGGATGCCCCAGGCAGGCCCGCCGCTGGGGTGCCGACGGCGCCTATGGCTCGGCGCATGACTTGCTGCGCGGCGGCGCTTGCCTGCGTCTTGCGAGCGCGCATGACCCGCGCGAGATCCGCCGGGCCCTGGCCGCGCGCGCCGATGCGGTGCTGCTTTCCCCCGTCTTCGCGACGCGCTCACACCCGGGCCAAGCCACGCTCGGCCCGGCCCGCTTCCACCTCATGGCCGCGCAATGCCCGCTCCCGGTGATCGCGCTGGGCGGCATGACCGCCCGGCGCGCGCAGGCGCACAGGCTCGAGCGATGGGCCGCGATCGACGGACTTTCCGGCGAGTCGCCCCGTCCACCCACAGCCTGATTCCCGGTCTGTTCTTGACGTGGAGTCCTTCCCCGGCGCATGATCGAGGCCTTGAAGCTTTTTAATCGACACGCGGGATTTTGACGATGGCATCACGGGCGTTCAGCGCCGGGCAGCGCACGGCCAAGCCGGACTGGCGCGCCGTGTTCCGGCGATCGGTCCGCCGCGCGGGCGAACTGGGCGGTGCGCTCGTGCTGTTCGCCGCAATGGCGTTCCTGATCCTCGCGCTCGCCACCTACAGCCAGACCGACCCCTCCGCCTCGACCGCGGCCGGAGGTACCGTCCAGAACTGGATGGGTCCGGTCGGCGCCTGGGTGGCCGACCAGTTCCTGTTCTACTTCGGCCCGGTCGCCTGGCTTTTCGTCCCGCTGCTTTACGTCTTCGCCCGCAAGCTGTGGTTGCTGGTCGAGGAAGAGGACGCCGAGGCCGAGCCGTCCGACCAGCGCTGGTGGAAGCCGGTGGCGATGCTCGTCGTTGCCATGATGCTCGTCACCACCGTGCTCTCGCTCTGGTTCAACGAGCCGGGCGGCACGCTGCCGGCCTCGATGGGCGGCATCACCGGCCTGCTCGGCGCCTACCTCATCAACGCGTTGGCCGGGCTCGCTCCGGCCGTGGTCGCGGGCTGGATCAAGCTTGCCGTGGCGCTGGTCCTGCTCGGCGTGGGCGTGACACTGATCGGGCGTGTCTTCGCGCTCGACTGGGCGCGCCTGCTCACGCTGCCGGGCCGGATCGGCCGCCTGCCCACCGCGCTGCCCTCGCCCGGCCTGCTCGCCCGCACCGGCAAGGGCGCTGCGGGCAAGGAAAAGCCGCGCAGCAAGGCCAAGGCCCGCGCCGGCGAGGCCTTGGACGAGGATGACGACCTGCCCTTCGAGATCGACGCCCCCGTCTCCGCGCGCGCCGAGGGCCGTCGAAGCCCGGCCCCGCTCTCGGACAAGCCGCGCAAGGCGCCCGCCATCGTCGACAGCCAGCGCGCCGCCAAGCCCGCGCAGATCGGCGCGGGTTCCAGCCAGACCGACCTGTTCGACGCCTACAAGCTGCCCTCGCTCGACCTCCTCGCCGATCCTCCACCAGGCTCGGACAAGGAGATCGACAAGCTCAGCCTCGAACGCAACGCACGCCTTCTCGAAACCGTTCTCGACGACTTTAACGTCAAGGGCGAGATCACGGCGGTGCGCACCGGCCCCGTCGTCACGATGTACGAACTCGAGCCGGCGCCCGGCATCAAGGCCAGCCGCGTGATCGGCCTTGCCGACGACATCGCGCGCAACATGTCGGCGATCTCGGCGCGCGTCTCCTCGATCCCGGGCCGCACGGTCATGGGTATCGAGCTGCCCAACGCCGAACGCCAGATGGTTTCGTTCAAGGAAATGGTCGCGTCCGAGGCCTTCGCCCACCACAAGGGCATGCTGCCGATCATTCTGGGCAAGGACATTGCGGGCGAACCGATCGTCGCCGACCTGGCCACAATGCCCCACCTGCTCGTCGCGGGTACAACGGGTTCGGGTAAGTCGGTCGGCCTCAACGCGATCCTGCTCTCGCTGCTCTACCGCCTGACGCCTGCGCAGTGCCGCCTGATCCTCGTCGACCCCAAGGTCCTCGAACTCAAGAGCTACGACGACATCCCGCACTTGCTTTCGCCGGTGGTCACCGAGCCGCCCAAGGCGGTGCGCGCGCTCAAGTGGGCGGTCGAGGAGATGGAGCGACGCTACCGCATGATGAGCGAGGTTTCGGTACGCAACCTCGCCGGGTTCAACGACAAGGTGCGCAAGGCCGCCGCCAAGGGCGAGCCGCTGGGCCGCCGGGTGCAGACCGGCTTCGATCCCGAGACCGGCGAGGCGCTCTACGAGGAAAACCAGCTCGACTACGAGGTTCTGCCCCAGATCGTGCTCATCGTCGACGAGCTCGCCGACCTCATGGTGACCGTCGGCAAGGAAATCGAAGTGCTGATCCAGCGCCTTGCGCAAAAGAGCCGCGCGGCGGGCATCCACCTCATCATGGCGACGCAGCGCCCCTCGGTCGACGTCATCACCGGCGTCATCAAGGCCAACCTGCCCACCCGCATCTCCTTCGCGGTCACCAGCCGCATCGACAGCCGCACGATCCTGGGCGAACAGGGCGCCGAACAGCTGCTGGGCAAGGGCGACATGCTCTACAAGCCGAGCACCGACCCGGTGAAGCGCGTCCACGGCCCCTTCGTTTCGGACGAGGAAGTCGAGCACGTCGCCGACTACTGGCGCACCCAGGGCAAGCCGGAATACGTCGATGCCGTCACCGAGGAGCCCGAGGAAGGCAGCTTCGGCTTCGACGACCTCGACGCCACCGCTTCGGACCAGCCCGAAGAGCGCAAGTACCGCCAGGTCTGCCAGCTCGTCTTCGAGAACCAGAAGGTCTCGGTCTCCTGGCTCCAGCGCCAGATGGGCGTGGGCTACAACACCGCAGCCAAGTGGGTCGAGCGCATGGAGCAGGACGGCTACGTGGGCCCGGCCAATCACGTCGGCCGGCGCGACATCTACCGCGACGAGAACGGCAGCCCGCTCTAATTCGCAGCTTGTCCTTCACGGGCAACCAACCATCGGGGTGACTTGGTAATTTCAAGCGGACGCCCTACTTTGCGCGATCCCGGCTTCGGCCACGGCATCACCGACCGGCTCCGGCCGACGAAACTGGAAAGGTCCCCATGGACAACCATGGTCAGGCATTCCTGCTGCAGGAGGGCTTCTTCCTTCTCGGCACGGCCCTTGTCTTCGTTCTCCTGTTCCGCCGCCTGGGCCTGGGCGCGACGCTCGGCTACCTGCTTGCAGGCGCGATCCTGGGGCCCTACGCACTCGGCCTGATCGGAGACGCGCAAGGCAAGATCGACTTCGCCGAGCTGGGCATCACCTTGCTGCTCTTCGTGGTCGGCCTCGAACTGGCACCCCGGCGCCTGTGGCGCATGCGCCACGAGATCTTCGGCCTCGGCCTGCTGCAGGTGGCGCTGTGCGGGCTCGCCATCTCCGCGATCATCTTCGTCTTCACGCCCTTCACGCTCCAGGCCGCGCTCGCGCTCGGTCTTCCGCTCGGCCTCTCTTCGACCGCGCAGGTCCTGCCCATGCTGCAGAGCGCGGGCCGACTCAACAGCCCCTTCGGTGAGCGCGCCTTCGCGATCCTGCTGTTCCAGGACCTCTCGATCATTCCGCTGATCACGATCATCGCGGCGATGAACCGCAACCCGGCGCTGCCCGAGGGACCTCCGGGCTGGCAGCTCGCCTTCATGACCGTCCTCGCGATCGTCGGCCTCGTCGCCGCGGGCCGCTTCGTCATACGCCCACTGTTCCGCCTCATCGGCAACCTCGGCGAGCGCGAGATGTTCGTCTTCGCCGCGCTGTTCACGGTGATCGCCTCGGCCGCGCTGATGGAGACGCTGGGCCTCTCGACCGCGCTCGGCGCCTTCATCGCGGGCGTCATGCTCGCCGATTCGCCCTACCGCCACGAACTCGAGGCCGACGTCGAGCCGTTCCGCTCGCTCCTGCTCGGCCTGTTCTTCATGGCGGTGGGCATGATGCTCGACCTCTCGGCCATCGCCCAGCATCCCGTCTTCGTGGTGACGATGGCGCTGGCACTGATCATCACCAAGGCCGCGATCATCTTCGCGCTCGGCCTCGCCTTCCGAATGAAATGGCGCAGCGCGCTCGCGCTCGGCTTTCTGCTCAGCCAGGGTGGCGAGTTCGGTTTCGTGCTCTTCGCCCAGGCGAGCCAGGCCATGCTCGTCGAAAGCGAGGCGGCGAGCCTGTTCGGCGCGATCGTCACGCTCTCGATGGTCACCACCCCGTTCCTGATGATGGCCACGCGCCGCTTTCGCGAGGCCCCGCAAGGCCCCTCGCAGGAACGCGAGGGCCCGCGCGCCGATGGCGCCAGCGCCATCATCGTGGGTTATGGCCGCTTCGGCCAGACCGTGGCGCAGATCCTCAACGCTGCCGAGATCGCCGTCACCCTCATCGACACCGACATCGAGATGATCGACGTCGCCCAGCGCTTCGGGGCCAAGGTCTACTTCGGCAACGGCACCAGGCTCGACCTCCTGCGCCAGGCCGGCTGTGCCGACGCGCAGATCATCGCCTTCTGCATCGATGGCGAGCAGCTCGACGAGGCCTTCATGCGTGCGGTGCAGACCGCCTTTCCCCAGGCCGCGATCTACGCGCGCGTCTATGACCGGCGCTCGCTGCTCAAGCTCAAGGACAGTCCGGTGCGCTTCATGGCGCGCGAAGTGCTGGGCTCGGCGGTCACGCTTTCACGCGCGATCCTCGATGGCCTGGGTCTCTCGGTCGACGACATCGACCGCGCAGAGGGCGTCTACCGCACCCGCGACAAGGAGCGCCTCTCGCTCCAGTACGAAGCGCGCGACCTGCGCGTGGCGCACGACCGGATCATCACCGAGCCCTTGCGCCTCGCGCGCGGCTCCGACCCCGATCAGGGCACCGAGTAGCCCGCGAAACGCTTGACCCGGCGCAGCGAAAAGCTCGTCTTCATCGAGGTGACGCCGGGCAGGCGCGAGAGGCAATCGCGGTGGATCGCCTCGTAGTGGTCGAGGTCCGCCGCCGCCACGCGCAGCAGGTAGTCGGCCCCACCGCTCATCAAGTGGCACTCGAGAATGTCGTCAAAATCGCCCACCGCCCGCTCGAAGCGGTCCATCGCCTCGCTGCTCTGGCTGCTGAGCGCGATCTCGACGAAGACTTCGACCGGGAGCCCGATCCGGCGCGCGTCGAGTCGTGCGACATAGCCCGCGATCAGCCCCTGCTCCTCGAGCAGGCGGATGCGGCGATGGCACGCGGAGGCCGAGAGATGGACGTCCTCGGCCAATTGCGAAATTGAGCGCGACGAATCGGCCTGAAGTGCGCGAAGCAAGGCCCTGTCCGTGCGATCCATTGAATATTTTCCCACCAAATTGCCTGTATGACGGAAAATATTCCAAACACGGGTAATCACAAGGTCAAATGAGGGGAAACTTTGCGCCGCCCCGGATGTAGTCTCACTGGCGACCGGTCGCGAACCGGACCCTCAACCGATCCCGGGAGATTGCACCATGCGCGTCGGCACCGTCACCGAAATCAAGAACCACGAATACCGGGTGGGCCTCACCCCCGAAAGCGCGAGCGAACTCGTCGGCCACGGCCACGAAGTCTGGGTCGAAAGCGGCGCGGGGCTGGGCATCGGCGCGAGCGACGAGCAGTACGCCGCGCTTGGCGCGAAGATCGTGCCCACCGCCGAGGAGATCTTCGCCGGCTGCGACATGATCGTGAAGGTCAAGGAACCGCAGGTGGGCGAGCGCGCGATGCTGCGCGAAGGCCAGATCCTCTACACCTACCTCCACCTCGCCCCCGATCCCGAGCAGACCAGGGACCTGATCGCCTCGGGCGTCACCGCGATCGCCTACGAGACCGTGACCGGACCGGGCGGCGCGCTGCCGCTGCTGAAGCCGATGAGCCAGGTCGCGGGCCGCATGTCGGTCCAGGCCGGCGCCACCGCGCTGCAGAAGGAGCATGGTGGGCGTGGTGTGCTGCTGGGCGGCGTACCGGGCGTGATGCCGGGCAAGGTCGCGGTCATCGGCGGCGGCGTGGTCGGTTTCAACGCCGCGCAGATGGCCGCGGGCCTCGGCGCCGACGTGACCATCCTCGACCGCAGCCCCGAAGTGCTCGAGCGTCTTGCCAATCACTTCGAATCGCGCGCCAAGACCCGCTTCTCGAGCGCGGCGAACCTGGCCGAGAGCGTTGCCGAGGCCGATCTCGTAATCGGCGCGGTGCTGATCCCGGGCGCAGCCGCGCCCAAGCTCGTCACCCGCGCGATGCTGGGCACGATGAAGAAGGGCGCAGTGCTCGTCGACGTCGCCATCGACCAGGGCGGTTGTTTCGAGACCAGCCACGCGACCACCCACGCCGAGCCGACCTACATGGTCGACGGCATCGTCCACTACTGCGTCGCCAACATGCCCGGCGCGGTCGCGCGCACGAGCACGTATGCGCTCAACAACGTGACCCTGCCCCACGCGCTCGCCATCGCGGACCTGGGCTGGAAGGCGGCGCTCGCGCGCGATGCGCACCTGGCGCAGGGCCTCAACGTCCACGCCGGAACAGTCAACTACGAGGCAGTCGCGCACGAACTTGGTCATGACTTCGTGCCGGTCTCTTCGCTTCTATCGTAAAAGACTTATAGCCCCCTATTAACCTTATCTTGAAGGGCCGGGTCCAAGGAACAGTTCATGTTCCAGCGGGTCCGGTCCTTTCTTGTCTTCTTTGCGCTGGCTGCGCTGGGACTGAGTGCCGGCGCGAGCGTCGCCGCTCCGCGGGCAGCACAGCCCGTGCTGTGCACCGCGCTCGCCCCCGAGGCCATCTCGCCGGCACAAATCGCGCGGGATTGGGCACCTCAAGCCTCGCGGTGGAACTGCTCGGGCGCGCACTGGCCGATCGACGGAAGCCGCGACACCCTCGTGCGCATCACCGTGCCACGCGCCGGGGTGGCCGACGGCGCCATGCTCGCCACCCGGCTGACCCGCTACCACGGCCTGTCGATCACGGCGGTGGCACGCGACGGCAGGTTCGCAACGCGTGACATCGCGCCCTCCGACCTGACGTTCTCCACGACCGGCTGGACGATGCGCATGCGCCTGCCCCGCCTCACCGCGCCGGTCGAGGCCTATGTCGTCAAGGTGACCGGCGCCCGCCATCCCGGCCTGCTCTCCGACATCGCGATCGCCCCGCCACCCGACGAGGCCCGCGTCGGCAATGCCGAATTGCTTCTCGCCGCGCTCTGCGGGCTGATGCTCATGCCCCTGATCCTGAGCTTCCTCTTCTTCCGCATCCTTCGCCAGCGCTTCATCCTGTGGCACGCGGCCGCCGTCCTTGCGATGCTGGTGCAGACGCTCGTCACTTGCGGCCTCGTCAACCGCTTCGCCACGCTGTCGCTCTACCAGATCAACCTGCTGTCCACGCTGAGCTGGGCGGCCATGGTGATCTGCGCCGTGCGTTTCTTCGTGAACCTGCTCGAACCCGAAACCGTCCGCCCGGGCCACCGCATGGCCATCAGTGCGATCACGCCCTGGTTCCTGTTCTGGAGCGGCTACTACGTCCTCGCCGATGGACCGCTGCTACCCTCGGTCGCGCCGCTCTACTACATGGCGTTCCTGCCGATCATCGCCGTGCTCGTGACCACGCTCATCGCCGCGGCCATGCGCGGGAGCCGCCAGGTCTGGTTCCAGATCGTGGGCTGGAGCCCGCTGATGCTGCTGGGCCTTGCGCGCAACGCCACCATCCTGGGCCTCGGCGATGCGCCGATGGGCCTGATGCTCGCGCAGCACCTCGCGATCGTCTTCGAAATCGTCGTCACCACGCTGGGCGCCGCCGATCGCATCATGGCGATTCGCCTCCAGCGCGACCTCGCCATCGACCAGGTCCGCGTCCAGTCCAATCTCGCGCGCCACGACGCGCTGACCGGGCTGCTCAACCGCCGGGCGATCGAAGAGCAGTTTCCCGAGCTCTATGCGGCCGGCTTCCACACCATGGCCGCGCTCGATCTCGACCATTTCAAGGCCGTCAACGACACGCATGGCCACGCGGCGGGCGACGAGGTGCTGCGCGCGGTCGCCTCGGCGCTGCGCCCGGACGAGGACACGATCGCGGTGCGCATGGGCGGTGAGGAGTTCCTGCTCCTGCTGCGCGGTGACGACGCCCTCGACCGCGCCGAGCGACGCCGCCAGGCAATCCCCAGCCGCGTGGCCAAGCACCACCCGGGACTTGCACGGCTGATCACGGCGAGCATGGGCATCTATACCCACGAAAGCGAGAAGGCCGACCAGCCCGCGCCCGCCTTCATCAACGTCTATACCACGTGCGACCGGCTGCTCTATGCCTCCAAGGAAGCGGGTCGCAACTGCGTGCGCAGCAACGCACCCCTGCCGGCGTCCTGGCCCGACACCCGCCCCCCGATCGCGCTGGCCCGCTAGGAATCCGCGCCGTTCCAGAACGGTGCGGCGACCTCGGAGGGAATGCGGATCGGGCGGCCGCTGGCAAGGTCGATCACCGCCCAGGTCGTGCGCGAACGTACGAGAGGCCGCCCCGCGTCGCTGCGAAATTCGACGCAGCGATCGAACGTCGCGCCCTTGGGCGGATCGGGAATCCAGGTGCGCGCGGTGACGCCCTCGCCTTCGCGGATGTTGCCGCGGTAGTCGATCTCGTGGCGGGTCACGACCCAGACGTAGGCCGCCTGGTGCGCAGGCGGCGCGACCGCCTCCCAGTGCGCGACCGAGATTTCCTCCATCCACTGCACCCACACTGCGTTGTTGACGTGGCCGAGCTGGTCGATGTGCTCGGGCCCCGCCGTGAAGGTACGGATGAAGGGCTCTGCCATACGCGCGCTCAGCCCTCGATGCCGAGCTGCCAGAGGATGAAGGCGAATTCCTCTGCCGTCTCCTTCAGGCTTTCGAAACGGCCCGACTTGCCGCCGTGGCCCGCGCCCATGTTGGTCTTGAGGATCAGCTCGTTGGCGTCGGTCTTGACCTCGCGCAGCTTGGCCACCCACTTGGCCGGTTCCCAATAGGTCACCCGCGGGTCGTTGAGCCCGGCGGTCACCATCAGCGGGGGATAGGCCTTGGCCTCGACCCGGTCATACGGGCTGTAGCTCAGGATATGCGCGAAGGCAGCGGGGTCGGTGATCGGGTTGCCCCATTCAGGCCATTCACCGGGGGTCAGCGGCAGGTCCTCGTCGAGCATCGTGTTGAGCACGTCGACGAAGGGCACATGGGCCACCACCGCGCCCCACAGCTCGGGATCAGAGTTGATCACCGCGCCCATCAGTTCGCCCCCCGCCGATCCGCCCGAGATCGAGATCTGGCCCGCGCTCGTGAAGCCGCGCGCGACGAGGCCCTTCGCGCAATCGACGAAGTCGTTGAAGGTGTTGGTCCGCTGGTCGAGCTTGCCCGCCTTGTACCAGGCACGCCCCATGTCGTCGCCGCCCCGGATATGCGCGATGGCATAGGCGAAGCCACGATCGACGAGGCTGAGGCGCGCGGTCGAAAAGCCCGGATCGATCGCGATGCCATAGGCTCCGTAACCGTAAAGGTGCAGCGGCCCCGCTCCGGTGCGGTCCCTGCGGTAAACCACCGAGACCGGGATCAGCGTGCCGTCGCGTGCCTCGATCTCGAGTCGCTCGGTCGCGTAGAGGCTTTCGTCGTAGCCCGAAGGAATTTCCTGGACCTTGAGCGTCTCGAGGGTCTTCGCGGCGACGTCGTAGTCCATCACCGAGGCGGGCTTGACCATCGATTCGTAGGACAGCCGCAGCTTGTCGGTGTGCCACTCGGGATTGCTCGAAAGCCCCGCCGAATAGCTCGCCTCGGGAAAATCGATAGGTTCGATGCGCGCGGGATCGTCGTAATAGTGGACCGCGATCCGATCGAGCCCGCGCTCGCGCCCCTCGATCACGTAGAAATCGCGGAACAGGTCGACCCCGGTCAGGTAGAACTCGTCCGAGCCTTCGATCAGCGTCGTCCATTCGCTAGGCGAGGCAAGCGGCGCGGTGGCAAGGCGGAAGTTCTCATGGGTGTCGTTGGCGTGGATGTAGAGCACGCCCTCGCGCTCGTCGACGTCGTACTCGACGCCCTTCTCGCGCGGCTTGACGAGGACCTGTTCCCCCAGCGGATCGTTGGCGGGGACCAGCCAGGCCTCGCTCGTCTCGTGGTCGCTGGCGCCGATGATCAGCCACTTCTCGTTCGACGAGAGCGAGGCGCCGACGCGGAAGCCGTCGTCGTCCTCGTGGTAGATCTCAATATCGCTTTCCAGGGGTTGGCCGAGCCAGTGCAGCCGGGCGTTGTCGGTGCGCCACTGCTCGTTGGCGAGCGAGTAGACGAGGCCGGTGTCGTTTGCGACCCAGACCAGGGCCGAAAGCGTGCCGGGGATCTCGTCCGCCAGCATTTCGCCGGTCGCCAGGTTCTTGACGTAAGCGGTGAAGCGCTCCGAGCCGTTGTCGTCGATCGAAAAGGCGAGCAGCTTGCCGCTCGTGCTGACCGAGATCGCACCGAGACGGAAGTACTCCTTGCCCTCGGCCAACGCGACCTCGTCGAGGATCAACTCGTTCGCGCCCGCATCGTCACCAGCGGCGACGGGACGGCGCCACCACTTCTTGTACTCGGCGCCTTCCTCGAACTCGATCCAGTACAGGTAGTCGCCGTCCTTCTGCGGGACGGAGGTGTCGGCTTCCTTGATGCGCGCGCGCATCTCGGTGAAAAGCGTGTCGATCCGGTCCTGGTGCGGCGCCATGCGGGCCTCGAACCAGCGGTTCTCCGCCTCGAGGTGGGCGAGCACTTCGATGTCGGTCACCTCGGGATAGCCCGGATCGCGCAGCCAGGCATAGTCGTCCGAAACTCTCGTCCCGTGCATCGTGAAGGAATGGGGCTTCTTCGCCGCGACGGGGGGCGAAACGGGTGCTTGGGTGGAATCTGCCATGCCCTGCATCTATGTGTGCACCATGGAACCCGCAAGCCGGACAGAAAAACAATGCTGATGAACACCCATGAAGCGCGCCTCGAAGCGCTGCGCCAGGAACTGACGAACCGGGGCCTCGACGGCTTCGTCGTGCCGATCTGCGATGAACACATGAGCGAATACGTGGGCGCCTATGCCCAGCGCCTCGCCTGGCTGACGGGCTTTGGCGGCTCGGCCGGATCGGCCATCGTGCTCGCCGACGCGACGCGCGACCCCGCCGCGGCGATGTTCACCGACGGGCGCTACACCGTGCAGGTGCGCGAGCAGGTCGATGCCCGCTACTACGCCTACGAAAGCGTCCCCCAGACCAGCCACGCGCAATGGCTCGCCGACCATGTCCGCGAAGGCGACAGGATCGGCTACGACGCCTGGCTCCACACGTCGCACTGGGTGCGCACGGTCGAAGTCGCGCTCGCCGAGAAGGGCGCCTCGCTCGTCGCACTCGAGAGCAACCCGATCGACGCCGTCTGGACCGACCAGCCCGCGCCCTCGCCCGCCGTCGCGCTCGTCCACGCCGAAGAGTTCGCCGGCGTCTCGAGCGAGGCCAAGCGCGCCCATATCGCCGAGGGGCTCAGCGCCCGCAAGATCGACGCCACCGTCATTTCCGCGCTCGATTCGGTGGCCTGGCTGCTGAATATTCGCGGCACCGACGTCGTCCACACCCCGGTCGCGCTGTCCTATGTGATCGCCCATGCCGACGGCACCGCCGACCTTTTCATTGCCGAGGAGAAGGTCACACCCGAACTGCGCCAGCACCTGGGCAACGCCGTTGCCATCCACCCGCGCAAGGCCTTCACCGAAGGTCTCGCGCAGCTTTCGGGCAAGCGCGTCGCGCTCGACCCCGACAACGCCGTTGCCGCCATCTTCCAGGCGCTGCATGACGCCGGCGCACACGTCATCGAGGCGCGCGATCCGGTCGTCCTGCCCAAGGCGATCAAGAACCCGGTCGAGCAGCAGGGCCAGCGCGATGCGCAGGAGCGCGACGGCGCGGCCATCGCGCGCTTCCTGCACTGGCTCTCCCTCGAAGGCCCCAAGGGCACCGTCACCGAGCTCTCGGCCTCGGACAAGTTGCTGGGCTTTCGGCAGATGTGCGCGGACCTTCGCGACACCTCGTTCAACACGATTTCGGGCGCGGGCCCTCACGCCGCGCTGCCGCACTACGCGGTGAGCGAGGAGAGCGATCTCACGCTCGCGCCCAACTCGGTCTACTTGTGTGATTCGGGCGGGCAGTACCCCGCCGGGACCACGGACATCACCCGCACCGTCTGGATCGGCCCCGAGGCCCCCGGCGCCGAGGTCAAGGACCGCTTCACCCGCGTGCTCAAGGGTCACATCGCGCTCGATCGCGTGGCCTTCCCGAAGGGCACCACCGGCAGCCAGCTCGACGTGCTTGCGCGCCACGCGCTGTGGCAGGCCGGGCTCGACTACGCCCACGGCACCGGACACGGGGTGGGCAGTTTCCTGGGTGTCCACGAAGGCCCTCAGCGCATCGCCAAGTCGGGCGGTGGCCAGCCGGGCACCGACCAGCCACTCCTGCCGGGCATGATCCTCTCGAACGAGCCAGGATACTACAAGCCGGGTGCCTACGGCATCCGCATCGAGAACCTCGTGCTCGTCGTTCCGCGCGAGATCGCGGGAAGCGAAAACGACTTCCTCGGCTTCGAGACGCTGACCTTCGCGCCGATCGAACGACGCCTGGTCGACACCGACCTCCTCGACTCAGGTGAAATCGCCTGGTGGAACGACTATCATGCGCGTGTCCTCGCGCTTGTCGGCCCGCAGCTCGAGGGTGCGGAGCGCGCCTGGCTCGAGGCGCAATGCGCCCCGCTCTGAGCGGGGCCCACACGAAAACCCGAAAGGACCCGGCCATGGCTGAGGCGGCACACGAACTGGTCTCGAACCCGATCCACCTGGGCCTGGGCGGGCGAGCCGAGGTCCAGCCGCCCCACACGGGGACCATGGAGTGGTACGAGGCCTACGCCGCACGCCACGTGGCGGACGGGGCCGAGGGACGCCTCGTCTCCGGCTACGAATTCTCCTGCGACTGGGACAGTTGGGAAATGCACCCCTGCGGCGACGAAGTGGTCGTATGCACGAAGGGCGAGATCACGCTCATCCAGGAGAAGGACGAGGGGGGCCAGGTCGCGACCGTGCTTGGCCCCGGCCACTACGCCATCAACCCGGCCGGTGTCTGGCACACCGCCGACATCGCGCAGCACGCCAGCGTCCTGTTCATCACGGCGGGTAAGGACACCCGGCACCGACCGCGCGGATAACCGATTTCGCCCGCCTTTCGCCAATCTGAACACAGTGACCCAAACGAGACAATTCGCGACAAAAATCGCCCCGCACGGCAAACTTGCGCGACAAGCGGTGTTTAGAACGAAGATCAGAAAGTCGCGAGGCAGCAACTTCCCCCTCACTTCCCGCTTTCTTGCGGCTTTCATCCAATTCGCTTTTGGGACACGAGAGAGAAGAACGATGAACACCAGGATGAAGACCATAACGCTGAGCCTTACGGCCGCGACCCTGGCCCTGGGCGGCGTCGCCTATGCCCAGGCCGGCGGTCCCGGCGGGCCCGGCGGCAAGAACCGCCCTACCATGGACGCCAACGGCGATGGCGTGGTCACCCGCGCCGAAGCGCAGGCCGCCGCCGAGGCGATGTTCACCCGCATGGACGTCAACAAGGACGGCAAGATTGACCAGGCCGACCGCGAGGCCCGCCAGACCGAACGTCGCACCCGGATGTTCGAGGCGCTCGACACCAACAAGGACGGCTCCATCTCCAGGGCCGAGTTCCTCGCTGCCAAGGGACCACATGGTGATCGCGGCCCCGGCATGGGTGGACCCGCAATGGACGGGCCTGGCATGGATGGCCCACCGCCCCCGCCTCCGGGCGATGGTGGTCCGGACATGGACGGCCCGCCGCCTCCCGGTGACGCCGGCCCCGGCATGGACGGCCCCAACGCTATGGGACCCGACGCGATGGGCCCGGGCAAGGGTCGCCATCACGACCGCCACCACGGCCCCCGCATGGGTCGTGGCCACATGGGCGGCGGCATGATGATGATGCGCGATGCCGACGCCAACAAGGACGGCGCCATCACCAAGTCCGAATTCGCCGCCTCGGCCATCAAGCACTTCGACGAAGTCGACACCAATAAGGATGGACAGATCACCGCCGAAGAGCGCAAGGCGTTCCACGACAAGATGCGCAGCCAGTTCAAGGGCTCCAAGGGTCCCCCGCCCCAGGCTCCGGCCCAAGGCAAGGCGAACTGACCAAGCGGCGCGGCGACGTCCGAAGGCAATACTGGGAATTGATATGAACGACACCGCGCCGATCCGCCTGCTTCTCGTCGACGACGAAGCGGCTCTGCGTGAACCCCTGGGCGAATACCTCTCGCGCCAGGGGTTTGCCGTCACCCAGGCGAGCAGCGCCGCCGAGGCGCGTTCGCACTTGCGCGAGGAAAAGGTCGATCTCGTCCTGCTCGACATCATGATGCCGGGCGAGGACGGCCTTTCCTTCTGCCGCCACCTGGTGGAAGCGCAGGACCTGCCGGTCATCTTCCTCACCGCGCGGGGCGAGGCGACCGACCGCATCGTCGGCCTCGAGATCGGCGCCGACGACTACGTCGTCAAACCGTTCGAGCCACGCGAACTGGTCGCCCGCATCCGCTCGGTGCTACGCCGCTCGGCGCGCGGCGGGCCGCCCGCGACCGAGAACGAGGCTTTCGTCTTCGAGAGCTGGACGCTCGATCCGCTCAAGCGCCGCCTGACCGATGCCGAAGGCGCCGTCGTGGCGATCTCCTCGGTCGAGTTCCGCCTGCTCATGGCCTTTCTCGAACACCCCCGCCAGGTGCTCGATCGCGACCGCCTGCTCGACATGGTCCAGGGCCGCGAGGCGCACCTGTTCGATCGCGCGGTCGACAACCAGGTCAGCCGCCTGCGCCGCAAGATCGAGGCCGACAGCCGCAACCCGCAACTCATCCAGACCGTCTGGGGTGGTGGCTACATGCTCGCCGCCGACGTCAAACGGGTGGCGCTGGCCGACGAATGAAAGCCTTCCTCCCCCGCAGCCTGATGGGCCAGATGCTGCTGGCCGTCGCCGCCGCGCTGCTGCTGGTCCAGGCGCTGAGCGCCTTCCTGATCTACAGCGCGCAGCGTGACAGCTACGAGAACGGCATGCTCAACGCAGCCGCCTTCCGGCTGGTGGTGGAGACCCGCGGACGCCGGCCGCCCGAGCCGCACGACAAGCCCGAGGGCGCCCCCTTCGGCGGTCCCCCGCCGCGTGGCTTCCCGCTCGAACACCGGCCATCCTCGCCCGTCAAGCCGGGCGAGACACGCGACGGCCGCGCCGAAGCCCGGTTCTCGGACATCCTCGCCAACCAGTCGCTCGACGCGGACCAGGTGGTGATCGTGCACCGCACGCTGAGCGAAGACCCCGACGCGCGCGACCACTTCCTCGATCACGCGCAGCGGCGCGGGTTCGATCGCCAGACGATGGACGAAGCGCTCAGCAACCACCTGCTGGTCGTGGGCGTGCGCCTCAAGGGCAGCGACGAATGGCTGGTGACACGCGTGCGAAGCCCGCGCGCGATGAACATTCTGCTGTTCCCGCTGATCCTGCAGACCCTGGTCATCTACGCCGTGCTGGTCGGTGCCGTGGCGCTGATCCTGCGCCGGATGAGCCGCCCGCTCGCCGCGCTCACCACGCGCGTCGAGGAATTCGCCATCACGCGCGACCTCGCAGGGCAGCTCTCGCCGTCGGGCCCCGACGACGTTCGCCGCCTGATCCTCGCACACAACGCGATGGAAACGCGCATCGCCGACCTGCTCGACGAGAAGGACGTGATGCTCGGCGCAATCGGGCATGACCTCAAGACCCCGCTGGCGGCGCTTCGCGTGCGCATCGAATCGGTCGAGGACGATACCGAACGCGCGCGCATGGCTTCCACCATCGAGGACATCGTGCGCACCCTCGACGACATTCTCTCGCTGGCGCGGGTCGGGCGCCCGAGCGATCCGCTCGAGCGGACCGAACTTTCCGCGCTCGTCGTCTCGGTGGTCGAGGAATACGAGGACATGGGCGAGCCGGTGGAACTGGGCGAGACCAGCCGCATGGCGCTCGAACTGCGCTCCACCTGGCTGCGCCGCGCGCTGCGCAACCTCATCGGCAACGCGCTGCGTTACGGCGAACGAGCGCGGGTCTCGCTGTCGCGCGCGGAAGGATCGGCGGTCATCGTGATCGACGACGACGGCCCAGGCATTCCCGAGGGCGCGATCGAGGCGATGATGAACCCGTTCACCCGCGGCGACCCCTCGCGCAACTCCTCCACCGGCGGAGCAGGCCTGGGCCTCGCGCTCGCCCGCGCGATCGCCGACCAGCACGGCGGCTCGCTCGTCCTCTCCAACCGGCACGCACCCGACGGCGCGGTCGCTGGCCTTCGTGCGACTCTGGCGATCCCCCTGATCTGAAGCGATTCGCAATCGAAGAACGCGCAAAGGTTCCCAGGAATACACCGCGAGCCAAACACGACTTGTCGAATTTGTAATCGCGCAAGTAATTGCGAAATCAAGTCCTCGACTAAAACCCGTCGCACCCGAAGCACAGAAACACGCCGATGCGTGATACAATCTGATGCAACTCACCGCACGATGCACTCAGGCCGACGGTTCAACCGCCCCAGCGTGCACCAGTGTTCATTTTCGGGAAAGGCAGATCAGAACACCCAGAAGGTCCATTGCATCCAGGCACGGTCGCCGCCGTTACCTGGATCGTACCACAGACCGGATTTTGTCAGCCGGGCTTGCCAACAGAGGGGCGACCTTTCGGGTCGCAGACATGTCTGGCCCCGCTGACGTCATTGGAGGATTTGCAAGATGACAGTCATTTTCCAGCAGAATGGCATTTCCAAGCCGAAGGGCGTTTCGAAACAGAGTGGCCTTGCGAAGACGACCGGCGCGCTGCTCGCACTGGGCCTCCTGGCTGCGCCGACCAGCGCGCTCTACGCACAAGGCCAGGACGCGCCCGATGCCGACGTCTCGGCCACCGTCTATGGCGATGCCCCGATGGACCCCTCGCAGATGACCGAGGGCCCCGAACTCGACGGCATCATTTCCGCGCGCAAGGGCAACCTGCTCCAGGTGACCGCCAAGGACGGCACCAGCACGGTCGTCGCGATCAGCGAGACCACGCAGATCAAGGGCAAGGGCGGGTTCCTCGGCCTTGCCACCAAGGAGCGCGCCGAAGATTCGCTGCTCAACGGCCTGCCCGTCGCCGTCAAGACCCTGCAGGGCGGCAGCCAGCTGCTCGCCAGCGAGATCAAGTTCAAGAACGACGACTTCAAGACCGCCTCGATGATCCGCAACGGTACCGCCCAGGGCTTCGCCGAGCAGACCGCCGCCACCGAGGCGCTGCGCGGACGCATGGCCGACATCGACAAGTACAACATCAAGGGCACGACCAACGTCAACTTCGACACCGGCAAGTCGAACCTCTCGCCCGAAGCCAAGGCCGAGCTGTGCACCGCCGCAAACCAGGCCGAAGGCATGGACAACGCGCTGCTTCTGGTCGTGGGCTACACCGACTCCACCGGCAGCGACGATTTCAACCAGGTCCTGAGCGAAAAGCGCGCCAGCCGCGTGGTGAACTACCTGCAGCAGGCCTGCCACTGGAAGCCCTATCGCATGCTGACCCCCACGGGCATGGCCAAGGCGGACCCGCTCGCGGACAATTCCACCCCCGAAGGCAAGGCGCAGAACCGCCGCGTCGCGGTCAACATCCTGGTCTCCAAGGGCCTGGACGGTATCTGATCGCCGGTATCTGATCGCCGGTATCTGATCGCCGGTATCTGATCGCCACTTCGGATTGCAACATCCGATCGCGGAAACGGGGTGGGCCATGGCCCGCCCCGTTCTCGTTTGCGGCTAGCGCATCAGCCCGCCGATGAGGTTGCGGGCGAACCGACCGATCCCGGGGATTCCGATCGCCCGCTCGAGCACCGAGCCGACCGTGCCCGCCGCCGCGCTCGCGGCCGAGGCCCCGGGATTGGCCCGGCTCCGCTTGCCCTGCATTTTCTGCGCGAGGATCGAGCCCGCGCTCGCCGCCGCGGCTCCCGCCGCCGCCTTGGCGACCTTGCCACCGATGCCATCCCACAGACCCGGGCTGCGCCGCTCGCGCTTGCGTACCTCTTCCTCGCCCTGCTCGGCCACTTCCTGCGCCGTCGCAGCCGCATCGGCCGCCTTGGCCGCGAGCACTTCCTCGGCGCTCTCGCGATCGACCGGCGTGTCGTACTTGCCCGCGAAGGGGCTGATCGACTGAACGATCGCACGCTCCTTGTCGCTCACCGGCCCTAGCCGCGAACGCGGAGGCGCGATCAGGGTGCGCTGGACCACGCCCGGCGCGCCGTCCTCGTCCAGCGTCGAGACGAGCGCCTCGCCCACCTTGAGCTCGGTAATCGCCGCCTCGACGTCGAGATCGGGGTTGATACGGAAGGTCTCGGCGGCCGCCTTGATCGCGCGCTTGTCGCGCACGGTGAAGGCGCGCAGCGCATGCTGGACGCGGTTACCCAGCTGGCCTGCGATCTTTTCGGGAATGTCGACCGGGTTCTGCGTGACGAAGTAGACACCCACCCCCTTCGAGCGGATCAGGCGCACGACTGTCTCGACCGTGTCGAGCAGCGCCTTGGGGGCATCGTCGAAAAGCAAGTGCGCCTCGTCGAAGAAGAACACCAGCTTGGGCTTGTCCGGATCACCGACCTCGGGCAGCGCCTCGAAAAGCTCGGACAGCAGCCAGAGCAGGAAGGTCGCGTAGAGCTTGGGGCTGCGCATGAGCTGGTCGGCGGCCAGCACGTTGACGATGCCGCGCCCCTCGTCGTCTAGCTTCAGGAAATCCTCGATCTCGAGCGCGGGCTCGCCGAAGAACTGGCCTGCCCCCTGGCTCTCGAGGGTGAGCAACTGGCGCTGGATCGCGCCAACGCTGGCCTTGGTAACATTGCCGTACTTGCCCGAGAGTTCGGAGGCATTCTCGGCCGCGTAAGCCAGCATCGCCTGAAGATCGGCCAGGTCGAGCAGCAGCAGGCCCTGCTCGTCCGCCACGCGAAAGACGATGTTGAGCACGCCCTCCTGCGTGTCGTTGAGATCGAGCAGGCGCGCCAGCAGCAGCGGCCCCATTTCCGAGATCGTGGTGCGTACGGCATGGCCCTGCGTGCCGTAGATGTCCCAGAACACCGCCGGATTGTCGGCGTAAGCGTAGTCGGCGATGCCGATCTCGCGCGCGCGGCCCTCCAGCTTGTCGGCGTTCTTGGCGAGCGGGCTTCCGGCCATGGCGATGCCCGAAAGGTCGCCCTTCACGTCGGCCAGGAAAACCGGAACCCCTTGCGCCGAGAACTGCTCGGCGATCGTCTGCAAGGTCACCGTCTTGCCGGTGCCGGTCGCGCCCGCGATCAGCCCGTGGCGGTTCGCTCGGCCCAGCCGCAGCTCCTGACGCTCCTCGTTGGCCCCGAGGCCGAGATAGATTGCGCTCATCGTGCTTCGCCCTGCCCTTATTGCTATCCGTCTGGAATATCAGTGTGTCCCCGCTGATAGAAGCGGCTTGCCGGGCGGGCGAGCGCCTTTTTCACCGCCCGGACGCGAACTTCTCGAACTCTCATGCGCATTTTCCCCTGCGCCAGGTGTTCCCAGAAGCCCGCGATATGCTCTAAGGGGCCAGCGACAATGTGATGACCCAACCCTTCCTCCTTCTCGACGACGCCCGCGCCCATGGCGCCGTGGACGCGCGCCTCTACCGCGATCCGGTGGAGATCGTCACCGCGCGCACTCCGGCCGAGGTCTCCCCCGCGCTTGCGCGGATCGAGGCGCTCGCCGGCGAAGGGCTGCACCTTGCAGGATACATGGCCTACGAGGCCGGCCTCGCGCTCGAAGCGCGTCTTGCCGCTCGGGACACCGGCTGCACCGGGCCGCTGGTCTGGTTCGGCGCCTTCACCCGCCACGAGACGATTCCCGCCCAAGCGATGCCGCTGTGGCTTTCGCGCCACGCGCACGGCGAGGCGCCATGGATCGGGCCGCTGAGGCCGCAGATCACGCTTGGCGAATATACCCAGGCCTTCGAAACCCTGCACGCCGCGATCCACGCGGGCGACATCTACCAGGCCAACCTGACGATGCCGCTCGCAGGGCCCTGGTCGGGCGACCCGCTGGCGCTCTATGCGGCGATGCGCGGCGCCGCGCAGGCGGGCTATGGCGCGGTGATCCACGACGGCGAGGACTGGCACCTCAGCTTCTCGCCCGAACTGTTCTTCCAGATCCGCGATCGCGCGATCCACGCCCGCCCGATGAAGGGCACCCGCCCGCGCGGACGCGACGCCGCCGAGGACGCAGCCCTGCGCGAGGAACTGGCCGCCTCGCCCAAGGACCGCGCCGAGAACCTGATGATCCTCGACCTCATGCGCAACGACCTGTCGCGCGTGGCCGAGGCGGGCAGCGTCCACGTGCCTGCGCCGTTCGCGATCGAGAGCTATCCCACGGTCCACCAGATGGTCTCCACGGTCGAGGCCCGGCTCGCCCCCGGCAATGGCGCCGTCGACCTCTTGCGCGCACTGTTTCCCTGCGGATCGATCACCGGCGCGCCCAAGATCCGGGCGATGGAACTGATCGCCGAGGTGGAACAGGCCCCGCGCGAGCTCTATTGCGGCTCGGTGGGTTATATCGAACCCACTGGCGACAGCGTGTTTAATGTGGCAATCCGCACCTTGCGCCTGACCCCGGACAAGTCCGGAGCGACCCCGGTTTCCGGGAGGGCGACCCTGGGGGTCGGCGGGGCCATCGTGGCGGATTCGCAAAGCCTGCCCGAATGGCGGGAGTGTCTTGTCAAAGGGGGTTTCGTGCGCGGTTCGGCAATGCAGACGGGAGGCTTGGCGGTGTCGCCGGCGCGGTTCGACCTGATCGAGACCATGCGCTTCACGCCCGACGAGGGCATCCCACTGCTCGAACTCCACCTCGAACGCATCAAGGGGAGCGCAGCCGCGCTCGGCTTCAGCTTCGACCGCCACGCCGTGCGCAACGCCATCCAGGCGCTCTGCTTCGACGCCGAGGCGCCGGCCAAGCTGCGCCTCGTCGCAGGCCGTTCGGGCGCCTATTCGCTCGAACTTGCGCCCTTGCCCGAAACCCCGGCACAGCCGCTGGTCGTGGCCGTGCTGCCGCTCCCGGTCGACACCTCGGACTGGCGCCTCGCGCACAAGACCAGCGACCGCGGCTTCTACGAGGCGGGGCTTGCCCTCGCACGCGAGGCGGGTGCAGGCGAAGCGCTGTTCCTGCGCGACGATGGCTGCGTGACCGAGGGCAGCTTCACCAACATCTTCGTGGAGCGCGACGGCCAGTTTCTGACCCCTGCGGCCTCGCTCGGGCTCCTTCCCGGCGTGCTGCGCCGCTCGCTCCTCGAGGACGGCCGTGCGCGCGAGGCGCGTCTCACGCTCGACGATCTCGCCGACGGTTTTCTCCTGGGCAACGCGGTGCGTGGCCTCTTTCCTGCAAAGCTCCTCACGTGAACCACATCAGCACCGCCCTTTCGCGCATCGCCCCCTCGCAGACGACGGCGATGACCGACCGCGCGATCCAGCTCCGCGAGGAAGGCCGCGACATCATCTCGCTCTCGGTGGGCGAGCCCGATTTCGCAACGCCCGCCCACGTGCTCGAGGCCGCCAAGGCCGCGCTCGACGCCGGGCTCACCAAGTACACGCCGGTCGGCGGCACCTCGCAGCTCAAGCGCGCGGCCGTGCTCCATTTCGCGCGCGATCTGGGCATCGAGGTCCCCGTCTCCCAGATAACCGTCAGCGCGGGGGGCAAGCAGGCGATCTTCCACGCCATGCTGGCGACCGTCAGCGAGGGCGAAGAAGTGATCGTGCCCTCGCCCTGGTGGGTCAGCTATCCCGAGATCATCCGCTTTGCCGGTGGCAAGGTGGTCCCGCTCAAGACCTCGGCGACGAACAACTTCCTGTTCTCGCCCGCCGATCTCGAGGCACAGATCGGCCCGCGCACGCAGTGGGTCATGCTCAACAGCCCGGGCAACCCGACCGGCGCGTGCTATCCGCGCGAGCTGCTGCTGGGCATCGGCGAGGTGCTGCGCCGCCATCCGCGCGTGATGGTCCTTTCCGACGACATTTATGCCCCGATCAACTATTCGGGCGCCCCGCACGCCACCCTTGCCGCGCTCTGCCCCGACCTTGCCGAGCGTATCCTGACTGTCTCGGGGGTCTCCAAGAGCCACGCCATGACAGGCTTTCGCATCGGCCTTGCCGCCGGTCCCGAATGGCTGATCCGGGCGATGGAGCGGCTCCAGTCGCATTCCTCGGGCAACCCCTGCTCGTTCAGCCAGGCCGCCGCCGTCGCCGCGCTCGAGGGCCCGCAGGAATTCCTGCTTGACTGGCGCGAGCGTTTCCGCGCGCGGCGCGACATGGTGGTGGGCGCGATCAACGCGATCCCGGGCCTTTCCACCCCCACACCCGAGGGCGCGTTCTACTGCATGATCGACGCTGCCCCGCTGATGGGCCGCTTCGGCGACGACGCGAAGCTCGCGCTCCACATTCTCGAACATGGCGTCGCCATCGTTCCGGCCTCGGCCTTTGGCGGGAGGGACGGATTCCGGATCAGTTTCGCCGCCGACGAGGCCAAGCTGGACGAGGCGCTGCGCCGCATTGCAAAGGCCCTCGCCTGATGGAAATCCCGATCCTCTACGAAGACGGCGAAGCGCTCGTCATCGACAAGCCCGCCGGCCTCCCGATCGACCGCCCGCGCGCGGGCGGCGCCTGCCTCGAGGACTATCTCGAGACGCTCCGCCTCGGCTTCCAGCGCCCGCCGATCCCCGTCCACCGGCTCGACCAGGACACTTCGGGTTGCCTGCTGCTGGCGCGCAACCCCAAGGCGCTCAAGCGCTTCTCGGCGGCCTTCGAGGAGCGCCTCGTCGAAAAGCGCTACCTCGGCGTGGTCGACGGGCTGATCGAAGGAGAAGAGGGCACGATCGCGCTCTCGCTCTCCAAGGTCAGCACGGTGAAGGACGGCTGGCGCATGATCCCCGCACGCAAGGGCAAGCCCTCGACCACGCACTGGCGCAAGCTGGCTGAAATCGACGGACGCACGCTCGTCGAGTTCCGCCCCGAGACCGGCCGTACCCACCAGATTCGCGTCCACGCCGCTTCGGGCCTCGGCGCGGCGCTGCTCGGCGATCCCGTCTACGGCAGCCGCAGCGGCATGCGCCGCACGATGCTGCACGCCGCCGGCCTGCTCGTGCCGCGCGCGAACAAGGAGCCGATCGGCGCGATGGCCCCGCTTCCGGCGGATTTCGTCGCGCTCGGTTTCGGAGAGGCATGAGCGAGGCCGAGGACGCCATCGCCCGGGCACACGCGCACTGCTCGGAAAGCTTCATCGCCGCCTCGGGCCCGGGCGGGCAGAACGTCAACAAGGTCGCCTCGGCGGTACAGCTGCGGCTCAACGTCTACGCGCTGCGCCTCAGCCCCGCCGTCTTCGCCCGTTTCAAGGACCTCGCCGGGAGCCGCATGACGGCAAGCGGCGAGCTGATCCTGACCGCCCGGCAGTACCGCACGCAGGAAGCCAACCGCGCCGATGCGCGCGAGCGGATGGCCGAGCTCATCGCCAAGGCGCACGACCTGCCCGAGAAGCGTGCCAAGAGCCGCCTCAACCGCGTGGGCAAGACCCAGCGCCTCAAGGGCAAGAAGATCCGCAGCGACGTGAAGGCCGGGCGCGGCAAGGTCCGCCACGACTGACCCGGCCCCGATTGCCCGGTCTTAGGGAGTTGCCGAGGCCTCGGCCGAAGTCGCCGGCAGAGCCGTCCCCTCGTCCGAGGGGTGAAGTGCGGCTTCGGGCACGCGCCGTTCGTCGAGCATCTGCGCGGCGGCGTCGAGCGCTTGCGCCTCGCCCACGGTGACCCCGCCCGGGCCCGGATCGCTCTCGGCCTGCCCGCAGGCGGCCAACGCCAGCAGCAAAGCGCAGAGCGCCACGCCGGGGGCGACATCCGAACGAAACGAACGGACCATTTCAGCCCTCGATGATGCGGGTGTGCGGATGGTGCTTGTCCAGATGCTTGAGGATGATCTTGAGATTGCGGCTGTTCGAGCGGTAGAGGAAGTCGAACAGATCGCCTGCCAAGGGCACGGCGCCCACCAGCGTGTCGAAGCCCACGTTCGCGGTCATGCGCGCCAGCTGCCACTTCGACATGCCCAGGTTGCGCGCCTCCCACACGATGTAGAGGCCAAGCGCCGCCGAGATCATGTCCCCCGCAACCGGCACCAGGCCGACGATGGCGTCGAGCCCGACCTTGCGGTTGATCCCCGGGACGGTAACCGCGCGTTCGAGGAGATACTCGAGCGCCTCGATCCGGCGGCGAACCGCCATCGGATCGTTGCCCAGCGGGAGGGGCATCTCCCGGCCCTGCATCCAGTCCTGACCAGCCGCCACGTCGAACCCTTCCTTCAAACCCGGTACACGTCGTGCCGGTTCGCCTTATTTGGGCAGCCAGGACAAGGGCATCAAGGGGTGCCAGCCCCAGCTGTTGGTCGCGAACCCGCTGACGCTGCCGCGCACCAGCGACCAGCGAATGGGGGTTCCGAAGGGGATAAACACGTTGGCGGCGGTTAGTTCCGCCTCGGCCTCGCTCAGCAGCGCGGCGCGGTCCTCGGGCGAAGTGGCGGCAGCCGCCTCGTCGACGCGGGTGTCGGCCTCGGCCGAACACAGGCCCTGCCGGGCCGCGCAGGAGAGGCGGTTGAGGAACCAGGTCGCGCGGGGGTAACGCGCGACGTCGTCAACCAGCAAAAGGTCGGCCTCGCCCGCTTCGTTGGTGCGCACCAGCCGCACACTGATCGCCGCAAGATCGGCCGAAAGACGCGCGAAGAGGATCTGCGAACCATCGCCCTCGGGCAACCACACCGAAACCTCGGGCGCGTTGTCGAGAGGGGCTGCCGGAGGCTGTCCGGGCTTGCCGGGTGCCGCGGGTTTGCCGGTCGCGGTGCCCCTTGCCGGCGGCTCATCCGACTTCGGCTGCGCAGCGGTCCGCAGCATCCAGGCCCGTACGCGGCCCGCCGCCACGTCGCGGCGCTGCGGCACGCTCTGCTCGCCCCAGCGCTCGCCGATGGTGCCCAGATCGCCCTCGAGACTGGGCGAGACGATGCGCGTGCTGGGATGCCAGCCGCCCACGCCGAAGGGGTCGAGCAAGGCTTCGCGGTCTATCGCCATTGCAAGCGCTTCGCGGTTGGCGGGGTCGGCCAGGAACCCCTTGTCGTTCATGACGTGCAGGCCGAACAGGCCGACCACCGGATCGAGCTGGATGGTGCCGCGCAAGATGCCCACGCTGCGTGTCAGCAGGAAGTCCTGGATGCGCCCGCCCAGCACGAGGTCGACCGTCCCTGCGTTGAACTGGCGCACCGCCTCGGCTCCGCTCAGCACGTGCATGTCGACCGGCCGCGTGCGCGTATCCCAGGATTCGACGTCGGGGAGCCCGAGCCGCCCGGGTTCGATCGGCGCGAGACGGATCGCCTGCCCCTTGGGCCCACCCTCAGGAACCGGGTCCGCCTTCGCGACCGCCTCGCGCGCACGATCTGCCGCTTCCCCACCGGCGCCTGCCTCGCCCTCGGCCCGTTCGCTCCACTCGTCGACGCGCCGCATCGGCCCCGACCCCTGCTTTTCGTGAAGCAGACCGAGTTCGGGTTGGGCGAGGAGCTGGAGGAGATAGGGCATCGGCCGCTGGAGACGAATCTCGATGACGCGCCCGGCCATGACGCGGATCTCGTCGATGCCGGACAAGTCCCTCTCGAACGGACTTCCCCGCATGGCGCGCAGCGAGGCCATCAGCGCCGCGCGGGCCGAACTGGCGGTCAGCTCGTCGCCGTTGAGCCAGTTGCCGTCGCGCAGGCGGAAGATATAGCTCTGACCGTCGTCGGTGATGATCCAGCGATCGGCAAGCGCAGGAACGACGCGGCCCTGCGCGTCGAAGGCGACCAGGCCCTCGCTCGTCGCGGCGCGGATCAGGCGCGCGGAATTGGTGTCGGTCTCGGCCGGTATCGCCTCGAGCGCAGGTGCCTCGACGACGGCGATCGCGATGGTGGAGGCATCGCCCCCGCCGCATCCGCAGGCCAGCAGGGCCAACAGGAGAGGGGCCAGACGGAAGGGAACACACACACCGGACATGATCCCGGGCGTAATCGATTTTCCCCGCACCGCAAAGGCATGAAAGGCACGCCGCGCGCACGCGGCCGCCTGCCCGGTCAGATCTTGCGGATGGCGAGCCCCGATGGCCCGACTTCCTTGTGGTTCTTGGTGTAGCGCGGGGCGATGTCCTCGCCGATGCGCACCGGCTCGCGCGCCAGCTTGGGGTCGATATCCTCGTGGAAGGCGACGCCGAAGCGGCTGTCCTGGACCCAGGCCACCGAGCCTTCGACCCAGCCGATGTTGCGAATGTTCACTTCGACCACCGAGCCGCGCACCACGCGGATGGGCCCTTCGCCCATCATGCCGCCCGCCGAGAGATTGCGCACCTTGATGCGATGCTCGCCCTCGAGGCCCTCGACATGCAAGTCGGCCATGAGGAAAAGACTGTCCCGCGGGATCTGCCGGTTGTCTTGTTCGTCCATAGTCCTCGTCCAGCCACTCTTGGCCGTACCATTTTCGGCTGATGCCGACCAGTCCGCAGGGCATGCCCCCGAGTCCGGCCCCCACCTGGTTCCCGGCATGACAGCGTCGGGACCGGCGGGCAAGCAGATTGCTTTGCGTTCGATGTTAAAGCCGAGCGCATAAGAAAGGCTTAACAGGCAGGCGAAGCCCGCCTGTCGCCCGTTCCCCTGCCGGGGTCAGTCGTCGCGCGAGATCTTCTCGCGGCGTTCGTGCGCCTCCTGGGCCTCGACCGTCATGGTGGCGATCGGACGTGCCTGGAGACGGCCGATCCCGATCGGCTCGCCGGTCACCTCGCAATAGCCGTATTCGCCTTCCTCGATGCGGCGCAGGGCCGAATCGATCTTGGCGATCAGCTTGCGCTGCCGGTCGCGGGTGCGCAGTTCAATGCCCCAGTCGGTCTCGCTCGAGGCGCGATCGTTGAGATCGGGCTCGCGCAAGGGGCCATCCTGGAGCTGCGCCAGCGTTCCCGCCGAGGCATCGAAAATCGATTTCTTCCAGGCCAGAAGCAGGCTCCGGAAATAGTCCTGCTGCGCATCGGACATGTAAGGTTCGTCTTCGGCGGGAACATAAGCGCCGCCGATAACCCGCTGTGCCTTGATCAGCACGTCAATATCATTGTCTAGGGCCGTTGCCATCCAGAGAAACTCCGCAGGTATCCGCCCCGAATCGCTTCAGCCCTGCTGCTCCGAATTTTTCCGGTAGCGCGTTAGCAATCCGCGGTCGAAGGGGCCTATAATTCCGCAACAATTCGTGCACAAGTCGTTATCACGCGATGCCCACACATTTCCTGAACAGACGTCTCAATTCAAATGTGAACAGGTCGCCCGACATCTTTCCGATGTCGTGGTTAACGCAATCTTCACCAGCGTAATTCAGGCTGCTCCAGGACAGACGGCCCGAATGGTGCCGCCGGACAGAGATCGAACTGGCGCCGAACAGGCTTCAAAAGACAGGGAATTCACGTCATGGGTACTGCCTGGTTTCAAGAAGAGCTCGCGAATACACCCCTTGCCCACGAGGAGGAGAGCCACGACCTCCAACTCGCCGAGGGCCTTGCCGCGGCCTCCAGCGGCGACACCTCGGCCTATTTCGATCTTGGTGTTGCCTTTTCGACCGGCAGCCACGGCGCCCCTTGCGACCTTGTCGAGGCGCACAAGTGGTTCAACCTCGCCGCCGTCGCCGGCCACGAGGACGCCGCGCAGTGCCGCGCCGACGTGGCCGACGAAATGACCGCGCGCGATATCGCCGAAGCCCAGCGCCGCGCCCGCCAATGGCTCTGCGCCACGCCCCACGCCACGCTGCGCCGCGCCGCCTGATATCGGTCAGGCCAGGTCTTCGTCGCTCTTTCGAAATGGCGTGCGCGCGCCGAGCCCCACCTGGTCCCGCGCAACACCGGCCCGTTCCTCCTCGAGGAATTCGGCAATCGCCGCGCGCAGCCCCTCGTGGACGATGAAATGGGCCGAAACCGTGCGCACCGGCGCGTAGCCGCGCGCCAGCTTGTGCCCGCCTTGCGCCCCCGCCTCGACGCGCGACAGGCCGAGTGCCAACGCCGCATCGATGGCCTGATAGTAGCACAGCTCGAAATGCAGGAAGGGCTTGTCCACCGAAGCGCCCCAGTAGCGCCCGTACAAGGCCTCCTCCCCGATGAAGTTGAGCGCCCCCGCCACCGGCTCGCCGTCCTGGAACGCGAGGATCAGCAGGATCGCATCGCCCATACGCGCGCCCAGGAGGTCGAATGCCTCGCGGGTGAGATAGGGCCGCCCCCATTTGCGCGCGCCGGTGTCCTGGTAGAAGAACCAGAAGGCCTCCCAGTGCTCGCGGCGAATCTCGGCCCCGCGCAAGTGCCGGATCGTCACCCCCTCCTGCGCCTTCGCGCGCTCCTTGCGCAAGTTCTTGCGCTTGGCCGAGGACAGCGCGGCGAGGAAGTCCTCGAAGGTCGCATAGCCCCGGTTTTCCCAATGGAACTGGATGTCCTCGCGCAAGAGCCAGCCTGCACGCTCGAACAGCGGGACCTGGGCAGGTTCGATGAAGGTCGCGTGCGCGGAGGACAGACCATTCTGCTCGCAAAGCGCCTCGGCTGCGCGCAGGAGCGGCAGGCCGAGCGCAGGCTCGGTGCTCAACACGCGCGGGCCGGTCGCGGGCGTGAAGGGCACCGCGATCTGGAGCTTGGGGTAATAGGCCCCGCCCGCGCGGTGCCAGGCATCGGCCCAGGCATAGTCGAAAACGTATTCGCCCTGGCTGTGCTGCTTGAGATAGGCCGGGAGCGCGCCGGCCAGCCTTCCCGCGGCATCAGCTATAGTGATCGGGACCGGCGTCCAGCCCGTGCCGTCGCCGACCGAACCCGAATCCTCCATCGCGGACAAAAACGCGTGGCGCACGAAGGGATTGCTCCCACCGGTCAGCGCGTCCCATTCCTCGGCCGGCAAGCCACCGACCGAGGCATGTACCCGAGCTGTAAATTCACTTTCGCTCACGCTGGCCGGTCTGCTCCTGTCTCGATCTCGAATATCGCGGCATCGGCGTGGAGCGCGGCGCGCTCGGCCTGAGCCTCGCCTCGCACCGTCCAGGTCGCCAGTGGCAGCCCGCGCGCGCGCTGGCTGGCGGCGAACCGACTTGGCAGGTCGCGAATGTCGTAAGCGAGAAAATCGGGCTTCGCGTGCCACAATGCAAGATGGCGCCGGATGCGCGCGGGAAGCGATGGGTTGCCGTCCTCGCTCATCACGAGACCACGCGCGGTATGCGCGGAATGCTTGCGGAACCAGCGCGATACGCGGGGATCGAAGCTCATCACCGCGTGCGCCCCGACATAGCCCTCAAGCACGCGTCGCACGGCCAGGCAACGCCCCGCCACGTGCGAGGCGCGGCCCGACTTGATTTCGATGAGGACCGGCACCTGCCCCGCGATCTGCGCCAGAACCTGGCGCAGCGTGGGAATGGTGTCCTCGCTGCCGGTCAGCGCAATCGCGCCGAGCTGCTTCGCGCTCAGCCGGTTGACCGGGCCTTGCGCCCCGGTCAGACGCTCGAGCGTGTCGTCGTGGAAGACCACCGGCTGCCCGTCGCTGGCGCGCTGGACGTCGAGCTCGATGCCGTGCCCCTTCGCGATCGCGGCCGCAAAGGCGCTGCGCGAATTTTCGGGCAGGCCCGCGCCGTGAAGTCCCCGGTGGGCAAAATCGCCCTGGCGCAGCCAGGCGACCTTGCCCTCCTCCGGGGCCGGGCTCAGCCAGCCATCAAGCAGGCCGAACGGCAACGATGGCGTCCACTTCGACCGCCGCGCCGAGCGGGAGCACCGGCACGCCCACCGCGCTGCGCGCGTGCTTGCCCGCCTCGCCGAGCGCGGCCACCATCAGCTCCGACGCGCCGTTGGCGACCTTGGGCTGATCGGTGAATTCGGGAGTCGAGTTGACGAAGACCCCGAGCTTGACGATTTTCTCGATGCGATCGAGCGAACCGAGCGCAGCCTTGAGCTGCGCGAGGATCATGACCGCGCAAGCCTGCGCCGCCACGGTGCCTTCCTCGAGCGAGACGTCCTCGCCCAGCCGCCCGGTGACGAGCTGGCCGCCGACGAAGGGCAACTGGCCCGAGACGTGCGCCATGCCGCCCGCCTCGACCACCGAGACATAGGCCGCGACCGGAACTGCGGGTTCGGGCAGGATCAGGCCGAGCTGCGACAGGCGGGTTTCGATATCACTCATTATCCAAGACTTTCCTCTTCTTCGCCGCGAAGGCGCGCAAGCACCCAGGGCAAGGCGTGGTCCCATGTGTCGATACGGGCATGGGCATGGCCGGCCTCGAGTGCGCAGGGGATGACCTGCGCGATGCGCGGTTCAGCGCACAAGTGGAGCCGGGCCACTTCGGGGGCGGTCGCGCCCACCGAATCGTGGTGTTGCGCCAGGTCGTCGATGAACACCGCGCGGCTGGGCCGGTATTCCTCGAGGATCGCCTTGAGCGCGGGCCCCTTGGGCCCCTGATTGGTGAAGACCCGCAGGTCGAGCCCGAAGCCACGCAACTGTTCGCGCCGGGCCTCCTTGCGAAAGTCCATGAGATTGGTCAGCACGACGACGTCGGCGATCCCGGCGATCGCCTGGATCGAGGCGACGGCATCCTTGACCGGGGTCTGGCGGTGCATTTCGCTGTCGAAGAAGGCGCCGAGCAGGTCCCACATCTCATCCGGCTCGAGCGGCACGTCGCTGCCGATCCGGCGCATCGCGCTTGCAAAATCGGGCTTGCCGAGCGCGAAATCGACCCCCTTCTCCTCGGCCAGCCAGTCGCGAAAATGGCTGATCATGTGGAGCAGGACTTCGTCGCAGTCGGTGATGAGCAGCGGCCGGTTCATCGCGCCAGCCTCGCGCGTGCCTCGACGATCACCTGCGGCGCGAGGCCGAGCGCGTCGGCCGCCGCGACGAGATCGGGCTCGTGCGCGCACAGGAAATCGAGCACGCCGGTCAGCGTCGCCGGATCGCCGAGCGCGGCGCGCAACTCGTCGGGCGTCAGGCCGGTAAGAGCAAGGAAGCGCTCGGCGCGCGCCTCCTCGGCGAGCACCCAACCGAGCGCGTTCAAGGCGAGCGCCTGGGGATCGGGGGCCGGGGTCTTGGCGGGGGATGGCGTTCGGGGGAGAATTGTCAGTCTCGCTTGGCTGTCCTAGAGCGTGTCACGAACCTTAGATGGGGCTCGGGGACCGAATGGCAAAGCGAATCCTCGTTGTCGAGGACAACGATCTCAATCGGAAACTCTTTTGCGACGTACTGGTCAGCCAGGGCTTCGCGGTGGAGCCGGTCGCCGACGGGCGCGATGCGCTCGCGCGGGCGCGCGATTTCGTGCCCAACCTCGTCATCATGGACATCCAGCTGCCCAACGTCTCGGGGCTCGACCTGATCGAGGCGGCCAAGCGCGACCCGGCGCTACGCACCATTCCCGTGCTGGCGGTCACCGCCTATGCCGGCAAGGGCGACGAGGAACGCATCCGCGAGGCGGGCGCGGAAGGTTACCTCGCCAAGCCGGTCTCGATCGGCCCCTTCATGCAGGCGGTAAGAGCGCTGATCTGACGCGCGATCACGTCCCCTGGTGCGCACGCCCCGCCGCGTTGTCGCCATGGGCGCTTGACATGTTACACTCGTGCCGCTTTTGCGCCGCATTTCCGGAACACAGAGCAGCCCGGACCTTACGGAGTTAGAATCACCATGGATCGCCAAGACGTTTCGGAGCGCATCATCACCCTGATCGAACCCTTCAACAAGAAGGGCGTTGCGGTCACCGATGCCACCCGCTTCACCGACGACCTGGAGTTCGACAGCCTCACCGTCATGGACTTCGTGGCCGCCATCGAAGACGAATTCGACATCATCATCTCGATGAACCAGCAGGCCGAGATCGAGAACTACGGCCAGCTCGTCGACGCGGTGATGAAGCTCCAGGGCTGAAAGACACCACCATGACCGACATGCTCAGCGACAACGCGACGACCGCGCACACCGACCTGTTCAGCAAGTTCGACCCGCTCATCAAGATGCGCGCCGATCTGCTTTCGACCGGGGTCACCGATCCCTTCGGCCTCGTCATGGAGCGCGTGCTCTCGCCCACCGTCGCGATGTGCAACGGGCGCGAGACGATCCTGCTCGGCACCTACAACTACATGGGCATGACCTTCGACCCCGACGTGATCGCGGCGGGCAAGCAGGCGCTCGACGATTTTGGCGCAGGCACGACTGGCAGCCGCGTGCTCAACGGCACGTATGCCGGGCACAAGGCGGTCGAAGAGGCGCTATGCGACTTCTACGGCATGCAGCACGCCATGGTCTTCTCGACCGGCTACCAAGCGAACCTGGGCATCATCTCGACGATCGCGGGCAAGGGCGACTACATCGTCCTCGACATCGACAGCCACGCCTCGATCTGGGACGGGTGCAAGATGGGCGACGCCGAAGTCGTCCCCTTCAAGCACAACGACATCGAAGCCATGGAAAAGCGCCTCAAGCGCATTCCCGAGGGCGCGGGCAAGCTCGTCGTGCTCGAAGGCGTCTACTCGATGCTCGGCGACATCGCGCCCCTCAAGGAGATGATCGCGGTCGCCAAGAAGTACGGCGCGATGGTGCTGGTCGACGAGGCGCACTCGATGGGCTTCATCGGCGAACACGGACGCGGTGTCGCCGAAGCGCAAGGCTGCCTCGACGACGTCGACTTCGTGATCGGCACGTTCTCCAAGTCGGTCGGCACGGTCGGCGGCTTCTGCGTCTCGAACCACCCCAAGTTCGAAGTCATGCGCCTGGTCTGCCGCCCCTACGTGTTCACCGCCAGCCTGCCGCCCAGCGTGGTGGCGACCGCCTGCACCTCGATCCGCAAGCTGATGCATGCGGGCGACAAGCGCGCACATCTTTGGGAAAATTCGAAGACCCTGCACAAGGGCCTTACCGATGCCGGCTTCCAGCTCGGGACGACCGAGCCACAGAGCGCGATCATCTCGGTGATCATGCCCGATCTCGAGCGCGGCGCGGGGATGTGGGAGGCGCTCCTCCATGAAGGGCTTTACGTCAACCTTGCGCGTCCGCCGGCAACGCCTGCCAACATGACGCTGCTGCGCTGTTCGCTTTGCGCCGAGCACTCGGCCGAGCAGGTCCAGCAGATCATCGCCATGTTCACCCGCGCAGGGCAGAAGGTCGGCATCATCGGCTGACCCCGCCCCGACGGGCCGAAAACGAAAAAGGGGCGGCGCGCAAGGTTCGCAAGTCGCTGTTCGGCTTCGGCGTGCCGCGCATCGCCTTGTTCGAGTAGGGCAA
>NZ_JABWCU010000049.1 GCF_018491765.1 Novosphingobium profundi | reverse complement strand
TTTCGGCATTGGCCCATCAGCCCTGACCGAGGCCATGGAATTACTAAACCAACACCTGGCCACGGCCGCTTGATTGCCATGAAGCGGCGGATCTCACTCGCTCGCGGACGATCTTTGCAACAGAGCCCCTAGCTGGGCCTGGCATCCCCGTCCATGTTCGCAGCTGCGGTGGCCGCCGGGTACTGTAGCAGATGCACGTGCAGCGCCGCTTCCCAAGCATGCTACCAAGGCCCTATATTGTGATACTGCATCTGGTTGAGCCCACGTTTCTGACGGGCGCGGCCAGCACCGCCTGTAGCGCGTCAAACAGAATGAGGTTTTCGCGTTAATTTAGGGCAAGCCGACAGCGAAATACATATGCAGGACATAGTAGATTTGGTATGGGCAGCGAGATCGCCTTGGTTAGGCGGTCTTTGTACCCACGGCGTCAGGCAACGCCCCCCCTCCTGACAAGGATCCTGACGTCAAACCGCCTTTCTTGCAGAGATGCCTGTCTCCACATCAGGAAAGGCCAGGCCCGGTGGCGGACTGCCTCCGGGCCTGATACACGCCGAATTGGTCAAATTTCACCAATTTCTATCCTTGCTCTTGCAAGAAAGGCCCGAACGCATGACGAAAAGTCCTCAGGCAAGCCTTCCTTCACGCGCAGAAATCAATCAGGCTCTCAGTGCAGTAGGGCCTTTCTCCTGGCCCGAGGATGAGAATGATCTGATTGCGTTGGTGCAGCGAATTCTGAGCGAACTGCCTCGCACCAAGTAGCGACTGGTCGCATCAGACCTCCTCCTGAGGTGAGTGCGCACCATCCGCAGTGCCAAAACGGCAATAGCAGTCCCGGACAGGTGGGCGGCCACCAGCTGCTATCGCCGACAGAGGTCATCTGGAGACTTGTCCCATTGGGATCAGACGAGTTCCAGCCTGACAGTTGTGAAAAAGAGGGGAACGCCGGAGCTTGCAATGCCCGTCCTCGGCAAATGGGGCGGACACAATAGGTTAGAGGCCCCCTATCATCACACCGTGGATCCGGCCGCGTTCAGGTTCGAGCAATCACAGGCCTCTATATATGAACTTTGAAACCAAAAACGCTGGCAGCCTCCACCAATTGAATCAGTCAAGGCTGCCAGCTAGTTGCAGAGCATGAAGAATCATGCCCTTCGGGTCGCACCATAGGGATCACATAGCACTGGCCTGTGCACAACACGAATATTGTGCACGAGCAGCTCTGCGCGAAGAAAAGTTCTGGAGGCCTCTGCGAGCGGGTTACTTCCGGGCCTGCGCCAAGACACGTGACGCCGCGCCGTTTTCAGCGCGTAAGCGCGCGCCATAGCGCAGAGCCGTCGAGGGCGAGGACCAGCGCAAGGCTTGCGCGATGGCCAGCCCATCCTCGCCCGCGGCAAGTAAATCCTGGGTCAGACCCACGCGCAACGAATGCGTCGACAACGCCGCAATCGCTGCATCCAACTGGCCGGCCGGGATCACCGCGTGTCCCTGGCGCGCGGCTGCGAGCGCGACACGGCGGTAGATCCCGGTCACCCCCGGGCGCGACAGGGGCGCCGAGCCAACCGTGTACGTCACCAGCTCGGCCGCATCGGCGGTTCCATCTTCGCCCCAACGTTCGTCCGCGAGTTCTTTCGCGCGCTGGCGACGCCGATCAACACCGACCCTGCGAAACACCACGCCTTCGGTGATGTCCGCCTCGCTGCACCATTGGCCGACCCGGCGCATGGTTTCGGGTGAGAGCCAGGCCCAGGCGCCCTGGCCCTGCTGATCGGTCTTGGAGCGCGGAAGGTAGAGCAGTCCGGCTCCGTCAAGCTGGGGACGCAAATCGGCGAGGGTGACGGCGGTGAGCTCGCTTACCCGCAGTCCGGCATCGTACCCCAGCGAAAGGAGCGCGGCGTCGCGCACGCCCTGGAGGTCGGAGGCACAGGCCGCGAGCAGCGCGGTAATCGTGAATCCGGGAACCTCGCCCAACTCGCCCCCCAGGCGCAAGGGCGCGGCCTGCCGCTGCGGCGCGCCATGACGCCGACGATGCCCGCGCAGCGCACTGCGCACGATCGGCGCCGCGGTAGGCAAGTTGTCCGCGCGCACGCTCAGCATCTTGTGCAAGCTGGCGATACTGGCGAGGCGCCGCTCGAGGGTAGCGGGCTTTTTTCCATCGGCCTCGAGAGTCACGAGATAGCGCACCAGGTCCTCGGGATCGGCGGGCACGGCCGCGCGGTTCTCGTGGGCACACCAGGCGAGCCAGCACTCGAGATCGGCCGCGATCGCCAGCTTGGTGGCGGGTGCCATCGCCGCCAGTTCGACATCGAGCGCGAGGCGGCTGACCGGTGGAGCGCCGGACGAGATGGCGCGGCCAAGCACGTCGAGCACGCGTTCGTCGGGCGTGCGCTTTGCGTGCGCGCGGCGCCGACGCGGCAAGGGGCCTTCGGTCCGCACAACCAGGATGGCGCCGTCAAAAGACGCGGCGGCCGGCATGGCGTCTGCGCAGTCCGAATCCTCAGGCTCGGTGATGTCTTTGGGATCGTCGGTCATGCGCCCTGCCCTGCCGTTTCTACACTTTCCAATAAGCTCGCTGTTCTTATCATAAGTTCGGCTTATGGAAAGTGACCAATCCCGCGAGGGGGGGGCGCTGAAATTGCCTCGATACAACTCATGAATCACACCTCTCTAACATTGCCATCCTGCGAGGTGAGTGCCCCCGCGGCATATCAGTGCCACTAGAAATATTGAGCGACATTTTTTGCCGTGATTGCCTCATTCAAGGTTGCAGTGTATCTAAGATCGCGAAACGCGATCAATCAGGCATGAGACACTATGACGATCCAAGTCACCGTCAATGAGAAAGGCCGCATGAGCTTGCCCAAGGACCTTCGCGATCGAATGGGCCTGGTCAATGGCGGCGTGATCTACCTCGACGAGACCTCTGACGGGTTGGTCATCCGAACGCCCGCGCAAGCTGTGGCTCGCGCGCAGGCGCTCGCCAGGAAGTACACCGGATCCAATCCCGAAAGTTCGGTCGATGCCTTCCTGGCCCGCCGCCGCGAGGACAGCGGCGAATGAGCGATGTTGTGCTCGATGCTTCCGCTCTGCTTGCGATGCTCAAGGGCGAGCGCGGCGCGACAAAGGTCGCGAATGCGATCGCCGGAGCTCGGATCAGTGCCGTCAATTATGCCGAGGTCGTGAGCCACTTCATCTTTGCAGGGATGCCCGAAAATGAGGTCGACGCCATGCTCGACCAATTGCCGATCACGATCGTGCCCGCAGACCTCGCGGTCTCAAAGATCGCCGGCCGTCTGCGCGCCATCACTGCAACGGCCGGCCTGTCGCTTGGCGATCGCTATTGTCTGGCCCTGGCGCATCGGGACAACCTTCCGGCCTGGACCTGTGACAAGAACTGGAACCTGATCGCAAGCGAAGCAGGCGTTAAAGTGGTCCAGCTGCGCTAACGCCAAACATGATCCGCCTGCCTTGCGCCAATCACCAACCCCTTTTGCCCCCACCATCAAGGACACACCCGCGTGAATTCTCTGCGACCTGTCGAGATTAACCTCATCCAAAAGGTCTTTGAAACCAAAGGGCAGGCAGGTTGGGTGCTGGATTTCACCAATCGGACCTTCAAGGAATTTTTCGATCTCGAGCTGCAGATCGACATCTACTCGCCTCTCTACGCCGACGACGGAGATTCCAAAGGCAAGCGATTGCGCTGCTTTTTCCGCAAAGTCGACAACGCGCACGCCCTGCGCGCTTTGCGCAGTCTGTGGGCCTACCGTCAGGAGTTGCCGGAGGGATCTGTCGAGGACCTCCCAAACTGTGCCGAGCAGATTGCAGCCATCATTAGCAAGCTCGAAGCCGGCGGCCCGACGGAACCCAGGAATATAGCGCGCCCCGAGACGCTCGACATGATCGACTTCGCGTCGTTTGCAGATCGGCTTTACCAGATGAAAGACAAACAGCCGCACCAGCGCGGCCGGGAGTTTGAAGCGTTTCTCATTGAGCTGTTCACGACCTTCGGGATGAAAGGCGCCAAATCCTTCCGGAACACCGGCGAGGAAATCGACGGCAGTTTCGAGTTGGACCATGAAATCTACCTTCTCGAGGCCAAATGGTGGTCAAAGTCAGTCGGAGCAGCCGAGCTGCATGTGCTCGCTGGCAAAGTGCAAAACATGGCAACCTGGACCCGCGGCCTTTTTGTGAGCTTCGAAGGCTTCACGGACGTAGGCCTTGAAGCCTTCGGGAAGGGGAAACCGATCGTCCTCATGGAAGGACGAGAAGTCTACCTGGCACTGCAAAAGCAGATCCGCATCGACGATCTGATACGCGCGAAAGTGCGCGCGGCAGCTCATACAGGCAACCCCTTCACGCCGATCAAAAGGCTGGGGCTCGGCAATTTCGACTGAAGCCCCATCGGCCCAACATGAATGGCTCTACGGATCGGGCGCACTATGGATTTCTAGCCAGATAATCGCTACATCAGGTGAGAAGGAGCAACGTATGCAAGTGAACACCCGGAAAGGGCTTGAGGCAGGCCGTTCGCTGCACACCAAGTTTGGCAGCTGGAGCAATGTGCGCAAAGCCGCCAAGTTTGAAAACGGTGTCTACGTCTTAAAGAAGGACGCTGCGCCAGCTTCTGAGCCGGATAGCTCGGAACCAGAATCCAAGCCTGGCACCGGCGAAATCTACGCTGGCATTCTGACCAGTCCGACCCTGAAATCTGGCCTCGAACTAGGCCACGCTTGCGAGGTTGTAATCACCGGCTGCGGAAGCGCTGATATCAAGGTCGAACTGTCGAAATCTGCAGAAGCCGCGACAAAATAAGCTGCCGTGACGTTTAGCTATGGCTTGCTTGGCGCGCTGCTGCTGCTGCTGCCAGGCTTCGCGTTCGTTGTCGGAGTTAGATCTGGCGAGCCAACCAACTTTGCGACTCCCAGGCCTGATCCCCCAAACTCACACGCGACCATCTTCAAAATCGTCACTGGAGCTTTGCTCGTCCACACCGTTGGGGCCGCAATCTTCGCCTTCAATGAGGCACTATATCAACACTGGCATTTTATCTCGATCGAGATTGACCCGAACCCATATAAAATGCTGCTTCTTAAAGAAGCACCTTCTACGGTCAGCTCAAACGGGATTGCCTGGGAAGGCATTTATTTTGTCTTCCTGACCGGGCTTTCATTAAAAGCTGGTGAGATTTTCTCAAGAAACGACAAAAATACCACTGAGCGATATCCTCAACGGTTTGGCTGGTTACTTCCAATCGCGGAGAAAATCGAAAAGAAAAGCCACCTTGCACTCGGGTTTGTGCGGACAACCAGTACCCATAATGGAGCCTGGATTGGTTATGAGGGTCTGGTACAGCGAGTTGCGCTAGATGACGACAAAGGCATCACAATGGTCGTCCTGGAGCAATGTGATCGTTTCCTCGTCGAAATCGCAAATGGCGAAATCCGAAGGATCGACTCAAATTCAGAGCAGATCGCCATGATGCAATTCAAAGAGAGCCAAATAGCCGACTTTGCCATAGACCTCATTGATTACGACGGAGGGGAGCAAGAGGAAAGTGGATCTCGGCCAAGCCACATCAGACAGCTGGCCAAATATCTGACAAACGTCCTGCGCCAGTTTAAAATGCGTTCCTCAGGTCGTGAGGCATCCGACGTGCCGAACTAAGATGCACCTCACCATATCTCACCCTGAATAAGGACGAGCAAAGACCTATGATCGACTTGCCATCATGGTTTGAGCCAGCAAGGGATTGGACAGCCCTTATCGGCGGAACAGCCGGCCTATATACATTTGCGAGTACGCAGTACCGTCGCCGTCTTAGGCTCACCGTTGATTACCAAAATGTCCACGAGCAAGACGGCGAGTGGCATCTGTTTTCCGTGCACAATCGGTCGGACTTAACGATCACAATTCGATATTTTGGGCCAGCCTGGTTCATCACTTCGCCGCTTGGCCGCCTCCAGGTTGGCATGTGCTTTGACACCGAAGGTCTAAACCCCGGGCTGACCGTCATAGCGCCGGGTCAAACTATCGAATTCAATATGCATGGTGATTCCTGGCAATTAGCAGCACCATCAAATCTACGCGAGCGAGCAACGTTTCGAGTAGGAATCGAGGTGCCAACAACGGGAAAGCTCCTATGGATCAAGCCTCGTAAGTCTCGGCGATGGGACCTGACCATTCGAGAAAAACTAATTCATAGAATGTATGGACTGTGGGGCGCCAACCAAAAGCTCATTGATTGGGAATAAGTCTAAACTGAGTTTGCCCACATCAAGCCCTAAAAGCCTCAGCGGCATAAATTTGAAAAGCTGAAACGATTAAATCGATTGCCCTGCAAAAAGTTGAAATTCTCCTGAAATCTTCAGCGATCGGCCAACATCGATCAGACCGATGTATGCCTCGACTCGTCCCTTATGACACACGGCCTCTCCCAAAAGGGACTCGACAAGATCCGGATCGAAAGGAACGCTAACAGCGACATATTTCGATAGGGAGATGCGAGCGTGGCACCGCATGAATATCGAGAGTACACAGCCTGGCAAGAGCGCGACATCACAGCCCGGCTGACTAAATTTACAGCCGATGGAATCCTCACGGGTGCAACCATCTCGTTGCAAGAAAATGCAGCCCAAGAGTGGATTGCCGGCATCATTGCCCAAGGTGGCGGACCTCCAGCTGCGAGTACCGATGCACACGAAAATCTGATCCGTAGACAGCAACAGATTAAAGAGTCACTGGAATCCGATCAGCTTGAGTACACCCCCGTCCTTCGCATTACCGACAGGGGGGAACCAGACCTGTCAGAATGGGCTACTGGCTTTCTCGAAGCCATCGGCGACGAGATAGCCTTGTGGACATATTCCCTTGCTGACACGCGAGAGAAGCTGCTGTTCGCGCTTATCGGCGCCCACGTCGTTGGGCCGGCCGGTGACGCCGCAAGAGAATTCCTAAAACGCCTCCCCAACCAAGAGCCACTACAAAAGATGATAGGAACTTACTGGGAGGCCATTCCGGCACTCCTCGAGTACCTATATCGAAAGAAGACTGAACTAGCGCCGTTGCTTTCCTAAGGTGAGATCCTCGTGACGTTTCTCGAGCTATTGAGCATCAGGCCAAGCAGTCCATTGGCGGACGCTGTGAGCTGCGTGGATATTGCCGTCCTTCGAAATATCACCCTGGCAAGTCGGTCAATCAATATACAAACGCCAACAGTCATTGCGGCCCACATAATTTATGGAGCCGGAGACTTCCTGCGAAACACACTACCCCAGCTCGAACTCATTACCGGCCGAAGGGACCGCGATATCGTCGCACTCGAAACGCTTGTCTACTCGGCATTCTCCCTGCGCCGAGCCTATGGACAAACGACTCTCAAGGATGCGTCACAACCAATCACAGCTGCATTCAATGAAAGCTTTCTCGCTTGCTCGGAATGGGCAGAATTGAAGCTGAATAGAGGTGTCGCGACCGAATTCGAAAATAGATTGGCGCAATATGCGGCGGCCTACCGTTCAGGGGGGCTTGAAGCTGCAGACAGCATGTTTGCCGGGAACCTACAGGCCATTCCTTTGCAAAAAGGTCACAGCAAAGAGGCGTCTGCACCAGGCACACGCACTGACGTTGCAGCTCGAGCCATTATCGCGGGTTTCTCTGAGGCCGTCCCTCGCGAGATACTCACGAGGCTTGTTCGAAGCATGGACGGGCCCCAAAAGCATACCGAGGACCTAAAGCCCCTTGCGGTCGCATGATCCGACAAGCTGCTACTGCCCTCCCCTCCTTAACGCTTTCCAGTCCTGCCACATTCTGTCGTGCAACCCTTCATGTTTGCGCCGAAGAACTGAGAGCGTTGCGGCGCACAACACAAAAAGCGCAAAAAAAGTCGGTGTCCCGCGCATGTAAGCGTAAGCCAAAGGGCTAATCCCAGCCCATGAAAAGTGCGCCACATGGCTCAAGAGGGCCAGGAGCTGCAACGCTGTACACCAGAGTGGCCACGATCGCATGGAATGAAGGGCAAGATACCCAAAGCCAATGAACCCGACCACATCCGTCAGTATCAACCAGGATGATGCGCGCAATCCTTCCTGGCCAAGGATCATGACGAGAGTCAAAGCTGTTGCCGTCATGGCCAGAATGACCAACGCCCCCAGCCTTTCAGGGCCAGCCCCCTTCCAGAGCGCGAAGGGGACAAACACCACAAGAGCAACCCAAAAGGCGTAATATGCGATCAGCGCCAACGTCTGAACCCCTTTGAAAGCCAGATCGAAGGTAGACCAATCGCACGAAAGCTCGACGCTAAGGGGCCACGAACCCCTCGATTACCCTTCCGATGGCCAACATCGCGACCAACGTCAGCGCAAGCATCATAGCCAATGCTGCAACTATGAATACCCGACCAGAGATGCCAAATTTTGAATCAAAGCGATGCAGATGCCCATAATCCGTAAGCGCGAAATTCCGCGCACCTGTTCGGTTGAGTGACGCGGTGTGAAGGATGTGTCCACCAAGGAAGAGGTGGACACATGGAGTTGGCACCGATGGGCCCCTATGGGCTCGAGGTTGTAAGGGTG
>NZ_JABWCU010000048.1 GCF_018491765.1 Novosphingobium profundi | reverse complement strand
TACCAGCGCACCGCCCATAGGATGACCTCTCCGGTGAAGTGCCGCCCCTTGAAATCGTTCATCGCAACCGATCCTGCCAATCCAGCAGCCCAATCTTGGCCACTGCGCCAGAGTTTGCAACAGAGCCCGCTACGACAAGCTTGCGGCCAACTTCCTATCGGGCGTGGCACTCGCCACTGCCATCGCCTTCTGGCTCTGAACGAGTCTGGACCCTAGATAACATGGTTCGCTATATTCTTTTCGGAAACACCATTCCGTCATCGAGTGGGCAAAGCGATAGATGAAATCCCGTTTCTGGCGCAAAGCATATGGCGGCTATGCGCGATCACGGTAGCCTTGATCATGGAAGTGATACGTCAGGCGACCAAAGAGCTATCTAGATTTCATTGTCGTCGTGAATTGCGGTTTCAGAGGATCGTGGGTTTTATCTCACTTGGCTATCCATGCTTCGACCAGCTTGACCGCATCCTCTACTGTTTTGACCTCACCGGCGGCTTCATCCGGGATAGTGAGTCCGAATTCGTCTTCAAGCGCCATCACAACTTCCAGCACATCGAGACTATCCACGCCGATGTCATCGTAGAAAGACGAAGCAAGGGCAATCTGATCCGGATAGACGCCGAGCTGACGGCTAATGATCCTGAAAACTCGGGGAGCGATTTCTTCCATCACAAAGCCCTCGCGCGGACACTATCGGCTAGGAAACAGGGCAGATTCTCGTAAACTCAATCATCGCAGAGCAACGATATTGTCCTGCGGCCAGTAAATTCATCATGCCTTGCTGAGCATTTTCTCGGCGCTCGTTTTCACAAAATCCGAAATCTGTCCTGACATCATTTTGAGGAACAGCGGTACGCTGACGTCGCCGCGAATCTCGCTATCCTCAATGTCGAGTTGCACCGGGATATTCTGCCCCATCGCCCCGATGACCAAGTGTAGTGCGTAGTCCGATACCCACTCGGAACTGAGCGAACCGCCTCCCGGGATATGCGCTGCCAGCTTGGGCAGGCCGGCCTCGATCCTGCTCTTCGCTTCGATTTTACCAAGGCTGTGCGGGATAACGACTTCCATATCTTCTTTCCTGTTCAGGCCGCCCGATCGACGAGCAGCAAGGTCGATGTCGCGGAGGCATAGAGTTTGCCGGCCATGTCGATCAGACGCGCCTCGGTATGCGCCACCCTCTTGCCCATCGACACCACCTGGCCGATTGCACGGACCATCCCGACCCTGTCGGTCAAGGGCGCATGATAGGCGACCTTGAGTTCGAGCGTGACGCAGTTGATGGGCACTTGGGCCGCGGAGTTCGCCGCGATGCCGCAGGCCGAATCCAGCAGCGTCGCGGCATAGCCACCATGGGCGATGCCCATGAAATTGTAGGTCTGCGAGGTGGGCGTCGCGACAAAGACGACCTTCCCCTCCTCCGCCTCAAGCAGATCGATGTCGAACAGGTCCATCATGGGCGGCCGGGTGCCGGCCGCCATGAACTGTTCGATCTCTTCCAGACCGGTCATCGCTTACCTCAAAGCTTTTCGGTCAGTTCAGGAACGATCTTGAAGAGGTCGCCGACCAGGCCGATATCGGCGACCTGGAAGATGGGCGCGTCCTCATCCTTGTTGATCGCGATGATGGTCTTGCTATCCTTCATGCCAGCAAGGTGCTGAATCGCACCCGATATGCCGACGGCGACATAGACTTCCGGCGCCACGATCTTGCCGGTCTGGCCGACCTGAAAATCGTTGGGCGCATAGCCAGCATCGACCGCCGCGCGGCTTGCGCCCACACCCGCGCCCAGCTTGTCGGCCAGCGGATCGATCACGCCATGAAACTGCCCGGCCGAGCCCAGCGCTCGCCCGCCCGAGACGATGATTTTGGCCGAGGTGAGTTCCGGGCGCTCGGACTGGGCGATCTCGGCACCCACGAAGCTGGAAAGTCCCGCATCCGTGCCCGTCGCAGCCTCGATACTGGCCGAGCCACCCTCGCGGGCCGCCTTCTCGAAGGCTGTGCCACGCACCGTGATAACCTTCTTTGCATCAGACGACTGGACCGTCGCGATCGCATTTCCCGCGTAGATGGGACGCGTGAACGTGTCAGCGCTTTCCACCGACAGGATGTCGCTGACCTGCATCACATCAAGCAAGGCCGCCACGCGCGGCGCGATGTTCTTGCCATTCGAAGTGGAAGGCGCCACGAACGCGTCATAGCCGCGCATCAGGTCCGCGACGGCCGGCGCGACATTCTCGGGCAAAGCGTGTTTGAACGCCGCATCGTCGAACGTTACGACTTTGGCGACACCCGCGACCTTCGCAGCAGCCTCGGCCACGCCGCCGATGCCCGCACCGGCAACCAGCAGATGGACCTCACCAAGTTTGGCAGCGGCGGTGACGGCCGATAGCGTCGCATCCTTGACCGACGCATTGTCATGTTCAACCCAGACGAGCGTATTCATAACTTATTCTCCGAGAAATCCGCCCCCGCTTCATCTCTGTGCGCACAGGATGAAGCGGGGTGCGCCGTCACTTGCATGGGAGAGGTTCGGCAAGTTCGGCGCGTTTGAAAGTTTATCAAATCGCCATTTCCTTGAGCCTGGCGACCAATTCATCGACGTCGGCCACCTTGATGCCCGCCGAGCGCTTGGGGGGTTCGGTCACCTTGAGCGTCTTGAGGCGCGAGGCGATCTCAACACCGAGATCGGCCGGCGTCTTCGTCGCCAGCGGCTTGGATTTGGCCTTCATGATATTGGGCAGGCTCGCATAGCGCGGTTCGTTGAGACGCAGATCGGTCGTCACGATCGCCGGCAGTTTGAGGCTTACGGTCTCCAGACCGCCATCCACCTCACGGGTCACCGCGACAGTCTCGCCCGATACTTCGACCTTGCTGGCGAATGTGCCCTGCCCCCAACCGAGAAGGGCTGCCAGCATTTGGCCGGTCTGATTGGCATCATCGTCGATGGCCTGCTTGCCGAGGATCACCAGGCCCGGAGCCTCCTCGGTGGCGATGGCCTTCAGGATCTTGGCGACGGCGAGCGGCTCGACCTCATCGTCAGTCTGGACGAGGATCGCGCGGTCGGCCCCCATGGCGAGCGCGGTGCGCAGCGTTTCCTGCGCCTTGGCGACGCCGATCGACACCACCACGATTTCGGTCGCGACTCCCTTTTCCTTGAGGCGGATAGCCTCTTCGACGGCGATCTCGTCGAACGGGTTCATCGACATCTTCACGTTCGCCAAATCGACGCCCGTCCCATCCGCCTTCACGCGCGGTTTCACATTATAATCGATAACCCGCTTGACGGGCACAAGCACCTTCATGGATCAATCCTACTCTGATTGTAATGCCGCCTGATATTCGGCAATGAGTCTCTCACAGATGGATCGGGCCGGTTGGACGGCAGTGGTAGCGCCGACACCGTGGCCTGCCGACCAGATCGTCTTCCAGGCCTTGGCCTCCTCCGAAACCGAAAGCGCGCCATGTGGCTCAGGGAGAGTCGCGGCTTCCAGCGAGGGCCGGAGAAAATTGGCCCCGACGCCGGTGACCCGGTCCGTATAGACGATATCCGCTGGTCCGGCCCCGATCACCATGTCTTTCTGTGCCGGCGAGGCGAGACTCTCTTCCGACGCGATGAAGTGGGATCCGATATAGGCAAGATCGGCCCCCATCATCTGCGCGGCCGCGATCTGGTGGCCGCGCGTGATGGCGCCGGAAAGCGCCAGCGGCCCCTGGAAGAAGCGCCGTATCTCGTCAACCAGTGCGAACGGGCTCATCGTGCCGGCATGTCCCCCCGCGCCGGCAGCGACCGCGATCAGACCGTCGACGCCAGCTTCGAGCGCCTTTTCCGCATGACGCACGTTCGTCACGTCGTGAAAGACCAGCCCGCCATAGCCCTGAACCACCTGGACAAGATCCGCGACGGCGCCGAGCGAGGTGATGACCAATGGCACATGGTGCCGAACGATCAGTTCCAGATCGGCGTCGAGCCTCGGATTGCTCTTATGGACGATGAGGTTGACGCCGAAGGGCGCCGCTCCCGGCATGGGAGCCAGCCGCTCCTCGATTTCATCCAGCCATTCACCGAAACCTTGACTGGTGCGCTGGTTGAGCGCCGGGAAAGTACCAAGCAGTCCCGCCTCGCAGCAACTGACGACAAGGTCCGGTCCCGACACAAGGAACATCGGCGCAACGATGGCTGGAATGGCCAGCCGCTTTTCGAGGCTTGCCGGAAGCGTCAAAACACGTCGTCTTCCAGCGCCATCAGCGACTTCTTGCCCGCCTTGATCGCCAGGAAGCTGGCGGTCGCCTGAGGCAGGATACGCTCGAAGAAGAACGTCGCCGTCTTGATCTTGGCATCGTAGAAGCGCTTGTCCTCGCTGCCGAAGAAGAGCTGCAAGCCTGCGATCTTGGTCGCCTTGGCAAAGCAATAGCCCATGGCCACCAGGCCCATCAGACGCAGATAGTCCGCCGACGCCGCGCCCGCCTCTTCGGGATCCTTGAGCGCCCGCTGCGCGACCGTGGCCGTCGAAAGCTGCAGCGCCCCGAACGCCTTGGCGAGCGCCTCGATCATCGGCTTCATCGGTCCGTCGACGTTGTTTTCCTCGATGAAAGCCGACACCGGATGGAAGAAGCTGCGCAGATAGCGGCCCATATGGGCGCCGAGCTTGCGGCCGACGAGATCGAGCGCCTGAACGCCGTTCGTCCCCTCATAGATCATGGTGATCCGGGCATCGCGGGCATATTGCTCGACGCCGCTTTCGCGGATGTAGCCGTGGCCACCATAGCATTGGACCGCAAGGTTCGCGCTGTCGAACGCAAGGTCGGTGAAGAGCGCTTTGACGACGGGGGTCATGAGCGCAATGAAGTCACTCGCACGCTGGCGCACTTCGGGTTCGGGAGAATGTTTTTCCGCGTCCAGGGCGCGCGAGACCCAGGCCGAGAGCGCCCGGCATCCCTCATTATAAGCCCGCATCGTCATCAACATGCGGCGAACATCGGGGTGAACGATGATCGGATCGGCTGCCTGATCGGGATATTTGGGTCCCGAGAGCGCCCGACCCTGAATACGATCTTTCGCATACCAGGCCGCCGCCTGATACGCCGCCTCGCCCACACCCAGGCCCTGGATGCCGACGGAGACACGCTCCGTGTTCATCATCGTGAACATGGCGGCCATGCCCTTGCCAGGCTCACCGACGATCCAGCCGATCGAATCATCGAAGTTCATCTGGCACGTCGCCGACGCCTTGAGACCCATCTTGTGCTCGATCGCGGCGCAGGCGACGCCGTTCGATTGACCGGGAGTACCGTCCTCCCTGGGCAGATATTTGGGGACGAGAAACAAGCTGATGCCCTTCACGCCCTTGGGGGCGTCGGGCAGGCGGGCGAGCACGAGATGGATGATATTCTCGGTCAGGTCATGCTCACCGGCGGAGATGAAGATCTTGGAGCCGGTGACCTTGTAGCTGCCATCGCCCTGCGGGACCGCGCGGCTGCGCAGGAGCCCGAGATCGGTACCGCAATGAGGCTCGGTCAGGCACATCGTGCCGGACCACTGGCCGCTCACCATCTTGGGCAGGTAGGCCTGCTTGAGCGCGTCACTGCCATGGCCATCGATCGCAGTGGTGGCACCATGGGTGAGGCCCGGGTAGAGGCCGAAGGAGAGGTTGGACGAGCAGATCATCTCCTCGACCAGCTTGTTGACCGCTTCCGGCAGCCCCTGCCCACCCCATTCCGGATCGGATGCGAGCGCGGTCCAGCCACCTTCGGCGAACTGCTTATAGGCTTCGGGGAACCCCGCCGGCGTCCGCACGACGCCGTTTTCCAGATGACACCCCTCCTCGTCGCCCGACCGGTTGATCGGCAACAGGACGTCGCGACAGAAGCGCGCCGCCTCCTCGAGGATCGCATCGGTGAGATCCGGTGTGAACTCCGACAGTGCGGGAATATCCCCGAAGCCGTCATCGGCATGGAGTTCGTTGAGCACGAAGCGCATGTCGCGCAACGGGGCGTCATAGACTTGCATATTTATATCTCCTGACCGGTCGGCCATCCGGCCGCCGGCCGCCAATCAGTTACGCAGCGGCTTGCCGGTGACGAGCATTTGCTCGACGCGCGCCTGGGTCCGCGGGTCGCGCACCAGTTGCATGAAGGCCTTGCGCTCGAGCGCCAGCAGATCCTCTTCGGTCACGATGTCGATGAGATCCTTCTCGCCGCCCGTCAGGACGTCGGCGAGCGCGCCGGATACGACACCATCGTAAGATGTGGCGAGGCCACGGGCCTGGAAGCCTTCGACAGCCATCGAAAGAGCGGACTTGCCTCCCGCGCCAGGCAAGCGGAATTCCGGAGCCACAGGCGGTTTGTAACCGTCGGCCAGTTCCAGTGCCTTCGCCTTGGCGTCCGCCAGCAGACGGTCCCGGTTCATCGTAATGCCGTCCGAGGGACGCAGGAAGCCATGCTCCTTCGCCTCGGCGGCCGACTTTGCCACAGTGGCTGTCGATACCGTCTCGAAGACCTTGGCTACGGCCGGCATCGGCCCCTTGGGCATGCCGGGACTGGAGCGCCAGCGATCGATCATTTCACCGCATCCGCCCCAGCCAGGGATCAGACCCACGCCGCACTCGACCAGACCCACATAGCTTTCGGCATGGGCCTGCACGGCATCACTGTTGAGCAGGATCTCGCAACCGCCGCCCAATGCCATGCCGGCCGGAGCGCTCACGACCGGGAACAGCGCATATTTGAGCGCCTTGTAGGCCTGCTGCCCGCCCGCGACGAGCTTTTCGATCTCGCCCCATGCCGCGATGTTCAGTGCGAACAGAGCAAGACCGAGATTGGCGCCGGCGGAGAAATTGCTGCCCTCATTATAGACGACGAGCGCCTTGAACTTGTCCTGCACGACCGGGATCGCCTGACCGATCAGCTTCATCACATCGCCGTCGAGCGCGTTCATCTTGCCGGTGAACTCAAGGCAGGCAACGCCGTCGCCGACATCCCAGAGTGCCGCCGAACCATTTTTGAGGATCGGCTGGCTATGGAGCTTGATGTCTTCCAGCAGCAGCACGCCCTCGGGCCGCACGACATCATGATAGTCGCCGGCGGCATCGAGATATTGCCGACGGCCGTCCTGCACCCGGTAGAAAGGCCGATCTCCGGCTACCTTGAGGATCGCGGGAACATCCCGCCCCTCGGCGGCCAGCCGTTCGGCGAGCTTGCCCGGCCCGAGGCGATCGATCAGTTCGAACGGCCCGAACTTCCAGTTGTAGCCGAGCTTCATCGCGTCATCGATGCCGACGATGTTGTCCGCAGCTTCACCGACCAGACTCGCGGCATAGGAAAGAACCTTGCCGAGAATTTCCCAGGCATAGGCCCCGACCTTGCCGGGCGCAGCAACCAATGCTGCCAGGTCCTTCTCGGCCCGGCCCGGCAAGGAAGCCGGCTTCACCGATACGCGATATTCGCCGGTCGCGAGATCGAGCGCTTTCTTGGTCTTCGTCGCCTTGTCGAACGCGTAGAAACCGCCCTTGCCCTTCCGCCCGGTAAAGCCTTCCGCGATCATCCTGTCGACGAGCGGCATCGGCCTCACCGTGTCGAAATAGGCGTCACCTGCCGGCAGCGTCGAGGACAGGCTCTTCGTGAGCAGCGGCATGAGGTCGACGCCAACGAGATCGACAAGGCCGAAAATGCCGGTCTTGGGCACGCCCATCGGCTTTCCGCCGATCTGGTCGGCTTCCTCCACCGTCAGCCCCTGGTCCATCGCGGCATTGATCGCGACGGCCAGCCAGTAGGTACCGATGCGATTGGCGATGAAGCCCGGCGTGTCCCGCGCCGGCACGATGCGCTTGCCGAGCTTTCGATCGACGAAATCCGAGACGCGCCTCGCCACAGCCGTATCAGTGTCGGGGCCGGTCACGATTTCGATGAGCCGCATGTAGCGCGGCGGATTGAAGAAATGGGTGATCAGGAAGTCCTGTTTGAACTGATCGTCCCGCCCCTCGACCAGATGGCCAAGCGGAATCGTCGAGGTATTGGACGATACCGCCGTGCCCGGACGCTTGAGCTGCTCGAGCTTGGCGTAGAGCGCCTGCTTGATGTCGAGCCGTTCGACGATCGCCTCGACGATCCAGTCGCATTCGGCCACCCGCTCGAGATGGTCGTCGATATTGCCCGTTTCAACGAGCTTCGCCGCAGCCTTCGACATGAAGGGCGCCGGATCGGTCTTCAGCATCTTCGCGACCGCACCCTTCGCCACGGCGTCACGATCGCCGCCCTCCTTGGGCACGATATCGAGCAGCAGCACCGGCACGCCGGCATTGGCGACCTGCGCTGCGATGCCGGCGCCCATGACGCCTGCGCCGATCACGCAGACCTTTTTGATGGTTTCCGGCGGGGCGCCGACTGGCTTGATGGCCTGCTCGCTCATTCCGCCGCCTCCAGCACGGTGGCGATGCCCTGACCGCCGCCGATGCACTGGGTGGCAAGCGCATAGCTGCCGCCTTCGCGCTTCAGCAGAGCCGCGGCCTTGCCCACGATCCGCGCACCGGTCGCCCCCAGAGGGTGGCCTATCGCGATGGCGCCGCCGTCCAGATTGACCTTCGACTGGTCAAGCCCCAGGTCGCTGATGCAGGCCAGTGACTGGCTCGCAAAGGCTTCGTTGAGCTCGACAACGTCAAGCTGGTCCACACTGAGCCCCGCCCGCTGCAGCGCCTTGCGCGAGGCCTCGACCGGTCCGATGCCCATGATCTCCGGCTGGCAGCCAGAGACAGCAACCGACTTGATGCGGGCAAGGATCGGCAGTCCATGCGCGCGCGCATAATCCTCGCTCGTGACCAGGATTGCGCTTGCGCCATCGGTCAGCGGCGAGGACGTTCCCGCCGTTACCGTGCCGTCCTGGCTGAAGGCCGGCTTCAGCCCGGCGAGGGTTTCCGTCGTCGTGCCGGCACGCGGCGTGCCATCCTTGTCGACCACGCCCGCCTTGGTCGTGATCGGCACGATCTCGGCCTCGAGCTTGCCGGCCGCGATAGCCGCGGCCGCCTTGTCCTGACTGGCGACCGCAAAGGCTTCCTGCTGGGCACGGGTGATCTGATATTTGGTCGCGACATTCTCCGCCGTGTCGCCCATGCCCATATAGGCGGCGCTCTTCTTCGCGAGCTCGGGGTTCGGCAGCGGATTGAACCCCATCATCGGCACGCGGCTCATCGACTCCACGCCCGCGCAGATGAAGGCCTCGCCGGCGCCAAGCTGAATCTGGCCCGCAGCGATGTGGACCGAGCTCATCGACGATCCGCAGAAGCGATTAACGGTCATGCCGCCGACAGAGAGCGGCAGGTCGGCGAGAAGACCGATAAGGCGCGCGATGTTGAAGCCCTGCTCGCCTTCAGGAAAAGCGCAGCCCAGCACGATATCCTCGATATCTTCGGCCTTCACGCCGGTCTGCTGAATCAGTCCGCGAATGACCTGAGCGGCCAGATCGTCAGGGCGGACGCGCGCCAGCGCGCCCTTGCCTGCCAGGTGAAAGGGGGACCGGGCATAGCCCGCAACAACCACATTACGCATCGATGATAGCCTCTCCAGGGAATCGGACATCTGATTACCTAATGGTGCGTGAAATGACGTTTACGTCAACTAAAATCTTTGGCACTCTTCTCACGCCGTCGAGGGAATCGGCTCTGTTGCAAACTCTGGCGCAGTGGCCAAGATTGGGCTGCTGGATTGGCAGGATCGGTTGCGATGAACGATTTCAAGGGGCGGCACTTCACCGGAGAGGTCATCCTATGGGCGGTGCGCTGGTA
>NZ_JABWCU010000047.1 GCF_018491765.1 Novosphingobium profundi | reverse complement strand
GACATCGATCCCACGCTCAGCCAGCATTTCCGCGAGATCACGATAGCTGATGCCGTATCGACAATACCAGCGCACCGCCCATAGGATGACCTCTCCGGTGAAGTGCCGCCCCTTGAAATCGTTCATCACAACCGATCCTGCCAATCCAGCAGCCCAATCTTGGCGAATGCGCCAGAGTTTGCAACAGAGCCTTGCTGGTGGCCGACAAGATCAACAACAATCCAGACGCTACTCTTCGCAGCATCGCAAATTGGTTGAGCAAGGATTTACGGGAGCCGACGCCTCGCGGCGGCACGCAATGGTCGCCCGAGGGGGTGCGGCGCGTGATTTCTCAGGCGCGGAATTTGGGCTTGATCGTCGTGCCAAAGTTACCGTCGGCCATATCGCCGTGAATGCCGGGTAAGGGCGGCCGTTGGCCGATTGCAGACTGACGGCTTCAGAGCAACGGATTCAGCTTGGCTGCCTTTTGACCTGTATCGGCTTGAACCGGCCCGTGTCTGCCGAGGCTGTTGACCTGCTACTCTAAAATATCCCGCGCGATAGTTCAGATTTGGTGCTCAAATGCGGCGATGATCGGACACGCACCAACGCTGGAATTTGCACATTCGCTTGCAAGCTTGGCGAGTGCGGCTCGGGCGGACTGCATCTCGGCAATCTTCGCATCAATCGCCGCGATCCTGGCTTTTGCAAGTTGCCGCGCGCGGATACGATCGTCGACGGCATCAAGGTCAAGCAGTTCGCCGATTTCCTCAAGCGTGAAGCCGGCCGCCTGTGCCGAGCGAATGAACCGCAAGCGGCGCAGATCGTCGTCGCCATAGCGTCGGATGCCGGCGTCGCGCTGCGGCTCGGCCAGTAGCCCACGCCGCTGATAATAGCGCACGGTCTCGACACCGACCCCGCCTTTTGCGGCGAGCTTGCCAATCGTCACCGTTTCCATGCCTTGACTCCGTACTATGGTACGGCATCTATAAGGGTGGGGACCGATCAATCGCAAGGCGAAGAGGACCCGCAATGACCGACCAAGCCCCCAAGCGCGCGACGCTCTACCGCATGGTGATGCCCGAGCATGTCTGCCCCTATGGACTGAAGGCCAAGCATCTGCTCGAGACCCAGGGCTATGAAGTCGATGACCGCTGGCTCAAGACCCGCGCCGAGACCGATGCGTTCAAGGCCGAGCATGATGTGAAGACCACGCCGCAGACCTTCATCGATGGTCGGCGGGTCGGCGGCTATGACGATCTGCGCCGCTTCTTCGGCAAGTCGGTGCCCGATCCCGACGCGACCAGCTACACGCCGGTGATCGCGGTGTTTGCGATGACCGCTCTGATGGCGCTGGCGGTGAGCCAGTCGATCTATGGCACGCCGCTCACGATGCATGCCGCCGAATGGTTCATTTCGCTGAGCATGTGCGTGCTGGCATTGCTCAAGCTGCAGGACGTCGAGCGCTTCTCATCGATGTTCCTCAACTATGACCTGCTGGCGCGGCGCTGGGTGCCTTATTCCTATGTCTATCCGTTCGCTGAGGGGGCGGCGGGCGTGCTGATGACCGCTGGCGTCCTGACCTGGCTGTCCGCACCCGTGGCGCTCGTGATCGGCGGGTTAGGCGCGGTTTCGGTGTTCAAGGCGGTCTACATCGACAGGCGCGAGATTAAATGTGCCTGTGTCGGCGGATCGAGCAAGGTGCCGCTCGGCTTCGTCTCGCTGACCGAGAATGTGATGATGGTCGCGATGGCGGTCTGGATGGGAGCCATCGCGCTGGGCCTGATGCACGGCTGATCGACGCTAAAGCGAAGCTGGCGGTGCTAGTGTCCCCAGGTACGCTACCGCAGCTAGAATCGCGAGCGCCGCCGAGAACTCCAGCCAGAGGCTCATTCGCAAGCGGGCGATAGCGGAATGGCCGGGATCGTCGCTCAGCGCCGGGGCAAGTCGCCAGCGATGACCGGCCGCCAGCACCAGCATCAGGCCGAACAAGGCAAGCTTGGCGAGCAGCAGACGGCCATAGTCGCTCGCGCCGAGCGCCAGCAGGCGGTCTGGCCCGACAAGAATATAGAGGTTGAGAAGGCCGGTGGCGATCAGCAGGCCGACGATGATCGTGCCCGCGCGGGCGAAGCCCGTCAGGGCCGCATGCGCAACTGCAAGCGCTTCGGAATCGCGGGCGGTGCTCATCAGCATCAGGAACGCGACAAGCGCGCCGGTCCATGCCGACGCTGCCAGCAGATGGATGATGTCACCGACGAGCTGTGCGGTACCGAGGGCGCCATCGCCGGCTGCACCATGCCCGGTCCACGCAAGGCTCGCGACTGCGATCGCAGCCAGCACGGTCGAGCACCAGTTATGAAAGTGGGTCCAGCGCCTTGCCGGGAGGGCGAGCAGCAGGATAGCGAACAGGCCGACGATGCGCGCGATCCACGCCCAGCCGATGCTGGTCTGGGTCAGGATCATGGTCAGCGTTTCGCGATCGATCGCCATGATGCCGACCCCCGACATCGCAGCCGTCATGAGCAGGATGGCGGCCGCGCTCAAGGCGATGCCGATCCCCGACAGCGCGATCACAGGCAAGCGCGGCGTCAAGGCCGTAGCGCGCGCCACCCGCGGCGATCCGTAGATCGAGAATGCAGGAAGGCCGAATAGCCCGCCGAGGGCGAGATACAGCCCCCAGCGCACCGCCACCAATAGCCAGTCGGGCATCACCGGACGGTGAAGGTTACGCTGCCGGTCACGCGGTGGGTATCACCAGAAACCGCGTGCCAGTTGACGGCATAGCTGCCTGCGCCAAGGGGTCGGTTGAACGCGATCTGCAAGGTCTTGCCGTCGGTGGCGACGCTGGTCCTTGCGCCGTTGATCTTCATCGGCGAATGATCCTTCATGCCTGGCATTCCGGTCATAAGGACCTCGGCGCCCGACAATGCGGGCATCAACGTCTCGCTGAAGGTCACCGTGACCTGGCGCGGCGCAGTCACCGTCGCGGCCGCGGAAGGCGTGCTGCTGACCAGCTTGGGATGCGCAAAGGCAGGGCCAGTCAGGCCAAGGGACAGCGCAGTCAGCGCGCAGAGCATCATCGTCTTGTTCATCGAACCACTCCAACTGTGTTCAAGGTTCAATACGCAGCCCGACCTGCTATCCCTCGACAACAGAATATATGCATAGTGCCGAGGGTTCGGACGCCTGGCTGCGTATGCTGGCAAGACACATGGAGCGATGATGATGGATGTCGATACTGCATTGCGACGCCTGCACGACTTGCCGGTTGACCCGCGGCTGACCGGAATAGAGGCCGCCGTGTTCGACGGGATCGCCAGGCAGGACGCGCATGGCCGGCAGCTATCGGGCTCGTTGGTCGGCATCGCTGCCAGCCTTGCGCTCGTTGTCGGGCTGCTCGGCGCGACGATCCCCGGCTATCCCGAACCCGCGCCTTCGATCGCCCCGTTCGGTGCGCCCGCCGCTCTGGCGCCATCGACGCTGCTTGGGACCGGGGAATGAACGACCCGCGCCGACTGCTCCTCATCGCCGCCATCGCATTTCTGGCGGCGGTCGCTGGCGTGCTCATCGGCCGCGCCTTCATCGCATGGCCGACCCCGGTCGAGAATGAACTGCACGCGTTGCTTCACCACGACCTCGATCTCGACAGCGGCCAGAAGGCGCGAATGGAAGAGATCGAACGGCGTTTCGCGCTGCGCAAGCAGGCGCTGGAGTTAGAGCTACGCGCAGATAACGCGGAGCTCGCGGACGCCATCCAGTCCGAACATGGCTATGGGCCCGCCGTCGGCGCGGCGGTCGATCGCTCGCATCAGGCTATGGGCCAGCTCCAGAAGGAAACGCTCGAGCATATCTTTGCCATGCGCGCCGTGCTCAAACCCGATCAGGTGGCCAGGTTCGATGCCGCAGTCGTCAAGGCGCTGACGGCCAACGACCGGTGAGCGTTGATCTCGCGGGCTGCTCGGACGGTGAGTTGGCCGCGCTTGCGCTCGGAAGGCGCCAGGCGGCCTATTCGGAACTGATGCGGCGGCATCGAGACGGCGTGTTTCGACTGCTGCGTGGGCTCGTTGTCGATGGTGACGCAGCGGTGGAGCTTACCCAGCAAACTTTCATCGCCGCCTTCGCCGCCCTCGATCGTTATGACGAGGCGCGCCCGTTCCGCGTCTGGATCGGGCGAATCGCGGTCAACAAGGCGCGCGACTGGTCGCGGCGCCGGGCGGTGCGGCGTTTCTTCACCTTTGCGCGACCGATCGAGGAGGCGCATGCCGTCGCCGATCCCGCTGCCCCAAGCGACATCCAGATCGCGGATCGGCGCGAACTGGAACGGACCATGGCGGCGATTACCGAATTGCCGGTAAACCTCAGGCAGGTCCTCGTTTTGCGCGCTATTGAAGGCATGAGCCAGGCAGAGACTGCCGAGATCCTCGGGATCGGCAACAAGGCTGTCGAGACACGGCTCTACCGCGCACGCAAAAAACTGGAGGAGATGCTGAGGGGTTGAAGGCGTTCGTGCGTAAACCACCCATAGGCAAGCGACAGGGACTGCATTTTCATGGATTTCTCGACCGTCGATCGGCGCACTTTGCTGCGCGGCCTGGGAGTGGCCGGCGGCACCGCCGCGCTGGCGGCATGGATGCCTGCCTGGGCGCAGCCGGTATCGCAAGGCCTTCCCACCGTCTCTGGCGACGACATCACGCTGCGCATCGCCCGACAGATGATGACGATCGACGGCCACCGCTCGCCTGCGATCGGGATCAACGGAACGGTGCCGGCGCCGCTGATCCGGCTGCGCGAGGGCCAGAAGGTTCGATTGAACGTCATCAACGAGCTCGACGAGGACAGTTCGGTCCACTGGCACGGCCTGCTGGTCCCGCCCGAACATGACGGCGTGCCCGGCATTTCCTTTCCCGGGATCAAGCCTCGGTCCAGCTATCTCTACGAGTTCCCGGTGCGCCAGAGCGGCACTTACTGGTATCACAGCCATTCGGGGTTTCAGGAGCAGCTTGGTCTTTATGGCCCGATCGTGATCGATCCGGCCGGCGCCGATCCGGTCCAGTCCGACCGCGAGCATGTGATCGTGCTGTCGGACCACAGCCAGCTGTCGCCCGAGGCAATTTTCCGCCGGATGAAGGTCAATCCCGGCCATTTCAACTTTCAGCGCCAGACGCTGTCAGGGCTCCTTTCGGGTCGCGACCAGAAGGAGAAGGAGCGTCTCGCGTGGGGCAAGATGCGGATGGACCCGGCCGATATCTCCGACGTGACCGGAGCGGCCTACACCTATCTCGTCAATGGACATGGACCGGCCGATAACTGGACGGCCCTGTTCGCCTCGGGCGAGCGCGTCCGCCTGCGCGTGATCAATGCATCATCGATGACCACCTTCAATGTGCGCATTCCCGGGCTGAAGCTGACGATCGTCCAGGCTGATGGCCAGAATGTGATGCCGGTCGGGGTCGACGAGTTCCAGATCGGCGTTGCCGAGACCTACGACGTCGTTGTGACGCCAAGCGAGGACAAGGCTTTCACTTTCGTCGGCGAGGCGGTCGATCGCTCGGGCATGGCGCGCGCGACGCTCGCACCGCGCGCCGGCATGGTCGCACCGGTGCCGCCCCTGCGCCAGCGCCCGCTCGCGACAATGAAGGACATGGGGATGGATATGGGCGGCGACATGGTGCCGCGCGGCGTCGATCCCAGCGCCGAGCAGAATGCCTCGCGCACCCTCGCAACGCCGGGCAGTCCTGCTGCGGCGCCCATGGCCGGCATGGATCATTCGACCATGGATCATGGCGCGATGGACCATTCAGCGATGCCGGGGATGGATCACGGCGGCGGCGCAATGGCCAGCCACGACATGGGCTCGATGAGCATGCGCGACTTCGGTAATGCGCCGCAAGTCAAGCGCGGTCCGGGCGTGCAGACAATCTCGCCGATGCCGGTCGACCGCACCGGCGAACCTGGGCAGGGCCTTGCTGACGTCGGGCACAAGGTGCTCGTCTATCGCGACCTGATGGCGCTGGAGCGTAATCCCGACGTCCGTGCCCCCTCGCGCAGCATCGACATCCACCTGACCGGCAACATGGAGCGGTTCATGTGGTCGCTCGACGGCGAGAAGATGTCAGACGTCCATGAACCGATCCCCTTCATCGAAGGCGAGCGGGTGCGGGTGAACCTTATCAACGACAGCATGATGGCTCATCCGATCCATATCCATGGCCATTTCTTCGAACTGGTGACGGGTCATGGCGACCACGGCCCACGCAAGCATACGGTGATCGTCCAGCCCGGCGGGATCGTGACCTGGGACTTCACCGCCGATGTGGTCGGCGACTGGGCGTTCCACTGCCACCTGCTCTACCACATGGCCGCGGGTATGATGCGCGTCGTCAGCGTACGTCCGAAGGGAGATGCGGCATGACGCGTCTCGCCTCGCTCTTGTCCGCAGGTGCCATCATTGCCTTCAGCGTGCCCGCAGCCGCGCAGGATCATTCGATGCACGATATGTCTGGCATGTCCATGACGCCTGCCAAGCAGGCGGCTAAACCGAAGCCTAAGCCCAAGCCCACCGCCCCGGCACCGCGCAGACGCCAGCCCGCTGCAAAGCCTGCTTCCGCCGCACCCGCAAAGCCCGCGCCACTCCCCAGCGGTCACGAAGGCCACGACATGGGTGGCATGGGGATGCTGATGGGGCCGGCGCAGTCGGTACCCGCGCAGGACAATGGCGCAATGCCTGGGGTGGATATGCCGGCCGACCATGCTGGCCATGACATGGCGGCGATGTCCTCCGGAGAACCAGTTGGCACCGATCTGCCCGCCGGCAGCGCGCCTGCACCCAGCCCGCCGACGGATCACTATGCCGATCGCCAGTTCGCCGCGGCCGACATGACGCATGCCCGTAACATGATGATGCGCGAGAACGGCGGGCAGACGATGGCGACGGTGATGTTCAACCTTGCCGAATATCAGGCGCGCAAAGGCCGCGACGGCTATCGCTGGGACGGCGAAGCATGGCTTGGCGGTGACATCAATCGGCTGACCATCAAGTCGGAGGGCGAAGGTGTGCTGCGACAGGGCGTCGAAGCCGCCGAAGTGCAGGCGCTCTACAGCCGCGCGGTCGGACCCTACTTCAACCTCCAGGCCGGCGTCCGGCACGACTTCAAGCCTGGCCCGTCACGCACCTATGCCGTTATCGGGTTCGAGGGCTTGGCGCCCTACTGGTTCGAGGTGGAAGGCGCGGCGTTCCTGTCCGACAAGGGAGACGTGCTCGGCCGCCTCGAAGGCTATTACGACCAGCGGATTACCCAGCGGCTCGTGCTTCAGCCACGTGTCGAGCTCAACCTGTCGGCGCAGGATGTGCCCGAGAACCGCATCGGCGCCGGGCTAAGCAGTGCCGAGCTTGGCCTGCGCCTGCGGTATGAGATCACCCGTCAGTTCGCTCCCTATGTCGGCGTCTCCTACGAGGCGAAGACCGGACAGACGGCGCGCTATGCCCGTTCGGACGGTGACGATCCGACGACAACCAGTTTCGTCGCCGGGGTGCGTATCTGGTTTTGAAAAGGAACTTCGCCGCCATCGTTGGTTTTGAAAAACGAAGACTGAATTGAGAGGACGTTTTTGATGGAGAAACCTGGCAAGCAAGAGGCCCGGGACATGCATCAGGGTATGGGATACCGCAGATACGCCGCGATGATCGCGACATCGACGATCGTGATGTTCGGGCTTATGTACCTTAACACTTATGCGCTCGACCATGTCGAGTTCAGCCAGACCCGGATGTGGATGGCGCTGCTTATGGGCGCGGTCATGGCGGTGATCATGCTCGGCTTCATGTGGAGCATGTATCGAAACCGCCGCGCCAACCTGGGAATCCTTGCTGGCGCCGTCATCGTCTTTGCCGGGTCGCTGTGGCTGGTGCGAAGCCAGGAAACGGTCGATGACGTTTCGTACATGAAAGCAATGATCCCGCACCACTCGATTGCGATCATGACGAGCGAGCGGGCGCATATCCGTGACCCGGAGGTCCGCAGACTGGCCGACGGCATCATCGACGCCCAGGTTCGAGAGATCGCCCAGATGAAACGGATGATTGCACGGCTGGAAGCTAATCCGGTGCCTGCAGGCGCGCCAGACCTCAAGTCTTATCGCGATCTCGGTACGCGGCCCCCGGTCCCCCAGACCGATGGAAGCACTGGCATCGACACGCGAAAACAGGTGCAATAACACCTCTTTCTCGTCCCGCCGCCCGGGGCAGTCGTTGACAGGCCGCCCTCGATAGGTCAGGCCCGCTTTCAAGGCGATGGATTTCCGCCGGGCTTCGGCCGAACCGCCCCCAGACCAGACATTTGGTGGCTGATGTTTCCTACCTGATGCGTTTTCGCAACAAGGAGGAATCGTGCGCGCTAAATTCGCAATATTGCTGTCGAACCTGGATGTCCTGGCTTTTGTCCGGGATCGACATGATCACGCCCTGTCTGTCTTCCGCTGGCTAGCACTTCTTATTCCGATGGCAGCGGCAGTCGGCAGTCTCTGCGCTGCCTTCCTGTGGAGCCTCGACGCCGCGACACGGACACGCTTTGCGCATCCGTGGCTGTTATTTCTCCTGCCGGTTGGCGGCTTCGCGGTCGGCCTGCTCTATCATTTGTTCGGCCGCAGCGTTGAAGGCGGCAACAACCTGATCGTCGAGCAGGTCCATGAACCGGGTGGCGGCGTGCCCTTGCGCATGGCGCCGCTGATTTTCCTCGGCACCGTTATCACGCACCTGTTCGGCGGCTCGGCAGGGCGCGAAGGCACGGCTGTGCAATTGGGCGGCAGCCTTGCCAGCGCCTTCGCCACTATGTTTCGGCTCGATGCCGAGAGTACCCGCATCATCCTGATGGCCGGTATTGCCGCAGGATTCGGGTCCGTGTTCGGCACACCGCTGGCAGGCGCGGTCTTCGCGCTGGAAGTCCTGGCGGTCGGCCGTGTGGAATATCGCGCGCTGGTGCCAGCACTGATAGCTGCTGTTGTCGGCGACTGGACCTGTCACCAGTGGGGAATCCACCACGGATTGTACCACATGGACTATCTCAACGGCGCGGTCGGACCGATCGCCGTTGACCCGGTGCTCCTGCTCAAGGCGGCCATTGCCGGCGTGGCTTTCGGACTGGTCGGCCTGCTGTTCTCCGAACTGTCGCACGGCTTCGGCGACTTCGTGAAGCGCCACGTCCGGTTCGGGCCGCTACGCCCCTTCCTGGGCGGCGTTGCGGTGATCGCTCTGGTCTATCTGCTGGGCACCCGTGACTATCTTGGCCTCGGGGTCTGGGCACCCGATGCCTCCACACCCACTATCGCCGGGTTCTTCTCGCCCGGCACGGATTACTGGAGTTGGGCGTTCAAGCTGCTGTTCACGGTCGTGACGCTGGGTACCGGCTTCAAGGGGGGCGAGGTAACTCCGCTGTTCTTCATCGGCGCGGCGCTAGGCCACGCCCTCGGCACCCTTTTCGGCGCACCTGTCGATCTTTTCGCGGGGCTTGGGTTCGTTGCCGTCTTTGCCGGGGCAGCGAACACGCCTTTGGCCTGCACCATCATGGGCATTGAATTGTTCGGTGCGACCCATGCCGTCTACATCGCCGTTGCCTGTTTCGTCGCCTACCTGTGCTCAGGCCACAGCGGGATCTACCTGTCGCAGCGTATTGCTGTCCCAAAGCACCCCCGCATTTCGATGAGCCCCGGCATCACGCTGCGCGGCATTCGCTCCGCACGCCCTCAGATCACGAAACAGGGCTCTGTTGCAAAGATCGTCCGCGAGCGAGTGAGATCCGCCGCTTCATGGCAATCAAGCGGCCGTGGCCAGGTGTTGGTTTAGTAATTCCATGGCCTCGGTCAGGGCTGATGGTCCAATGCCGA
>NZ_JABWCU010000046.1 GCF_018491765.1 Novosphingobium profundi | reverse complement strand
TGCGAGTAGTTCAGGCAAACCTTGCCCGCCTCGAACATGCCTCCCACCAGGTAACGGTCGCGAAGCTCCTCGTTCGACACGCACTCCATCATGTCCGGATGCGTCGCGTGGTAGGTCTTGCAGAACACGTCTTACTCTCCCGTCTTGTTCTTCGGGGAGTGTTCTAAGGTGCTTTGGTAACCGGTGTCAATGATTGCCTTCAGCCTGCGGGGGAGGGGCGGCGGAATCGCGACGGACGAGGTCGGAGAGGAAGATCGAGGGCTGCGTGGCGGCGTCACCGGGGAGGATCAGCTTGCTGGCTGCGGCACGCGCCATGGCCTTGATCGGCCATTGCACGGTGGTCAGCGGGGGCCAGATGTGCGCGGCGGTGGCGGTGTTGTCGAAGCCGATGATCGAGAGCTGCTCGGGCACCCGGATTCCGGCCCCGAGCGCCTTGTGGAGGAAGCCGGCGGCCATCTCGTCGTTGCTGGCGAATATTGCAGTTGGCGGTGGATCGGCGGCGAGAAGCTGATCGGCGGCGGCCTGGCCCGATTCGAAGCGGTAGGTACCGCGCGCCATGATCGCGGGATCGCATGTGAGCCCGGCGCGGGCCATCCCGTCGGCAAAGCCGATCTCGCGTTCGCGCGCGGAACGAAAGCCATCGGGCCCGGCGATGAAGCCGATCCGGCGATGACCGATCTCGGAAAGCCAGAAGACCGCGTCGGCGACCGCCTGGCGGTCGTTCGAGGCGACGAGATGCTCGCTCTTGTCGAGCGCGGCCGAACCCATGCGCACGACGGTGCAGCCGAGCTGGCGGCACATGTCGGCAAGTTCGTCGTTCTCGGAAATCGGCGGGAGCAGCATGACCCCGAAGAGCCGCTGGCGTTCGATGAAGTGGCGGATATCGTCGAGCAGCGCGGGCGAATGGCGGTCGACGGGGCGCACGACGAGCGCGAACTCGGTGTCGCGGATCGTCTCGAGGATACCTTCCTGAACGCCGAGCACCATCTGCGCGTTGGGATTGTCGTGGATGAGGCCGATCAGGAAATTGCGGCGTAGCGCGAGGGCGCGCGCCTGCGGATTGGGCACGTAGCCCAGATCGGCAATGACGGCTTCGATTTTCTCGCGGGTCGCCGCGTTGAGCAGGGCGGACTTGTTGATCACCCGGCTGACGGTCTTCTTCGAGACCCCGGCGATGCGCGCCACGTCGTTGATCGTGGGTTTCTGGTCCTTCGGCATGCGCCCCTTGCTCGATTGCAATCGTATTACCTTCAAGCCTTGCACCAGCTCGGGCGCAAAGGCAAGCTGACACCGGTTACCGATAACTGCGATGGTTGGCGGACCTTTGCGCGGTGCAAGGCGGCTTTACGTATCCGAATTCATCCGCCTGAAGGTGCCGAGCAAGATGCTGAAATTTAGTATTTTTGCTCCGTGCACGCGGGCTTTGGGTGGACTGTTCAGACACTTGGGATGCAAATGCGATTGCGTATGACACCGGTTTCCTATAGCCAAAAGGCAGGACACATTCTTGGGTATGAGGATCATGGTTGAACACGAGGCACGGCATGTGGCGCAGGCGTTCGTCGAGGCGAGGCGCGGGGCCACGGGGCTGGCGGCCTACCCCGGCGAAGCGCCCGTCGACATGGGCGCGGCATATGCGATCCAGGATATCGCGATGGCGCTCGATGGGCGCGAGGTGGCGGGATGGAAGGTCGGCAAGATCAATCCTCCCGACGACGCGCGCCTGGGCACCAACCGCCTGGCCGGTCCGATCTTCGCCGATACGGTGCAGCCTGTCGGACTTGGCGAAGAGCCGGCGATGCCGGTCTTCGCGCAAGGGTTCGCAGCCGCCGAGGCCGAGTTCCTCCTCCATGTGGCGGCGGGTTGGAACGGTGTCCTGCCGGCGAGCAACGCCGAAGTTTCCGCCTTGCTCGATGCCGTCCACATCGGCATCGAGATCGCGAGTTCGCCTTATCCCGGCATCAACGAAGATGGGCCGCCGGTCACCGCCTCCGATTTCGGCAACAACCATGGCCTCCTGATCGGGCCGGCTCTTGAAGGATGGCCGAATATCGATTTCGACGAGATCGAGGTGCGGCTCGAGATCGGGGGAGATACGGTGGGCGTGAACACCACGGCGAACATGCTCGACGGACCGCTTGGGGCGGTGCGCTTCCTGCTGGAGAACCTCAAGGCACGCGGGATCGACTGCCCTTCGGGAACCTGGGTTTCGACAGGCGCGGTGACGGGTGTTCATCCGGTCACGGTGGGGGATACGGTCCGCGCCCAATTCGCAGGGCAGGGGGAAATCCGCTGCCGTATCGCCGCCGCGAAGGGAATTTGAACGCGATGATTTGACGGCAGGCCAAAGGGCCGCCGTGAAGGGAGACGGAATGATGGATGCAGGTTCCCGGAACGTGACGGCGCAGGCCCAGGGCGCGCCGCTTCGCGCCCCGGTGGGGCGCTATCGCTGGCTGATCGTGGGACTGCTGTTTGCAGCTACGGCGGTCAACTACGTCGATCGCCAGATGATCGGGGTGCTCAAGCCCACGCTCGAGGCCGAGTTTCATTGGAGCGAGAGCGATTTCGCAGGGATCATCTTCTGGTTCCAGCTCGCCTATGCGCTGGGCTATCTCTCGTTCGGCAAGGTCGTCGACGCGCTCGGCGCCCGGCTCGGTTACGCCATCGCCATCGTGATCTGGACGATCAGCCACGTCGCGCACGGGTTTGCCGGCGGAGTGGTGTCCTTCGCAGTGGCGCGCTTTGGCCTTGGTATCGGCGAATCGGGCAATTTTCCGGCGGGCATCCGTGCGGTGACCGACTGGTTCCCGCAGAAGGAGCGCGCGCTCGCGATCGGCCTGTTCAACGCAGGCGCCAATGTCGGCGCGATCCTGACGCCGCTGATCGTGCCGCTGCTGGTGCTCTGGTTCGACTGGCGCATGGCCTTCTTCGTGACCGGCATCTTCGGCGTCGCCTGGCTTGCGGCGTGGTGGGCGATCTATCGCCATCCTTCCGAGCATGGCCGTGTCAGCGCCGAGGAACTGGCCTGGATCCAGCAGGATCCGGCCGATCCGGTCGAGAAGATCGGATGGGGGCGCCTGCTCGTCGTGCGCGAGACCTGGGCCTATGCCCTCGGCAAATTCCTGATCGACCCGATCTGGTGGTTCTTCCTGTTCTGGCTGCCGGGCTATCTGTTCGAGCGCTACGATCTTGATCTGAAAAGCTTCGGCCTGCCGCTTGCGGCGATCTACCTCATCTCCGACATTGGCTCGATTGCGGGGGGCTGGCTGTCCTCCCGACTGATCAAGGCGGGGCGCACGCCCAACTTCGCGCGCAAGACCACGATGCTGATATGCGCGCTGTGCGTTCTGCCGATCTGGTTCGCGCAGTCGATCGAGAGCGTGTGGGGGGCGGTGCTGGTCATCGGTCTTGCGACGGCGGCGCACCAGGCTTTCTCGGCCAATCTTTACACGCTGCCCTCCGACGTGTTCCCGCGCGGCGCGGTCGGCTCGGTGGTGGGCATCGGCGGCACGGTGGGGGCGCTGGGCGGAATGGGCATGGCGCTGTTCGCCGGCTACATTCTCGATGCGACGCATAGCTACGAGGTGCTCTTTGCGATTTGCGCGAGTGCCTACCTGATCGCACTGCTGGTCGTGCATCTGCTCAGCCCGCGGCTCGCGCCGGTTCGAATATCGGCCGGCTGAACGAGGCTGGAGCGTTGACGAATATAGGGGCGGGCCGGTGCAGACCGGCCCGCCCCTTGGCGGTTCAGGCCGCGTCGACGAGGACGATCTCGCTGTCTTCCAGCGCGGTGACGCGGATCGTGGCAAGTGCGCTGATCGCGGCGCCGTCGCGGGCGTTGACGCGCAGTTCCTTTCCGTCCGTGTCGGTGAGCGTGATCGCGCCCGTGGCGGGGACAAGGTAGCCCTTGCGGTCGGCACCGATGGCGTATTCGGAGCTTTCGCCGGCCTTGAGTGTGGCCGCCACGACGCGCGCGTCGGTGCGGATGGGCAGTGCATCGCCATCCCCCTCGTAGCCCGAGGCAAGCGTCACGAACTGGCCCGCGCGGTCGTCCTTGGGGAAGGGGCGTGCACCCCAGCTCGGCGCGCCGCCCTCGCGGGTTGGGATGATCCAGATCTGGAAGATGCGCGTGGTCACGTCCTCGAGGTTGTACTCGGAATGGCGGATGCCGGTGCCCGCGCTCATGACCTGCACGTCGCCCGCCTCGGTGCGGCCCTTGTTGCCCAGGCTGTCCTCGTGGGTGATCGCGCCTTCGCGGACATACGTGATGATTTCCATGTCGCGGTGCGGGTGCGGCGGGAAACCGGTCTGGGGGGCGATGGTATCGTCGTTCCAGACGCGAAGGTTGCCCCAATGGACGCGGGCGGGATCGTGGTAGCCGGCGAACGAGAAGTGGTGCTTGGCATCGAGCCAGCCGTGGTTGGCACCGCCCAGGCTTTCGAAGGGACGAAGTTCGATCATCGCAATTCTCCTTGCGGAGCGGGGGGCTTGTGGGCCGCTCCTGATGAAGCCGTTCTAGCGCCGATGAACTCTTCAGGTCAGAGGTATAAAATCGATCCGACTTTTAGAATTTTTCGAAAAGAAGGCACATCTTGCAATGGCGGCACCGGGTCAGCTGGCAAGCGCGAAATAGAGGGGCCCCAGAAGCAGGAGGAGGGTCACGAGCCCCAGGACGAGGACGCCGAACACGGGGAGGCGCCGGCCGGTCGCGGGGAGGGGGGCGTGATCGGACGCGGGCGCCGGGGCCGGATCGTCAGGGGGCGCGCCATCCACTGGATGCGAAAGGGTGACCATGTCGGGGCCTCGCACCTGGCTGACGAGAGCCAGCTTTTCGAACGAGACCGCTACCCGCTGCTGCTCGATCTGGCGGCTTATCTCGGCAAATTCGGGATCGTCGCCGCCCGGTTCGGGCAGCTCGCCGAGGAGGCGGCCGATCCGGCAGTCCAGTTCGTGAAGGCGATCCACCGATTCGAGGACCGAGCGGCGGTCGCCGTGGCGCAGCGCGAACTGCAGGTGCGTGAGCGACAGACTGTTTGCCCGGAAAAGCTGCATCCCCAGATGCATCTGTCTCAGGATCGTCTCGCTGTCGGGGGAGGAGGCGTCGTGCTCCTCCGGCTTCATCTGGCGTTTGGCCGGGCCCATTTCCACTTCCACACTCCCGCTCGATCGCCCCCTGGTGGGAAGCGCATAAGTTCAATCGGCTTGGCCCGAGAAGGCCCGTGCGATTGAACGAAGGGTGCACAGGGTGGGTCGTCGATAATGGGCCCGGCCGTCGCTTTCAGGTCCGTTGCCGCCGGCTCAGAAGAGCAGGCTGATCCAGCTCGCGACGAAATCGCTGTCCCCGTAGCCGGCCTGTTTCAGGCCCTGGCCCGCGAAGACATGTTCGTAGCGCGTGACGAACTGAATGCGCGGGGCGATCGACCATTGCAGCTGGATGCGCGGAAGCTCGCCGGTCTTGCGCGCGGTGTTGTCCGCGGTCCGGGCGAGTGCGCGGCTGCCGGTGCGGTAGATCGCGTCCTCGACGCTGTCGCGCCACACGAACTCGTATTCGCCCAGGATGCGCAGGTTCTTGGCGGGACGGACCTCGACCTTGGGGGCCAGCGCGATGATGTTGGTGGCCGAGAGGAAAAGGTGGTGCGCGAAAGGCGTATTGGCTCCGAAGGGAGCAATCGCGTTGCGCATCGGCGCGGATGGGGCCAGATCGTTGCTGTTGCCGCCGCCGCCCGAAGCGTAGTTGAAGACGAAGCCCGCGTTGGGCACGAGCGAGCCGAGACCGGTCGGGACGGTCTGGTTGAGGAAGACCTGCCAGGCGCGGATATCGCGGTTGCCGTAGCGGCCCCACTGGTAGTCCGCGGTCCAGTCGATCTGCGCCTTGCCGGCCTTACCCCAGACATGGGCACCAGCGAAGAGACGTTCCTCGCGCCCGCTCGAATCGAGCCAGGTCAGCGCGCGCTGGCGCAGGCGCCAGAAGAACGGATCGACGTAGAGTTCCGAACCGCCGAGCGCGGTCTTGGGCAAGGCAAGACCCAGCGTCACGCCGCTGAAACGAGTGGCGTGGTCGGTCGTGTCGTCGCCCAGCGCCTCGCTGCCGTAGAGGGTCGGCTTGAGGTCGAAGGCATCGATGCGCGCGCGGCTGAAGCGGGCCCAGGCGCGCACGCCGTTGAGCGTGTAGGGGATCGCGTTGTTGTCGCGCTGGCTGACGAGCAGGCTCGATCCGTCGAAGAACTCCTGACGGCCATAGCGGATGCCGGTGTCGACGCCGGCGATTTCGCCGGTCGCCTCGACGAAGGCCTGCTGGAGGACGAGGTCGTTGGCGAGGTTCGTCGCGGGCGTACCGATGTTGTGGCCGGTGGTGGAGGCGTGGGCGATTTCCCCGAAGAAGCGCAAGTGTTCGGTCACGTGCAGGTCGGCCCCGGCGACGACGCGCAGGATGTCCTGGCGCTGGTGCTCGCCTTCGACGAGGCCGGGATTCGCGGTGTAGTTGGTGCGCGCGCGGATTTCGCCCGAGAAGCTGAGGTAGACCTCGGGCGCGAGCGCGACATGCTTGAGGCGGTCGAGCGGATCGTCGCAGCGTTCGGGATCGGCAAGCGAGGTCCAGTTTTCGGCCCAGCGCGCGGTGGCGTAGCGGTTGATCACGTGGCCGTCACCATCCGCCAGCGGCGGGTAGGGCGGCGAGACCTGCTCGCTGGGTTGCGCCGCGACGGGGGTGGGCAGCGCTTGCAGGGCGCAACCGATCAGGAGGGCCGGAATTGGCCGCAAGGCTTTGAAACGTCGTGTCATGGTGGAAGGTACCCGCTGTTGTTGATTTCGTTTTCGGGGGATCGGGGCGCGCTCAGGCGACCCGGAACTGGCGTGTCTCGTCGCTCAGGCGCGAAACTTCGTCGGTCAGGGCGCGTGCGGCGGCCGAAGATTCCTCGACCATCGCGGCGTTCTGCTGGGTGGCCTCGTTCATCGCGCCGATCGCCGAGGTGATCTGCGAGACGGCGACCGAGGAGGCGGTGTTGTCCTGGGTCACGGAATCGAGCAGGTCGTGGACTTGCTGGACACCCTGGGTGATCGTCTCGAAGGCGCCGTCGACCCGTTCGACCGCATCGACCGCCGAGAGGATGCCCGACTGCGTCACGGTGAGCTGCTCGCGCGCGGTGCGCGCTTCCTCTTCCGAGCGCATGGCGAGCGCGGAGACGAGATCGGCGACGACTGCGAAGCCGCGCCCTGCCTCACCCGCACGGCCTGCCTCGACGGCGGCGTTCATGGCGAGGACGCGGGTCTGGAAGGCGATCTTGTCGAGGCCCTCGATCACGCTGTCGATGTCGGTGGCGCTACGCGCGACTTCGCGCATGACCTCGACCGCGTCGCGCGCGGTGTCGCGCCCGCCGCCGACCGCGACGATGGCTTCGTTGGCGCGCTCCACGGTGGCGCGCGCGGCCGAGGAACCGTTGCGCAGGCGCTTGTCGATCTCGACCAGCGTGGCGGAAGTCTGCTCGAGGCTGGCCGCGTTGTTCTCGGTGCGGCGCGCAAGGTCCTCGGAGGCCTGGGCGATCTCGTGCGAACTGCCGCGAATGGCCTGCGAGCTGGTGATGGCCGCGCCGATCAGGCGACGCAGGATCGCCAGCGTCTCGTTGTAGTTGCCGCGAACGCGGGCGAACGAGTTCGGGAATTCGGTGGTTATCTCGGCCGTCAGGTCACCCTTGGCGAGCTGGTCGAGCCGATCGGTGAGCACGGCCATGACCTCGCGCTGCTCCTGGTCGGCACGCTCCTTGGCGATGGCGGTGTCGCGGAAGACCACGAGCGCGCGGGCGATGCCGCCGATCTCGTCGGGGCGCTCGGTGCCCTCGATGGTGATTGTGTTGTTGCCGCGGGTAAGCTCTTCCATCGCACGGGTCGCGTCCTCGAGCGGACGAAACAGGCGCTTGGCGATGTTCATGCACAGGCCCCCGGCGATGGCGGAGACGAGCAGAGCACCCAGGATGAGCTTCCAGGTGAGCGAGGTGATGCCGGCGTAGAAGATGTCGGAGGGGACGCCGATGTAGAGGACGCCGATGACGTTGCCCTGATCGTCCCGGATCGGATCGTAGGCCGCGAAATAGGGGGTTCCCAGGATTTCGGTCTCGCCGCGAAAGGGCTTGCCGTTCTTGAGAACCGCTTCGTAGGAGGCGCCGGGGGCGAGCTTGGTACCAACCGCGCGGCCACCTTCGGGCTTCTGGACATTGGAGGCGACGCGCATGTCGCCCTGGAAGATCGTGGCTGTGCCGCCCACCAGCGATTTGATCTCGTCGACCACGGCGTTGTTGTCGTTGAGGAGTGTCTTGCCGGCGTAGATCTTGCCGTCCTCGACCCGGAAGGGCTGTCCGTTCTGCTTGAGGACGGACCAGGCGACGCGCATGTTGACGTCGAGCTGGTCGGCGCCCTGTTCGCGCGCGGCGGTGCCAAGTGCAACGCGGGTCGCGATGAGGAGAATGAGGGTCAGGCAGGCCAGCGCAATGACCGGCATCAGCGTGACCTTGGTGGAGAGGTTCTGGTTTTTCAGGAAACTGCTGTGAAGGGTCATGGCGGGGGCCTTTCGAAGATGTGAGAATGGGCAATTCGGATGGGGTGCGGCCCGACCGAGGCCGGGCCGATTGGCGCGGAAGGGCAGGGACCACCCTTCCGCGCCGCCGGGTCACCTCGTCAGAAGTCCACCCAGTCGTCGTCGCTCGCCGCGAAGCCGGGCTGGGGCGCGGCCATCGGGGCAGGGGCGGAGGGTGCCGCCGGAGCGCGGGCCGGAGCCGGCCTCGCGGCCACGGCCGGACGGGGCGCTGCAACGCGCGGGGTGTGCGAGGCCAGCGAACCGGTCCCGATGCGGAAGGTCGCAGCGCGTTCGGACAGGCCACTCACTTCCGAGTTCAGGTTGCGCGCAGCGGCCGAGGTCTCTTCGACCATGGCGGCGTTCTGCTGCGTGGCCTGGTCCATCGTGCCGATCGCGGAGCTGATCTGCGAGATGGTCGAGGACTGGGCCTGGTTGTCGCTGGCAATTTCGCTCAGCAGCGTGTGCACTTCGCTGACGTCGCCCGAAATGTTCTGGAGGGCGCCGTCGACGCGCTGGACCGCTTCCACCGCGGTGCCGATGTCGGCCTGCGTGGCGGTGAGCTGTTCGCGGGCGCGCTTGGCTTCTTCTTCCGAGCGCATGGCGAGCGCGGAGACGAGGTCGGCGACGACCGCGAAGCCACGGCCCGCATCACCCGCACGGCCCGCTTCCACGGCCGCGTTCATGGCCAGGACGCGGGTCTGGAAGGCGATCTTGTCGAGACCTTCGATGACCGAGTCGATGCCCTTGGCGCTTTCGCTGACGCGGCCCATGGCCGAGACGGCGTCGTCCGCGATCGAACGGCCCGAGTTGACCACCGACATCGCGCCGTCGGCCCGCTGCACGGTGCGTCCGGCCGCTTCGGCGGTGGCGTGGAGACGCTCGTCCATCTGGGTGATGGCGGCCGAGGTCTCCTCGAGGCTGGCCGCGTTGCTCTCGGTGCGACGCGCCAGGTCTTCGGAGGCCTGGGCGATCTCGTGCGAGCCGGTGCGGATGGCCTGGGCGCTTTCGGTCACTGCGCCGATGAGTTCGCGCAGCGAGGCGAGGGCGCCGTTGTAGTTGGTCTTGAGTTCGGTGTAGGCGGGCGGGAAATCGGTCTCGATGGTGCGGGTGAGATCGCCTTCCTTGATCGCCTGGAGGCTGGAACGCAGCGCATTGGTCACCGTCTGCTGCTCGGCGGCAACGGCAGCATCCTTGGCCGAGCGCTCCTCGGCGGCGGAGCGGAAGTGCTCGAGCGCACCGGCGATCTCGCCGACTTCGTCCTCGCGGTCACGGAACGGCACGTCGACGTGCTTGCCTTCGGCGAGCGCAGTCGTGGTCTGCACGATCTGGCCCAGCGGGCGCGCGACGTTCTGGTTGAGGAAGAGCCAGACGGCAACGTTCATGCCGATACCGAAGATGGCGAGGAACAGGGCGACCAGCTTCGAGCTGGCGGCCTTGGCCTGCGCTTCTTCCGAGGAGTGCGTCGACTGTTCGCGCAGGGCGTCGATCAGCTTGTTGGCCTCGGCGATCGCGGCGCGCGAGTCGATGCGTCCCTGATCCTTGATGAGGTTGAGAGCTTCGCTCGCACGTCCCTGGTCAACCAGCGCCATTGCCTGCGAATTGTGCTCCTGGGTGATCTTGATCTGCGAGACGAGAGCGTCGTACTGCGGGTCGAGTTCTTCCAGGCCGAGCTGCTTGAACGCGCTCAGAGCGGCGTCCAGTGTCGCGTCGTTCTTCTTGTTGAGGCCATCGACCATTTCGCGCTCTTCGGAATCGAGCGAGGTCGTGTAGCTGTAGACCTGGATCCGCATCTGCTTGATGCTGGAGATGGTCTCGGTGAGGGCGGACATGCCCTCGAAGCCCTTGGTGTGCTGGCGCTCGACGATCGAACCGAGCTGGCCGGTGCTGGAATAGTCGTCGTAGGCGACGACACCCAGGATCAGGCCGATGAAGGAAAATGCGGCCCATAGCTTCCAGGGAAGGCGTAGGTTGTTGATAAAAGCCATCTGAATCTTTCCGGATTTGGCGCGCCCGCGGAGCCGCCGGAGGCCGAGGAAAAGGGATGAGGGTGTGGGGAGCTGTCGCGACGCGTTCGGGAAGGATCGGCACGCGAAAAAAGAAGGGCCGGAATGGTCACCCATTCCGGCCCTTTCCGAAAGAACGGCCTTCCGGACCCCGAAAGGCGGAAGGGCCGTCACGGACTTACTGGAACAGCGACAGGATCGTCTGCGGCGACTGGTTCGCGATCGACAGAGCCTGGACACCCAGCTGCTGCTGCACCTGGAGAGCCTGCAGGTTGGCCGATTCCTTCGCGAGGTCGGCGTCGACGAGATTGCCGATACCGGTCGTGATGACGTCGCTCAGGCTGCTGGTGAAGTCCAGCTGGCCTTCGATCTGACGCGAGCTGGCACCGAGGTCGCTGAGGTAACCGTTGAGGGTGTCACCCAGCGTGTCGAGCGTGTCGACGGTGGTGGCAGCGGTGGCCGTGTCAGCCAGGTCGGTTGCACCGTCCATGGCCGAGATCGTGGCATCGGCTTCGAGGTCGATGTTGGCGACATCGAGCTTGTTGCCGGTGTCGAGCGTCATCAGCGAGCTGACCGAACCGCCGCCGGTCGACAGCAGGTTCACGCCGTTGAAGTCCGACGAGCTGACGATCGAGTCGATCTGCGACTTGAGGCCGTCGTAGTCCTTCTGGAGCGCTTCGAGGCTCGCGGTGTCGGTGTCGGCAACGCCGGCTGCTTCATAGGCCTTGGACTTCATGTCGTTCACGAGGTCCGAGATCTGCTCGACGCCCGAAATGGCCACGTCAACGGTGCTCTTGGCGGTGTTGAGCGAGGACGTCACGGCGTCGAGACCGCCCAGGTCGCCACGCAGGGTCTGCGCGACGGTGTACTTGGCCGAGTCATCCTTGGTCGAGCTGACGGCCAGACCGGTGTTGATGCGGTTCTGGGTGGTTTCGAGCGAAGCGTTGGTTGCGTTGAGCGACTGGAGGGCCGCCATCGCGCCCGAGTTCGTCTTGACAGAAAAAGCCATCTTTTATCTCCTTCTTGGATTGAAAGGTCGATTCTGCGACCTGGACTGCACTCTTGCGGTCCCTTGGTGAGCGCTTGAGCGGTCACGATTCCATTCTAGGAGAGGCATCCGGGGCGACGGTTCGGGTGCCCATATTTTTTCGCGGTTTGGTGTGGTTTGTTTCGCGATTTCAATGTTTTGTATCAGTATGCGGCCGACACGAAAAAGGCCCTTCCCGTAATGGGGAAGGGCCTTTCACCGCGCCGCATGATGGTGGGCGCAACCGCAATCGATTCCACGTTGTTGACCGTGGTCGGG
>NZ_JABWCU010000045.1 GCF_018491765.1 Novosphingobium profundi | reverse complement strand
CCTAAGACCCGGGGGACTAGCTGTCCGACTATCGTGGCGACCGCGGTAGAAGCCGTTGTTGGCGGCGTGTTCCGCTGCGGTGAGAGGCCCTCTAAGCGACCGATCTGATTCGGTCAAACCCCTTTTTTCAGATTTTTTACAGTCGCTGCGAAGAGCCGCAGGAAAGCTGGGTTTCGTCGCTTCACGCGCAGGAATGACAGCCATGGCAGAGTCCCCCTCGCGGCACCGTGAGAGGTTCATACGAACTGACGGAAAGTTCATATTTGGCGGATTTCAGCCAATTTTACGGTGAAGAAAATGATTCTCCCGTGATTCGCCGTGTCTCATTGGCGATTCGCCGGAGGCTTCGATGGTGCCCAGCGGATCCCCTGTGAGCCTTCGTCCTTCAGGCGCCCGCGACAAGCCTTCGCGCGAGCACGATCATGGCGTAGGTGTCGCGCGCGCAATAGGCCCGCAGAGCTTCCTCGATCGCCCATCGGCGCTCGGGCGACGTCGCCGGATCGATCGCCTCGAGAAAGCTCTCCTGCGCCATGCCTCCATCCTTCACTTCGAGCCCGGCGTAGTCGAGCTCGGGCGCGATCGTGGGCAGGACCGCCTTGATCGACCACGATCCGCGCTGGTCGCGGTGGTACCAGTGGTTGCGCGCGATCGGCAGCAAGTCGACGGTGGCTTCGGCCTGCGCGTAAAGCCTTTCGGCGTGTTCGGGGACCTGTTCAGCCAGCGCGCGCAGCACCGCACGCTCGAAGCCGGCGTTGTAGGCGATGACGCTCGCCCCCTCAGGAATGAGCCTGGCAAGCGCGGCTGCGCAGTCTGGACGCGGATCGCCTCCGTCGCAGCGCAGATACTCGTGATGGGTGAGCGTACCATCTTCCTGCTCCAAGTGCAGCGAGAACTGGAAGGGGATCGTCTGATAGGGACGCGTGCCAGCCCAGAGCGGAAGCGCGCCCGAAATCGTCTCGAAATCGAGCCAGGCGCGCGGGAAGGCCCAGTCGGCCATCGCCGTGCGCGCGCCGACAGCGTCGTGAAACGGCGTGCCCGAGCGCGTCGCGGCAACGATGCGGGCTTCGCGCGGCTTGGCCATCGTTGTCTCATCGAGATCGAGGAGGTCCTCGACGCCCTGGCGCGCCCATTTCTTCCAGCCGCCGTTGGGCAGGATGGAAACCGGCCATTCGGGGCCCGGCGCTTCGTGCGCCGCGCAATGGGCGCGAAATTCGCACGGCGTCGGCTTGAGGCAATGGGGGCCGGTCGCGCACATGGGTTCCGGGCCAGCGACTACCCCGCGCGCGCGGGCAACCAGCGAGGGCCTTTCGGAGACGATCGGTTCGAGTGCCTGCGTGAACTCGGCATCGCACAAGAGCCCGCTGGGCTCGCCATCCCGGGGAAGCACGAAGCCGCGTTCGACGTGGCGGACCGAGGCGCGCGTCACGCCCAGTCCCGAGCTGCGCGCGATCCAGAGCTGCGTCGCCAGATCGCGCACATGGCCGTCCTTGGGCCCGGCGCCCCCCTTCACCAGCACGAGGTGCCAGCCGTCCGCACCGTCGGGCTCGAGAATATCGACGCGCACGAAGACGCCCTCGTGCGCGAAGGACACATCGAAAAGCGGGGCGCGTTCGCCGGACGCGTATGCTTTCGCGCTCTGCGCCTGGGCGAGCTCGCGCAGCCGGCGGGCCGCGTCGAAGCTGGCGCCGCCGTCCCCGTCGGCGCGGCCGAGGTCAGGCCGGTGCACCGCGAGCCAGAGCCGCCGCGGACACTGCTCGAAGGCCGCGAGACGGGCGAGCGAGAGGCCGGGTGGCGGGGACAGGAAAGATGCGGTCATGCGGGGAACCCTTCGACGCGGCCTAGACCGCCGGTTCCCGTCCTAGCGACAAACCGCAAGGAGGCACCAGCCCCCTTCGTTCGAGCAAGGCTCAGGCGCGCGCGCGCACCTGGCTGGGCGTCATCGTCCGGACCGGTTCGAGCGGCAGTCCGGCCGAGACCCGCTCGGCGATCACGCGCAGCCACGGGGTAATATGCCCGAAATAGCGGGCATAGCCCCGGCACAAGTAGTTGAGCCCCGCCTCGCCGGTGCGCGTCCGCTCGAAGCGGTGCTTGGGACAGCCGCCCCAGCACAGCGCGAGATGATCGCAACTGCGGCATTGCCCGGGCAGCGTTTCGAACTTGGCGCGCCCGAAGGCCTCCTGGCGCGGCGAGAGGACCATGTCGGCAATGCTGTCGCGCGCCAGGTTGCCAAGGCGGTATTCGGGATAGACGTAGTGGTCGCAGGAATAGACTTCGCCGTCGTATTCGCTCGCCAGCGCGTGGCCGCACTGCTTCTGGTGCAGGCAAACCGCACCCGGATGGCCCATGAAGGCGGCGAGCGCCCATTCGAGGTTCATCACGAAGACTTCGCCGATGTCGGCCTTGCGCCAGCGGTTGAACACGCCGACGAGGAAATCGCCCCAGGCCTCGGGCTGAACCGCGAAGGGCGCGACTTTCGAGGAAGCGCCCGCTTCACCGTCGGGGCCCTCCAGATCGAAGCCGCGCGCGGCGTAATCGGCCCCGGCCAGCCGCTCGACCACGGGGGTGAACTGGATGAAGCGCACGCCGTGCGCCTTGTGGAACGCGTAGATCGCCTGGGGGTGGCGCGCCGAATGGCGGTCGACGCAGGTCAGCACGTTGTACTCCACCGCGTGGCGCTGCAGGTGTTCGAGCGCGACCATGACCTGGTGGTGCGAGGGCGCACCCGAGCGGTAGCGGCGGTAGCGGTCGTGGATCTCGGCCGGACCATCGAGGCTGAGCCCGACCAGCACCTCGTTGTCGGCGAAGAAGCGCGCCCAGTCCTCGTCGATGAGGGTGCCGTTGGTCTGGAAGGTGTTGGTCACCCGCCGTCCCCCGGCATGGCGCTTTTGCAAGCGCAGCGCCTCTTCGAAGAAGGGCAGGCCGAGCAGGCTGGGCTCGCCGCCCTGCCAGGCGAAGAGTGGCGCGGCCTCGGGCGGGGTGGAGGCAATGACGTTGCGCACATAGGCCTCGAGCACCTCGGGCGTCATGCGGCGTTTGGCCGGGCGCGGGTAGAGCGCTTCCTTCTCGAGATAGAAGCAGTAGTCGCAATCGAGGTTGCAGGCCGGACCGCTCGGCTTGGCGAGCATGTGGAACTGGGCGGTGGTCATGGCGGCCGGCTCTCCTGCGCTGTCTCCCTGGGCGCGAGGCTAGCATGGCGTGCCGGCAAGCCGCCTAGATCCAGATCAAGAAACCGTCCCTATTCGCTCGGCCGTGCGAGCCCCGGGGGGGCAAGGCTGCCTTCGGGATCGAGCAAGGTCAGCCCGGCACTTTCGCCGCCTTGCGCTGGCTGCGCCTGCCAGTCCCACAGCACAAGGCAGGTTCCCGCACGGTTCTGGACCGAGGGTACGAGCGCGCCTTGCGCCCCGGCGGCGATCAGCTCGTCCGCAAGCGCCCAGCTTGGCGGTACTTTGCCGCGCGCGGCCATGGCCTTCCAGTTGGCGGTGCAGGCGTGCTCGACGCTGGCGTCGCGCGGAGCACCTGCGCCATCGGTGAGATCGGCAATGCGCGTCGCCTCGAGGCGATAGGGGGCGAGCGTGCCGGGCTTGGGCAAGCCCTGATAGAATTCGGCGACCGCGGTGGCCGCATCGCTTGCAAGGTAGAGCGCGGGCGTGCCTTTCGCGTTCCAGCGCCCGCCGAGCCGACGCGCACCCTCGCCCGAAAGCGGATCGCGCTGGTAGCGGATCGTCAGCATCCGCCACAAGGGGATGGCGAGGGGAACGAGCGGATAGGGCACGAAGGTGGTGTCAGGGGCGATAGGTCAGGAGTAGACGCCCTCGGCCTGGCGCTCGAGATCGTCGAGGACCTCCTGGGCCAGGCCGTCCTCGACCAGTTCCTCGGGAGTCTTGCCCCAGCCGGGCAGGGGCTGGTGCTTGAACCAGATGATCGCGCGGCCCTCGTCCCCGGCAAGATCGGCCGCGCGGATGATGATGCGCGCGATCTGGCCCAGCTTTTCCTGCACCGCCGGGCTGTCCGGGCGCGCCACCATCGTGTTGCGGTTGAGGTGCGCAAGCCGCGAGAGACGCGTCATCGGCACGCGCAGCCGTTCGGCCATGAGGCGCGGTGCGATCAGGTCGCCTTCGCGGATGTCGTCCAGAAAAGCTGCAAGCATGGGTGCACTCCTGGCATCAATATATGCACCCATCGATGTTACGGCAAGGGGAAGGCGACTCTGGGGGAATTCGCTAGGCGACATGCGCCGTGCACCGCGCGCGCGTCCGATCGAAAAGCTCGGCCCCGAACAGGCGCGCGTCGGCGATCGGATCGTAGCCGCTGACGATGAACTTGCCGAAGCCGAGCGCATGGTACTGCGCCAGGGCCTCGGCGACCTGGTCGTGGCTGCCGACGAGGCAGCCGAGCGCGGGTCGGCCCGTGGGTACGCGGGTGATCCCCGCCCAGAGCCGCCCGACGAGCGCGCCCTGCGTGCATTGCGCCTTGGCGCGCGCAAGCGTTCGGCTGCGGGGCTCGCCGGGAAGCGCCGGAAAGCGGCCGTTGTCGACCACCTCGGTGATGAGCTGGTCCTGCAGCGCGTGGGCGCGCTCCCAGGCCATGGCCTCGGTCTCGGCGCAAAGGACCCGCAGCGAGGTCAGCAGCTCCATCGTACGCCCGAGGCCCCGGGCGCGTGACAGTACCTCGCGCGCGGGCTCGCGCAGCGCCTCGGCGGCGAAACCGGGAAAGGCATAGACGTCCGCGACGCGCGCGCCGTACTCGAGCGAGGCGGGCGAACTGCCGCCCCAGAAGATCGGGATGAGCCCCGGGCTGGAAGGCCGGACATGCGCGAATCCCCCCTCGATGCGGTAGAATTCGCCCGCGTGGTCGAAAGGCTCCGCGCTCGACCAGGTCTTGCGCAGGACCTCGACGTATTCGTGGCTGCGCCGGTAGCGCTCGTCCTTGGTGGTGTAGTCGCCATCGGCCTTCACTTCGCCGTCGTCGCCGCCGGTGATGATGTGGACCGCGCAGCGTCCCCCGCTCATCCGGTCGAGAATCGCGAACATGCGCGCCGCCATCGTCGGCGCGACGAAACCGGGCCGATGTGCGAGCATGAAGCCGAGCGTGCGCGTAGCCGCCGCCGCCCAGGTCGCGATCGGCAGGCTGTCGGGGCGATGCGCCGAATTGGCGATCAGCACGCGCGCGAAGCCCGCCTCCTCATGGGCGCGGGCACAGGCCGCGATGAAGTCCGGATCCACCTCGTCGAAAGGCGTGGGGTGGGTCTCGGAATAGTCGTTCCAGTGGAGGATGCCGAAGAATTCGATCATGGAAGGGCCCTTCGTCACGAGGGGAGGGGCGGAGCGGGTTCAACGCTCGGCCGGATCGGGTGCGCGGGGCGCTACCGGGCTCGCGTCGCGCACGAAGGCCTCGACGAGCGCGCCGAAACGTTCGGGCACCTCGAGCGGCGGGTAGTGGCCGACATCGGGCAGGATGAGCGTCGAGACCTGCGCGTGGACGAGCGCCTGCTCGAGCGTGCGGGCGGCCGAAAGAGGCAGGACCGGATCGCGCGCGCCCCAGACCAGCAGCACCGGCACGCGGATCGCGGCGAGCGCCGCGCCGGTAAGCGCGCCGTCGTCGAGCGCCTCGACGATGGCGAGCCGGTCGGGAAAGGCCGGGCGACGGTTCATGTCGTAATACTCGTCGACAAGCGCATCGGAGGCACGCGCGGGCTCACCGGTGTAGAAATCGAAATAGGCGCGCCAGTACGAACGCGGGCGGTAGATCTTGCTCTTGCGCCCTTGCGCCGGGGTGGAGGCGGCCAGCTCGCGCGCGAGCGCGGCGCTGAGCTTCATGCCCTGCCCATCGGCACGCCCGGTGGGGGTGTTCGACAGGACCAGGCGCTCGACGCGGCCCGGATTGCGCGCGGCGTAGTAGAACGAGATCGCCCCCCCGCTCGACACGCCCACCAGATTGGCGTGCGCGACACCCAGATGGTCGAGCAGCGCCTCGAGGACGCGCACCGGATAGAGCGGCTGCTGGAAAAGCGATTCGGGTGCGGGCGCCGACAGGCCCATGCCCGGCACGTCCCAGGCGATCACGCGGTAGCGCCGCGCCAGCGTCGCCATCATGCCTTCGTAGGTGCGCAGCGAAGAGCTCGACCCCGGCGTCAGCACCAGCACCGGGCGGTCATCGCCGTGTCCGCCCATATCGACGTAGTGGACCTCGACGCCGAGCAACCGGGCATAGCGCGACTGCGGCAGCGCATAGCGCGCGCGCAATTGCGTAAGCGTCAGCGTGGGCGGTGCGGGCGCGGCCATGTCCTGCGCCGAGACCGGCACGGCCATCAGCCCCGCGAGGACGGCAAGAGCCCCGCCCCAAATGCCCGGCACGCGCCTCACCGGCAGGCCTCGCGCGTGCCGACCGGCGGCGTGCCGCCCTGCAGGCGCGCCTGCGGATCGGCGAGGAACCAGGCAACGTCGCGCCCCGCGCGCGGCGCCTCGAGCGGGAGAAAATGGCCCGCCCCGGCATAGCCGACCAGCAGCGGCGCCCCGGGCGAAGCGGTGCGCGCAACCTCGCAGCCGATCGCGAGCGGCAGCATCGTGCCCGCCTCGCCCCACAGCACCAGCGTGGGCACGCGCACCCGCGCGAGTTGTTCCTGCGTCGTCTGCGAACGCTGGCCGTAATCGCGCGCCTCGAAGCGCAAGGCGTGGGTGAAGGTCTCGAGCGCGGCCGCGTTGCCGGGCTTGCGCAGCATGTCGTAAGTCTCGTGCGCGAGGGCGCGGGTGTCGACCGCGCGGTTGACGACGAGCTTGTCGAACAGGTCCTGGTAGAACGCCTCGGGGCGATAGACCGGCCGATAGAAATCGTCTTCGAGGAACTGGTCCCACGCCGAGACCTTGGGCCGCATCGCAGGCGGCAGCGGCACCAGCGGCGCGTTGGCGAGAATGAGCGCGTTCACCTGGTCCGGATGGGCCAACGTGTAGCGCATGGCGATCGCGCTGCCGGTCGAGATGCCGCCGATCGCGAAGCGGGTCAGCTTCTCGCGGCGCACCAGCAACGCGATGAGCTCCTCGACCCGCTTCGGACTGTAACGCCCCGAAGGGTCGGCTCCGGAAAGGCCGTAAGGCGGCATGTCGAGGCGCAGCACGCGGTGGCTGCGCGCGAGGTCGCGGGTCCATTCCTCCCACACCCGCAAGGATTGGTAGTGGCCATGAATCAGCAGGATCGCCGGCCCCTGCCCCTCGTCCGCGACGTGGACCTCGACACCGTCGAGCCGCAAGTAACGCGAATGCGGCGTCGCATAGCGCGTGCGCAGCGTCTCGAGGGAAATCGCAAAGGCACCGAGCCGCGCGGCGAGGACGAACCCCGCCGCCACCACGAGGAGCACGAGAAGCGCCGCCAACAGCCGCCGGATCACCGTTCTGACCATAGCCCGCCTGCCCCCTTGCCCTATGCTGCACCGCGCGCGCCGGACCCGGTGCGCTCGGCATAGTGATCACACCGGGGCGAGCGCGCCCAATCGAATCGGCGGCATCGGGCATGCACCGCGCGCATGGCTGCCCTCTGCCGGAGCGCCGCCCACCGGATTTCGGAACGCACTGCGCAACTGGCTGGTGACGGCGCGCAGCGCCCCGCTCATGTGGCTGCGCCGCCGGGTGATCAGGCACAGCGAGGTCTCGACCTGCCGCACGTCGCTGGAAATCACGCGCAGGCGCCCCTCACGCCCGTATTCGGCCAGTTCGACCCGGCTCATCATCCCGATCAGGTCTTCCTCGAGCAGCAGATTGTGCAGCATCGCCGGCGAGGAACTGCGCACGCGGATGTTGTGCTCCTCGTTCTCCAGCTCGAGCAGGCCGCGGTAGAAGGCATCGGCGTTGGGCTGGTGGAAGATCGCCCAGGGCCAGTGCGCCAGCTCGCGCCGGGGGACACGCCCCAGGCGGTGGACCGGGTGCCCGGCCCGCGCAACGAGCACCATCGAAATCTCTGCGATCGCGCAGAAATCGAGGTCGCCCGAATCCAGATCGGGCCGGCGCGCCTCGACCAGCGCGTCGAGTTCGCCACGGCGCAGCCGCGCGAACTGATTATCGGGAATGTCGTATTCGATGGTGAGGGTGATGTCCTGCGCCTCGACGGCGATGCGGGCGAAGGCGGCGGTCAGGCGCGGATCAGCGGCATTCGAGCCCACCCCGATGCGGACGTGGCCAAGCCCGCCCGCGCGCATCGCGCCCACGTCCTCGAGCGCCTGGTCCATGCCGTGGACGATCGAGCGCGCATGGTCGGCCAGCATATGGCCATAGCGCGTGGGCTGCACGCCGCGATGCCCGCGCTCGAACAGATCGACTCCAAGTTCGTCCTCAAGAGTCTTGATGCTGCGCGACAACGTGGGCTGCGTGATGTTCTGAGACATCGAGGCCAGAGTCATCGAACCGGTGTCGACGGCGGCAAGAAAGTGCCGAAGTTGGCGTATCTGCATGCTTCTCCTCCAGTCATTCATTGTTTGCATGGAAGAGGGCCTTCTTTCGATTTGGTGCACCAGCAGCGCGCGCGATACTCTCCGACTGTCAGTTACCGGATCGCGAATTTTCCTTCCGCAAGGCCCGCTTCGGGTCGGGAGCGCGCCCGGCTGCATCCGCACGATCATCCGTTCACCAGACCTGGGGCCGTTCTTGAGCGACATCCACTCCCTTGCCCGCAGCCGACAAATCGGCTGGGCCGTCGGTTCGGCCGGCAGCACCACGATCCTCTACGTCCTGAACGTGATCCTCATGTTCTACATGGTGACCGCGCTTGGCCTCGACCCGATCCTGGCGGGCAGCTTCATGCTCGCAGGGCGCGTCTACGATGCGGCGGTCGACCTGCTGGTCGGCCAGGGCAGTGACGCGACGCGCAGCCGCTGGGGCCGCCGACGCCCGTGGATGGCGGCGGGCGCCCTCCTTTCGACATGCGGCATGGCGCTGCTGTTTTCGGGCGCGGGCCGCGCCGAGGCGGGCGGCCAGCTGGTGCTGATGATCGCGCTTCTTGCCACCTTCACCGGCTATTCGGCTTTCTCGATCCCGTCCTCGGCGATGCCCGCCGAAGTGACCCGCAGCCCCGAGGTCCGCACCGGGATGATGGCCTGGCGCACCTTCTTCATCCAGGTCGCCTCGCTTGCCGGGGGCGCGCTGGCGCCCGCGATGATCGCCTGGGGAGGAAGTTCGCCTTCGGCCTTCGCGCTGATGGGCTACGCGATGGCGGCCTTCATTCTCGTCACCATGGGAACCGCGGTGGTCGCGACCGCCGGATTTCCCGAAGGCGACCTGGCCGCGCGCGCTCAAAGGGTGCCGCTCGCGCTGCGCGTGCGCACCGCGCTGGCCGGGTTCGTCCCGCTCTTCGCCAACCGCCCGTTCCTGGTCCTGCTCGGGGTCAAGTTCTGCGGCTTCATCGGGGCGGCCGCGCTCGGCGCGACCGGCCTGTTCTTCATGCGCGACATCCTCGGGCGCGGCGAGGCGGGCATGGCCCAGTTCGCGCTGGCCAGCGGCATCGTCGGCACGCTCTCGGTTCCCGCCTGGCGCGCGCTGGCCCGGCTCGGCAGCAAGCCGACGGTCTGCGCCAGCGCGCTGCTGCTGGCCTGTCTGACCAGCGCGAGCTGGCTCTTCGCCGCACCGGACGAGAGCCTCGTCCTGTTCCTCGCGCGCGGCGCGCTGGCCGGCTTTGCCTCGACCGGCACGCTGCTGATGACGCTTTCGATGCTGCCCGACGCGATCTCCTGGGGCGTGGAGCGCAGCGGCAAGCGCCAGGAAGGGCTCTATGCGGCCTTCTTCGAATTCTTCCAGAAGGCGGCCTTCGCGATCGCCCCCTTCCTCGTCGGCCTGATCCTCCAGACGAGCGGCTACCGCGCGGGCGCCGTGGCCATGCAGAGCGACAGCGCACTCGCCGCGGTACGATTCTCGATGGCCCTGATCCCAGCGCTCGCGCAGGCGATCGGCCTCGTCCTCATTCTGCTGTTCTACGACCTGCCCTCGCGGTCCGAGGACGCTCTCGAACGTGCGGGAGCCGTGTTGTGACCATTGAAATCATCGGCACTTTCAACCACCGCGATTCCTCCGAGACCCGTCCCCGCTCGATGGGCGAGATCGAACCCGAATTCATCTCGCGCCTCGCCGCCGGCTTCGAGGACGCGGGCTTCGACCGGGTGTTGATCGCGCAGGCGGCAAGCTGGCCCGACGGGCTGGTTTTCGCCACCCACCTGGCGACGATCACCCGCCGCCTGAAGTTCATGATCGCGCACCGCCCCGGCTTCATCGCGCCAACTATGGCCGCGCGCATGTTCGCCACGCTCGACCAACTGAGCGCAGGGCGGGTCGGGGTCCACATCATCTCCGCGCCCAGCGACGTGGAGACGCAGGCCGATGGCGACTTCCTCACCCGCGACGAACGCCACGAACGCAGCGGCGAGTATATTCCGCTGCTGCGCCGGGTCTGGCGCGGCGAGCATTTCGATCACGAGGGCACCTATTTCCGCCTGCGCGGTGCGCATTCGCTGGTCACCCCGCTGCAGGGCGACGCGCTGCCGATCTTCTTCGGCGGTCAGTCCGAGAAGGCGCTCGCCGTCGCCGGAGCCCATGCCGACGTCTACGCCATGGGGATCGACCGGCTTGCCCCCTGCGCCGCGCTGATCGAGGCAGTGCGCGGCGAGGCCCGGCGTGCCGGGCGCGCCTCTGCCCCCGACTTCTGCCTCTCGACCCGCGTGATTCTCGGCCGCACCGAGGCCGAGGCCTGGGACAAGGCGCAGGCGATCCTTGGCGAAGTCACCGCCGGTGTCGCCGCGCTCGCCAGCAAGGGCGAGACGCCCGGCGTGCTCGGCAAGAACGCCACAGCCGAGGAGCGCGCGCGCGAAGGCGACGTGCTCGACGAGCGGCTGTGGGTGGGGATCGCGCGCGCCACCGGCTTCCAGAAGGCCGCCAGCGCGCTCGTCGGTACGCCCGACAGCGTAGCCGCCGCGCTGGAGCGCTACCACCGGCTCGGCGTCAATCGCTTCCTGCTGAGCGGATTCGACCCGCTCGAAGACATCGCGCAGTTGGGCGAGCACCTGCTTCCCCGACTGCGCGCAATGGCCCGGAAAGGGGCCTGACCCGCAGACGGTCCCAGCATCCAAAACAGACAGAAACAGGGGAAAAGCATGACCAGCACATTCAGGGATACGGCCATGAGACTGGCGATGGGAAGCAGCGCGCTCGCGCTGGCGATCACCGCGCCGCACACCGCCTTCGCGCAAGGGGCCGGCAGTGAGGCTCCCGAGAAGGCCGAAAGCGCCGCGGCGGGCGGTGCCATCGTCGTCACCGCCCGTCGGCGCGAGGAGAGCCTGCTCGAGACGCCCGTCACGCTCAGCGTGATGACCAGCGAGAACCTCTCCAAGCTCAACGTCAACAACGTGCTGGACTTGCAGGCCTACACGCCCGGGCTCTTCGCGCAGCAAACCGCCTCGGCGCGGACCGACCGCAGCCGCACGGTGCTTTACATCCGCAACATCAAGGACGCGCTCAACCCGACGGTCTCGGTCTTTCTCGACGGAACCCCGGTCAACGAGGACATCCTCAACAACCTGGGCAGCGATGTCGCGCGCATCGAAGTGCTCAAGGGCCCGCAGAGCGCCTCGTTCGGGCGCCAGTCGTTCGCCGGCGCAATGAACGTGGTCACCAGCGATCCCGGCAACGACCTGCACTTCACCTTCGACGGAAAGTTCGGGACTTACGACCTCTACGACGTGCGCGGCAGCATCGAGCTGCCGATCGTCAAGGACGTGATCGCTCTGCGCGTCTCGGCGCGTCGCTTCGGCTATGGGGGGCAGTACACCAACAGCTTCGATGGCAGCGCGCTCGGCCAGCAGAGCACGCGCACGATCAACGGTACCCTCGTCATCAAGCCGGCCGACAATCTCAAGATCAAGGCCTTTGGCATGTTGCTCGAGGACAAGGACGGCCCGGGCTCCGGCGCCTTCGCCAGCCAGTACCCGTCCAACCTGTTCAATTGTAACGCGGGCGGTGGAACGCCGGGCGTCAACAACTGGTTCTGCGGCAAGATCCCGCTGATCAAGGCCAAGGACATCGGCCAGAACCCAGCCACCCCCGCCTTCGCGAGCCAGGTCGTCAACAACTCGCTGGGCATCATCGACCCCATCTTCACGCCCTTCACCACCCTGCCGGGGATGGAACGCCACGAGATGGTCTCCAACCTCATGGTCGACTGGACGCTGCCCGGCTCGGACATCACGCTGTCCTCGTTGACCGGCTACAACAAGACCCGCAACCAGGTGAACCAGGATCTCGACGGGCGCGACACCAGCATGCTGCCAAACACCACCACGCCGGCGATACCGGGCTTCGTGGGCGATCCCTACATCAACTATCCCGACATGGTGATGGGGTCGGACCAGAACCTCAGCCAGGAATTTCGCGTCACCTCGGGCGCGGATCAGCCGCTGCGCTGGATGGTGGGCGTCAACTACTTCAAGCTCACCAACCGCAGCTACGTGGCGGGCATGTTCCCCAACCTCGTCGTCCCCTTCACGAATGGCGCCAAGAACACCCTCGTCGACAAGAGCGTGTTCGGCTCGCTCTCCTACGACCTCACCCGCGAGCTGACGCTCAACCTCGAGGGTCGCTACATCGAGGAGCAGCTCAAGACCTACAATCGCCACCCCGAAACGGTCTATGACCAGGGCAAGTACAAGCGCTTCGTGCCCCGCGTCTCGCTGCAATACCAGTTCGACCCCGATTTCATGACCTATGCCACCTACTCGAAGGGCATGAACAAGGGCGGCTTCAATCTCTCGGTCTTCGCGCTCACCGATGCGCAGCGCGCCTGGCTGGCCGAGCAGGTCGACGTCACCAACATCTACAAGCCCGCCTCGCTCGACAATTACGAGATGGGCTTCAAGGGATCGCTGTTCAACGCACTGACCTTCAGCGCGGCGGTGTTCTACGCCAAGTGGAAGGACCAGGCGATCAGCAACTCGATCGCGGTGCCCAACTCGGTGGCCGGGGCGAGCGACGTGGTCGTCTCGGTCACGCAGAACACAGGACGCAGCACGGTCAAGGGCGCCGAGATCGAGGGCAACTTGCGTGCCACCGACAATCTCAGCTTCGACTTCAACGCCGGCTACAGCAAGGTCACGCTCGACACCGAGATCCCTTGCGCTTCGTGCGTGGCGATTTCGGGCAACAGCACCGTTGCGGCCGGATCGATCAACCCGGCCGGCCCCCTGTTCTCGAGCAACCTGGGCGCGGAATACGGCTTCGACGTCGACGACGACTACCGCTGGTACATCCGCGCCGACTACGCGCACCGCAGCCGGGTCTACCTGACCTACGAGAACATCGCCTGGATCGGCGACCAGAACACGGTCAACCTGCGCACGGGCCTCACCAGCAAGTCGCTGTCGGTGCAGCTCTACGTCGACAACGTCTTCGACAATCGCACCTACGGCGCAGCCCAGGCGACGACGAGTCTTCTGGGCGGGAACGGTGTGGCGCTCTCGATGCCGATCAAGCGCGAAGGCGGCATCCGGCTGCAATTCGGCTTCTGATCCGATCCGCACCCGCGAAGCGGAGCAGATGGACGAGAAGGGGCGCCCGCAATGGCGCCCCTTTTCTTTCGTTGGCCAACGGCGCCTGGTCTGCCCTTGACGGTCACTGCCTTTGCCCGCCGTTCGAAGTTCGGGTCCAAGACGCAAGAAAGCCCCGAACCTTTCGGCCGGGGCGTTGTGTTTGCTTTGTGCTTGGTTGCGGGGGTAGGATTTGAACCTACGACCTTCAGGTTATGAGCCTGACGAGCTACCGGGCTGCTCC
>NZ_JABWCU010000044.1 GCF_018491765.1 Novosphingobium profundi | reverse complement strand
TCCATCTGGACAGCGCCCCCAAGGCCGGGAAAGCGCGCGGCGGCAAGCCCACCATGCACCGCTTCGGCGGCGCGGATCAGCGTCTTGGAAGGAACGCAGCCAACATTGACACAGGTGCCGCCAATCGTGCCGTGACCGACGAGCGCCACTTTCGCGCCCAGATCGGCAGCGGCGATCGCGGCGGAGAACCCGGCAGAACCCGCGCCGATGACGGCCACGTCAAATCCTTCCTGCCCGGGGCGGTTGCAACAGTCGTTCATTGCTTATCGCTTTCTTGAGGCGCTGGCGGCGCCCCGCTCAGTTTTGAATAGCGCGCGCCGGATAACCCGCGTTGGTTGATGCAGCGGCAATCGCAGCAGCATTGGTGCGGCGCGGGTTATAGGTTGCGCGCGCGGTCTTGGCTGCGAAATCGACCGTGACCGCCGTTACCCCGGCGACGCCTTCCATCGCCTTCTTCACGGTGATCGGGCAGGTGGCGCAGGTCATGTTCTCTATGGCAAAGGTGGTTTGCTTCTGAGCGGTTGCGGTAGCCGCGGGGCGATCTTGCGCCGTGCCACTAACTGCATAGGCGACCCCGCCGCCAGCCATAGCCAGCACGGCCATAGCGATACATACTGTATTTTTCATGGGTATTTCCTTTCAATAGAACCAGGGTGCCCACCAGTCGATGGTGAGCGCCAGGATGGCGACGGCAAGGCCCAGCCACAGCACCGCCTTGGTGGTCCAAGCCGATTGTGGACGAGCGCAGTAGGAACCGTCTTCACAGGGCGGTTTCGGCTTGAAATAGACATGCCAGAAGCCGTAGCCGAGCAGCGCGAGCGTTACGCCTGCGACATAGGGCTTGTAAGGTTCGAGCGCCGTCAGGTTGGCGATCCACGCGCCGGAAATTCCGAGCATAACCAACAGTAGCGGGACGACGCAGCAAGCCGAGGCGAGCCCCGCGCCGATCAATGCGCCCGCCGCAACCCAGTTTGCCTGCTTCGGCTCGTGGTTTTCGGTGAGGGCTGGCTGTCCCGCTTCCGGCGTTGAGACCATGGCTTGAATCCCTTGTTCCAACTGAGTGATTCGCAGTGTAGGCTCTGTAGCCACTACAGACTCAAGAGGTATTTTCATGGAGCAACAGGTCGGCATCTTGCGTGCCCAGCTTGCCCGGAAAACAGGCTGCAATCTCGAAACCATCCGCTATTACGAGAAGGTGGGATTGCTGCCGGGGCCGCCTCGCAGTTCCAACGGCTACCGCGTCTATTCGCCGGAACTGGTGCAAAGGTTGCAGTTCATCCTGCGCGCGCGCGACCTTGGCTATGCAATGGATGAGATACGGTCATTGTTGTCGCTCACCGATACCGGTGCACAAACCTGCGCGGAGGTTATGGCGAGAACCGAACTCCACCTTGAAGATGTCCGCCGCCGCATTGCAGATTTGCAGAAGATAGAGGTGACGCTGGCGACCACGTTAGCCAGATGCACTGGAGATGACGTTGCCGAATGTCCCATCCTGGAAGCACTCCAGTTTTTACCCCATCAAGGCAATTGACGCCATCTTTGAGGGATTTGATTTTGTGATGTCAGCTTGGAGTATAGCCTAACCGGACGTCAGGGCGCTACCGCGGTTTCTGTCAGATTAGGGTACTAAACGGAATTTGTTGACGAATGTCGTTGCGTATCATAGATTTCAACCTGACATTTTGATGGAGAGAGGGCTCTGTTGCAAACATGGGGGACGGCCGAGCGGCGTCTCCCTGTTGGGGGATCAGGCAGCATTGGCGAAATGCTGATTGAGCATGTCCATGACCTCGGTGATGGCCGAGGGGCCAATGCCAAATGATCTTTCGATTAGACGCACCTCTCCCCTGATCCCTGGCTGCAGGCACCATGCCCGGGCCTGCCCTTTGCGCAGGGCGCGCATGACCTCGAAGCCCTTGATCGTGGCGTAGGCTGATGGCATCGATTTGAAACCACGCACGGGCTTGATCAACATCTTAAGCTTGCCATGGTCGGCCTCGAGCACATTGTTCAGGTATTTTACCTGCCGGTGTTCGGTTTCAGGGGCAAGCTTCCCTTCTCGTTTCAACTCGGCGATTGCGGCGCCGTAGCTTGGTGCCTTGTCGGTGTTGAGTTTCGTTGGCTTCTCCCAGTCCTTCAGCCCGCGAAGGGCTTTGCCCAGAAAGCGCTTTGCGGCTTTGGCGCTGCGGGTCGACGAAAGGAAGAAGTCGATCGTGTCGCCCCGTTTGTCGACCGCCCGGTACAAGTAGGTCCATTTGCCCCGAACCTTGACGTAGGTCTCATCCAGACGCCAGCTCGGATCAAAGCCGCGCCGCCAGAACCAGCGCAACCGCTTCTCCATCTCCGGCGCATAGCGCTGCACCCAGCGATAGAGGGTCGTGTGATCGACATCGATGCCACGTTCCGCCAGCATTTCCTCGAGATCACGGTAGCTGATGCCGTACCGGCAGTACCAGCGGACCGCCCATAAGATGACTTCTCCGGTAAAATGCCGCCCTTTGAAATCGTCCATCACAACCGACCTTACCAATCCAAGGACCCAACCTTGGCAACCGCAGCAGAGTTTGCAACAGAGCCGATCATTGCTCTCATCGCGATAGGCCTGCTGATCCGCATGTCAGTCCGTGCGAATGCCCAGTTCCACGACGAGGCCCGGTTGCCTATGCAATGGGCATTGAATGGATCGGTAAATTGGACCGCGCCGCGCAGTTTCGCGCTCGCTTTGACGCCGATTTTGGCTAGCTGCATTCTAACCGCCATAGTCGTCATGACATTGACCCTGCAGCCCAGGCCAGGCCAAGAGGGCATGGAAATTCCCGTCGTCTTTTTCGGATCCATTGTTTTCGTCGCTGCGCACGGATTCCATCTCTGGATGATTAAAAAGACACTGAAAAAGAACGATCTTTAAGGTCAGAAATCCCCGGCGACTGACGCGGAAAAAAGTTATGCGCATCACCGCTTCAACCGATACGCAGAGAGCTTAGCGTACGTTTACGACCAGATTCTGCGATGCCCCCCTGTCCGTGGTTTCAAATCGATGCCCACAGCCTACGCCACGATCAAAGGCTTCGAGGTCATGCGCGCCCTACGCAAAGGACAGGCCCGACCATGGTGCCTGCAACCAGGGATCATGGGCGAGGTGCGTCTTGTCGAGCGAGCTTTCGGCATTGGACCATCAGCCCTGACCGAGGCCATGGAATTACTAAACCAACACCTGGCCACGGCCGCTTGATTGCCATGAAGCGGCGGATCTCACTCGCTCGCGGACGATCTTTGCAACAGAGCCGGAGAGAGTGCGCAGTGAAGGGGCAACGGATCGGCTATGTCCGGGTCAGCACGTTCGATCAGAATGTGGATCGCCAATTGGAAGGTCAGTCGCTCGATCGGACCTTCACCGACAAGGCATCGGGCAAGGACGTCAACCGCCCCCAGCTTGAGGCTCTGCTCACTTTCGCCCGCGAAGGCGATACCGTCGTCGTCCACAGCATGGATCGGTTGGCCCGCAATCTGGATGACCTGCGCAAGCTGGTCCAGGGCCTCACCAAGCGAGGTATCCGGATCGAGTTTGAGAAGGAAAGCCTGTCCTTCTCGGGGGAGGACTCCCCGATGGCCAATCTGATGCTCTCGGTCATGGGTGCGTTTGCTGAGTTCGAGCGCGCCCTGATCCGCGAACGGCAACGCGAAGGCATTGCGATCGCTCGGCAGCGCGGCGCCTATCGGGGGCGGAAACGGTCGCTCTCGGATGAGATGATTGCCGATCTGCACCGCCGCGTTGCCGCCGGTGAACGCAAGGCGACCATCGCGCGCGACATGGGCATCAGCCGCGAAACCCTCTACCAGTACCTTCGCGCCGCTGCCTGACACCAATGTTCACATTATGTCCGGAAAATCGTTGTTCAGCGTACAAAGCTTGAGGTGACGCCTTATAGCCGCCATCGGCCCAGACCTTCTCGATGAACGGGAAGAGGCCGCGCGAGATTTGCAGCAACGCGCCGCCGCCATCACGATCCTGGACATCGGCGGTGTGCGGCTCGACAAGCAGCGGCCTGCCGTCAGTATCGACCAGAGCATGGCGCTTGCGACCTTTGATCTTCTTGCCAGCATCGTAGCCGCGCGGTCCGCCGCTCTCGGTGGTCTTGACGCTCTGACTGTCGATGATGGCTCCGCTTGGCGAGGCGTCCCTTCCGGCTCGCTCGCGATCGAGCGCGACCAGCGCATGGTTGATCCGCTCGAACAGGCATTCGTCACGAAACCGGGCAAACCAGCGGTAGACCGTCTGCCACGGCGGGAAGTCCTTGGGCAGCAACCGCCATGCAATCCCGCCGCGCAGAACGTAGAAGATGGCGTTCACGATTTCGCGCATTGGCCATTGCCGTCGCCGCCCCGTCGTGCGCGCCTCGGGAACAAATGTCGCGATCAGCGCCCACTCGGCATCGCTCAAATCCGTCTGGTAACGCTTCGAAACACGCGTATGCTGCACACGGGTGGCTGGGGTCCACATCAAGATCTCCGGGTTGTCTGCAAAACCCCCGGAATCACACGAACCTCAGCCGCTCAACCCCTTTCGAAACGGCCTCTAAGATGTGACGGCTGAGAGTGGCCTGTTTGATGTTCAAGATGCGCGCCGCCCTGCTGAAGCTGCCGGAGTGTGCTGCCGCGATCAGGTAACGGAGCTGACGCAATTCGATCATTCCTGCGCAACAGAGAGAAAGCATTGGGACTTACCGCGCCTGCCAAATGCCGTCTGTCGGCCCAAGTTTCCAATGAGATAGAATATGATCATCGATTTTCTCGAAACCTACCCCCGCCATCGGCCAATTAATGGTGGTGGGGAGTGTCGCTTTCTTCGTGCGCTTGGTGATCGTGCATCTCCTCGGCATGATCACTGCTGTAACCAGCATATTGTTCTGCCGGCATTTCGGGCAACGCTTTCACGAAGGCGACGATGTTCCAGATGGTCTTGTCATCATGCGTGGGGCCAAAGGCGGGCATCCCACTCATCTTCACGCCGTGCTTGACCAGCCAGAAAACGTCCTTGGGATCCCATTCCCTGGCGGCTTCGGCCAGCGGCGGCGGTTTAGGGAGCATGACTTCTGCCCATTCGGCTCGACTTTGCCCTATGCCTCCATGGCAATGCGAACACATCGCCTTGTACTCGCCAGCCCCGGCGGCAACCATCGCCGACGTAAATTCGGCAGGAGGTTCGATGCCAGCCGCCTGCCGCCGGACAGAATTGTTCATCGTGGTTGTAAGCGCCCAACTGACGATCGGGTTGTGCCGATCGGTTGCGGCCACGTTATAGCCACCAGTCAAGATAACGATCAGAGCAACGACGATCAGCAAGATAAACAGAGTCGCCGCGCCTAATAATGCGCCTTTCAAGGTCGCGTTCATGCCTTCCCTCCTATGAAGCATTAGTTTGGTTCCGGTAGGCCGTTGCCTTTTCAGCCATGATTACGTCATGGCGAAGTATCGGTATCGTCGGCTTTCTTGCTGCGTTCCAGAAACACGTACTCGGCCGCGAAGACTACGGCGATGCCGGCAACCGCGTAGAGAACGATCGAGGGGTCGCTTTGCAGTTTCACCGCCGTGAACGCCGCAAGCACGGCGGCGTCGGCAGCCAGCGCAACAAGAAGGATCGAGGCCTTCGCGCCGACTTCGCGTCTGAGGTGTCGAAACACACCCCAATGCACGAGCATGTCCATGACCAGATAGAAGAAGGCGCCGAGCGACGCGATGCGCGACAGATCGAACAAGACGGCCAGCGCGCCGGCAACGACCACCGTGTAAAGCAGCATATGGCTGCGAATGCTGCCGCTCATGCCGAAATGGCGGTGCGGGATCATCTTCATGTTCGTGAGCATGGTCAGCATACGCGAAACCGCGAACACGCTGGCGATCACGCCCGAGGCCGTTGCGGCGAGCGCGATCACGACTGTGAAATAAAATCCTGCCTGACCTAGAGCTGGACCAGCCGCCGCAGCGAGCGAATAGTCGCGTGCGTCCACGATCTCATCGATCGTCAGGCTCGATCCCACTGCGAAGGCGACCAGCAGATAGGTCGCGACACAGATGCCGATGGCGATCATGATCGTGCGGCCGACATTGCGATGGGGATCCTCAATCTCACCCCCGCTATTGGTGATCGTGGTGAACCCCTTGAAGGCCAGGATGGAAAAGGCGACCGAAGCGACAAAGGCTTCGGCGCCGTGCATTCCCACGGGCTCCGCGAACGCTCCACCGGAGAACCCGCTCGCCCAGATCGCAGCAATGGCGAACAGGGCGATGCCGCCAATCTTCACGGTCGACATGATGAGCGAGAGACCGCTCACCGACCGGTTGCCTGCCGCATTGACGAGATAGGCGAAAACGATCAGCGCAACCGCGCCGATCGAAAGCAGCAGCGCGCTTCCTTCCAGGCCGAATGGCCGCAGCGCATAGGTCGCGAAGGTTCGGGCCACCAGGCTTTCGTTGATCACCATCGACAGCGCCATCAGGAGCGAGGCCGAAGCGGCGATCGTGCCGCGGCCATAGGCCTTTTGCAGGATCATCGCGATTCCGCCCGACGAAGGCCACGCATTGGACATCTTGATGTAGCTGTAAGCGGCGAGCGCCGTGACTAACGCTCCTGCGATGAAGGAGAGCGGAAAGAGCGGCCCCGCGAGTTCGGCGATCTGGCCGGTGAGCGCGAAGATTCCGGCGCCGATCATCACGCCCGTGCCCATGGCAACGGCGCCGGTCAGCGTTATCGAGTTACGGCTCAAATCACTGTCGCTGCCTGCGGCATGGTTCTGGTCGTGGTCGTGCTCCAAATCCTATGTCCCCGCGTCCGATAGAGTGGCGGGCTTCCATCTCGGAATGAAGGAAGGCACCTGAGCGGCGTAGCTTGCGAAACGCTCAGGGAAACGGGCGCCTGTTTCCGCTTCCTCCGCTCGCGCCAGTTTCACGTACATAACGACGAGGATGGGGAACATCGCCAGGGTCAGCAGCGTCGGCCATTGGAACAGAAATCCCAGCATGACGAGAATGAAGCCGAGATACTGGGGATGTCGCACGCGAGCGTAGGGACCGCTAACCGCCATTTCGCCAGCGCGCTGCGCCTTCCAGAGCACATGCCATGAAACGGAGATCAGCCAGAAACCGCCCCCGATCAGCAGGAAGCTCAGCATGTGGAACGGGCCGAAATGCGGGTTGGTCTTCCAACCGAACATCATTTCAAGCAGATGCCCTGCATCGTGGGAGAACCAGTCGACCCCGGGATAGGCCGATTGCAGCCATCCCGAGAGGAAATAGATGGTGAGCGGAAAGCCGTACATCTCCGCGAACAGTGCAACCAGGAAGGCGCTGAACGCCGAGAAGCTGCGCCAGTCGCGCTTTGTCCGGGGTTTGAAGAAACTGAAGGCGAAGAAAATGAAGATCGCGGAATTCGCGACGACCAGAAACCAAAGGCCATAGGCAGGGGCGTCGTGGTTCATTTATCGTGCCCTCCATGCCCGTGATGCATGAACAGATGCATGGCCGGACAAAGAAGGACGATCAGGAGCAACAGGCCTGTGCCCGTGAAAATATGCGCCCGATGCTCATAGGCGAGCAGGAAGGCGATGATGGCCAGGAAGGCGAGGAACACGGTGCCCGTCCGCGATCTCCAGAAACTCGGACGATGCCTTTCCTGTGCGGTGTGATCGCCACCGTGCGATTCCTCCATGACCATCATCACGTCCTTTCGATTGGGTTTGCTTCTTTGCGCCTCACACCTTCGCGGCTCTGAGACGCAGCGAATTGAGCACGACCGAGATCGACGAGGCGCTCATCGCGAAGGCGGCGAACATCGGGCTGATGAGAATGCCGAAGAAAGGGAACAGGACGCCCGCGGCGACCGGTACACCCGCGCTGTTGTAGATCAGCGCGAAGAACAGGTTTTGCCGGATGTTGCTCATCGTTGCGTGGGCAAGGCGCCGGGCGCGGACGATACCGTCGAGATTGCCCTTCACCAGCGTGATGCCCGCACTTTCGATAGCGACGTCGGCGCCGGTGCCCATCGCGATGCCGACATCGGCCTGGGCGAGCGCGGGCGCGTCGTTCACCCCGTCACCCGCCATGGCGACCTTCTTGCCGCCTTGCTGCAACTCGCGGATGATCCGCGCCTTGTCTTCGGGCAGAACATCGGCGCGGATCTCGTCGATGCCGAGACGCGCGGCGACCGCCTTGGCGGTGCGCTCGTTGTCGCCTGTCGCCATGATGATGCGGAAGCCGAGATCGTGCAGCGCCTTGATGGCGTCCGGTGTGGTTTCCTTCACCGGATCGGTCACGCTCACAAGGCCCGCGATGGCGCCATCGAGGATGATGAACATCACCGTTTCGCCTTCGTCGCGCCGGGCATTGGCCTTCTCGGCAAGTCCCGAGCCTTCGAGCCCGAGATCGCGGACCAACGCGATATTGCCGAGCGCCACCGCCTTGCCATCCACGGTGCCCTTCACGCCCTTGCCAGTGATTGCTTCGAAGTCGCTGGCCTCGCCCATCGCCACATTGCGCTCTTCCGCGCCGCGCACGATCGCTTCGGCGAGCGGATGTTCGGATCCGCGCTCCAGCGTCGCGGCAAGACGCAGCACTTCACCTTCGTCATGGCCCGGTTCGGGCAGAACGGCGACGAGCCTCGGCTTGCCTTCGGTGAGTGTTCCGGTCTTGTCGATCATCAGCGTGTCGATCTTCTCGAACCGTTCGAGCGCCTCGGCATTCTTGATGAGAACACCCGCCTGGGCGCCGCGTCCGGTAGCGGTCATGATCGACATCGGCGTGGCGAGGCCCAGTGCGCAGGGGCAGGCGATGATGAGCACCGCGACCGCCGCGATCAGCGCATAGGAGAGCGCAGGCGCCGGACCCCAGATGGCCCAGGCAATGAAGGCCAGCACCGCAATGCCGATCACGACAGGCACGAAGAGGCCCGCGACCTTATCGGCATATTTCTGGATCGGGGCACGCGAACGCTGGGCATTCGAGACCATCTCGACGATCTGCGAGAGCATCGTCTCGGAGCCGACGCGCGTCGCCTCCATGACGAGGCTGCCGGTGCCGTTGATCGTGGCGCCGGTGACGGGATCGCCGGCGACCTTCTCGACCGGAACCGGCTCGCCCGAGATCATGCTTTCATCGACCGAGGAACGACCATCGACCACCACGCCGTCGACCGGCACCTTGTCGCCGGGCCGCACGCGCAGCCGGTCGCCGACCTGAACATCCTCAAGCGCGACCTCTTCCTCGCTGCCGTCCGCGCTGATCCTGCGCGCGGTCTTGGCGGCGAGATCGAGCAGCGCCCTGATCGCCTTGCCCGTGCCTTCGCGGGCGCGCAGTTCCATGACCTGCCCGAGCAGCACCAGTGTGACGATCACGGCGGCCGCTTCGAAATAGACGCCGACATGGCCTTCAGGATCCCGGAAGCCGTCCGGGAAAATCCCTGGCGCAAGGACCGCGACAACGCTGAACAGCCAGGCGGCCATCACCCCCATGGCGATGAGCGAGAACATGTTGAGGTTCATCGTGCGGAACGAGTTCCAGCCACGCACGAGGAACGGCCATCCGCTATAGAGCACCACCGGCGTGCCGAGGATGAGTTCAATCCAGAGCGTCGTGCGCTCCCCGAATATCTCCCGCACACTGCCAAGCCCGACATAGGGGCCCATCGTGAAAACCAGCAGCGGCACGGTAAGCACCGCGCCGATCCAGAAGCGGCGCATGAAATCGACCAGCTCAGGGTTCGGTCCTTCGTCCGCCATCGCGGCCGATTCCAGTTCCAGACCCATGCCGCAGATCGGACACGAGCCGGGCTTGGTCTGCCGGACTTCCGGATGCATTGGGCAGGTATAGACAGCACCGCCATAGCCGGAGGGAACTGTGTCGTACTTGCCGGTCGCAGCGCCGGCGGACTGATGCTTGTCATGGCTGCAACAATGCGAATGGTCGTGCGACGGAGCATTGTCCGCAGGCACGAGGTGCATGCCGCATTTGGGGCAGTCGCCCGGGCTGTCTTGCCGGATTTCCGGGTGCATGGGGCAGGTATAAGTCGTCATCCCTGAATCCTCCGGCCGCGGCAGGCCCTTCTAGGCGCGCTCTCGATCATTGCGGCGTGTGTCCCTGATGCTGGCTGTGGTCGCCACCGCCCTGTTGCTGGGCTTGGCCATCGTGACGCGTTATGGGCTTGTCCGAGTTCCCACCCATCATGCCGCAATGCGCCATGCCGGAATGGTCGCCAGAGGCGCCTTCAGTCATCCCTGCGCCACCCATCCGGCTGTGATCCATCTGACCGTTGCCCATTTGCGAATGATCCATCATCGGGCATTGCATTTTGCCATCCTTGTCCTTCTGGCAGCAGGCCATCTGGTCATGCGCTGGTGGCGCTGGCGGCTCCGGCGCCTTCTGAGCCAGCAGCGCCGTGGGGACGGAAAGCGCGAGCGCGGTGAAACCGAAAATGAGCTTCTTCATTGCAGGGATTCCTTGAAAGTCCTTCGGACGTGTCCGAAGGTCAGTTGTAGCTGTTGAAGACGGAGCGGCCCGCCTCTCCGAACGCGACGACCTGATAGGGCTGCGCCTGGTCTCCCATCTCCATCCCCGGCGAACCGAGCGGCATGCCGGCGACCGCAAGCCCCCGGACACCGGCGGGCCGCTCCTTGAGCAACCGCTGGATATCCGCAGCGGGCACATGTCCTTCGATCACATAGCCACTCACCTCCATGGTGTGGCAGGACCGCAGATCCGCCGGCACGGCGTTATCGTCCTTGACGGTCGCCATGTCGGCGCTGTCTTTCACGATGACCTGCGCATTCATGCCGTGACGGACATGCTCGGCCCATTGCTCGCAGCAGCCACAGGAGGGATCGCGATACATGGTGTATTCGGTGGCCTGCGCCGCATTGGAGCAAGCGCCGAGGGCCAACAGAAGAGCCGACGCCATTGCGGGCTTAAAGCGGTTCACGCGCGGCATTCGCACATCATTTCTCCGATAGAGCGGGCCAAAATCATGGCCCTGTTACCTTCGCTACGCACGAGCCGACCCTGCCCCTCACTTTTTTGAGGGGCGCAAGGCGTTAAGGCGTATGGGTGCTATGACGCGCAGATGCGTATGGGATTACAGTCGAATGCGAGAAACGAACGAGATGGATCAGGAAACCCGATTGAACGATGCCCTGCACTCGCTGGGCGAGATGCAGACGGACGTCGTCCCGGAGGGCTTTATGGACAGCGTCTGGTCGCGCGCTGGGGAAATGGCTGAAGCCGCGAACGCGCGCTACCGCCTTGCCCTTTTCGCAGTCATCTTCGCTGCTGGAATGGGCGGTGGGATCGGCACGATCCAGACGCCGGTTAGGGCCGAGACAACGTCGTACCAGCTTTTTGCCGGCGCTGACCTGTCGCCCGCCGTTTTGCTGCACGTCGAGCCATGAAGCTGTCGGGCCTTCACATCGTTCTTGCCGTCCTGCTCGCTGTAGCGGCAGGATGCCTGGGCGCGATGCTCGCGGTACAATGGGGAGGCGCGGCCCAGCCTGGCAGCCTCCATGAGTTCGTGCATGATAAGCTCGACCTCACCCCGCAGCAGACCAGCGGGCTGGACCAGTTGGAAGCCCGTTTCGCGACGGAAAGGGCAGGACATGAAGCAAGGCTGCGCGCGGCCAATGCCGACCTCGCCGCAGCCATGGAGCAGGAGCATGGCTACGGTCCCAAGGTGAGTACAGCGATCGACCGGGTGCATGTGGAGATGGGCGAACTCCAGAAGGCGACCGTGCGCCATGTTTTCGCAATGCGCGCACTGCTTAACGAGGAGCAGCGGCAGAAATTCGACCATCAAATCTCTATATCCCTGACCGGCTCTGGCCGCGAATGATCGCTCGTGGTGGAGACAGGGGACAGCAGCGAATCTGACCTGATTGCTCAGGTAAAATCAGGCGGACGGCGGGCGTTCGATCGGCTTGTCGAGCCTCACGCGCCGCGCCTCCTCGCTCTCGCCCGGCGGATGCTGGCATCGCCATCGGAAGCCGAGGAAGCCGTGCAGAACGCGCTGGCCTCGGTCTGGATAAATCGCCAGCGCCTGGACGAAGGTCGGCCGGTCGGCGGCTATCTCACTACGACCACGCTGAACAAGTGCCGCGACCGCTTGCGGCGGCGCAAGGCGGCGAGCTTTCTTGGATTCGGTCGGGGGCTGGGAGAAATCATCGCATCTGACGACTCGCCCGGCCCCGAAGAAACCGCGCTGGATCGTCGAGAACTCGCCCGTGTACAGTCCGAAATCGAGCGCTTGCCGGTTCGGCTGCGCGAAGCGCTGGTGCTTGTTGCCATCGATGGGCGCAGCCAGCGTGAGGCGGCCGAGTTGCTCGGCGTGTCGGAAAAGACCGTTGAAACCCGCATATACCGGGCACGCAACAGGCTGCGCGAAAGTCTGCAATATTCCTGAGGGGTAGCACTGCCCGGCGCGTAACGAAGGGCAGAACCTCACGAACGGACAATCGCGATGACATCGATAAATCGCCGCAGATTCCTGCATTACAGCGCATGCGGAGCAGGTCTTGTTGGTCTTGCCGGCGCTATGCCTTCCTGGGCGCGGGGCGCGCATGGCGGGACACTGGCGCGCAAGGGAAGCGATGTTCTTTCGGGCGAACATCTGACCATGACGGTCGAGGACGCGCTGTTCACTACCGGCTCGCGCAGAGGGGCGGCCGTGACCGTCAACGGAACGCTGCCTGGGCCACTGCTGCGCCTGCGGGAAGGGCAAGATCTCACCGTCGACCTGATCAACAACGCCTCGGAGGGAACCTCGATCCATTGGCACGGGATGCTGGTCCCGTTCCTGATGGACGGAGTTCCGGGCATCACCATGGCCGCGGTCGAACGCGGAGAAACCTTCCGTTATCGCTTCCCGATCCGTCAGGCGGGCACTTACTGGTGGCATGCGCACACGCTGCAAGAGCCGATGGGGCATTACGGACCCATCGTCATCGACCCCGCCGAGCCCGATCCGTTCGAATATGAGCGCGAATATGTGCTGATGCTGACGGACTGGTCGCCGATGAACCCGCACGAGATCATCCGCAAACTCAAGGTCGGCGAGGGCTATTTCAATTACCAGCAGACGAGCTGGACCGACGACTATCCGCTGACCGGCGAACAGCGGCGCATGTGGGCGCGCATGCGGATGATGCCGACCGACATCGCCGACGTGACGGGCTCGACCTACACTTTCCTCATCAACGGTCACGGCCCTGAGGACGGCTTGGAGCTTGCCTATAATCCCGGCGAGCGCATTCGCCTGAGGATTATCAACGGTTCCGCCATGACGTTCTTCAACGTGCGCATCCCCGGCCTGCCGATGACCGTGGTGGCCGCAGACGGCCAGAATATCCGCCCGGTCGAGACCGACGAATTCCAGATGGGCAATGCCGAAACCTATGATGTGATCATCCAGCCCAGGGGCGCGGAGGCCTTCACCTTCGTTGCCGAAGCGATGGATCGTTCAGGCATGGGTGTTGCGACCCTGACGAGCAGGCCGGGTGCAAGCGCCGCCGTCCCCGCGCTGCGCAAGCCGCCGCTGCTCACCATGGCCGACATGGGCATGAGCGCTAGCGATCACGGCGCAGGCGGCATGACCGGGATGTCCGAGCGAGGCATGCACGATATGGAAGGCATGCCAGGCATGGCAGAAAAATCTGGCGACATGGCCGGAATGGACATGTCGGGCGGCATGAACATGCGCGACACCTCACGGCTGCCGGACAATGTGAAGGTCGGCCCCGGGCTCGACATGGTGGCGATGAACCCGATCGACCGGATGGGCGATCCCGGAATCGGTCTGGATGACGTCGGGCACCGGGTGCTCGACTACAAACAGCTCGCCGCAGTGAAGCCGAACCCCAACGACCGCCGCCCGACCCGGATGAAGGAAATCCATCTCACCGGAAGCATGGAGCGCTATATGTGGTCGTTCGACGGCAAGAAATTCTCCGCCGTCACCGATGATCCAATCCGCTTTGCCTACAACGAGCGCGTGCGAGTGAAACTCGTCAACGACACGATGATGGCGCACCCGATCCACTTGCACGGCCACTTCTTCGAACTGGTCAACGGCGCTCCTCCCGGCCACCAGCCGATGAAACACACGATCGTCGTGCAGCCTGGCGGCTCCGCCCAGTTCGATCTCACTGCCAATGAACCCGGCGACTGGGCGTTTCACTGCCACCTGATCTACCACATGCACACCGGCATGTTTCAGGTGGTCACTGTCCGCCCGCTCGGCGGAGGAGACGAGTGATGCGCCACGCGAGTCTTCTCCTGCCGCTGCTTGCGATCGCGACGCCAGCTCTGGCCCAGGAGCATCAGGGCCAACCCGGCGAGCAGCAAAAGCCGATGGACCACTCCACCATGGACCACGGCGGGATGGACCATTCCGCCATGCAAGATGGGCAGGTGGATCATTCCGGGATGGACCATTCGTCGATGGCCTCCCAGGCCGATGAGGCGATTCCCCAGGGACCGCCGCCGCCCGAGGCATTCTCAGGGCCGTCCTTTGCCGCCGATGCCGTTGTCGGTGCGGACCGCATGGCAGCCTCCCGCACCAAAGTGGTGAAGCAGGTCAGCGGTGAGATGCCGGTTTACTGGTTCCAGGCCGACCGCGCCGAATATCGCGCTCGGGTCGGTAAGGACGGCTATCTCTGGGACGTACAGGGCTATTACGGCGGTGACTACGACAAGCTGTGGCTCAAGTCCGAAGGCGAAGGCAGCTTCGGTGAAAAGCTTGAAAGCGCCGAAGTTCAGGCGCTGTGGAGCCATGCTATCGGCCCGTGGTGGGACCTTCAGACCGGCGTCCGGCAGGACCTTACCGGCCCGGCGCGCACGCACGCAGTTATCGGTTTACAGGGGCTGGTCCCCTATCAGTTCGAAGTCGATGCCGCAGCCTTCCTGTCTAACAAGGGTGATCTGACCGCACGCATAGAAGCAGAACTGGACCAGCGCATTACGCAGCGTTTGATCCTGCAACCGAGGATCGAAGTGAACGCGTCCGCGCAGGACATTCCCGAACTTGGCATCGGCGCTGGTCTAGATAAGGCGGAACTGGGCGTCCGCCTGCGCTATGAATTCGTACGCGAATTCGCGCCGTACATCGGCATCGAACAGGAATGGAAGATCGGCGATAGCGCGGACTATGCTCGCGCGGCAGGCGAAGACCCGAGTGTCACTAACTACGTCGTGGGCGTCCGCTTATGGTTTTGAGGGTGCGCTTCCGCCTCAGGCTTCAACTGTAATGAATCGCGGCGGTCGGCGTCAATTGATGTGAACGGACGATCATGACGAAGAACGAACGCACATCACACAAGGTCCCTGACGAGCCTGAGCTGGAGGCAGCAAAGCCTGCGGATGCGGCTGTCCGCCGTGCTTTGATCGAGGCGCGGGAGGAGTTTCTGCTCTTCCTCTATCAAAGGGTCGGCAACAAGAGGGCTCTGTTGCAAAGATCGTCCGCGAGCGAGTGAGATCCGCCGCTTCATGGCAATCAAGCGGCCGTGGCCAGGTGTTGGTTTAGTAATTCCATGGCCTCGGTCAGGGCTGATGGTCCAATGCCGAAA
>NZ_JABWCU010000043.1 GCF_018491765.1 Novosphingobium profundi | reverse complement strand
CAGCCTACGCCACGATCAAAGGCTTCGAGGTCATGCGCGCCCTACGCAAAGGACAGGCCCGACCATGGTGCCTGCAACCAGGGATCATGGGCGAGGTGCGTCTTGTCGAGCGAGCTTTCGGCATTGGCCCATCAGCCCTGACCGAGGCCATGGAATTACTAAACCAACACCTGGCCACGGCCGCTTGATTGCCATGAAGCGGCGGATCTCACTCGCTCGCGGACGATCTTTGCAACAGAGCCGGAGCGAGCACTGCGTGGTAAAGGTGTCTGATCGACGCCAGGCGTCGCGATCACTCACCAGCGGGACTGCCGTATTTTCAGAGGCGCTTCGCCCATCCTCTGCTGATCGTTCGATTTTTCGGCCGAACAGGCATTGTGCAAGTGCAACCCATAATATATGTTCAATTGAACATATCATGGAGTCTACATGCCGACAGAGATCGCCATTCATCCTCTCCCGTCGCCCCGAGGCCGCAGGCAGAAGGATATGGTTGGTGGCAGACAGGAATTGCTGGCGGCTGCCATCTGCGCATTTTCGCATGACGGGTTCGAGCGCGCAGATCTGAGAGGAATCGCATCGGCCGCTGGCGTCAGTCAAAACCTCATCCGCGTGCATTTCGGAAGCAAAGCTCAACTCTGGAAAGCCTGCCTGGAAGCGATAACACAGAGCACGACCGGAATAATCGCGGAAATTTCCAAGATTGCCTCAGACGATAGCCGTTCGGTTCATGACCGACTTTGCGACGCGATTACGCGCATAATCTATTTTTATTCGGACCATCCCTATGTGAGGGATTTTGTCGTTCGGCACGCAGCGGATAGGTCTGAGCGGTCGACATTGGTTACGGAACAACTGATCCATCCTGCCTATGAAAGTTGTCGGACGCTTTACGAGGCCGGAATCGCTCAGGGCATAATCAGGGCCAGTCACCCTGCGCTCTTTTTCGCGTTGCTGAGCGCCGCTGCCAATCAACCCGCCAGCTTTCCTACTGTCCTGCGATCGCTTGCTCCCGAGATCCCTGAGGACGCCGCCCGAATTCTCATCGCAGAGACCATCGTCGAGACTTTGCTCCACGGCGAGCCATGCGCTCCGCCGCGGTGAACCTCAAAGGGGAGGTACTTAACCTTTCTGCAGGCTGCCGAGCGCCTGCGCAAAGAAACACAGCAGAGGGACTCGCCTGCTCGCAGGCATTGCCGCTCTGCCGCCGCAGGAGATTGAGCATGTCGATCGATGAACACCAAACCGACCCCCTCGACGGCCTCGCCGAGACGCTCGATCACGCAGCGGCTGCGATGGTGGCTCAGGCAACGCATGGCCTGTCTCCCGCAACGCTTGTTCAGGCATGGTCGGACTGGGCGCTCCATCTCGCCATCTCTCCGGGCAGGCAGTTGCAACTGGCTACCAAGCTGGGTCGCAAATATATGCGACTGGCTGATTATGCAGCCCGGCGCGCCGGCGATCCCGACACCCTTCCCGCAATCGAGCCGCTGCCCCAGGACCGCCGCTTCGACGACCCTGCCTGGCGGGAACAGCCCTATGATCTTCTCGTGCAGGCATTTCTGCTGACCCAGCAATGGTGGCACGCCGCCACGACGGGCATAAAGGGCGTGGACCGTCATCATGAAGACATGGTTGCGTTCGCGGCCCGCCAAATCCTCGACATCGTCGCGCCGACGAACATTATCGCGGCGAATCCCGTGCTCCAGAAGCGGATCGTCGAAACAGGCGGGCGCTGCCTCATCGACGGCATCGAGCATCTTTTCGAGGACATGAGCCGCCTTGCACGAGGGGAATCACCGGCGGGAGTTGAGGCGTTCCCGGTTGGCGAGACTGTTGCCGCGACGCCAGGAAAGGTCGTCTATCGCAACGAACTGATCGAACTGATCCAGTATGAACCGACGAGCGGGATGGTCCATCCGGAGCCGGTGCTGATCGTGCCCGCCTGGATCATGAAATATTATATTCTCGATCTTTCGCCGGACAATTCGCTGGTCCGCTGGCTGGTGGGCCAGGGTTACACGGTCTTCGCCATCTCCTGGCACAATCCGGGCAGCGCCGACCGCAACCTCGACATGGACGCCTATCGACGGCTGGGCGCGATGGCAGCGATCGATGCCATCCACGCGATCTGCGGCGACGCGCATATCCACGCGCTGGGTTATTGTCTCGGGGGCACATTGCTGTCCATTGCCGCAGCCGCAATGGCGCGCGATGGCGACGACAGGCTGGCGAGCGTCACCCTGCTCGCGGCCCAGACCGAGTTCAGCGAACCCGGAGAACTTGGCCTTTTCATCGATGAGTCCCAGCTCAATCTGCTCGAGAACATGATGTGGAGCCGGGGCTATCTCGACAGCAGCCAGATGGGCGGTGCGTTCGAGATTCTGCGTTCGAACGATCTCGTCTGGTCGCGGATCCTCACCGAATATCTGATGGGCGAGCGTGCGCCCATGAACGATCTCATGGCGTGGAACGCCGACGGCACGCGCATGCCTTATGCCATGCACAGCCAGTATCTGCGCCGTCTGTTTCTCGATGATGATCTGGCCGAAGGCAAATACAAGGTCGACGGCCGGGCTATTTCCCTGTCGGCGCTGCGCAAACCGATGTTCATCGTAGGAACCGAACGCGACCATGTCGCGCCGTGGAAGTCGGTCCACAAGATCCACATGCTCTCCCCGGCCTCCATCCGCTTCGTGCTGACAAGCGGCGGTCACAATGCCGGCATTGTATCGGAGCCGGGCCACAGGGGGCGTCGCTACAGCGTGCTCGATCGTGTGGAAGACGGCCCCGTGCTCGACGCGGAGGAATGGCTTACGCGCGCCGAGCCGCATGAGGGAAGCTGGTGGACCGCCTGGGGCGAATGGCTGGTCGACCATTCGAGCGAGCCCGTCCCGCCTCCCCCGATGGGATCGCCCGACAAGGGATATCCCGCGCTCTATCCGGCACCTGGCCACTATGTGAAGGAGCGTTGAGCGATGGCCGGTCCAGCGATGATCGAAAACCGCACCTTCGATGAAATCGAAGTTGGCGACACCGCATCGGTCACACGAACGCTCGAGCCGGAAGACATTCAGCTTTTCGCCCTGGTGTCTGGCGACGTCAATCCGGCTCACCTCGACGCGCAATATGCCGCGACCGACATGTTCCGCCACGTCATTGCCCACGGCATGTGGGGCGGCGGCCTCATCTCCGCCGTCCTCGGAACGCAACTACCCGGTCCTGGCACCATCTATCTGGACCAGTCGTTGCGCTTCCGCCGCCCCGTCGCACCGGGCGACACGATCACCGCCTCGGTCACCGTCGTCGAGAAGCGTGCGGAGAAGAAAATCCTGATCCTCGACTGCCGCTGCGCCAACCAGCATGGCGAGGATGTCATCACTGGCCAGGCCCAGGTGATCGCGCCCGGCGAAAAGGTGCTGCGCCCGCGCGCGGAGCTGCCGGACGTTCGCCTCAACGATCATGACAAATATCGCCGGCTGATGGAGCTTGCCGGTGGTAGCGATCCGGTCCCGACGGCGATCGTGCATCCTTGCAGCGAAGCCGCCATCACTGCGGCGCTCGATGCGGCGCAAGCCGGATTGATCGCCCCGATCCTCATCGGGCCCGATGCGAAGATCAAGGCCGCAGCCACTGCGGCCTCGCGCGCGATCGACGGTTTCCGGATCGTGCCGGTGGCGCACAGTCATGCCGCAGCGGCCAAGGCGGTGGAACTGGTGCGCACGGGCGAAGCGCAGCTCGTCATGAAGGGATCACTGCACACGGATGAACTGATGGGCGCGGTAGTCTCTTCCGCTACAGGCCTTCGCACCGAACGACGGATCAGCCATGCCTATGTCATGGACGTGCCTGGCCGGCCGACACCGCTCATCATTACCGATGCCGCTATCAACATCGCCCCCTCCCTCGAGGAAAAGGCCGACATCATCCGCAACGCCATCGATCTCGCGCATGTGATCGGCATGGAGGCGCCCAAAGTCGCGATCCTCGCCGCGGTCGAAACCGTCAACCCGGCAATGCCTTCGACGCTGGATGCGGCGGCGCTCTGCAAGATGGCGGATCGCGGGCAGATCAGCGGCGGCATTCTCGATGGACCCCTCGCCTTCGACAATGCGGTCAGCGAGGCCGCGGCCAGGGAAAAGGGTATCGTTTCCGAAGTTGCGGGCCATGCGGAAATTCTGGTCGTGCCCAACCTCGAAGCCGGGAACATGCTGGCCAAGCAGCTCACATTCCTGGGCGGCGCCGACGCGGCCGGTATCGTGCTTGGCGCGCGCGTGCCGATCATCCTGACGAGCCGTGCCGACAGCCTGCGCACGCGTCTCGCGTCCTGCGCAGTGGCGGTGCTGATGGCGCGCGCCGTGACGCCGGCAGCCCCTGGATTGCCCGGGGGCAAGAGTGCATGAAGGCGGTCGTCAGCCTCAATTCCGGCTCGTCGAGCATCAAATTCTCTCTCTTCGCCATGGAGCCGGGAGGCAGCCTCCAACTCGCGGCCGGCGGAAAGATCGAGAAAATCGGGATAGCGCCAGCGCTGAAGGCCCGAAGGACGGACGGTACGATCCTGCTCGATCGCACCTGGCCGGATGGCGCAGGCCTTACCCACGCCGACTTGCTGGCCGATCTTTTTTCCTGGGCGATGCAGCATCCACTTGAAGGCTATGAGATCGCCGCCATCGGACACCGCATCGTCCATGGCGGCACAGAATTTTCCGTCCCGCGGCGCATCGATTCTGAATTGATCGACAAGCTGGAAGCACTTTGTCCGCTGGCGCCCCTGCATCAGCCCCATAACCTGGCTGCCGTCCGGGCGATCACCAAGCTTGATCCCGACCTGCCTCAGGTCGCCTGCTTCGACACCGCTTTCCATCATGACAAGCCAGCCCTCGCCTCTCGTTTCGCAATCCCCCGTGCGCTTCACGACCAGGGCATCCGTCGCTACGGTTTTCACGGCCTTTCCTATGAATATATCGCCCGGCGCCTCGCCGCGATCGACCCGGCGCTGGCCTCGGGCAAGGTCATCGCCGCACATCTGGGCAATGGCGCGAGCCTTTGCGCCATGGCGGCGGGGCAAAGCGTCGACACGACCATGGGGTTCACCGCGCTCGACGGTTTGATGATGGGCTCCCGCTCGGGCAGTCTCGACCCCGGTGTCGTGCTGCATCTCATGACGCAGATGGGCATGGGCGCCAAGACGATAGAGGATATGCTTTACAGGCAATCGGGCCTTCTGGGCGTGTCGGGCATTTCCAGCGACATGCGCACGCTTGCCGCGAGCGACGCACCCGAAGCGAAAGAAGCGATTGATCTCTTCGCCTGGCGGGTAGCCCGTGACACCGGCGCCCTTGCCGCTTCGCTGGAGGGTGTGGACGGGATCATCTTTACTGCTGGCATCGGCGAAAATGACGCGGGCATGCGCAGTCTTATTGGTCGCCGGCTCCAATGGCTGGGCCTTGAGATCGATGATCGCGCCAATGCTGCAGGTGAGACGCTGATCAGCGCCCCCGAGAGCCGGATCAAGGCCCTCGTCATCCCCACCGACGAGGAACGCATGATCGCAATTCACACGCTCAGCCTGCTGCAGGAGACCGCCCAATGACACCGCTTGTAGATCTGACCGGCAAGCGCGGCCTCGTCATCGGGATCGCAAACGAACATAGCATCGCGGCAGGATGCGCGGAGGCATTTGCCCGGTGCGGCGCCCGGCTTGCCGCCACCTATCTCAACGAAAAGGCAAAGGACTGGGTCCAGCCTGTCGTCGACCAGCTCGGCGTCGAATGGACTGCGCCGTGCGATGTACGCATCCCCGGCGAACTCGAGGCGCTTTTCGGCCAGGTGCAAGAACGCTGGGGTGGCCTCGATTTCCTGCTGCACTCGATCGCCTTCGCGCCGAAGGAGGATCTCCACGGTCGGGTGGTCGACAGCAGTGCGCAAGGCTTCTCGACGGCGATGGACGTGTCCTGCCACAGTTTCCTTCGCATGGCGAAGCTCGCCGAACCGCTGATGGCAACGGGCGGATGCCTGCTTTGCGTGACCTTCTATGGTTCGGAGCGGGTGGTCGAACACTATAACCTGATGGGTCCCGTCAAGGCGGCCCTGGAAAGCGCAACGCGCTATGTCGCCGCGGAACTGGGCGCCAAAGCCATTCGGGCACACGCTATTTCACCAGGGCCGATTGCCACCCGCGCCGCAAGCGGAATCGACCGGTTCGACGAGTTGCTCGATCGGGCTGCCGCGCAGGTTCCCGCAGGAAAATTGGTTGACGTAAGCGACGTCGGCGCGCTGGCCGCCTTCCTCGTCAGCGATGCCGCGAAGCGGATCACCGGCACGATCATTCCGGTCGATAACGGGCAGCATCTTTTCGCGTGATCGTTCGGGCTGCCCCTCTTGCCCTCGCAGCCAGCGCCGTACTGGCGTCGCAGGCGCACGCGCAAGCTGCTCTGGAGTATGTCGTCCAGCGCGCAGGCAACCGCGATCAGAGCGGACATATCCTTGTCGATGTGCGCGTTCTCAATGCCGGGGCGGCCGCGCAGGAGGTTCGCCTTCCCGACGAGGTTGCGGCCGATCTGGTCAGCAACGGCACGTATCGAAAGGTCTGGCTGCAACGAGGCGAAAAACAGGCTGCGGTTCTGACGATCCGGGCCAATGGCTTTGCGGCGGCGCGCTACCGGATCGACTTTCAGGACGTCATGGACGGCGCGGCCTTGTCCATTCCCTCCTGGTCAACGCAGCAAATCCTCCTGACGATCGGCGTCGATCCTGAGGCCGACCGCTCTGCCCCGGTCGCCCTGACTGCCGCGCCCTCGCTCACGCCTCCGACCTCTCCGCAGATATCGCCAGACTCCGTCACACCATCGCCGACAGACCGAACCCGGGGCAATGCTTTCATCCCCAATCTCTCGGTCTACGAACCGATCTATGCGGTCTATGGCCCCGGGACCAACACCGACGCACGCATCCAGATCAGTTTCAAATATCAGCTGTTCGGAAGTCGAGCGCGGATGGACCGCTCTCCCTCGCTGATCGACGGCCTCTATTTCGCCTATACCCAGCGCATGTTCTGGGACGTGGCGGCGAAATCCTCGCCCTTCCGCAATATCGATTATCAACCCGAGCTCTTCTATCTCTCGCCTGCCCTGCCCGTGTCAGATAAGGCCACGATCAGCGGCCAGATCGGCCTTCGCCATGAGTCCAATGGACGCGATGGCGCAGCCTCGCGCAGCCTCAACATGCTCTATCTGGCCCCGATGGCCGGCTTCTCGCTCGGCGAGGACCGAAGGCTGACGATCGCGCCGCGGCTGTGGCTCTATCTCGGAAACCTTTCGGACAATCCTGACATTCGCCGATATCGCGGCAATAGCGGGCTTTTCATTGAGGCCAGCGAGGATGATGGGCTGCGCGTCTCGGCTTCTACCCGTCTCAACCTGGGTAGCGGCAAGGGAGCTCTGACCGCCGAGCTCTCCTACCCGTTCCGGCGTATCCTGGGCGGAGGCCCGGACTTCTATCTCTTCGGCCAGGGCTTCACCGGCTATGGCGAAAATCTGCTCGACTATAACAAGCACGTGACGCGCCTGCGGATCGGCGTGGCGCTCGTGCGATGAACGCTCAAGGAGGTATAGCGTGAAGCTGCGGGGCCCTATCGTCATTCCCATTCTGGCCGTCGTCCTCATCGCCCTGGCTTTCGGGCTGTGGTGGATGTTTGGACGCACCGACAAGCTCCCCAATACCATCGTGCGCGGCAACGGCCGTCTCGAGATGACGCGCACCGATATTGCCGCCAAATATCCTGGCCGCCTGATGTCGCTTGACGTCCATGAAGGTGATCTCGTCGGGGCGGGTCAGGTCATCGCCCGGCAGGATGATGTAGACCTCAAAACCCAACTCGCCGGAGCGCTTGCCAAGCGCGAACAGGCAGTGTCCGCCCTCATGCGCGCGCAAGGGGAGCTCGCCGCGCGGGACAGTCAGGCTCAGCTCGCCCGCATCGACTGGGTCGAGACCGGCAAGCTGCGGGAGCGTGACATGGTCTCGAACGTCGAGCTGGAGCAGCGTCGCCTGGCCTTGGGTGCTGCGCAAGGTGGCGCCCAGGCGGCGGGCGGCGGTGTCGGCGAGGCACGCTCGGCCATTGCCCAGGCCGACGCCCTGATCGCGCAAACCAGAGCCGGCCTTGCCGACCTGCGGATCATCGCACCGACGCCCGGGCGCGTCGAATATCGGATCGTCGAGCCTGGAACCATGTTGCCACCGGGCGGCAAGATCGTGTCGCTGGTCAATGCCGAGGATGCCTGGCTCACCATCTTCCTGCCCGCTTCGGTCGCCGGCAAGATCAGGATCGGCGACGAGGCACGCATTCTTCCGCAGGGTTTTGGCGACGCCATTCCCGCGCGCGTCAGCTTCGTGGCGCCCGATGCGCAGTTCACGCCAAAATTCGTCGAGACGGCCAGCGAACGCGAGAACCTGTCCTACCGGGTGAAGCTGCAGATCGCGCCTGATCTCGCCCGTGGCCTGGACGGAAGGCTGAAAGCCGGCATGACGGCGGACGGGTTCGTGCGCACCGATACGCGCCAGCCCTGGCCCGACCTCACCAAGATCGACAAATGATCCCGCCCGCTCAGATCCTCCCCGAAGAGGCGATACGGATCGAAAGCCTTTCGCATCGATATGGCGGTATCGTCGCCCTGAACGAGGTTTCGCTCTCCCTGCCCAAGGGGAAGACCACCGCGCTGGTCGGGCCCGATGGCGTAGGCAAGTCGACGCTGCTCGGCCTCATATCCGGCGTGAAAAAGCTGCAAACGGGACGTCTTTCGGTTCTCGGCTTCGATCTCACCGAGCGTCGCAAGCGGGAGGAGTTCCTTTCCCGCGTCGCCTATATGCCCCAGGGGCTTGGTCGCAATCTCTACCCGACGCTTTCCGTCCGCGAGAATATCGACTTCTTTGGTCGCCTCTTCGGACTGTCTGCAGTCGAGCGGGAAGCGCATATGCGGCGCTTGCTGGACGCGACGGGGCTTGCACCCTTTCCGGACCGGCCCGCCGGCAAACTTTCGGGCGGCATGAAGCAGAAGCTGGGCCTGTGTTGCTCGCTGGTGCACGATCCGGATCTGCTCATCCTCGACGAACCCACCACGGGGGTAGACCCTCTTTCACGACGGCAGTTCTGGGAACTGGTGGATGCGATGTGCGCGGAGCGGCCGGACATGACCGTGCTGGTCTCCACGGCTTACATGGAAGAGGCAGAGCGCTTTGGCCACCTCGTGGCGATGGACGATGGCAAGGTGATCGCGCAAGGGGATACGCGCGAGATCATGCGTGACGCGGGCGCGGATACGCTCGAAGCCGCCTATGTTCGCCTGCTTCCGCAAGACAAGCGGCCATCGGGCGACGCGCTGGTCGTGCCGGCCTGGCAGGACAAGGGCGAAGCGCCGGCAATCGAGGCGCATGATCTGACGCGGCGCTTTGGTGATTTCGTAGCGGTCGATCATGTGAGCTTTCGCATCGGACGCGGCGAGATATTCGGTTTTCTGGGCTCGAACGGCTGCGGCAAGACCACGACCATGAAGATGCTGACCGGCCTGCTCGATGCGACGGACGGAACGGCCAGCCTTTTCGGGCGGCCGATCGCCCCCGGAGACATGGAGACGCGCATGCGCGTGGGCTATATGTCGCAGGCCTTCTCGCTCTATGAAGAGCTTTCGGTTCGCCAGAACCTGGTCCTTCATGCGCGGCTCTATCGCGTGCCACGCCAGCAGGCAGGCGAACTGGTTTCGGCCGCGCTTGCCCAGTTCGAGCTCGAAGCCCATGCCGATGCCGTTCCCGCCGCTCTGCCGCTCGGCATACGGCAACGCCTGCAACTCGCCGCCGCCTGCCTCCATCGACCCGAGATCCTGATCCTGGACGAGCCCACGTCCGGCGTCGATCCGGCGGCGCGCGACATGTTCTGGCGCCATCTGATCCGCCTCTCGCGCGATGAAGGGGTAACGATCTTCGTCTCCACCCACTTCATGAACGAGGCGGAACGGTGCGACCGCATATCGCTGATGCATCGCGGGCGGGTTCTGGCGGTCGGCGCGCCGACGGAACTCACACAGCGATATGATGCGCAGCGGCTCGAGGATGCTTTTATCGCTGTCCTCGAGAAGGATAATGACGAAGCGCCGACTGCTTCCGCCCATCTGCCGGTCGATGCTTCGGTCGCTTCGTCCACTCCTGCCGCCGGTGCGCGATCGACGGCTCCCGGCCGGCCGCGATTACCAACCGCTGCCGGCAGCTGGCCGGGCTTCGCCTGGGCCTTTGCCCGGCGCGAAGCGACCGAACTCATGCGCGATCGCATCCGGCTCGCCTTCGCGCTGATCGGCCCGATCATCCTGCTGTGCATTGCAGCCTACAGCATTTCCTTCGACGTCCAGAATATCCGCCTTGCCGTTCTCGATCATGACCGCAGTGCCGCCAGCCGTGACCTGCAACTTTATTTTGAAGGGTCACGCTATTTCCAGGTTGAGCCCGAACTTGCGAGCGACGCGGCCGCCGATCAGGCGCTGCGCGAGGCATCGACCAAGATGGTGCTGGACATACCCCCCGGCTTCGGACGCGATCTGACCGCAGGGCGGCGGCCCGCGGTCGACGTGCGGATCGACGGCGCGAGTCCTTTCCCCGCGTCGAACGCCCGCGCTTATGCCGAGGCTGTTCTCCTTCGCTACGCAATGGACCAGTTGCGGTCCGCGCAGCCCTTCGCTGTGCCTGATCTCTCGTCCACAATCGAACCGCGCTTCATCTACAATCAGGAGTTTCGCAGCATCTACGCCATGGCGCCGGGCGTCCTGATGCTCTGCATGATCCTCATTCCCGCGATGCTGACGGCCCTTGGGGTCGTGCGCGAAAAGGAAATCGGCTCGATCACCAATCTCTACGCTTCGCCGGCGAGCCTGGGCGCATTCCTGGTCGGCAAGCAGATGCCCTATGCCCTTCTTGCGATGATCAGTTTCGTGACGCTGATCCTGGTGACTGTCTTCATTTTGGGAGTACCGCTCAAGGGGTCCTTGCCGGCCCTTCTGATCGGCGGGTTCCTCTTCATTCTGTCTGTCACCGGGCTGGGGCTGATGATCTCGGCCTTTGTGCGCTCGCAGGTCGCCGCCATCTTCGCGACATCCCTCATCTGTCTTATTCCGTCGGTGAACTTCTCCGGGCTCCTTTACCCCGTTTCCACCCTGACAGGCCCGAGCCATATCATCGGGCTGACCTTCCCCTCCTCCTGGTTCCAGATCGTCAGTCTCGGCACATTCACCAAGGGTCTGGGCATGGCCAGTTTCGGCCAGGCCTATCTGGCCCTGATGGCGCTCGCATTCCTCTTCGTGGGCGGCGCACGCCTGATGCTGGGAAAGCAGGAGAAATGACGCGCTGGATTCTCAACGTTGCGCTTCTGAGCGGCAAGGAACTGCGCAGTGTCATGAAGGATGTGACGCTGATGGCGCTTATCCTCTTCGCTTTCACCGTGGCGATCCAGCTTGTTGCGAACGGGGTACGCGCAGAGGTCATGAACGCTTCGGTCGCGATCATGGACGAGGATCATTCCGAACTGTCGCGCCGGCTGCGCGATGCCATCCAGCAGCCCTATTTCAAACCACCCGAGGACATCGAGCGATCCGCGATCGGCCCTGCGATGAACAGCGGAAAATATATCTTCGTCATCGAAATCCCGCCCCGCTTCGAAGCCGATACGCTCGCGGGCCGGTCGCCTTCCGTCCAGATTCTCGTCGACGCGACCGCCATGACGCAGGCAGGTCTGGGCGCTGCCTATTTCCAGCAGATATTCGCGCAGGAAACGCTCGACTTCCTCCATGCCCGGGGCCTCCTGGAGACGCTGCCGGTCCAGGTCGAAAGCCGGATGCATTTCAATCCCAACGCCCAGTCGGCCTGGTATACCTCGGTCATGCAGATCGTCACCAACGTGACGGTGCTCTCGATCATCCTCGTCGGCGCGGCGGTGATCCGTGAGCGTGAGCATGGCACGATCGAGCATCTGCTGGTGATGCCGGTGCGCGCCAGCGAGATCGCCTTCGCCAAGATCCTTGCCAACGGCCTCGTCATCCTGCTGGCCTCGATCGCGTCCCTCTGGTTCGTCGTTCATGGCGTTCTGGGCGTGCCGCTGACCGGATCTCTCCTGCTCTTCACTGCCGCGATGTTTCTCTACCTCTTCTCGGTCACCTCGCTCGGCATGTGGATGGCAACGCTCGCGCCATCCATGCCGCAGTTCGGGCTCTTCGCAGTGCCCGTCTACGCCATCGCTTATCTGCTCTCGGGAGCGGCAACGCCGCTCGAGAGCATGCCCTCGGCGATCCGGACGATTGCGCTATGTCTGCCGACCACCCAGTTCGTCAGCCTCTCCCAGGCGATCCTCTATCGCGGCGCGGGCGTGCGAACGATCCTGCCGGAACTCGCGATCATCTGCGGCTCGGGCGTGTTCTTCGTGGCGATGGCCGTCAGCCGCTTCCGTTCGATGCTCTCAAGGCAGGGCTAAAGGTCATGGATGACATCACCCAGGAAAATCAGAATGCATAGCCAATTGCTTCCTCCATCGCTCGCGCTGCTGCTCACCGCTTGCGCCAGCGTCCCGAACACGCCCGCGCACGCGCCACGCATCACTCCGCCCAATCGCCTGGATGCGGCGGCGGCGAACGACGCGGCAATAACCGGGACAGACCGCTGGTGGACGGCGTGGGGCGATCCCGCTCTTGATGCGCTGGTCGAGAAATCGCTCGAAGCAAACGCCGATATCCGCGCTGCAAAGGCCCATGTCGCCGCCGCGCGTGCGCTAGTCACTGTCGCGGAATCGGCGCTTTATCCTACCGTTGCCGCAAATGGCACAGCGTGGGCCAGTCAGAGCGATGCCGGGATCGATGACAAGTGGCAGGCCATGCTGCCGTCGCTGTCCGGAAACAGCGGCAGTGGATATCTGGTGGGTCTTGGAGCCACCTGGGAGGCTGACCTGTTCGGTGGACGCCATGCCGACGCCGAAATGGCGCGCGCGCTTTCCGAAAGCACCGCACGAACGGCCGATGGCGTCAGGCTCATGGTCGCCGCCGATGTCGTCGAAAATTATCAGCAGCTGCAGGGGCTGAGGCGGCGCCTCGATGTCCTCGATCGCAGCGAGGCTACGGCCAGTCGCCTTGTCGATTATGCGGCCGCCCGGCAGCGGACGGGCGCCGCGACAGCGGCCGATGTCACCCGCGCCCGCAATGGACTGGAGGCGCTGCGCGCCTCCCGCCCGGCCCTCACATCCCTCGTCGATGCGCGCAAGCGGCGACTGGCCGTGCTGGCGGGCGACGTCCCCGAACAGGCGCCGGATATGGTCGCCTCCGCCACTTTTGAGACGCCAGATGCGCCCACCGGGCAACTTCCTTCCGACATTCTTGATCGCCGGCCTGATGTCGCGGCGCGATCATGGCTGGTGAACGCGCGTGCGGCGCGCCTCAAGAGCCTGAAGGCCGATCTGCTTCCGCGCTTCGCCATCCATTTTCTGGGGCAGAACGGGCATATCGAACTGGGCGGCCTGCCGGGCTATGGCGGAACCGGAGGTCTGGTCGGCCTTTCCGCATCGATGCCGCTTTTCAATGCCGGAAGGTTGCAGGCCAGTGTCAAGGCGGGCGATGCCGAACTTGAGGCTGCTCTCGCCAATTATGACCAGGCCATGCTGTCGGCGCTCGAGGAAGTTGAATCCGCTTATGGTTTTCGGGCGGGGCTGGACGAACGCCTGGCCGGGCTTATCCGTACATCCGACATGGCCCGCCGACGCGCCGACCAGCTGGCGATATTGTACGATGCCGGACGCACGCAGTTGGGCGATGTGTTGCAGGCCCGATTGGATGCGCTCTCGGACGAGGACAAGATGGAACAGACCCGCATCGCACAAGGAACGGCAACCGTTCAGCTCTATCGTGCGCTGGGGGGCGGCTGGTAAGGTTGCGCCGGGCCGCTCGGCCAGCGTCGAGGTCTGCTTTTCCGCCTTTTGAGGGCCACGCAGATCGACGAACTCAGCTGACCGATCACGACAAAATGCAGGTCGCTGAGTGACGCTGCAGGATCAACCTCATGATGTGACTGGGAAAAATGCGGCCTCGTATCAATTTTCCAGTCATCAATTAGGTGCCAGGCACAGTGGAATAAAATCTAAAGGTCAACTGTGCTATTCCTGCTTTAGAGCTATGAGAGCGCGCATGCGCCGAACAGAATAGGTGAGCCATGAAGGAGTTTCTCGAACGTGCGGCGAAGGCAGGTGCATTGTCGTTTCGTGACTTGCATATCATTCTCGATGCTCTACCGATCTGAGATGGTCCCGCCTTCTTGGACAGTTTGGCGGCTGAGTTAAGCTAATCCCGGTTGTCGTTCATGCCGCCTGTTTGATTATCAGATCATGGGGGCATGCCCCCCATGATCTGATCGTCCGATCTGCCGATAGGCTCCACCGGGGTTCTCCCGGCAAGGCCCGAGTGCGGCCGCTGGGTGTTGTAATAGGTAATCCATCGGCCAAGACCAGCGCGCAGCTCGGAACCAGTCTCGAAGGCATGGAGATAGACGCACTCGTACTTCAGGGAGCGCCAGAGCCGCTCGATGAAGACATTGTCCATCCACCGGCCCCGGCCATCCATGCTGATGCGGACCTCGGCGTCGCGCAGCACGCTAGTGAAGGCTTGCGACGTAAATTGGCTGCCTTGATCGGTGTTGAAGATCTCGGGCTTGCCGTAGCGGGCCAGCGCTTCCTCCAGTGCCGCGACGCAGAAGCCCGCATCCATCGTGTTCGACAGCCGCCAGGCCAAGACCTTGCGGGTGGCCCAGTCCATGATCGCGACCAGGTACAGGAAGCCGCGCCGCATCGGAATGTAGGTCACGTCGGCGCACCACACATGGTTGGGCCGTTCGATCGCCAGTTTACGCAGCAGGTACGGATAGACCCGGTGCTGCGGGTGCGGATCGCTCGTGCGCGGCCGCTGGTAGATCGGTGTCAGACCCATCATTGCCATCAGTCGCCGTGCCCGACGACGACCGATCTCGTGTCCGGCGCGCCGCAGATGCCGGGCCATCTGACGACTGCCATACCACGGGCAGTCGAGGAACGTCGCGTCGATCACTGTCATCAGCGCCAGCGTCTCATCCGTCTCTGGCACCGGGACATAGTAATAGGACGAGCGGCTGATCCGCAGCAGGCGGCATTGCGCCGTGATCGACAGGCGGTGGTGAGCAGCTTCGACCATCGCCCGCCTCCGGTCCACGCTCATCGACCGAAGGCTTTCGCTAAAAAATCCCGCTCGATGACCAACTGCCCGATCTTGGCGTGCAGCTTTTCCACCTCGCTCTCGCTGACGGACTTGCCGGCATCGCCAGCCCCGGAGAACGTGCCGGCCATCCCGTCGATGGCCTGCCGCTTCCAGGACGCGATCATCGTGTGGTGCACGCCATGCTTGGCTGCCAGCTCCGCCAGCGTCAGATCGCCCCGGATCGCTTCCAGCGCAACCTTGGCCTTGAAATCAGCGCTGTAGCGCTTCCTTGTCGTCTTCATTCCCGTACCAATCCGTCAGGTCGGGAGTAGCTTAACACCCTGTCCAGAAAACTGGCACCACTTCAATCGGCGTCACGGAAAGCCTGCGGGAAAAGCTGCGGCGCAAATGTCGCGACGATGCTGTATCCCCAGGCGACGCCGGTGCCCATCGCGATCAGCGTGAACATGTTGAGGCTGCGGTTGACGATCGACGCCCAGCCACGCTCGAAGAACGGCCAGCCCGCCCACAGCACCACCGGGGTCGCCAGTACGAACTGGATCCAGATCGAGAGGTTCATCGGCACCAGATGGTGCAGCGCCGGGATCAGGTGGCCGCCCATCTCCAGCAGGAACACGGGCAAGGCGAGCGCGAGGCCGATCCAGAAGCGCCGGGTCATATCGGCAAGTTCGGGACTCGGTCCGGCATCCGCCGCCGCGATCAGCGGCTCGAGCGCCATGCCGCAGATCGGGCAACTGCCCGGAGCGTCCCGGCGGATTTCCGGATGCATCGGGCAGGTCCAGATCGTCCCCTCCGTTGCGGCTGCCGTTACCGCCACAACGGGGTGATGCTCATGGGGGCTCTGTTGCAAACTCTGCTGCGGTTGCCAAGGTTGGGTCCTTGGATTGGTAAGGTCGGTTGTGATGGACGATTTCAAAGGGCGGCATTTTACCGGAGAGGTCATCCTGTGGGCGGTACGCTGGT
>NZ_JABWCU010000042.1 GCF_018491765.1 Novosphingobium profundi | reverse complement strand
CGCCAGCCGCCGCGCGGTGCTGGCGGGCGGAGCCGCCACCTTGGCAGCCAGTGCACCCGCCCTGCGGGCCGCCATGCCACGCGGGGCCATCGCGGGTCGCTATGCGGGGGTGATCGAGCAAGGCACTTGCGCCTTCCTGGGCATCCGCTATGGCCGCGCCGCCCGCTTCGCCCGCGCGCTGGCCGAACCCTATCCGCAAGCGCCCACCCCGGCCCGGCAGTTCGGCCCGCTCTGCCCGCAGCGCGCTCTTTCCGACCAGATGCAAAGCGAGGATTGCCTCTTCCTCAATATCTGGACGCCCGAAGCCGATCCGCGCGCGCGCCGCGCGGTCATGGTCTACTTCCACGGCGGGGCTTACACGACAGGCTCGGTCACCGATCCCCTCACCCACGGTGCGAAGCTGGCCGCGCAGGGCGATGTCGTGGTGGTCACCGTAAACCACCGCCTCAACGCGCTCGGCTATGCCTGGCTCAAGCCCTTCGGCCCGCGCTTCGCCGACAGCGGCAACCTCGGCCAGCTCGACCTCGTCCTCGCGCTCCACTGGGTGCGCGCGAATATCGCGGCGTTCGGCGGCGACCCGGCACGGGTCATGGTCTTCGGCCAGTCGGGCGGCGGGGCGAAGATCGCGACCCTCATGGCCATGCCCGCCGCGAAAGGCCTGTTCCACTGTGCCGCCACGATGAGCGGACAGCAGGTCCAGGCGAGTGGTCCAGCGCATGCCTGGCGCCGCACGCAGGCGCTCCTCACCGCGCTAAAGCTCGGCGCCCACGATGTCGAAAGCTTGCGCACGATGCCGGTCGAGCGGCTGGTCGAAGCGCTCGAGGCCACCGATCCCGTGATGGGCGCAGGGCCGCTTTACTTCGGGCCCGTGCTCGACATGACCAATCTGCCGCGCCACCCGTTCTGGCCCGACGCCGCGCCGCAGTCGCTCGGCGTTCCGATGATCCTGGGCAACACGCGCGAGGAGACCCGCGCCTTCCTCGACCCACGCGGGCCCAGGCTTGCCGGGCTCGACTGGGACAACCTGGCCGAACGGATCGGGCGCGAGATCAAGATCGACCTCGACCCCGTCTGGGTCACCGCGCAATACCGCGCCCACTTCCCCGACTGGAGCGCCGAGCGCATCTACTACGCAGCGACCACCGCCGGCCGATCCTGGCCGGGACAAGTGATCGAGGCCGACGAACGAGCCCGCGCCGGGGCCAGCGATACCTGGGTCTACCAACTCGACCGCCCTTCCCCGCGCGACCCCTTGCGCGGCGCCGCGCACACCGACGACATTCCCTATGTCTTCGGCACGCTTGACGCCCCGGGCAGCTATTCGGGCAGCGACGCCAAGGCCCGCGCGCTCAGCGCCGCGATGATGCGTGCCTTCACGAGCCTGGCCAGGACCGGCACGCCCGGGCGCGACGACTGGCCGCGCTATGCCCTGCCCGCGCGCACGACCATGATTTTCGACGATACGGTGCGCGCAAAGGACGATCCCCGCCGCTGGGAGCGCGAATTCTGGTCGCTCGCGCCCTACGTCCAGCCGGGGACCTGACGCCGCCTCATTCCTCCTTCGTGGCGGGCGGATTGGGATAGGCCACGATCAGCGAGAGGGGCTCCTCGCCGAGCTGGCGGATCCCCACCACCGCACCGGTGTAGAGATAGGCCGCCATGCCGGCGCGAACGCGCGCGCTTTGGCCGTCCGAGATCACCTCGCCCTCGCCCGAGAGCACGTAGTAGACCTCGTCGTGCGCGATGGGGTGTTCGCCGATGGCGCTGCCGGGATGCAGCACCCGGCGGCGGAACTCCATCGTGCGCGGCGAAGGCGCCGCGTCCGAAATGCGATAGGCGGTGCTCATGCCGATGGCCCCGTGCGGAGGGGCTTCCTCACGCACGGTATCGGCCTCGTCGATCACAGCCATCGGGGGCGCAGCGGCCAGCAGCAAGGCGGCCACGATCACTGCCGCATCGCCTTGTCGCGCGCCGAGAGCTTCTCCTGCGCGCCCGCCTTCTGCCCGGGATAGATGCCCGAGACCGGCGTCATCGTCACCATGTTCCAATCCTTCTCCACGAAAGGCGCACGCGTGGGCGCCGGATGCGGATAGCCGCCAACGACCTTCTCATCATCGAGGATCTCACCGCGTCCCTCGGCCACGAAGAACAGCACGCGGATGTCGTCCGGGGCACGGTCCCAGGGGCGTGCGCCGACGCTCGCAAGCAAGCTCGTCTCGAGGCCGTCGGCGGGCAGGATGTCGTAACCGTCAAGACCCGCCATCGGCGCATCCTTCTCGATCAGCCTTGCCTTCGTCACGCCATAGCGCCCGAACGTCGCTTCCGGGTTGCCCCAACGGTCGACCGCCTTGTTGTCCTTGCCGTAGAACGCAAGGTCGCCGTCACCGCCCAGCGTCAGGAACGGAAGGCCTGGCGCGGTCGAATTGCCCGCGCGCATCAGGTTGCCCACCGCCGTGATCTCGCCCGTGACGTAGTCATGGCCCGCCCATTCGAGGTTCATGAGGTTGTAGTGCACCGCGCGGTGGCCGGGATCGTAGATCATGTTGTTGATCATCAGGACCTGCGCGCCGCCCTTCACCAGCGGCGAGCGCTCCATGTTGTGCGCCCAAAGGTTGCGGTAGAAGGTAATGTTCGTGGCGTTGTCGTGGACCAGCGTGCCCTTCGAGTGCTCGCCCTTGGGGTGGCTCGCATCGGCGAGCCCCTCGGCGGCGAGGTTTTCGCGGAAGAGGATGTCGTGGCTGGTGCCCTTGCGCCAGTCGTTCACGGTATTGCCGGTGAAACGCGGCCCCGAAGCCGACATGTTCTCGTCGACCGCCCAGAAGAAACTGCAATGTTCGACGATCACGTTGTGCGCCGCAACGGTGGAGAAGGCGTCGGCCTCCCAGCCCGAAAGCTTTGGCTGGCCGTCGACCCCGGTCATGATCCGCAGATGGCTGAGGATGACGTCGTGGCCCTTGAGGTCGATGCCCCCCCGGATGATCGTGATGCCCGGCGAAGGCGCGGTTTGCCCGGCGATCGTGGCGTAAGGCTCGGCAATCTCGAGCACCGAGCGTTCGAGGTCGATCACCCCGCCCACCTCGAACACGATCACGCGTTTGCCCTTGGTGGCGAGCGCCGCCGCGAGCGATCCCGGACCGTCCTTGGCGAGCGTGGTCACGCGGACGACTCGCCCGCCCTCCCCGCCGTGCGTCGGCTCCACCGGAGCGGCGAAAGCGGCCCCGGACACAGCGCAACCGGACAGCGCGATCAGCGTCAAACGGCGAGCATGCTTGCGCAAATTCAAATCACATCTCCCACTTCGTTCATCTTCTTGACAGGATGGGTGCCCTGCGCTCATAACAATGACACCGGTTACCAAAGAGGGCAATACCCGAGAACGGAATACCGGAGCGGTGGAACTCTCCGCTGCAAGTGGGCGCTGCAAGGCGCCGGGAGACGATGCAATGCCAGGAACGCGAGGCGACACGCGCGTTTCTGACACCGGTAACATAAGGCTAATGAGCCAAGTGAGGGGATGAGGCCATGCGCAAGCATGTAACGAGGATTTCACTAGTCAAGAGCGCCTTGGCGGCGACCAGCGCGCTCGCGCTTCCGCAGATGGCTCTCGCCCAGGACGTGGCCGGCGATGCCACCGGCACCGTCGATCCCGAAGCGATCATCGTGACCGGCTACCGCCAGTCTCTCGATGCCGCGATCAACGTCAAGCGCGAGTCGATCGGCGCGGTCGACGCGATCGTCGCCGAGGACATCGCCAAGTTCCCCGACCAGAACCTGGCCGAATCGCTCCAGCGCATCCCCGGCATCTCGATCCAGCGCGATGCGGGCGAAGGGCGCGCGATCACCGTGCGTGGCCTCGGCGCGCAGTTCACCCGCGTGCGCGTCAACGGCATGGAAACGATCGCCACCTCGACCGATGGCGCCTCGGCCAACCGCGACCGTGCCTTCGACTTCAACGTCTTCGCGTCCGAGCTGTTCAGCTCGATCGTCGTCCACAAGACCGCCGAGGCTGCGCTCGACGAAGGTTCGCTGGGCGCCGTGGTCGATCTCAACACCGGCGCGCCCTTGCAGGGTAAGTCGGGCTTCACCGCCGTCGCCTCGGCGCAGGGGCGCTACAACGATCTCTCGAAGGACGTCGACCCGCGCCTTGCCGGGCTCGTCGCCTGGGTGAACGAGGACCACACGTTCGGGGTATCGGCTTCGGTCGCCTGGTCGGACTACACGACGCTCGAGTTGGGCAACAACTCGGTGCGCTGGGCGCAGGCACCGTTCCGTTCGGTCAACGGCGAGACCTGCATGAGCGGGTCGAACTTCGTCGCCAACCCTTCCGATGCCTGCATCGAGGTGGCCGAAGCCTTTCACCCGCGCATCCCGCGCTACGGCCTCGTCAGCCACGACCGCGAGCGCCTGGGTGCCACCGGCTCGATCCAATGGGAGCCGACCGAGGACACCAAGCTCTCGATCGACGGTCTCTATTCGCGCTTCAAGGAAAACCGCGACGAATACTGGGGCGAAGTCCTGCTGCGCAGCAACGAGAAGAGCATCGACGTCTCGAACTACGTGATCGACGCCGACAACAATCTGATCTCGGCCGATCTCGACAACGTCTACGTGCGCACCGAACGCTACCACCGCGAAAGCCAGACCGAGTTCTACCAGCTCTCCGCCCGGCTCGAGCAGCGCCTCTCGGATACCGTCAAGGTCAACCTGCTGGGCGGCTTTTCCAAGTCGCAGGCCGACATCCCGGTCGAGACGACGATCGCCTTCGACGACCGCGACGCCACGGGCTACCACTACGACTATTCGGACATGAAGTCGCCGCTGCTGACCTTCGGCAGTTCGATCACCGATCCCAGCGCCTTCGAATTCGCCGAATTCCGCGACCGCCCCTCCTACCTTACCAACAAGTTCAAGACCTTCTCGGGCGATGTGGACTGGGACGTCACCGACAACTTCAAGTTGTTGGCGGGCGGGTTCTTCCGTCAGTTCGACTTCAGCACGGTGGGCTACCGTCGCGACGCGACCTACTGCTCGGCCTTCACCTGCGCTTCGGGCACCAACGGCGCACCCGTGACCAGCGACCTGGCCGATATCTTCGAGCTGGGCAACGCGGGCCAGCCCTCGGGCAACACCAACGCCTGGGTCGTGCCCAACCTCGATGCCGCCACCGACTTCGTCGACCTCTACAACCGCGAAGCCGTGCTCCAGCAAGGCGAAACGCGCGAGGTGACCGAGAAGACCATGGGCGGCTGGTTCATGACCCAGTTCGAGACCGAACTGTTCGGCATGCGCCTCAACGGCAACGCCGGCGTGCGCTACGCCAAGACCAAACAGTCGTCCTCGGGCTATACCGACGGGACCTATGTCACGGTCAAGCGCGACTACGACGACTTCCTGCCCTCGTTCAACCTGAACCTCTACCCGGCCGACAACGTGATCCTGCGCGGCGCGATCGCCAAGGTAATCACCCGTCCGACGCTGGGCAGCCTGACCCCTGGCGGTTCGGTCGACCAGTTCAACTTCCGCGTCAGCTCGGGCAATCCGTTCCTCGATCCCTACCGCGCGACGACTTACGACCTCGCGGCCGAATGGTACTTTGCCCCCGGCGCGCTGGCTTCGGTCGCGGTCTTCGCGAAGGACATCGTCAGCTTCCCGATTTCGACCTCGCTTCAGGGCACTTATGCCGACAGCGGGTTGCCGATCTCGCTGCTGACGCCGGGCACGCCTGCCTACGAGGCGGTCGTCGGCGGCAGCGATCCGAACCGCCAGTTCGAATTCCGCACCACCGGCAACGGCCCCGGCGCGAACCTGAAGGGCATCGAGCTCTCGCTGCAACTGCCCTTCTCGACCTTCTCGGAAACGCTTCGCCACTTCGGCGTGCTCGCCAACCTGACGCTGGTGAAGAGCGACGTCGACTACTCGGTCGCGGGCGCGCTGGTCTATGACCCGACCACCAACAAACTGGTCGCGGTGGCCAACGGAGACTACGTCCAGCCGCTGCTCGGCCTTGCCAAGCGTTCGTGGAACGGCACGGCCTACTACGACGACGGCAAGTTCTCGGTGCGTGGCTCGGTCGCCTACCGCAGCGGCTACAACGACAGCACGAGCGGCAACAACAACGTGTTCGAGGGCTATGGCAGTTCCCTGAACGTCGACGCCTCGATCCGCTACAAGTTCACCGACCACATCGAGGTCTCGCTCGAGGGCACCAACCTCACCGACAACTATCGCTATCGCTACACCGACCTCGCAGCGAACCGCAATTACGAGAACAACCACTATGGCCGCACCTTCCTGTTCGGTGCGCGCTTCAGCTACTGATCGGGTGAAGTAGCCTGATGCTCCGGGACAAGGGACAGACGCCATGATCCTCGACCGCCGGTCGTTCGTGTCCGCCTCCCTCGTCTCGGGGCTTGCATTCGGTGCAGGCAAAGCCAGCGCCCAGACCCCGCCCCCACGCGCGGACAGCCCGCGCGCGCCAGGCCTGCCGCAGCCCGTCGAGACCATCGACCTGTGGCCGGCGGGCGCGCCGGGCTTGCCCGCAACACCGCCGATTGAAACGGTCACCGAACGTTCGCAGAGCGATCTCGTCACCGACCGCGCGGTCGCGGGCATCAGCTGCCCGCGCCTGGTGGTGTTCCGACCCGACCGCCCCAATGGTGGCGCCGTACTGTTGACTCCGGGTGGCGGCTACAAGCACGTCGTGGTCGACAAGGAAGGCTTCGAGATGGCGCGCTGGCTCTGCGCGCGTGGCTTCACCGCCTTCGTCCTGTTCTATCGCCTGCCTGGCGAGGGTTGGGCGAACCGGGCCGACGTTCCCCTCGCCGACGCGCAGCGCGCAATGCGTCTCATCCGCCAGCGCGCTCGTGAATTCGCCATTTCCCCCGAACGGGTCGCGGCGATGGGCTTTTCGGCCGGAGGGCATCTCTGCGCCGATCTTGCCGCGCGTTTCGCCGCGCACGTCTACGCCCCGATCGATGCCGCCGACACGCTGTCCGCGCGGCCCTTCTGCGCCGCGCCCGTCTACCCCGTGGTGTCGATGGATCCGGCCATCGCGCATGCCGGTTCGCGCGACCTCCTGCTCGGCCCCGCGCCCTCGGACGGCCTTGCGACGGCGCATTCCCCCGATCGCAACGTGCCCGCCGATGCCCCGCCCCACTTCCTCCTCCACGCCGAGGACGACGACGTCGTGCCGGTCGACAACACGCTGCGCCTGCGCGCGGCGCTGAAGGCGCGCGCCGTGCCCGTGGAAACCCATCTTTTCGCCCATGGCGGGCACGGCTTCGGACTGCGCACGACGATCGGCAAACCGGTCGAGGCCTGGCCCGAACTGTGGCGCGCCTGGGCCCGCAGCACGGGATTTGGATGAAACGATGACCTTGAACAGACGCGATGCGCTCAAGGCGGGGGCTCTCAGCGCAGTCGCTCTGGCGGCGCCGACCGGCTCGGCCGCCGCAGCCGGGGCGGGCGAACCTCCTCTCCTCCCGCCCGCCCCGGCAACTGGCCAGGGGGCCTCGCCCCGCTGGCGGCGCGGGCGCGACAACCAGCGCGTGGCCGACCTCGGCAACGGCACCTTCCTCAACCCCGTGCTCTCGGGCGACCGGCCCGACCCGGCGGTGCTCAAGGACGGCGAGGATTACTACCTCACCTTTTCAAGCTTCGATTCCTACCCCGGCCTCACCATCTGGCACAGCCGCGACCTGGTGAACTGGCAACCCCGCCAGCCCGCGCTCACTCGCAACATCGGCTCGGTCTGGGCGGTGAGCCTGGAAAAGCACGCCGGGCGCTATTTCCTCTACATCCCGGTCAAGGCCGAACCCAACGACATTTTCGTCATCACGGCCCAACACATCGACGGCCCCTGGAGCGATCCCGTCCCGCTCGGCCTCCACGACCACATCGACCCGTGCCATGCGGTGGGCGAGGACGGTTCGCGCTGGCTGTTCCTCTCGGGCGGAGACCGGGTCCGCCTGTCGGACGACGGGCTGTCGCTCGCCGGCGAAGTCGAGCATGTCTACGATCCCTGGCGCTATCCCGAAGACTGGGACGTCGAAGGCTTTTCGCCCGAGGGTCCCAAGATCCATCGCCATGGCGACTGGTTCTACATGCTGACTGCGGTCGGCGGCACCGCCGGCCCGCCGACCGGCCACATGGTCATCGCCGCCAGGTCGCGCTCGATCCACGGTCCCTGGCAGCACCACCCCGGCAATCCGCTGGTGCGCACCCGGAGCCAGGACGAGGCCTGGTGGTCGCGCGGCCACGCCTCCTTGGTGGAAGGCCCAGACACGCGCTGGTACGCGCTCTACCATGGATACGAAGCCGATTTCTGGACGCTCGGGCGCCAGTGCCTGCTCGACACCGTGACCTGGGACGCCGACGACTGGTTCCATATGACCGGCGGTGATCTGGCCCACCCCCTGCCCGCTCCCGAAGGCGGCTCCGCGCTGCCCCACGGCATGGCGCTGTCCGACGACTTTGGTGCTCCCCTCGCGCTCGGCACGCGCTGGTCGTTCTTCCGTCCCGTGCCCGAGGAAGCCGCGCGCTGTCGCAGCGTGGAGGGCGTACTCCATTTCGCCGCGAAGGGGCTCGCCCCCTCGAGCGGCTCGCCGCTGCTGCTGATCGCGGGCGACACCAGCTACCGCTTCGAATGCGACATCGAGATCGACCCGGGCTGCACCGCGGGCCTCGTCCTGTTCTACGACGACAAGCTCTACGCCGGACTTGGCTTCGACGCAGGGCGCTTCGTCACGCACCAGTACGGGATCGAGCGCGCGCGCCCTGCGAACCCCCACGGCCGCCGCATGAAGATGCGGATCACCAACCGACGCCACATCGTCGCGATCCACACCTCAGGCGATGGCGGCAAGACCTGGCAGCGCTTCGATCGCGGCATGGAAGTCTCGGGCTACCACCACAATGTGCGGGGCGGGTTCCTGATGCTGCGCCCGGGCCTCTACGCGGCCGGGCAAGGCGAGGCGCGCTTTCGCGACTTTCGCTACACCGCCCTCGCGGACTGACCAGCCCGCGAGCGCGGCATGAAAAAAGGGGGGAAGCGCGGTCGGCGCCCCCCCCCTTCTTCGTATTTCGTCCTGTCGGACCGGATCAGACGATACCGGCGCCCAGACCCACCGCCTTGCGCTCCTGCGCCTTGCGGTCGCGGTAGCGGCTCTCGCGGTAGACGCCCAGCACGTCGATCGCGCCGCCCGCCTCGAGACGCGCCTTGGCGAGGATCGGCGCGACATCGACGTTGTAGGCGCGGCGCAGCGCCTGGAAGGCCATCATCGTGTCATTGGCTTCCTGCGCGAGGTGGAGCCCCTCGCGGTCGACCAGCAGCGCCTTGGCGTAGCACGACCCGATTGCCTCGGCCGAACTCATCATCGACTCGATCGGATCGGTCACGTTGTGCGACTGGTCGATCATGTAGCTGGGGTTGAAGCCGTCACGCGGATTCAGCTCGGCCTCGACCAGTTCGTTGAAGACGAGGAACAGCTGGTGCGGATTGATCGAGCCCGAATCGAGGTCGTCGTCGCCGTACTTGCTGTCGTTGAAGTGGAAGCCGCCCAGCTTGCCGAAGCGGTGCAGGCGCGCCACGATCTGCTCGATGTTGACGTTGGGCGCGTGGTGGCCAAGGTCGACGAGGCACTTGGCCTTGGGGCCCAGCTCCTGCGCGGCGAGGATCGAGGAACCCCAGTCCTGGATCACGGTCGAGTAGAAGGCCGGTTCGAACATCTTGTGCTCGAGCAGCATGCGCCAGTCGTCGGGCAGCGCGGCGTAGACCTGGCTCGCGGCCTCGAGGTAGCGGTCGAGGCTGCGCCCCAGGTCCTGCTGGCCAGGGAAGTTGGTGCCATCGCCGACCCACACGGTGAGGTCGGTGGAGCCGAGCTGCTTGCCGATCTCGATGCACTCGATGTTGTGCTCGACCGCCTGCGCGCGGGTGGCCGCGACCGTCGAGGAGAGCGAACCGGTGGCGTAGGTCTGCGCCTGGTCCTTCTGGTCCTGGAAGGTGTTCGAGTTCACCGCGTCGAAGCCGAGGCCCAGGCTCGCCGCTTCCTCGCGCAGCGCGCCGTAGTCGGAAACCTTGTCCCAGGGGAAGTGCGGCGAGACGCGCGGGGTCAGGCGCGAGAGCTGGTTGATGACCGCGCAGTCCTCGAGCTTCTCGTGGATCGAGGTCGGCTCGCCGGGGATCGGGAACTTGGCAAAGCGCGTACCGCCGCGCCCCGCGCCCCACGAGGGTACCGCGACGGAGAAGTCCGCCACGCGGTTCTTGATCGTGTCGATATCGATACCGGCACGCTCGAGCTTGCGGCCAAGTGCGCCATATTCGTCCTCGAGCGCGTCCATCTCGCGGGCGTTGGCCTCGGCGATCAGTTCGTCGGAAATCGGCAGGTTGGTCATGGAATTCGTCCTCTCAGGTCCGGCTTCACCGGATCGTCTTGCATGGCGTTGAAGGCGCCCGTGGCGCCCCGGTCAAGAGGGGCGCCGCGGGTCACGTTCGATCAGCGGGTGAAGGCCTGCGCGTTGCCGGCATCCACGTTGACCATGTTGCCGGTCGACTTGGCCGACATGTCCGAGGCCAGGAAGTAGACCGCCTCGGCAATGTCGGAGGGCAGCACGTCGCGACCCAACATCGAGCGCTTGCGGTAGTGCTCTTCCAGCGCGGCGCCGGAGTCGATGCCATAAGCGCCCGCGCGCTCCTTGCGCCAGTCGCCGTCCCAGATCTTGCTGCCCTTGATGACCGCATCGGGATTGACGGTGTTGACGCGAATGCCCGCCGGAGCGCCCTCGAGCGCCAGGCAGCGCGCCAGGTGGTTCGCCGCCGCCTTGGCCGAAGCGTAGGCGCTGGCGTTGGTGGCGGCGGCCACTGCGTTCTTCGAGCCGATGAAGACGACCGACGAACCGCCCTGGTCCTTCATGCGCTTCAGCAGCGGCCAGGCGGCACGGCTGGTGAGGAAGTAGCCCTGGGCCAGCACGTCGTAGTTGCGGTCCCACAGCTCGATGGTGGTTTCCTCGATCGGCGCCGAGGAGGCGATGCCTGCGTTGGCGACGAGGATGTCGAGGCCGCCGAATTCGCGGGCACAGGCGGCGAAGGCCTCGGCGACCTGCGCCTCGTCGGTCACGTCGCACACCGTGGCGCGCACCACGTCCTTGCCGAACTGCTTCGCAAAACCGGCGCGCACTTCCTCGATTGCATCGGCCGCGCGGTCAGCCAGCATGACGCAGGCGCCATCGGCCATCAGGCGCGCCGCCGTCGCAGCCCCGATGCCACCCGCGCCGCCGGTGACCAGCGCAATGCGGCCGACCAGCGGCTTGGGCGCGGGCATGCGCTGGAGCTTGGCTTCCTCGAGCAGCCAGTACTCGATGTCGAAGGCTTCCTGCTCGTCGAGCGCGATGTATTCGCCGATCGCCTCGGCGCCGCGCATCACGTTGATCGCGTTGCCGTAGAATTCCCCGGCCAGGCGCGCGGTGGTCTTGTCCGTGGCGAAAGTGATGCGACCGACGCCCGGCACCAGCACGACGACCGGGTTGGCATCGCGCATCGCGGGCGAGTTGGGGCGCTTGCAGCGCTCGTAATACGCCGCATAAAGGTCGCGGTAATCGGCGATCTTCTGCGCAAGATAGTCATCGTCGGAAAGCTTTGCCGGATCGAGCGTGAGCGGCGCGATCTTGGTGCGCAGGAAATGGTCCGGGCACGAGGTGCCGAGCGCGGCGAGGCGTTCGAACTCGGCCGAGTTCACGAACTCGAGCGCTTCGGCGTCATCCGAAAAATGACCGACCTTACGCCGCGCACCGGTCATGAGACCACGAAGGCGCGGCATAAGGTCGGCAGCAATGGCCGCCCGGTCGGAGGAGAGATTGTGGACCGGACCGCCGAAAGCGGGTTTTTCGGAAAGCTTGGCGTTGAGGTAGTTCGCGGCATCCGCGATCAACTCGACGGTGTGTTCGTAGCAGGCCTTGGCGCTGTCGGCCCAGCAGATGATGCCATGACCGGCCAGCATCACGCCTTCGACATGCGGGTTGGCCGCGACGTATTCGCGCAGCATGACGCCCAGCGTGTAGCCCGGGCGCTTCCACGGCAGCCAGCCGATCTTGCCGCCCCAGATTTCCTGCGTGGCAGCTTCGCCGTTCGAGGAGGCCGCCAGCGCGATGATCGCGTCGGGGTGAACGTGGTCGACGTGCGCGAAGGGCAGCTGCGAGTGCAGCGGGGTGTCGATCGAGGCCGCGCGGCCGTTGAGGTTGTAGGTGCAGTGCGGCAGGAAGCCGACCATCTTGTCGTCGTCCTCAGGGCCCGCGTAGTGCGCCTGGAGGCCGAGCAGCTTGTCCATGTAGAGCGTCGCAAAACCATCGAGCTTCATCGAGCCGATGTCGCCGCCCGAACCCTTGACCCAGAGCACTTCGACGCTCTCGCCGGTGAGCGGATCGGTCTCGGTCAGCTTGGCCGAAGTGTTGCCGCCACCAAAGTTCGTGACAGTGAGGTCCGAACCCAGCAGGTTCGAACGGTAAAGCAGCAGTTCGGCGGGGCTGAGCGTCGCGGCGTGCGCGTCGTCCCAGCGGCTCGACGGAACAGCGAAGGGAATGGCAGCCGTACGAGCGGGGGCAGTAAGCGTATCCATGGTCATCCTCTCGAAAGAATCACTCTTTTCATCTTCGATCTAATCCGATACTAAACGATCAAATGCAATCACACAACACCATCTTCGAGCATGGTGGGACGGCATGGGAGAGTTTGAGAGCTTATGACGGCCAAAGGCACATTCATCGTCGTCGACATCGGCAAGACCCTGAGCAAGCTGTCCTTGTGGACGCGCGAGGGCACGATGGTCGACCGCCAGGTGCGCCCCAACGAAACCCATGAAATCGATGGAATCCGTCGCCTCGACGCCACCGGGATCGGCAACTGGATTCGCGCGACGCTGCGCGGCTGGGCCGATCATCCGGTCGAGAAATTGATCCCGGTCGCCCATGGTGCCGGCTTCGTCGCGCTGGGCGGCGAAAGCGGGTGCGAGGGCGCCCTCTTCGCGCCGGTCGACTACGAACAGTCGCCGCCCGAAGAGGTCATGTCCGACTACCGCCGCGCGCGCGATCGCTTCACGCTGACCGGTTCGCCCGCCCTGCCCGACGGCCTGAACCTGGGGGCGCAAGTCTTCTGGATGGACCGCCACTATCCCGAGACCATGGCCGGCGCGACACTCGTGCCCTGGGCGCAGTACTGGGCCTGGTTCCTGACCGGCATCGCCGTCAGCGAGACCACCAGCCTGGGTTGCCACACCGACTTGTGGTGCCCGGTCGAGGGCACCTTCTCGCCCCTGGCCCAGAAGCAGGGCTGGGCCACTCGGTTCGCCCCCGTCAAGCGAGCGGGCGACGTGGTGGGCACGCTGCGCGCGGACCTCGCCGCCGAGACCGGACTTCCCGCCGAGGCGCAGGTGCTTGCCGGCATCCACGATTCGAACGCCGCCCTCCTCGCCGCGCGCGGCTTTCCCGAGATCGCCGACGCCGAGGCGACGATCCTTTCCACCGGCACCTGGTTCATTGCCATGCGCCTTGCCCGCGAGCCCGTTTCACTGGCCAGCCTGCCCGAGGCGCGCGACACGCTCGTCAACGTCGATGCCTATGGCGAGCCGGTGCCTTCGGCGCGCTTCATGGGCGGGCGCGAGATCGAGCAGATCATCCAGATCGACACCCGCCGCGTCGATATCCGTCCCGACCAGCCCAAGCTCATGGCCGCCGTGCCCGGCCTGCTCGCGCGCGGGACGATGATGATGCCCACACTCGCGCCGGGCTTCGGGCCCTTCCCCAACGGGCAGGCGCAGTGGGTAGACCGCCCAGAAGAATGGGCGGGCACCTGGTACGCCCGGCGCGCGGCCATCTGCCTCTACGCCGCGATGGTGGCCGACACCGCGCTCGACCTGATCGGCGCCAAGGAGACGCTGCTGATCGAGGGCCGCTTCGCCGAGGCCGAAGTCTTCGTGCGCGCGCTTGCCGCGCTGCGGCCACATACGAAGGTCTACCTCGCCAATGCGCACAACGACGTCTCGTTCGGTGCGCTGCGCCTCGTCGATCCCGGGCTCGAGGCGCGCGGCGGCCTCACCCGCGTCGAACCGCTCGAAGGCGACCTCGCGGCCTACCGCGCGCGCTGGCACGCCCACATGCGGCAGGTTGCCGCATGATCACCGCATCCGTTCCCGATTTCCGCGAGGCGGCGCGCCGTCGCCTGCCGCGTTTCCTGTTCGAATATATCGACGGCGGCTCCTACGCCGAGGCGACGCTGCGCCGCAACGTCTCGGACCTTGCCGAACTGGCCCTGCGCCAACGCGTGCTGCGCGACGTTTCGCAGCTCGACCTTTCGACCGAGCTGTTCGGCCAGAAGGTCGCGCTGCCCCTCGCCCTCGCCCCGATCGGGCTTGCCGGGCTCAACGCAAGGCGCGGCGAATGCCAGGCGGTGCGCGCGGCCGAGGCGGCGGGCGTGCCTTTCACGCTTTCGACCGTGGGCGCCTGCACCATCGGCGAAGTCGCCAAGGCCGCCAGCAAACCGTTCTGGTTCCAGCTCTACATGATCCGCGACCGCGCATTCATGAAGGACCTGCTGGTCCAGGCGCGCGAGGCGGGATGCTCCACCCTCGTCTTCACCGTCGACATGCCCGTGCCCGGCAGCCGCTACCGCGACTACCACACCGGCCTTGCCGGCTCGGGCGGGCTCAAGGGTGCGCTGTGGCGGACCGGCCAGGCCATGATGCGCCCCGGCTGGGCCTGGGACGTGGGCCTCAACGGGCGCCCCCACACGCTGGGCAACGTCGCGCCCGTGCTCAAGGGCAACACCGGGATCGAGGACTTCTTCGCCTGGATGCGCAACAACTTCGACCCCTCGATCAACTGGCGCGACCTGGATTTCATCCGCGCCGAATGGAACGGGCCGCTCGTGATCAAGGGCATCCTCGACCCTGAGGATGCCAAGGAGGCCGCCGAACTGGGCGCGGACGGCATCGTCGTTTCGAACCACGGCGGGCGCCAGCTCGACGGCGTTCTCTCCAGCGCGCGCGCGCTGCCCCCGATCGCCGACGCGGTGGGTGACCGGCTCACCGTGCTTGCCGATGGCGGCATCCGCTCGGGTCTCGACGTAGTGCGCATGCTGGCGCTGGGCGCCAAGGGGGTCCTGCTCGGCCGCGCCTGGGCCTGGGCGCTGGGCGCAGATGGCGAAGCGGGCGTGCTCAAGATGCTGCGCCTGATCGAAGCCGAGATGCGCGTCGCCATGGCGCTGACCGGCACCACCCGCATCGCCGAGATCGACGCCAGCGTGATCGCGCGCGTCTGACCCGTTCTACCGGGGTGCGGGCCTTGTCCCGTACCCCCAAGGGCCCGCCCGTCCAAGAGGCAGGCCCATACCAACACGAACAAACCGAGAGGAACCGCAAGTCATGGGCCCAAATCCCGCCCTGGGTGTCATCTTCCACTGGATCGGCGGTTTCGCCTCGGCCAGTTTCTACGTGCCCTATAAGCGCATCAAGCTGTGGTCCTGGGAGATCTTCTGGCTGGCGGGAGGTCTGTTCTCCTGGGCCATCGCCCCCTGGCTCTTCGCCTCGCTGCGCACCGAGAACTTGCTTGGCGTTCTTTCCCAGACGCCCACCGAAACGCTCTGGTGGTGCTGGTTCTGGGGCGCGCTCTGGGGCTTTGGCGGGCTCACCTTCGGGCTCACCATGCGCTATCTCGGCCTCTCGCTCGGCATGGCGGTGGCGCTTGGCATCACCACCGTGATCGGCACGCTCGGGCCGCCGATCTACCACGGCACGATCGGCGCCGTCGCCGCCAGCCTCAGCGGCCAATTGACCCTGCTCGGCATTCTCGTCACGCTTGTCGGCATCGTCGTCGTCGCCTTTGCCGGACACAGCAAGGACGCCGAACTCGGCGAGGCCGCAAGCGAGGGCGTCGCCGAATTCAACTTGCGCAAGGGCATCCTCATCGCCCTTTTCTCGGGCGTGATGTCGGGCTGCTTCGCCTGGGGCCTCGCCGCCGGCGAGCCGATCCGCCAGTTGACCCTGGCTGCGGGCACCGACCCCCTGAACCAGGGCCTTCCGGTGCTCTGCGTGGTGCTGGCGGGCGGCCTCACCACCAACGCGATCTGGTGCGCCTGGCTGATCATGCGCAACAAGAGCTTCGGCCAGTTCTTCGGCGCGGTCGCCGATCCCGCGGCCATCGCGGACGCGGGCGCGGGCTCGGATCCTCACACCCCCTCGCCCGTCAGCCAGCGCGCGCCGCTCCTCGTCAACTACCTGCTCGCCGCGCTCGGCGGGACGCTGTGGTACTTCCAGTTCTTCTTCTACACCATGGGCGAGAGCCAGATGGGACGCTTCGGGTTTTCCTCGTGGACGCTGCACATGGCCTCGATCATCCTCTTTTCCACGCTCTGGGGCTTCGCGCTCAAGGAATGGAAGGGCGCCAGCACGCGCACCCGCACGATGGTGTGGGCGGGCATTGCGCTTCTCATCGGGGCGACCGGCATCATCGGGCTGGGCAACATGCTCGATAGCGGTGGCGTGGTCCACTGAGAGCGGGCATAGGCGGGGGCGAGACCAAGATGTATGGCAGGGTGATGCATTCGCAAGAACGGGAAAGACTGATCCTCGAGGCGCTGACGCCGACCGGCTTCGTGACCTATCGCGAGCTGGAAGCGCGCATCGATGCCTCTCCGGCGACGATCCGGCGTGACCTCACGCGCCTCGAGGAGTCGGGCCGCATCGAGCGCGTCCACGGCGGTGCCAGGTTGCCCGACGAGGCCGCCGGCTCGGGCCCTCCCGGCCTGCTCGGCACGCCCTTCGTCCAGGCGATCACGCAGCACCTGCCCGCCAAGCAGGCGATCGGTCGTGCCGCCGCGCGGATGTGCTCGCCCGGCGAGGGCATCATGATCGACGGCGGCACCACCACGCTGCAGATGTGCGCCCATCTGGCCGGCAAGAACCTGCAGGTGCTCACCAATTCGCTGCACATCGTTGATGCCCTGCTGCCGCTGCCCGACACGCGCGTGCTGCTGCCCTCGGGCATGGTCTTTCGCGAGCAGAACATCGTGCTGGCGCCTGCGGGCGAGCATTCGATGCCGCGCTTCCACGCGCCCAAGCTGTTCATGGGCGCGGCCGCCGTCGGCCCGCAGGGCGTCATGCAGCACGACGTGATCCTCGTCGCGGCCGAACGCCGTTTCATGGATCAGGCCGAGCAGGTCATCTTGATGGTGGACAGTTCGAAGTTCACCTCATCCTCGGGCGCGATCGTGTGCGGGCTCGAGGAGATCGACGTCCTCATCACCGACGCCGGCATTCCCGAGAGCGCACGCGAAAGCGTCGAGGCGGCGGGCGTCACGCTCGTCATCGC
>NZ_JABWCU010000041.1 GCF_018491765.1 Novosphingobium profundi | reverse complement strand
GCATTTGGCATTGGCCCCTCGGTCATGACCGAGGCCATGGACGTGCTCAATCAGCATTTTGCCAATGCTGCCTGATCCCCAGACGGGGTGACGCTGCCCGGCCGTCACCAATGTTTGCAACAGAGCCCTCGGCTAGGCTGATGCGCTCCGATTTGCTTCCTTGGCGGGCCTCTTGAACTTTCACCGACGTTTTCAAAGCCGGAGCGTTTCCCGCTTCGTCTAGTTGGACACGCCATACATTCCTGCCGCCGTTGCCGTAGTTCGGCTTCAGCACGCGCGGGCCTGCGGCAAGATGTTCGGGGAAACGAGCGCGAAGGCCTTCAGCGTCCACGTATCGATCGACATCGCTGCCCCATTCCATGGATCGCGTTGTGTAGAGCACTTCCTTGACGCCGATTTTGGCGATCACGTCAGGATGCGCGCTGACGACAACGCCGCACCCCGCGACTTCGCGCAGCATTGGATCGAGCTGCGAGCGGTCGCCTGAAATGTCCAACGGATTCACCCAGACCAGCACTGCGTCGCACGACAGCAGCTCGTCCCGAATCTCGCGAACCGCCTCGTCCCTGTACAGTACAGGCCTTGCGGTCGCCCCGAGCGCCCGCAAGGCCTGCATTATCGGCCACTGCCGGGCTTCATGAAAGCGATGCGTCCACTCGGCTGCTTGCCCACGCCAAAGAAGAGCGATGTTCGGGCCGGATGTCATTGTTGCATCTCCCCATCGGACCTGTCCCCTTTGTGGTCGCGAACTCAGGTGTCGCGCAGCAGTGGGTGTTAAGCCACGGCGGTCGGGTTCAGCCGCCGCCGCGCAAAGCCGCGGCATAGCGCCGGTCGACCACTTCCCAGTCGATGTTGCGGAAGAAGGCGTCGACATATTTGGCGGCGGCGGTGCCGTAATCCATGTGGAAACTGTGCTCGTACATATCGAGCGCGAGCAGCGGCACGCCGGCAATCGCACCGTGCATATGATCCCACGCCCAATGGTTGTGCAGCGAGCGCGTGTGGAGATTGTAGACGAGCACGCACCAGCCCGATCCGCCGGCAAGGCTCATCCCGGTACGGCGGAAGTCGGCTTCCCAGCGGTCGAACGAGCCGAACGCCGCGCCCAGCGCGTCGCGGATGGAACCGGCTGCCTGGCCGTTGCCGCCGAGCCCGTCGAAATAGACCTCATGGAGCACGACCGAGCCGGTGCGGTGCAGCTCCTCGCGCTTCAATCCGCCATAGACCACCGGCGGCAGGTCCGTGTCAGCGAGCGCGGCGGCAAGTCGTGTCTCGATCATATTCAGGGCCTTGACCGAGCCCGCATAATTGTTCTCGTGGTGCGATGTGATCAGCCTTTCGGAGAGGCCGTGAAGCCTGGCGGGATTGAACCTGAGCGGCTTGACCTGATGATTTCCGGCAAAGGCGGGGACAGCCGCCGGCGCTGCGGCCGGCGTCTGCGCAGAGGCTTCGTTGATAGTCATGGCGGCGGCTCCGATGCCAAGAGTTGCGATTGCACTGCGTCGGGAAAGATGGTCGATCGTCACGCGTCACTCCTTCAGATGATCATTACATATGCGGCCCCGAGGACCGAGCAGACGCCGAGCACCGGCAGCATGCCGGCCTTGAACCGGAACATGGCGAGTATCGCACCCACCGCGAGCGCCAGCGCCGGCCAGTTGACGGACGTTAGGACTGGGAGATCGATGGTGCCGGCTGCGAACGGCACTTCGCGGACTTGCTCGAACAGAGTGTGGATACCAAACCAGACCGCCAGATTGAGGATCACGCCGACCACTGCGGCGGTGATCGCCGAAAGCGCGGCCGACAATGCGCGGTTGCCGCGCAGCCGCTCGATGAATGGCGCGCCGGCGAAGATCCACAGGAAGCATGGCAGGAAGGTAACCCAGGTGGTGAGGATTGCGCCGAAGGTCGCGGCGACGAGCGGCGGCAGCCCGGTCGCTTCGCGGAAGGCCGCGAGGAAGCCGACGAACTGCGTCACCATGATCAGCGGCCCGGGCGTGGTCTCGGCCATGCCGAGCCCGTCGAGCATCTCGCCGGGCTGGAGCCAGCCATAGGTCTCGACTGCCTCCTGCGCGACATAGGCGAGCACCGCATAGGCGCCGCCGAAGGTCACCACCGCCATCTGGCTGAAGAAGGTGGCGATGCGGCTGAACACGTCGTCGGGGCCGAACGCGAACAGCAGCGCTGCGACCGGCCCGAGCCAGAGCAGCAGCAGGACGCCGGAGATGCGCAGCGACCAAGAGAGGTTCGGCCGGGCATGGTCGGGAAGGCCCTCGCCAAGAGCGGTGTCGCGGTCGTGGATTATCTCAGCGCCGGCGGGACCATGTCCGCCGCCGCCCTTGAATGCGGCGTAACCAGCGCGGCCACTGAAGAAGCCGATCAGCGCGGCGGCAAGCACGATCAGCGGGAAGGGCACGTCGAGCACGAAGATCGCGACGAACGCCAGCGCGGCAAAACCGCGCATGACGTTGTTCTTCAAGGCACGCGAACCCACCCGGACCACCGCCTGTAGCACCACCGCCAGCACGGCGGCCTTCAATCCGAAGAACAATCCCTCGACCAGCGGCACTTCGCCGAGCAGCACATAGACATAGCTGAGCCCTAAAATCGCGAGGAAGCCGGGCAGCACGAATAGCGCGCCCGCGACCAGGCCGCCCTTGGTCTTATGGAGCAACCAGCCAATATAGACAGCTAGCTGTTGCGCTTCAGGGCCGGGCAGCAGCATGCAATAGTTGAGCGCGTGGAGGAACCGCTCCTCGCCGATCCAGCGCTTCTCCTCGACCAGGATGCGATGCATCACCGCTATCTGGCCCGCCGGTCCGCCGAAGCTGAGCAGCGCGACCCTGATCCAGACGCGCACCGCCTCGCCAAAGCTGATGCCGTGCTCGTGCAGCGTCTCGACTGCGATTTCAGCGCGTGCGCTGGCCTCCATCTTTAGTCCTCTTTTCGCCGGGTGAAGTGAGCATAGAATCCGTCGAGCGCGGTCGATCCGCGCGCGATCCGCTCCTCGTCGTCGTCGGTGCCGGCACAGATGCCGGCGATAAGCGCGCTCACTCCCGGAGTTTCCGGGCGCTCGAACCGAGCATCGGCAATATCAAGGTCGTGAACAATTTCGCCGAGCGCCCGCAGCGCGGGGTCGGTCTCGAGACCGGTGAGGAACACCAAGGTCTCGAAGGAGCAGCGGTCGCCTTCGTGGGTGAACTCAGCGTCCGCCATGTCGAACCTCAGTTCGTCAGGCTCCGGCACATATCCTTTGCCCTCGACGAACTTGAAGCTCGCCTCGGGGTCGATGAAGCGGCGAATGAGCCAGGCGGACGCGATGCGATCGACATGGACATGGCGGCGCGTCACCCAAACGCGGCGCTTTAGCTCCGCCGGGGTCAGCTCGGGCGCACCGGGGCCGCTCACATCGGGATGTTGGTGAGAGCGGCGGTCCGCCTCGGTGATGGCGGCCTGTGCCGCCTGCCGACCATGCGCACCGAAAAAGTCGATCGCGGCGACCTCGTTCAGGCGTTTGCGCAGGCGGCCCACATCCGCCGCCGCGACATACTCGCCCTCACACAGCGCGCGCGCCTCGCGTGCCAACTCCTCATAGTCGGCGTCACGCGCAGCGTCGAACACTCCGCGCAGCTCCGCATCGCCCATGCCGCCGACAAGGCGCGCTTCGAGGATCAGCGCCTCGCCGCCATTTTCGGTGATCTCGCGATGCAGTTCTTCGAACAGCGCGCGCGTGTCCTCGCGATTGGGGAGCGCATGGACGGCGTTCTTGAGCGGCGCGGCCCCGATCGCCTGCAAACGCCGCCAGACCTTCACCCGCAAATAGGCAGGCTTAGCCGGAAGCTGCGGGATCAGGAGCAACCAAGGGGAAGCTTGTGTGTTTGTCATAGTTGTATCGTCACTAGCCTACAAGTGTAAGGGTTGCATCACAAGCCTCATGAGCATAGGACTGCTTATCCCGAAGAAAGAAACCGGAGCGCAATGTCGCGGCTCGCCGGCGGCGCGCTCGCATGACGTGAGGCTTTCCGTGTCGAGTGCGCTGATGAAGGATCAATTATGCTGAAAAAGACCATCGCCTTGGGATTCGCCAGCCTCCTGCTGGCAAGCCCGGCATGGGCAGCGCCGGACTGGTCGGCTGTCGACCGGGCGATAGGACGAGCGGGGGCCGAACAGCCGGGGGGCGTTCACCGCTACAGCTTCCCGCGTTCGGACCTGAGCGTCACGCTGGATGGGGTGACGATCAAGCCCTCCCTCGCGCTCGGCTCTTGGGCGGCGTTTCAGCCGATGGGCGACGAGGCGATGGTGATGGGCGATCTCGTGCTGACCCACGACGAGGTGAACCCCGTTTTGAGCCGCCTGCTCGCAAGCGGTTTTACGATCACCGCGCTCCACAATCACCTGCTCCGCTCTTCGCCTGCGACCATGTACATGCACATTGCCGGCCACGGCGACCCGGTGAAGCTCGCGGCCGCGCTCCGGCAAGCGCTATCAGCCAGTCGGACCCCGCTCGCCGCGCCGCAATCGCCTTCGGCCAGCGCAGCCGCATCGCGGCTCGACCTCGATGTGGCCGCGCTCAACCGGTTGATGGGCGGTGAGGGCAAGACGGCCGGTGGCATCCTCCAATACAGCTTTCCGCGCGCCGAGCGGCTGATGGACGGCGATATGGAGACTCCGCCGACGATGGGCACGGCGACCGCGATCAACTTTCAGCCAACCGGGGACGGCCGAGCCGCCATCACCGGCGATTTCGTACTTGTCGCAAACGAGGTCGATCCGGTCCTGCGCGTGCTGCGGACGAACGGGATCGAGGTCACGGCGCTGCATAATCATATGCTAAACGACGAGCCGCGGCTGTTCTTCATGCACTTCTGGGCCAACGACGACGCAGCCAAGCTCGCCCGTGGGCTGCGCGCGGCGCTCGACAGGATGAACAATCAGAGGAGTTGAACTCGGACGACGGCTCATTGGGCCGTAACCGCCGCCCGCCCGACCCCACGGCCCTTATGCAGGAAGTGGAATGGAACATGGCTAGCAAACGAACTCTCACTGTTGTCGCAGGCGTGGGCGCGGCCGCGCTGGCGATCGCGGGCGTGGCGATCGCGCAAAACCACGAGGCGAACGAAAACCGGATAATCGGCAAGCACAGCGAACGAGACATCCCGCTTGCTCAGGTGCCCGAGGCCGCGATGAACGCGGCACGCGCGCAACTCGCGTCAATAAGCAAAGCGGAGCAAGTCACCCGAAAGGCGGACGGAAGCACGCTCTATGAAATCAAGGGCAAGAACAGCGACGGAAAGACGATCGAACTGTTCGTCACGCCCGAAGGCCAGGTGCTCGGCCGCGAATGATGGATCAGCACGGGGCGCCGGCCGTCGAGGGCCGTGCGCCCCTTCCGAAATGATACTGCGGAATAGGAGACGAAAATGCGGCCAAGGCGATGGATATTGTTATGCGCCGCTTTGGCCGCCCTGCCTGATAGTGCGATCGGCCAAACCGAACCCGCGTCGGCGACGGGCTCGGCGTTGTTCGTAAGCTGTCAAGCGAATGAGCCGCGATGCGGCGCTTACCTCCAAGGCGTGCTCGACATGATGATCGTCGCGCGAAAAGCGGAATGCCGCGCTCCACGCTATGACCGATCGGCGCTGCGCGCGGCATATTTACGCTGGGCGGAGCAGAATAGCTATTTTATGAGTGTTCATATGGTGGCCGGAGCTGAACGCTCGTTAGCGAAGGCTTGGCCATGTCAGTAGCATCGTACCCCGCGGCGTAGCCTGCCCGGCGGCTGCCTTTGAGGGCAGGCGGAGCGTCCGCCTGGCGGTGAATTCCGCCAGCTCAACGATCCCATGTCGCGCCTCAAGCTCGCTAATTAGCCGATGTTCGCATTATGTCTGCCAAATCGTTGTCTGGCGCACAAACCTTGAGGTGACGCCTGGAAGAGGACGGCTTTGCGCCCGGGCGTCACCGAAAGTGAGGCGCGGCGATCACTATGAGCTGGGCAACAAGCCTTTCCATATCGGCCATGCCAGATGCCCTTTAGATCCTTTACGATCTGTCGAGCGGCGCTTTCCGGTGTGTTCGGCATAGTCCATTAATGCACTATACGACTAAACCGAACAAGCGGATTTAGCACGGCCATATCGGCTTGCTCCCCCTGGGAGCACCCCGGCGGCGTAGCCGACGGACTGCCTTCTCAGGATCGAACTGAGCTTTCTATGGGTCGCGGCGCTTCAATTTTCATAGCCCGTCAGGGCTTACGCGTTGCCCGACTAGGGCAACTCCTTCTGGTTCCTTTTAAGATATCAAAATAAGTATGAGGAGGAGTGCAGTGATTGCACTCACGGGTATTCGCGTCGGTCGACCGACGCTGGGCCGCAAGTTCTCCGGCGAGAATGAGCGCTGCACGCAAGCCTTTGTCCTCTGGCATCATGTGGCGGCGCTCGACGGCACCAACGCTCGCCAGCATGTCAGCGTTCTGTTCGAGTGCCTCGGCCCGACGCTGCTCCTCATCGGCCGGGACAGGCGCAAAGAGGCCGACCATCTTCGCTAGCCAGTCGGGTAGCTGGCAACGATAGAGGTTCGAGGTCTGCTCTGAACGCGCTCCAAATTCGCTGTCGGAGGAATAGTCGTAGCGCCTGATCCATTCGAGCAAGCCCAGGCCCTTGAGCCGATTGATGCAATAGTGGACCGCGCGACGAGCAAGGCCGGTCCAGCGCATGAGCGTTTCATAGGATGGGTTACACCACCCTTTGCGGTAGTGCAGATCGTCGAGGATCTTTAGCATCATGTCCCGGCAAGAACGGGTGAAGAGCGTAAGTTGCTCTTCCTCGGCGGTCAGCTCGCGCCCCTGCCGCTTCTGTGCAGCCAACTGGCGCCCCCGATCGAAAGCCAGATAGCAAGCGCGGGCAAGCCGCTTGCGCTGATCGGTGTCGATCGCGCGCACGAACTCGGCTTCGGCGGCATCGCCGGTGCGGACACTTCCAGCCCAAACCGCTCGACGCGTGACGTGCGTTCCGCCCCGTCGCACCTGCATTCTGGGCTTGGTGCCGGCAAGCCGCGAAGCAGTGGCACTAAGACTGGACCGTGCCTCACGTGTGGGCGCCTCAATGCCACAAATGACGCGCAAGGGAAGGACACGCGCGCCGGCACGTCGTTGCTGTTCCTGGAACTCGAAGGCAGCGCGAATGTCGTCGTCGCGCACGCCGCTGGCGCGCAGCTCCGCCACCGCACCCGCGGGCACATTTTTCAGTCCAGAGTTTAGGGTATGCAGCATCGTTCGTCCCCTCGTGCGAGAGGCCGTGCGCAGACAAAGCAGGAACGTGGCGCGAAGCGCGCTAATCCTTGACAGATTGGACGGGGGAGGCTATCTGATCGTTAGATTTGTAAGCGATCTTAAGTGGCGCCAACCACTTGATAGCGACCCCGACGCCCGGCCTTCGTGCCGGGCTTCGTTTATCCGCTCACGGCGTCCCCCTCTCCAATAAGTGGCAATTGCTGGGGTGAAGGCGTCAGTTCGCTGACGTAAGCCCCAACAGTTTCAAGCGCGACGCCAAGCGTCACGCCGCGATTGCGGTGCGCAATCGCTTCGAGAAAAGCATGCTGTTCTCGCGGAAGATGAATCGCGATCTGCTTGGCGCTCGTGCCGTCGCTGGGCGGCGGCGGAACACGCATTTCTTCGATCGTGTAGTTGGTCATGGCCTTGTCCAACATGGCCATGACGACCTGCTCCACTCCGCGCATTTTGTACGCCGATTTGTAGTCGCTCAGGCGTTTGCGAAAGCTGGCAGGGATATTGAATTTGCACTGCACGAAGTCGGCCGCATAGAGCGCTTCCCGCTTTCGCCTCATGCAGGCAGCGGGAGTCGCGACGACTCGTTCGGAGGCAGACGTTCCAACCATGTTCCAAGCTGTATGTGACGTGTGCCGCCTTGTCAAACCAACTACCCCGCAAGGTAGTTAAACGCAAAAATTAGCGTTGGGCGATAGATGCGCTATAGATAATGGGAAGCTCTAACTCCCGAGCAAATCTGATGGAAGGCTGCGGACACGACGTATGGCGCAATATCTGAACGTGGACGAGGCAGCTTCAGAATTGGCGACCCACCTTGCCGCGAACGTCAAAGAGCGCCGTGCCGCGCTTAAAATGACCCAGGTGGAGCTTTCCATTCGGTCCGGTGTCGCCACCTCGCATCTATCCTTCATCGAACGTGCAAAGGCCAATCCCACGCTCGAAGTCGTTGAACAACTTGCCAAGGGCCTCGGTTGCTCTGCGATTGACCTTCTGACGGTGCAGTCAGCTTCCTGAAATCCCTTCAATTTATAAACCATGCGATCCATCGCATACCACGCACGGCGCATGCCCTTGGCGCTACCCTGATGCGGTGAATGGACTACGGTTCACGGCACAGACGCCATGAACCAACCATGCCGCCTTTGGGACGCACACGCGGACACTGCCAGCGAAATGCTGGAGAGCCTGACCGACAAGCAGGTCGAGGTGCTCGACCAGTTGTGTCTGCACAAGACCAGCAAGGAAATCGCCAATGAGCTGGGCATTTCACGCCACACCGTGGACCAGCGCGTCTCAAGCGTTCGCACAAAATGGAATCTTCCCACCCGCCAAGAGGTCGTGCGGCTTTACCGGGAATTGCGGGAAATCGCAGAAAACCATAACGATTCCATATACGAACCATTGATATATGAACCGTCGCAGGTTGGCATCGAGGCTGGGGCCGATGATCCTGAGCGCAAGAACCGGACGACCTCCATGGTCGAGGATCTCGCGCCTGCCGCCCTAGCCACCCCTAGCCTATCCCAGGCCAACGCCCAGGGCATGACGCTTGTCGATCGCCTCGACCTCCACTTTGGTCCGTCCGGTCGGTTCGTGGCTGTCATTGGACTGGCGTTCATGATGGCTCTCACGCTGGCTCTGGTCCTGGTGATTGCGGATGCTCTGGAGAGACTGTTGTAATTCACGCTTGATCGCGGCCGCCCGTGTGAATGGCTCTTCGCAATGGGCGTGATGCAGATCCTCTACTTCGGCTTTCTCGCGACGATCTTCGTCGCGATTGGCCTCAGCCTCTGGAAGGGCGGAGACCCCGAACGCGCCGGCGCGGGCGTCCTGCTTATCATGTTCATGATGACCTGGTTCGAAGGCGCCCTCATTCAGACAGTGGGCCTGTCGCAAGAGGCGATACGCACAATCTCGGTTGCCGAAGATCTCGTCGGGCTGGCCGGTTTCGGGCTGATCGCCGCGCGGGCGCGGCGCATGTGGCCGATCGTCTGCACGGCCATGGAATTGCTCTCGGTGCTGACCCACCTAGTCCATTACCTCGGCATGGTGAACCGCCCGATCGTCGTGGTCTTCATGAGCCAGACGCCGACCTTCACTGCCACGGTCAGCCTGATCGTGGGCACCATCATTCACATACGGCGCTCCCAGCGCTTCGGTCCTGAACGCGACTGGCAAGATTTCAGGAACCTTCCCTCGGGCTGACTATCCCCAAATCGCAAGGAAGCGCCATGGATTTTCCAAGCTACCGCCAGTGGCAGGCACAAGCGCCTGGCACACGTCCCGATCTCCATCTGGCCGATGGATTTCTAGCGGGGGCCCTCATGTCGCTCGAGCCCATGCCGGACAGCCAGTGGCTAGATGCGATCATGGGGCCGATTTCGGAGCAGGCCGTGTCGCGAGACCTCGTTGAAACGCGGGCGCGCAAGGAACTGCTGGCACGCCTTGACCAGGCCCGTGTGCAAATGGCGGCCAGCAACCCGCACTATGTGCCGATCCTTGCCGTGAAGGCTGATGGTGAATTTGACCTTACCGCCTGGAGCAGCGGCTTCTACGAAGCGATCGCCGACGATCTCGACATGTGGCAATATCTGCTGGCCGGTCAGCGCGAAGGCGGTCTGCTTGCGCTTCTGGGAAGCCATGCCGTAGGGGAAATGGGCAATGCAGCCCGCCGCTACATCGCCAGCCACCCGGAGGCGCAGGCCCTTTCCGAAATCGCGGCCCGCTCATGGGAAGTGCTCTCACGCTTGCTTCCCATGATGTACGAGAAGCGCCGCCAAATCGTTGAAGGCGGCACTACCGCATCGGCTATGCCTGCCTCCCGTCGCGCAGGCAGTTGAGCCATGTCGGTGTATCGAACCCTTTACCTCCGAACGCTCGGCGCGGTCCAGGAGCGCAAACTAGCGGTCCCTGACCTTGCCTTTGCCAGCGCATTGCCCGAAGCCCGCATCGTAAGCATTCTAGAAGGCAAGGCCCGGGACATAACGCTGACTGAACTGGCGGGACTTTGCACGGCGCTCGGGATGCCGCCAGCCGACCTTCTTCAATCAGCCTGACACATCTTTATGCGCCTTCAAAAAGCCGAAGAGCGTGGAGCGAGCGACACCCAGGTCCTTTGCCACACTCTCATGCGTTGCGCCCGGCTCGGCCAAACGCCTTTGGATGTCAGGCAACTGCTCGAGCGTGAGGCGCGGCTTACGTCCCGCTTTCGCCTCACGCTTTGCATTGGTCTTGATCCCGTGGATCTGCCGCCAGTGACTGTCGAAGGCTTCGACCAGAAGAAACAGATCGCTCTCCCGATCCGGGGTAATTGTCACGCCAAGGCCGCAAAGCTCGATCGAGATTCCGGCCTTGAGGAACTTGAGCATCAGGCGAAGGACCGTCGTGGTGCTGAGCGCCAGACACGAAAGATCGTGGAACTTGATGGTGTCTCCCGACACAAGCGGATTGCCAAGCTTGCCCAACAGCTTCTCCAGCTCGCTGAAGCTGACCTGCGGGGCACTCACGACAAGATCGCCGTCGCGCACGCAAGCCGACGCTTGCTCGGCAAGCGAGGGCGATTTTCCAGTCTCAGCCAGGAACACCACAGTCTTGGGCAAAAGCATCACCTTCTTCATTCTTCACGCAAGGCCGTGATTTCACGCCAGCAGGCGCGCCGTAGAAATTGCCCCGGTCTCCATCAAGATCGAGGCTTCACGATACCAACAGTACAGCAATAGCCAATTGCATATTGCTGGACGACTGAATATTCTATATATCACATATCCAGACCCAAGAGCGCAACGCTCGTCAGCGTAAACAGGGAGCTGGTTCATGTTCGATCGTCCGCTTGCGAAATACCACAATCTGCTCGGTGGGCTCGGGCTGTTGGCAGCCGGAACGCTCGCCACCGCAGCGCCGCAGGAGGCCCACGCCTCGACCTGGGGCTGTCAGGTCATCCTCTGCCTCGCCACCCCCGGCTCGCCCACGACTTATGCTGAGTGCGTGCCGCCGATCACAAAGCTCTGGAAGACGCTGGCGCTCGGGGGCTCCTTTCCGTCCTGCTCGGAAGGCGGCGTTTCGGCCAAGACGAAGAAGCTGAGCAAGACGCTCTACTACGTAAAGAGCACGCAGAACGACGGCACCACGAGCGCGTATCTCATCAACACCAAGACCTCGACGGTCACGACGATCGGCCGATGATCTACACCGTCGCCGCCCTCACTGCGCTCGCGCAGCAATGCGCTCCAGGCGTTGCCACAGAAGCGCTTGTTCCCCTCCTCGTCGCCGAAAGCCAGGGCAATCCTCTCGCGATCAACGTCAACAAGGGGCCGCGCGTGAACGCCTCGAACCTCGCCGACGCGGTCGCGCTGGTGAAGCGCTACGTGGCGGCCGGGCACTCGGTCGACATTGGTCTTGGCCAGATCAACTCGAGAAACCTCGCACGTCTCGGTACGACGATCGAACAAACCTTCGATCCGTGCACCAACCTCGGCCTTGCCTCGCGCGTCCTGCAAGAAGGCTACGCGCGGGCGAGCCAGCACTACACAGGCCTCGACGCGATCAGCGTCACCTATTCGCTCTACAACACCGGCTCGATGAGCCGGGGCTTTCGCAACGGCTACGTCAAGCGCGTCTGGGCCGCTGCTGCGCGCGTCGGTGCGATCGAAACGCCCCCCGCACTCCCCGACCTTTCCTCTTCCCCGTCCATCCTGACCTCCATGCCGCAGGAGGACAGCTCAATTGAAGCGCCTGCACAGTGGGTGTTCGGTCAGGCCAGCACCGGAATCGAGGTCTTCCAATGAGCGAAGAAAACAGCATCGCGCAGGCCCCTCGGGCCGCAGAATGGGACGCTTCTCGGAAAACTGTCCCCCAGGCAGCGTTCTCCATTCCCGACGATCTTGCCAAGCGGTACGAAATCCGCGCCATCGATGGCCGCTCCGAAGCGGAACGCCGGGTCGGCCTGTTCGCACCGGGCAATGTCCAGACGCCGGCGCTCGAAATCTCGAACGAGCGGATCGTTGCCAACCGCGACGATCGCGAGACGGTCGAGAACCTCGTGAAGCTCGCGCAGCACAATGGCTGGGAAGGCATCTCGGTCGACGGCTCGCCCGAATTTCGCAAGGCTGTATGGCAGGCCGCGGCGCGTTCGGGCCTCGAGGTCAATGGCTACGAGCCATCGTTTGCCGAGCGTGAAGCCGTTGAGCGCCAACGCCGTGAGGAAGCCGAACGCGAGCGCAAGGACGCGGAGCGTCTGCGCAAGGGGGACAAGGCCGAGAAAGACGGAGAAGTGGAGAAGGTCGTCGAGGCGGCGGAGATCGCGATTGATGCGGCCAACCCCAACCCGGCGCAGACCGTCACTGCCGGTCTTGCCAAGGCTGGCCACGATGAAAGCCCCGAGGACGTCACCTCCCTCCTGCTCAAGCGCAAGAGCGCGCTGGTCGAGGAGCTGAATGACGTTCTGCGCGAAGATCCATCGCTGTCGAACCAGACCGTTTCCGAGTTCATCCTGAAGCAGCCCTCCGCGCAGATGCGCCTTGGCGATGCCGGGGTCAGCAACGAAGTCCTGGCCGCCCGCAATCTCATGTCTGAAAGCATCATTGCGGACACGGCACGGAACCAGGGCAACCTTTCCAAGACCGTCGGGGAATACCTGCGCGATCAGAATAGCGAAATTGGTGAACTGGCGCGCAGCCGGGGTCTTGAAGCGCCCGATGGCAAGGCAGCGCGTGACGAGCTGGTGGCTGAAGCCCTTCAGGAGCGCAACGCCTTCTCCGAGTTCCTGGCGAGCAAGGACAGGGCGCGGGCCGCAGAACGAGAAAACGAGAAGCTGGCCGACCTGTATCTCAGCGGCACGCAAGAGCAGCGCCAGGCCGAGCCCCGACTTGCCAACGCGCTCGAAGCGGAAGCGGAAATGCGCCGCCACCTCGAAGCCGCCTTCCAGGGCGATGAGCAGCGCATCGAGGCGGTCTCCCAGGAGGGCCGCCAAATGATCTCGGACGTGCTGCGGCGCGGCCTTGATGTGTCGGTTCGTGAACCGGCGCCGGTTCGGCAGATCGAGCCGATCCAAACCAACCAGATGGAACGGTAACCTCAACATGGAGAAGTCTATGAAGTTCTCTCGTCGTCCCGCGCGTCGCATCCTCTCGGATCGTCGCGCCCGCCAGATTGTCGGCGTTGCCGGCATCCTCGCCTCCATGGCGGTGTCCCAGGCCGCCTTCGCCTCCACCAGCATCGAAACCGGCCTCGACACCATCGAGAGCTGGATGATCACCATTGCCTCGGTGGTCGGCGTCATCGCCATCATGGCAGTGGGCTACGCCAAGCTCACCGGCCGCATGGATTGGGGCCGCGCCGTCACCGTTCTGATCGGGATCGGCATCATCTTCTCCGCCACGACGATCGTGGGCTGGATGGGTGGCACCGCCTGACATGGACACGGAAAAGATCGCCGAAGACAAGGTGTTTCTCGCCATGACCCGGCCATCGGTGTTCATGGGTCTGCCGCTCGAGGCAATCCTGCCGATCATCATGGTCTGCATGGTGCTGTGGGGGATCGTCGGAAACCCGTTCTATCCCCTCGCCCTCTTCGGCGCTCTCTACTTCCCGGCGCGCATGGTCGTGCATTACGACTTCAACGCGTTCCGGCTCTGGGGCCTGTGGTTCCAGACCACCTTCATTTCCAAAAATCGCAAGTTCTGGGGGGGCGGGAGCTACTCTCCCGTCCGCCTCAAGACCGGCGTGAAGCGCAGGCAGTTCGGCAATGACTAGGTTCGCCCTCAAGCACAAACAGGTCACGCTTCGCGAAGAGGATGACATCAAGTTCATCCCCTACACCCGGCACGTCAACGACACCGTGGTTGCGCTGGCTGACGGCTCGCTCATGCGCATGTACCGGGTCGATGGGCGCCCGTTTGAAACCTGCGACATTGCTGACCTCAACACCTGGCACAACAAGCTCAATATCGCCTGGCGCACGATCGGCGATGACCGCGTGGCCGTCTGGACGCACCTGGTGCGCACCGCCACCAATCCCGAGCTGGACGGCGAGTTTCAGTCCGCCTTCGCGCGCGACCTGCAAGCCAGTTATTCGGAGCGCCTCAAGGAAAAGGTGCTCTACCACAACGAGTTCTACGTCACGATCGTCGTGCGCCCCTCGAACATGGCCGGCGACCAGCTCACCCGCCTGTTCGGCAAGGCGGATGCCAGCCACGCCGCAGATGATCGCGCCTTAGCGATCATGGCTGACAAGTGCCGCGACTTCGAAAGCATGCTGGCCGACACCAACCCGGTGCCGCTCTCGCTCTACGAGCGCAATGGCGTGCTGTTCTCCCAGCCCATGGAAGTGCTGCACTTTATTCAGACCGGCGACCGCATCCGCATTCCCCTTGTCCACGGACGGCTCGGACAGGCGATCTACAATTCGCGGATCATCTTCGGGCGCGAGGCCGCCGAGATCCGGCTTCCCGACAGGTCCCATTTTCTCGGCATGTTCGGCGTGCGCGAGTACGTCGCGAACACGCGCAGCGGCCAGTTCAACAGCCTCCTGACGCTCGATTTTCCTTATGTGCTGACGCAGAGCTTCGCGCCGCTGGTGAAGTCGGTCGCGGCCGAGCGCTTCCAGAAGAAGTACAAGCAGATGGTCTCCTCGGACGATGCCGGCGTGAGCCAGGCCGAGGAACTGCTCGATGGCGTCGACGATCTCATGTCGAACCGCTTCGTGATGGGCGAGCATCACCTCTCGATTGCCGTGATCGACGATGATCCCAAGCGGCTGCTCGAACGCCTATCGATTGCGCGCGCCGCTGCCGCCGACACCGGTATGGTGATGGCGCGCGAGGACGTCGCGCTGGAAGCTGCCTTCTGGGCGCAGCTTCCCGGCAACTTCAAGATGCGGGCGCGGCCCGCCGTGATCAACAGCCGCAATTTCGCAGCGATGAGCCCGTTCCATACCTTTCCGGCGGGTCGCAAGTCGGGGAACCACTGGGGCGAGGCGGTGACGCTCCTGAAGACGCGCGCCGGCTCGTCCTTCTGGTTCAACTTCCACCGCGCCGACATTGGCCACACGCTCATCATCGGCCCTACGGGCGGCGGCAAGACGGTCCTGCAAAACTTCCTGCTCGCCCAGCTCGAAAAGACCGGCGCCAAGCAGATCTTCTTCGACAAGGACCGCGGCGCGGAAATCTTCGTGCGTGCCTGCGGAGGCACTTATCTCGCGCTGCGCAACGGCGAGCCGACCGGCTTTGCCCCGCTCAAGGGGCTGGAGCCGACCCACGACAACATGGCCTTCCTGCGCCAGTTCATCCGCGTCCTGGTCCGCCGCGAGAACCAGCCTCTCACCGTCACGCAAGAGCGCACCATCGATGAGGGCCTCGATGCCGTGATGCGTCTGCCCGCGCCGCAACGTTCGATGAGCGCGCTTCGCGAAATGCTCGGCTATGCCGACGCCGAAGGCATTGGCGCGCGGCTCGAGCGCTGGTGCCAGGGCGGCGCGCTCGGGTGGGCGTTCGATGGCCCGGCCGATGAAGTCTCGATGGCAGTCCGCTTCGTCGGGTTCGACATGACGGATTTCCTCGAAAACCCGGAAATTCGCACGCCCATGATGCTCTACCTCTTCCACCGCGTGGATGAGTTGCTCAACGGCCAGCGCGTCGTCGTCGATATCGACGAGTTCTGGAAGGCGTTGCAAGACGAGGCCTTCAAATCGTTCGCACAGGACGGCCTCAAGACCTTCCGCAAGCGCAACGCCTTCATGGTCTTCGGTACGCAGTCGCCCGCCGACGCGCTGCGCTCCTCGATCGCCCATTCGATCATCGAGCAGACCGCGACCAAGATTCTCCTGCCCAACTCGGACGCCAAGCGTTCGGATTACTGCGAGGGCCTTGGCCTCACGGAAACGGAATTTCGGCTGATTAAGGAAGACCTGACACCCGAAAGCCGGTGCTTCCTCATCAAGCAGGGACACACCTCGATTGTCGCCAAGCTCGATCTGAACGGGATGCTCGACGAACTCTCGGTTCTCTCCGGCCGTGCGGAAACGCTGGAGGTCATGGAGGCCGCCATTGCCCAGGCGGGCACCGATCCGGCGGCATGGCTGCCGCTCTTCTACGCCAACGAAAGGAGAAGCTGAAATGCGCATCAAGACCATTGTGCTGCTGGGAGCCGCGCCGCTCGCGCTCGGTCTCGCCGCAACCCCCGCGGCGGCGCAGGGCATTCCGGTGTTCGATTCCTCGACCTACCTCCAGACGATCTCGACTGTCACCAACACCGCCAAGATCATCGACCAGGGCGTGCAGCAGATCGAGACCGCGCAAAATCAGCTCAACTCGCTGCAAAAGCTCACCAACATCAACTCGGTGGCCTCGAACCTGTCGAACAGCTCGGTGCGCAACATAATGCCCACCACGACGATGGACGCCGGCACGCTGTTCGGCGGTGATCTGTCCAAGATCGGCTCGCTCAGCTCGTCCGCAAGCAGCATCCAGTCGCAATACCTGTTGTCGGGAACATCGAGCGCAGATGCGGCCTACAACCAGGCGCTCAAGGACGCGACCGGCTCGGCCGCTGCAACGGCCGCCTTTGGCGAGAACACGCTGGCGGTGTCGCAAACTCGCATGGCCGGTCTCCAGACGCTGCAAGCCAAGCTCGACACCGCGACCGACCCCAAGGACGTGATGGACCTTCAGGCGCGCATCGCCGCCGAACAGGCCCAGCTCCAGAACGACCAGCTCAAAATGCAGGCGCTTCAGATGGCTCAGTCAGGGCGCAACCAGCTCGCGAATGCCGCAGCAACCACAGCTCGCGCTGCCGACAACTCGGCTCTCTACGACGACAACATCCTGAGGAAATGACCATGAAAAAGTGGATTGCGCTTTCTGTACTCCTAGCTGTGGCCGCCTGCAGCAAGCCGGTGCAGGTTCCGACCGAAGCCGAATTCGAAGCGAACCCCAAGATGCTGTCGGACTGGATGCAGAAGTGCACGAAGGGCGAATACAGCAACCTCGGGATCGAGGAGCAGAGCAAGATGTGCGGCTCGGCGCAGGCTGCCTCCAATGCCCTGCTGCAAAAGGCCAGGGCGGAACAGAACGCCAAGCTCTTCCAGTAATCTTAACTGTCGAGGTCTGGCGCCATGAGCCTAATGATCACATTCACGTCGATGTACGGTTATGTCGAAACCGCCATCGACACGGCTGTTTCAAGCTTCGGGTCGGGCCTCGTCAGCTTTGTCGCCGCGCCTCTGGGCGTTGCCGCAACGATATACTTCCTGCTTCTGGGGTTTGCAGTCCTGCGCGGAGCCATCCAGGCTCCACTGCGCGAACTGGTATTCCAGGCCGGCAAAGTCGGCTTTGCGCTCGCGGCGGCCAGTGCTGTCGGCTACTCGGCCTTCGTCGTCAACGTGGCGACCAACCTCCCAACCGAAATCATTGCGGCCGGATCGGGTACAGCGGTCACCAACCCGGGCACGACGTTCGACACCTACGTCTCGGATACGAACAAGATCGCCCAAATCATTTCCGACGAAAACGACAAAGTTCAAAGCCAGACGGTTGGCCTGACCGACATTGATCTCGCCGCCGAAAAGCTTTTCGCAAATTTCGTCGCGTTCCTCGCGATCATCGTCCTCTACATCTTCGCTGCCCTGTCGGCAGCTGTCGGCTTCTGCATCGTCATCTTCGCAAAGCTGGCCGTTGCGATCTGCGTGGCTCTCGCCCCGCTGGCCCTGGCCTGTCTGCTCTTCAATTCCTCGCGCTGGCTGTTCGATGGCTGGTTGAAGCAGACGGCCAATTACATCCTGCTCATGGTGGTCATCGCTATCATGACCAAGTTCATCACAGGCCTCGAGCAACAGGTGATGGACGACATCATGAGCGCCGTTGGCGATGGCAGTATGTTCATCGCTACCAGCGGAGGCAGAATGGTTCTCAACGCTGCGGGTATCGCGATCGGCGTTCTTTCCTGCGTGATCATCTACATCGTGGGAACAGTCTTCTTCTTCCAGTCCCCCTCGATTGCGGCGGGCATCGCCGGTGGCGCCTCCTCGGGCGGCCACGGCTTCCTTCAGACTGGTGCGAACATCCTGGCCAATCGCCTCATGTTCCGCCGCATTGCCAATTCCCGCCCGTCGGCGCCTGCCGGACGGGCGGGAGGCACCGCCACGAGAACATGAGGTCGCCTGCGAATGAGTTTTGAACGCCCCTAACGCGGCACATTGCTGACGGAGTTTTTATGAAAGCGCTGATTTTCACAGCGTTGGGTGCGCTTGCACTCAGCGGATGCACCGGGAGTCACATCAAGCCGCCTGCCGTTTGTGACGGCAAGCACCGGCGTCCGGCCAACATGTACGGCACGATCATGCCCAATCTGCCGGTGCCGCTCCCGCCCTCGCAGAGCGGCGGGTGGCCCGCCACTCCGGCATCGAGCCCGTCCAGCGACACACCGATTCCGCCCGAAGCGCAAGAGGCCGCAGCCGCCGCGAGCGCCGCAGCCCAGGCTGCAAATCCCACCCCCGCTCTCTCGCCGCGCGATGAGCGCGAGATCGAGCTTTCCTACCTTCCCTGCTCATAAGGAAACGTCTCATGGCCCAGGTCAAAGCCGCCGACAAAGGCAAGTACCTCGAAAGCGCGCGGACGTTCGAATACGACCGGATGCGCGCCGCAATCCAGTCCCGGCGGGTTGCCTGGACTGTCGCGGGGTGCGCCTGCGCCATGGCGCTTGTCTCGACCGGGGCGGTCGCCATGCTGGCCCCGCTCAAGACCGTCGAGCCCTATGTGATCCGCGTCGACAAATCGACCGGAGAAACGCAGGTCGTGACCGCGCTCAAAGGCC
>NZ_JABWCU010000040.1 GCF_018491765.1 Novosphingobium profundi | reverse complement strand
AACCCCGGCGGAGGATCTCCGCCGGGGTTTTTCGTCTTGAGGTGGACCGCCTTTCGCAAGGCGGCCGACCGGGTCAGGGCTGGGCGATCTCGTGGATCGTCGCCTTGAAGTCTTCGGCGGTCTGCGACTGGGCCGCTTCGTCCGCGTCCTTGAGCTGGAGGTAGAACAGGCGCTGCATGAAGTCCTGACGGCGCGCTTCGCGCTCCTCGAGGGCATCCTGGTCAAGCTCGAGCGTCTCGATCCCGGCGGCCAGATCGAGGCCGCTCGCCTTGGCGACGCGCTCGGCGCTGTCGAGGCGGTCGCGCACCACGCACAGCTCGCTGGCGAGCACCATGATCATCGACATCGCGGCATCGAGGCCCGGCGTCTCGTAGAATTCGGGACGCTTCCCCTTCGCGTGGCGAATGACGTGCGGGCGCTCTTGGGTCATGTTTTCCATTCTCAATTCCTAATCCTTGCGCCTCAGGCCGCGAGTGCCTGCTTTTCGCCCTTCTTGGCGATCAGCACTTCCCAGCCACCGCCGGGGGCGAATTCGCCCGCAGTGAAGTCGCGCTCGGCGACATGCTCGGACGCGTCCTGGCTGTAGCCCGACGCGGCTGCGGCAAATTCCATCACCGCCATCGGCGCGGTGTCGAAGCGGACCGCCGCGCGGTCGAAGCCGGCCTTCTCGGCGAGCGTGATCTGGTCCATGTCGCGCATCGCGCCCCAGAACGGCTCGTTGTTGTACCAGGTCTCGTTGTCGAGAATGAACTGGGTGAAGGGGTCCATGAGATCGAACGGGGGAAGGTCGGCGTGGATCATGAGGCCACCGGGCTTGAGCACGCGAAAGGCTTCGTTGAACACGCGCGGCATCGCCTTGCCGCTCGTCTCGTGGAGCAGGATGTGGCTGACGACGAGGTCGAATTCCTCGTCGGCAAATGTGGTCTCTTCCGCGTTCATCTGCGCGAAGTTGACATCGAGGCCCATGCCGGCCGCGCGGGCGTGGGCGTAACGCACGCAAGGACCGCCAACGTCGATGCCCCAGACTTCGGCCTCGGGGAACAGCTCCTTGTAGGGCAGGGTGGAGTGACCCACCGTGCAGCCCATGTCGAGAATGCGCTTGGGCTTGAAGTCGGGCATGTTGCGCTTGAGGTAGTTCACCACCGAGCGACCCATGTCGTCGTTGTTGGGGCCGGTGTAGCCCATCGAGTAGAGGTACACGCCGCGATCGTAGAGCGCGCCGACCGAGACGTCTTCCTCGGTCACTTCCGAACAATAGCCACCGGGCATGCAGTGGATGTCGAGCGCGGTGACGTAGCGGGGGGGAACGAAACCTTCGGGGATGCTGAGTTCGGCCTTGGCCGCGGCCGAAAGCTCGCGGGCCTTCTCGATCAGTTCGGGCAGCTGGCGGTCGACCGAGACGTTGACCGATTCCCAGAGCAGTTCCTGCGCCACGCGGTTGGCCATGGCGTAATGCTGGAAATAGATATCGTCGACCATGACCGAGCGGATGTCGCGGCGGTTCTCGGGCGCACGGCCGTTGATCTTCTCGAATGCCTTGGACACGCGGGTCTGGTAGATCGGGGTCAGTCCGGGCAGGAGCGTGGACTGGATGAAGCCCTTGAAGCTCTTTGCGAACTCTTCGCGGGCAGCCTCATCCGCCGTCGCCTTGGGCAGCATCGGATGATCAGCTTGCTGAAATGTATTGAGCATGAAGCGACTCCTCTGTTCGTCGGGCTCTCGAGGGTTACTTGCGGGCGCGGCCTGCACGGTCATAGTCGGGCCGGTTCGCTATCCGCTTGGCGATCAAGCCATCCTATCGCGATGCGCTCGATCAAGGAAAGCAGAAAAAGTATATCAATAGATCAAATTGATCGAACCGATTCACCAGCCCTCAAAGGGAACCATAGCATGGATGATTTGAAGTTCAGTCGCCGACAGAGCCTTGGCATGGCGGGCTTGGGAGCCGCCGGTGTCGCAAGTGGTCTCGTCTCGGCTCCGTCGCTGGCCGCGGCCGCCACCGCGGGCAAGGGTCCGAGCCCGCAGACCCCGGCGTTCAAGACCAAGATCGATTTCAAGGATCCCGAGTGGAACCGCGACACGTACGTGCGGATCGACGCCGACATCGATCCGACCAAGGAGAAGGTGGGCTGGCTCAAGGGCAAGGTCTACGGCGTTCGTCCCAATGAGCCGATCCGCCAGCTCTTCATCAGCGAAGGCTTCAGTGTCGTGCGCTCGGTTCGCCAGGACGACGGTTCGTACCGTCGCCTGCTGCGCGAGATCGTGTTCTATCGCGACATCAAGACCGGCAAGCTGATCGACAAGTGGTACAATCCCTATACCGACGAGACCGTCGACGTGGTGCCGATCGCGAACGATCCGTTCAACTTCACGATCAGCCAGTGGAACCCCGAGCCGCCTTCGTACGGTGGTCTCAACAAGGACAAGCCGCCGCGCACGCCCTTCCTCCAGGAATGGGAAGAAGGTCCGAACGACACCCTGATCCTGCGCAGCGACATCGACATGATGTACCCCAACGGCCTCGATCCCAAGGTCTGGGTGCGTGAGTCCTCGGGCCCCTTCAACCGTGTTTCGGAGCACTTCATCTATGTGGTCAACCGCAAGGATGTCGAAAACCCGAAGATGACCCACATCCAGCACGCTGGTTCGTGGACCCGCATCACGCCCTGGCTGCCGTGGATGCTGATGGGCCAGGCCGAAGGCCACATCACCTACTTCAACAATTTCTCGACTGTGGAGAACGGCGTGGCCGGGCTGCCCGAAGACCTCGTCGCGGCCGCGCGCAATATGGGTGACAAGTGGCTCCACGCGCCCGACAGCGACTACGGTCCCTCGCTCTCGAGCATCGAGAACTATATCAAGGACCACAAGCCCGCGACCGTGCCGCAGGGTTGGGAGCCGCCCAAGGCGCCCGCGACCCCGCAGCCACTTCAGCGCAGCGGCAAGTAATCCCGTTCGCACAGGTTACAAAGAAGGAGGCCGGGAGTTCGCTCCCGGCCTCTTTTTCATGCCGCGGCGAATCTCGTCGCAAAAAGAAAGGGCGGCGCAACCATCCGGTTGCGCCGCCCTGTCCTTGAATTCCTGGCCGATCAGAAGCCGAGCGCGCCCGGGTTCATCAATCCCTTGGGATCGAGCTCCGACTTGATCGCGCTGAGCAGCGACTTGGCCTCGACCGAAAGGCGCTGCTGATAGGGATAGGCGCGGCCGAGCTGGAAGTGGCCGGCACCGTATTCCTGGTAGACCGCGATGATCGCTTCCTTGAGCTCGTCGACGAAGGCGCTTGCGTCCGGATTCTTGGCAAACTGCGGCTGCTGGCCCAGGTATTCCTCGCCGAGTGTGGCCTTGTGATAGGCCGTGCGGTCCTCGGGCCAGTACAGCGCGACTTCGTAGAGAAAACCGGTCGGACCGGTCGGTGAAAACATCGTGCCGATCCAGACCCCGAGCTTCTCCATCTCGGCCTTGCGACTTTCGATCAGCGCCTTGAACGCCGCGTCGAAAGCGACCGCCTGATCGTGCGCAAGGACGCCGTGGATCGGAACCCAGCGCTCGCCGCCCGGGCCGAGCACGTTGAACAGCGGGGCGAAGGGCACCGAGTGGACGAAAGTCGGGATCGAATTGGCGATCTCGCGGCCGATCCCGTCGAGCAGGCGGCGCAATTGCTTGGCTTTGAGCGTGGCTTCGTCCTGGTCCGCGCCTTCGAGGATGAAGTGGCACATGTAGGCGCCCGCCTTCATGGCGTCCTCGCCGGCCAGCGCCATTTTCACGAGCTGGGCCAAGCCCTTGAGCTTGTTGGGTGCCTTGCGCAAGATGTCGGCGGCGATCTTGAGGCGTGCGCCCACACCTTCCTGGCGACCGATCTGGCCCTGCGAAAGCGCAAGGTCGAGCCCGAAATGGCTGTCGTCGAGGCGGGCAAGAGCTGCCTTGCGCGAGGCCTTGTGGTAATCGGCGAAGCTGTCGAAGGCGTAACTCAGGCACTCGAACTTGGGCAGTACGGGAAGCAGCGGCAGGCGGATGCGCGCCTTGATGCCGAAGATGCCGCAGTCACCGGTGAACAGGCCAGTAAGGTCGGGGCCATAGAAGCGGGTGGCCTTGGACGCGCTGGTCGAAAGCAGGCTGCCATCGGCCAGCACGACGTCCATCGAAATCACCGACTGCGCCGAGATACCGTGCATCGTGGTGCCGTGGCTCAACGTGTTCTGGCTGACGCTGCCGCCCACGGTAGCCGCGATGCCCGAGAAGGGGCCCCAGAACGGCGTACGCAGGCCCTTGGCATCCAGCGCGGCCTTGAGGTTCGCCCAGGTTACGCCCGCCTCGCAGGTGACGATCGCGTTCTCCTCATCGATCTCCAGCGTGTCGAGCGCGCCAGTGTCGAACAGGACATGGCCGCCTTCCTGGCGCACGTAACCATCGGTGTAGGAGGCGCCGCCGCCACGCGGTACCATGGCGACACCGGTTTCGTTGCACAGCCGCACCGCTTCCTGAAGCGCTTCGATCGAAGTGGGACGGACCACGGCCAGCGGGCGTGCGCCGCTGCGGTAGACGTCGTTCGCGAAGTAGTCGAGCCGATCGCCTGCTTCGATCACGGCGTCCGTGCCGAGCGCCTGTTGCAAGGCGGCGAGAATGGTCGTGTCGTGTGCCGTGGTAGCCATGCGGTCTCTCTGTGATATTCGGTATTCCAAGTCGAGTGCTTGGCAATCCCGGCCGAAACGGGCGAGGGGGCTCGGCCCGTTATCCGTTCTGCGATAACCCGGCAACGCGGGTCAAAGCAAAGGGCCGGGAGCGCTTGTGCACTCCCGGCCCTTCACGTTTTCAAGTCGACCGAAGTTCGATCAGAACTTGATCTTGGCCTGCAGGCCTGCGGTGCGCAGGTCGGGAAGGCCCAGGTTCAGCGCCGAGTAGGCAGCGGCGTAGGCGAACGTCGGCGTCAGCGTGTAGTTGTCCGAGATCGAGATCGGCGTCTTGTTGTTGAAGATGTTCGTCACGAACGCCTCCAGCGAGATGTTGCCATGGCTGATCCCGGCGCGGGCGTTGAAGAAGTGCATGTCGGGCGACTTGGCGATGTTCGCCTCGTTCGACCACATGCCCGACTTGAAGTTCCAGTCGCCGCGCACGAACCAGCTGCCTTCGTCCCAGCCCTTGATGTCGGTACCGAACTGGATGCCGACGTTGGCCGAGTACTTCGAGGTGTTCTTCATCTCGTTGCCCGAGAAGTCGAACACGCCGGTAAGCTGCGAAACCGTCGTCGAGGTGAAGCTCTGGATGTCGGTTTCGTTGATGGCACCGGCCGCGTTGATCGTCAGGAAGTCGGTGGCGTACCAGTTCAGTTCGCCCTCGATGCCGTAGAGATCGACCGAGCCCGAGTTCGCCGAGGTGTTGACGAAGCTGTAGCCGGTGGGCTGCGTCGCGTCCGGGGCAACGATGGTGACCGCGTTGATCTGGTCACGCCACTGCGCGTAGTAGGCCGCGACGGTGTAGCTCATCTGACCGCCGAAGGTGCGGCCCTTCAGGCCGACTTCGTAGTTGGTCAGCTTTTCGGGCTTGATCGCCAGCTGGCCACCGGCATCGAGCGCGGCCTGCTGCACCGTTGCCGAGTTCGACAGGATCGAGGTGTTGAACGCGGCGGGGTTCACACCCTTCGACCACGAGGCATAAGCCATCATGTCCGGGGTGATGTTCCAGTTGACGATGATACGCGGAGTGAAGTTCTTGTACTTCGAGCTCGCGAGCAGCGAGTTGGGAGCATAGTAGCCGGCCGGAAGGAAGGCGCTCGACACGATCGTCTGACCCGCGCCGTTGGCATAAGCCTCGAGCTGGTCGATCTGGTAACGGCCTTCGCCGCTGACCGAGAGCGTGTCGGTGAGGTCGTAGGTCAGGCCGAAGAAGAAGCCGGTCGTCTTGTTGCGGCTGAGACCACCGGCGGTGCCGAAGGCGGGATAACCCGCGAGGCCGCTGTACATGTCGGCGTTGAGATAGCTGACGCCGCCGACGGCCCGGAACGGACCCATGTCGTAGGCGAGGCGGCCTTCGACCGACCAGTCCTCGATCTTGCGTTCGATCAGGTAGTTCATGCCCCAACCGAGCGCGCTGCTGTCGTAGCCGTCGAGATCGATGAAGGTCGACCAGGTCTCGTGGTTGTAACCGGCGAGAACAGACGCCGTGAGGGCGGGCGTGACATTCCAGTCGAACGTCGCGTGTGCGTGCTCGGTGTGGCGTGCCAGACCGTAGCCATGGACACCGTCCTCGGGGTTGACCACGCGACCGGTCGAATCCGCCAAGTACGAGCGGATCGCGTCGGTGGTAGTGACATTGGCGGTGACCGGGTTGGCAATCTTGGGAATGGTGCCACAGAAGAACGGGCGCGCAATGGCCGTGCCCAGCGATTCGCCAGTGGTCGGGTCGAGCACACCGCGGGTGTCGCCGGTCAGGGTGCAGTTCGACTGGCCTTCGATCCCGGCCCCCGGTACGTCGTAGGCGTAGAGTCGGGTCTGGGCAGCCGGACCGTCCTTGTCCTCGGTGAGCATGCCGAACAGCTTGATGGTGACGTCCGGCGAAGGCGTGATCGCGAGCATCGCGCTGCCAACCGTGGTCGATTCGTCGCCCAGGGTGATGCCGTCCTGATTCTTCCAGCTTCCCGACTTCGAGGTCTTTTCGCCCGCGATGCGGAACGAGAGCAGGTCCTCGATGATCGGGCCTTCGACCGAACCGCGCAGGCGCCAGTTGTCGCGCGTGCCGATCATGCCGAGCAGTTCACCGCCCCATTCGTTGCCCGGAACCTTGGTGACGACGTTGATCGCGCCGGCGAAGGTGTTACGGCCGAAGTAGGCGCTCTGCGGACCCTTCAGGATTTCCACGCGCTCGGGGTTCGAAACGGCGTTAACCTGCGAAGGCGAGGACACCGGAACGCCGTCGATGAAGGTCGATACGGTGGTGGCGAGCGTCGAGGACGGCGTCATTCCGCGCAGGACAACCTGCTGGAACGAGCGGTCGGCGTGGCCCGACGAGCTGTTGTTGATGCTGATGCCCGGCGTCGCTTCCACCACATCGGTCATCGACACGATGCCGCGCTGGTCGAGCATGTCGGAGGTCATGGCGGTCACGGTGACCGGCGTCTTGAGAATGTCTTCGCCGGTTTTACGAGCGGTGACGACGATTTCACCCGGTGCCGTCCGAACTTCATCGGCGGACGCCTGGGCGAACGCGGGTGCGGCGTAGAGCAAACTGGTCGCAAGTGCGATCGACGAAAGATGCCTATATTTGGTGTAGCGATTCATAGATGACCCCTCACTGTTGGCTTTGGCAACGGCTGTGGCGAGCAGTTACCCCAGCATTTCCCTGCATTCGAATTATGATATGTTAATGGAACAATTCGACCGAACGACTTCAACCGGCGCGGCTTGGATTTTGCGGCACCTGATTGCAGTCTCCCGGCGTCTCACTTCTCATTTCGCGCATACGGACGGACTCTTCCGGCCGCCTTTGGCAACTCGACGATAAAGTCGAAATCTGTATGCAAAATGGAGGATGTACGGAGCAGGCTGGGGATGGAGCTTGAATTCGAAGCGTATTCGCCTGTCGGATGACGATGGGCGCGCTCGCGTGGCACGAACCAAGGTTTTGCCTGCCCTGGCGCTCGCTCGATGCGGTATTCACGCTCTTGTAGCAAATTGATTGCGATCATTGCGGCGGCGTCGAATCGCTCTCTTGTCTGCCCTGGCGAGTAAGAACTACCCGCACCCCCCATAATTCATGGTCGGGGTGAGGGCGCACTCCAACGGGTTCGCAGTTGCGTTCTACTTGCGGACGGTCTCGGAACGTTTCGCAGGACGACGCATCGCGCAGAGGTCTTGGTAATGAAATGGGGCCTGAAGACATTTGCATACAATGCCCGATCCACACGGATCGCCATATGCGGGCTCGATCGGATTGTCCGGCAGGCGAGGAGACGGCCGATCGAAGAGCGTGGACGAACCAAATCCCTCGATACGATATGATCATGCTTTCGCTCGACAACGGATTTGAAGAGGCTGTCGGCATCGTCGCCGATGCGCGCGCTACGGCAAGGCGCCTCGCCGCAGCCCTGGGCTATGTACACGTTCACGAAGGCCGCGTGCCGCGTGGCGCGCTGGACCTTTTGGGCGTTGCGCAGGAGATGCAGGGAACCGAAGTTCTTCTCAGGCATCCCGATGCGCGGCGCGGCGCGATCCGGCTCGTCGATCTCGACGGAACAATCGTGCCGTTGCAGCGCGATGGCGCGCAGGCTTGGGACCACGGTGGCATCTTCGACATCAACATCCGCGCGCTGACGGATCTGGACGACGTCCACGCGGCCTTCTCGGCCAACGGATTCCTGAGCCCGGCCCCCGTGACCGACTGGGATTTCGGATCCTTGGCCGTGCGCGAAGTGGTCGAGCGCGACGCCGACGGCATCTGCATCGCGGCGATGCAGCGGGTTCATCCGCCCTTGCAGGGCTATGAAGACATTTCCGGGCCCACCTCATGGGTCTTCAATTCGACCCAGGTCGTCCCCGATTTCGACGCAGCACGCAGCCTTTTCGTCGAGGCACTTGGCTGGAAGCCGGTGCAGGAAACCGAGAGCTTCGCCGCAGGCACCGATGGTGCGAACTGCATGGGCTTTCCGCCGGGACTGTCGCCGAAAATCCCCATGCGGATCGGTATTTATCACCCGCAGGGGCGCATGGAAGGGTCGGTCGAGATCATCGCCTTCGACTGCGGCGGACGGGACTTCAGCAAGGCTCAAGGCCCATTGCGAGGTTGGGCGGGGCTTCGTTTCGCCGTCAGCGATCTCGATACCATGGCCGGACGCCTCGCCGGCGCGGGCTGCATCCGAAGCGAGCCGGTCGAATTCGATTGGCTTCCCCACGGCCGCTTCCGGGCTGTCGCCTTGACCACGCCCTGGGGGGCGCGTCTGGAACTTCTGCAGGCGGCCTGAGCGTTTCCACTCCGACCGCCTGCGAAGGGATCAAGTGGTCTTGAGGCCTTCGAGGTAGGCGATCGTTTCGGCTTCGCTGACGACGTCGGCGTACTTCGCGTTCATGTCGAACAGGTTCGCATCGTGCGGGCCGGCGTGGCGATCGCCGCAGGCCTCGGCAACCACGGCGGTGCGGAAGCCATGGCTCATCGAATCCACGCACGACGCGCGCACGCAGCCCGACGTGGTAAGGCCCGTCAGGATCACGCTGTCGCAGCCCGCTGCGGTCAGCGTCGAGGCCAGCGAAGTGCCGAAGAAGGCGCTGGGATACTGCTTGGAGATGACCAGTTCGTCCTCGAAAGGTTCGAGCCCCGGGCCCCAGGCGCCCATCGGGTTGCCCTGCGTGAAGTTCTTGAGCGGCATGGCCTTTTCGAAGAAGCGCCCGCCGTTGAAACCCGAGGGGTGGTAGACGACGTTGGTCAGGATCACCGGCACGCCCGCGGCCCGGGCCGCGGCGCGCACACGCAGCGCCGAGGCGATGGCGTCGTCGACTTCGGAGTAGAGCATGTTGCCCGGCTCGAAATAGGCCTGGCAGAAATCGATCAGCACGAGTGCGGGGCGCGAGCCGAATCCAACCTTGTTGTCGTACGCCTTCTTGTAGTTGGCCAGAAGGTCCTCTTCGCTGCTCATCGGATCGATTTCCCTTGTAGAATGTGCGGGCGCGGCAACGCTTGCGCGCTCGCCTCACGCCCTATCGCACCGGCGAGCCTGTGCAAGACCTTCCTTGCGCAGGCTCCGCATGACGGTCAGTGCTGGGTGAAGATCAGGGCTGGACGGGCGCCGCGCCAGCGGGGGATGCGGCAGGCAGATTGGGCGTCCCGGCCTCGATGTAGGACGCCACGATCTTGGCAAAGCGATCGGGCACCTCGAGCGGAGGATAGTGGCCGACGTCGGGCATCAGGACCCGCGAGATCTGCGCGTTCTTGAGATAGCGCTCAATCGCATCGGCGGCCGATTCGGGCAGAAGCGGGTCGGCCGTGCCCCAGATCAGCAAGGTCGGCGTGCGCACTTTGGCCATCTCGATCGTCGCCTGCTTGCCATCACCGATGCGCGCTATCAGGCCGATGAGGTTCTTCTCCGGATAGCGACGGTAGAAGTCGTAGTATTCCTTCTTCGTCTGCTGCGAGATGCGGCTCGCGTCGCCTGCGAAATAGCTCAGGAACTGGTTCCAGAAGTCCTGGTCGCGAAAGCCGGTCTTCTGCGCGCGCGCAACGGCGTCGGTGAAGGCCTTGGGCATGACCAGATGGCTGGTGTCGACCGGATCGGACGGCGTGTTCGAGAGGATCAGACGCTCCACCATGTCGGGGCGGCGCGCGGCGAGATACATGCCCATGGTGCCACCACTCGATACGCCGATATACGTCACCTTTTTGATGCCGAGCCCCTCGAGAATGCCGATCGGGATGTCGGTCGGCGACAGCTTGGTGAGCGCTTCATCGGTCGGGCCTTGCGACAGGCCATAACTCGGCAGATCGATGCGCACGATACGGTAGCGGCCCTTGAGCAACTGGGTCTCGCGGTCGAACGTGCGCAGGCTGCTTTCCGAACCGTGGACCATGAGCAGCACGGGGGCGTTGCGCGGGCCCTCGTCCTTGTAGTGGATCTTGAGGCCGCCGATCGTCATGAACTTGCTCTGCGCGTCGGAATATGTCGCGCGCAACTGGTCGAGCGTCAGGTACGGGTGCTGCGCCGAGTTCTCGCCGGAGGCTGCGTCCTGCGCCGACGCGCCGCTCGGCACGAAGCCGGTGACAGCCGCTGCACAGGCCAGCGCGGCGACGAAGGAAAGCGGTTTGAAGAGGCGCGGCATCGTGCAGACTTCCTTGACTGGTCGAACGGTAGGCTTTCGTGAAGCCTGGAGACTATCGAGGCAGGACGCCCGAAATGGCAACGTTGAGGACTTATCCGACAGGTGGTGAGCCATTGCATGCAATTTCGGGTGAACCCATCACCCGGTAGGAAGTGGGACATCATTATTGCTCGGTCCTCGCTGCGACGGCATGTCGCGGCAGGGCGCAGCGCAAGACGTCCCATCCAGGAGGAGGTAACAGGTTCCATGGCAATCGACAGGCGTAAGTTCGCACTTGGTGCCACCGCAATGGGGCTCGGCGCGATGGCGGGCGCCTCGTTCGCGCCGGCCGCATCGGCCAAGGCCCCCGCAGCCACCAAGAAGCCTGCGGCGAAGGCGGCTCCCGGCCAACCGGACGTGCTGATCCTGGGCGCGGGCATTTCCGGGCTCCACGCCGCGCACCTGCTGGAAGAGCAGGGCCTCAAGGTCACCATCCTCGAAGCACGTGATCGCGTGGGTGGACGCATTCTCTCGCTGATGGACCAGCCCGGCTATCCGGAAATGGGGTTCAACTCGATGGCCGCGGGCTACGGCCGCGGGATCGATGCGGCCCAGCGCGCGGGCGTCGAGTTGCAGGAAGTCGGTGCCCGCTGGCGCATGGGGCCGCCCTCGCTGCTGTACATGGGCGACACCGCCCTGACCCGCGAGGAGTGGGCGAAATTTCCCGGAAATCCGTTTCCCGACCAGCTCAAGAGCGTGATGCCGGGCGAACTGGTGGGCATGCTCTTCGCCAAGAACCCCCGCCTCCAGGACTGGACACAGTGGAGCGATCCGGCCAACGCCGCGCTCGACATCTCGCTCCATGACCGCCTCAAGGAACTGGGCCTGTCGGACGCGGCGATCCACCTCGCCAACGACATTGCGCCCTATTACGGGGTCAATGGCTACGGCACGTCCTCGCTGCTGATGGAATTCAACGACGGCTTCATCAAGACGATGATGGCGGCCGGCACCGAATCGCTCGCGGTAAAGGGCGGCAACCAGCAGCTTCCGATCGCGCTGGCCAAGCAGATCAAGGGCGACATCCTGTTGGGCCGCGAAGTGCTTGGTATCGTGCAGGAGGAGGGCAAGACCACGGTGTTCTGCGCCGACGGTTCGCGCTTCAGTGCCCCCAAGGTCATCTGCTCGCTCCCGCTCTCGGCGCTGCGAAACGTCAAGGTCGAACCCGGCTTCAACGGGGTGCAGGCCGAGGCCGTGCAGCAGCTCGGCTATCAGCCGATCTCGATGGCCTTCATCACCGCCGACTCGCCGTATTGGGAAGAGGACGGCCTTTCGCCCGCGATGTGGACCGACGGACTTCTGGGCAACATCATGCCGCAGCGCTTTGGTGATGATCCCAACCAGATCACCGGTTTCATCGTCCAGGCACGCGGCAATCTCGCGCTTTACTGGGACCGCATGGGGGGCGATGCGGTCAAGCAGATGATCGTCTCGCGCCTGGCGCAGCTGCGTCCGGCCTCGAAGGGCAAGATTCAGGCGCACACGTATTTTTCGTGGGCGAAGGAGCGTTTCAATGGTGGCGACGTGTCCTACATCGCGCCGGGTCAGTCGACCTGGGTCGGCGAAATGGCAAAACCCACTGGAAACATGTACTTTTGCGGAGAACATCTTGCCACGAGTGCGCGCGGCCTCGAAGGTGCGATGGAGTCGGCCGAGCGCGCGGTTCTCGAAGTTCTTGGCGTTTGATCGGCTGACGGCCAAGCCTATCCGTAAGTCGGATATTCGGTTCGAACCAGTGGGGGCAGGGGCCTGAAATATGGTCCCTGTCGCCTCGCGAAATGTTGCTAGTGAGAGTTGCCCGATGGAATATGATTACGTCCCCCTTCCGCAGCGCAAGCCGCTGCAGTGGCCCAATGGCGCGCGCGTTGCCCTGATCCTGACGTTCAATCTGGAAACCTGGGACCTCACCAAGGACACCGACAAGCCCTACTACGCCGGTGGCCCGGCAATCCTGCCCGACGTGCTCCCCGGCAATACGCCCGACTTCCCCAACTTCACCTGGCGCGAATACGGCCAGCGCGTGGGCATCTGGCGCATGTTCGACCTGTTCGACGAACTGGGCGTGAAGGCGAGCTGCACCACCAACGCGGTGACCTTCGAGCGCCGCAAGGCGATGACCGACGCCGTGCTCGAGCGTGGTTGGGAACTGCTCACCCACAACTGGGAACAGGGCGAGTTGCTGACCACCTTCGCCCACGATCCGGCCAAGGAGCGCGACATCGTTCTGCGCAGCCTCGAGCAGTTCGAGAAGTACACCGGGCGCAAGTCGAAGGGCTGGCTGTCCTCGTCGCTGCGCGGCACGCTGCAGACCGCCGACATCCTCGCCGAGCAGGGCTGCACCTTCTACTGCGACATCATGAACGATGATCAGCCCTACCTGTTGCGTACCCCCAACGGTCCGATCGTCTCGGTTCCCTACTCGAACGAGATCAACGACTTCACGTTCATCACCCGCAAGAACTTCACCACCGACCAGTTCCGCGACGCGCTGATCGAGGAACTTGACGTGCTCTACGCCGAGGGTGCCACCTCGGGCCGGATCATGAACGTGGGCTTGCACCCGCACGTTTCGGGCCGCGCCCACCGCGTGCGGGCGCTGCGCGAATTCATCGAACACGCCAAGTCGCTTCCGGGCGTGTGGTGGGCCACCCGCGAAGAAATCGCCGAGTGGTATCTCGCCAACCATGAGAGCCACATTCCCGGCCAGCTCGAAGGATAAGGCACCCACCATGAATCGTCCCGAGAGGATCGTGATCGTTGGCGGTGGTATCGCGGGAATGACCGCAGCCGCAGCGATCGCACAACAGGGCTTTGCCGTCACACTGCTCGAGAGCGCGCCCGAATTCGGCGAGATCGGGGCGGGCGTCACGCTCTCCCCCAACGCCATGAAGGGGCTCGACTTCATCGGCGCCTGCGAGGCCGCCACCAGGGCCGGCGTCGAGCCCGCCCGCCAGCGCATCCAGCACTGGCAGGACGGGCGCACGCTCGTCGAGAAGGACCGCACCGGCCAGATGGACAAGTACGGCGCGCCGTACATCACCATCCACCGTGCCGACCTGCACGAGGTGCTGACCGAGGCCGCGCGTCGATCGGGCGTGGACTTGCGCTGCAATGCGCCTGTCGTTTCGAGCGAGGGCGCCACGGTCACGCTCGCCGACGGCAGCACGATCACCGGCGACTTGCTGGTGGGCGCCGACGGCGTCAAGTCGGTGATCCGCCAGCGCTTCGATGCCAAGGCGCCGCACTTCACCGGCCACGTCGCCTGGCGCACCCTGGTGCCGGTGACAGAGGACATCAAGGACCTCTCGGACTTCCCGGGCATCATCATCGGCCCGGGCGCGATGATCACGCGTTATAACATCCGCGACTACTCGGCGATGAACCTGGTGTTTTTCGCCCGCCAGGATGGCTGGAGCGACGAAGGCTGGACAACGCCGGTCGATCCCGAGGAAGTGCGCAAGGTCTACAAGGGCTGGTGCGGCGACGCGCAGCGCCTGATCGACGCCGCCTGCCAGCAGCCGATGTACAAGTGGGCGCTCAACGCGCGCACCGCGCTGCCGAGCTGGAACCTCGATGGCAACGTCACGCTGATCGGCGATGCCGCGCACGCGATGACGCCCTTTCTGGGGCATGGCGCGGCCTGCGGGATCGAGGACGCAGTGGTGCTTGCCCGTGCGCTGGCCGCGTCGGGCACGATCGCCGAGGGCATTGAACGTTACGAGGCCGCGCGCCACGAACGCGCCACCTTCATCCAGGCGGAATCGAACAATAACGCCGACCGGATGCAGGGTCAGGACACCGCGCTGTTCGGCCTTGGCGAGATGAAGGACGAGGAATCGCTCGGCCTGTTCACTTACGATCCGCGCACCGTGGAGGTCTGATGAACACCGCAATTCCTTACGACGGCCACGCGATCTCGGATGAGACGCGGGGCTTCCTCGCCCAGTCGCACAAGCTGCTGATTGGTGGCCAGTGGGTCGAAGGCAGCGGCAAGTTGGAGACGCTCGATCCGGCGACGGGTCTGGCGCTCACCTCCTTCCAGATCGGCGGCAAGGCCGAGATCGATGCCGCGGTCGCCGCTGCCCGCAAGGCCTTCGAGGGGCCTTGGGGCCGCATGACGGTTGCCGCACGGACCGCGATCCTGCACAAGCTGGCGCGCATCATGGACGCGAACGCGACGCTGCTGACCGAGCTTGACGTGCTCGACAACGGCATGCCGCGCTTCATCGCCGGGCTCACCACCGCCAACGTCGTCGAGATGATCGACTACTATGCGGGCGCAATCATGCGCATCGAGGGCACGACCACCGCGCCCCCGCGCCACATTGCCGACGAGACCGAGGCGCTCACCTACACGCTGCGCGAACCGGTGGGCGTGGCCGGGCAGATCGTGCCTTGGAACGTGCCGCTCTCGACCGCGATCCTCAAGATGGCGCCAGCACTTGCGGCGGGTTGCACGGTAGTGGTCAAGCCCTCGGAAATGACCCCGCTTTCGGTCCTGGCGCTGGGCCAGATGATTTGCGACGCCGGCTTCCCCGAGGGCGTCGTCAACATCGTCAACGGCCTGGGCGCCGACGCGGGCGCGGCGCTGTCCGAGCATCCGGGCGTCGACAAGATCTCGTTCACCGGCTCGACTGCGACCGGCAAGCGGATCATCGCGGCCTCGATGGGCAACCTGAAGCGCGTGAGCCTCGAACTGGGCGGCAAGAGCCCGGTCGTGGTCATGCCCGATGCCGATCTCGAGCTCGCCATCCCCGGCGTCTCGATGGCGACGTTCTTCCTGCAGGGCCAGAACTGCATGGCTGGCACGCGCATCTTCGCGCACGAGAGTATCCATGACCAGCTGGTCGAGGGGCTTGAGGGCTTCGCGAAAATGATGACGCTTGGCCACGGGCTCGACATGGCCACGATGCAGGGCCCGATGATCTCGGACGCGCACAGCGCCAAGGTCATGGGCTATATCGAGGGCGCCAAGGCGGCCGGTGCGACGCTTGTCGCGGGCGGCGAAAAACTCGACCGTCCAGGCAACTTCATCCGGCCGACGATCTTCACCGACTGCACACCGCAGATGGCCGTCACCCGCGAGGAAATCTTCGGCCCGGTCATGGCGATCCAGAAGGTTGCGACAACCGATCTTGATGCACTTGCCGCGCTTGCCAACGACACGCCCTACGGCCTTTCGGGCAGCGTCTGGACGAGGGATCTCTCGACCGCGCACCGCCTCGTCAAGCGCATTCGTTCGGGCCATGTCTCGATCAACTGCCACGGCGCGGTCGGCACCAACATTCCCTTCGGGGGCTATGGCCAGTCGGGCTGGGGCCGCGAGTTCGGCAACGAAGGCCTCGACGCCTACCTGGAGACCAAGGCGGTCACCGTAAGGCTCTGATCGGGCCCTGCATCACGATCCGGCATGAATGAAGGCCGGGAAAGCACCCTCATGCTTTCCCGGCCTTGTTCCGTCCGCGACTGCGGAAATGTCCGATCAGGCGTGACCCATCGGAACCGGATTCGAAAGATCGTGGCTGATCGCTGCGGCCGTACCCTTGAGGTCGTCGAGATAGAGCTCGAGAGCCTGCGAGAGGCGCATTGCCGCCACGAAGAACACCATGGTCAACGCCGCCTGGTAATGGCCGTTGCGGAAGACCGGCACCGACACCGACGAGGTCTTGCCCGGCGTCAGGTTGAAGTGGTTGCGGCCCTGCACGGCATAGCCTTCGGCGCGGATGCGCTCGACGTCGAGGCTGACTTCGGCGGTTGCCAGGTAGTTGAGGTCGATGTCTTGCGAGACGCGCATGAAGCGCAGGATCATCTCGCGTTCCTCGTCGGGCGCGTAGGCCATCGAGACCTTGCCCGAGGCGCTGTCGAGGATCGGCAGGGTAAAGCCGGGGTAGTAGTGCTCGAAGGTCAGCGAGGAGTTCGAGTGCGTGCTGTCGCGCAGCATCATCTCGCGGCCCACGCGGATCGCTACGGAGACGGGCCAGCCAATGCGCTTGGTGAGGCCGACGATGTGCGGACGCGCGATGCGCACCAGCTCGTCATCGTGCTGGAAACCGGTCGCCAGCGTCTGCACCAGCGCCGTCGGGCGGTAGCGCTTGCGCGAAGGTTCCTGTTCGATCAGACCTTCATAAAGCAGCGTCTGAACAATGCGGCAGGCTGTGGGGTAGGGGACGTCCGCCGCTTTCGCGATTTCCATCATCGAGAGCGAGCCATGGCGATTGATCGCCTTCAGCGCCGAGATCGAGCGCGTGATCGAGCGAATGGGCACACCTTTTTCCAACGGTCAAACTCCCTGTGCATTCTTGGCATGTCCGGAGAATGACCAATGGATTACAGTTGACCGCGAAATTCAAGTTTTTATCCGACAGGCGACCATCGTGGCCGCCTGTCGGAACGCATATCCGCCATTTTGATCTGCGTCATGGCGTAGGAATTTTCACCAGGCCGGGACAATCACCTGTCGGATAGCCTCGCCCGAGGCGAGCTTGTCCATTGATTCGTTTATTTCCTCGAGCGGTCCGACGGAGGTCAGAAGTTTCTCCACGGGCAGTCGTCCCGCACGCCACAGCTTGATGTAGCGCGGAATGTCGCGCGCCGGGATGGCCGAGCCCATGTAGCTGCCCATGAGCGACTTGCCGTCCGCAACCAGCGAAACCGCCTTGATCGAGAGGTCCTCGTCGGGGTGCGGCAAGCCGACCGTGACGATGCGGCCACCGCGCCGGGCCGAGTTGTAGGCGGCAGCAAGAACGGCGGCCTTGCCGACGGTCTCGATCACGACGTCGCTGCCCATTGCGGCTTTGTCCTCGCCCGGTGCGCTCGCACTGGCGGCGCCCAGCTCGAGCGCGAGGGCCCGCTTGGCGGGCGAAGGATCGATCGCGTGCACTGGCTGCGCACCGGCGGCAAGGGCACCAAGCAGGGCAGAAAGTCCGACACCGCCCAGACCGTAGATGGTGACGCTCTCTCCGGGTCGGACCTGCGCGGTGTTCATCACCGCGCCCACACCCGTCAGGACCGCACAGCCGAACAGCGCGGCGGTCTCGGGGGGAATGTCGGAGGGGATCTTTACCAGCGAGCGACGGTCGACAACCGCTTGCGTTGCGAAGGCCGAGCAGCCCAGGTGATGGTGGATCGTCTCGCCCTCACAAGAGAGGCGCGAGCCGCCGCGCAGCAGCTCGCCCTTGCCGTTGGCAGCGGCTCCCACGCTGCACAGGTAACCTTCGCCCGAAAGACATTCCTCGCACTGTCCGCAAGAGGGCAGGAACACCAGCACGCACCGGTCACCCACCGCCAGGCCGGGCTCCTCGGGATCGCCCAGCGCCAGCACAGTTGCGGCCGCTTCATGGCCCAGTGCCATCGGCATTGGACGCGGACGGTCGCCGTTCACCACAGAAAGGTCCGAATGGCAGATGCCTGCCGCATCGATGCGCACGAGCACTTCGCCCGGCTTGGGATCGGCGAGCTCGATCGGCTTCACGGCGAGCGGTGCGCTTTCGGCATAAGGCCTGGCGTGTCCGCCCGAGGCCGAAAGAACGGCGGCGGCTATGCGGCGAACCGCGGCGGGGGTTTCCTTGGTCATTAGATCTGTGCCCACTTCTTCTCGAATGCGGTGACCTCGTCGAAACCGATCAACGAGGAAAATTCCTTGAAACTGAACAGCCCTTCCGGGTTGGCCGTGCCGTGCTCCTTCAGCCCGCGCAGTGCGCTCTCCATCGCGCTGCAGGCGGCAAGCGCCATGAGCGAGGGATAGATCGCGTAGGCAAGGCCCAGTTCGGCGAGGGCTTCGGCAGACGGCATCGGCTCGGGAGAACTGTTGGACATATTGGCCATGACCGGGAGCGGCAGGTCGCGGCAGGCAATGCGGATTTCGTCGTTGGTCGCGAGCGCTTCGGGGAAGAGCACGTCCGCGCCGGCGGCCGCATAAGCCTCCATGCGCTTCATGACGCCGTCCATCCCTTCCGACTGGTAGGCATCGGTGCGCGCGATCACGACGAAGTTCTCGTCACGGCGCGCGGCAACGGCCACCTTGATCTTCTCGACCATGTCCTCGGCCGCGATGATCCGCTTGTGCGGTGTATGGCCGCATTTCTTGGGAAATTCCTGGTCTTCCAGCTGGATCGCCGTGACGCCCGCATCCTCGTAGCCGCGCACGGTGTGGTGCACGTTGAGGAGGCCGCCATAACCGGTGTCGCCGTCGGCGATGACGCCGGCCTTGCTGGTGCGCACCAGCGTCTCCATCCGGTTCTTCATTTCGGTGTAGGTGGCTATCCCTGCGTCGGGCAGGCCCCAAGCCGAGGCGGTCAGCCAGTAGCCGGTGCCGTAGACCAGATCGAAACCCACCTTGTCGGCGATCACGGCCGCGATCATGTCCTGGACGCCGGGGACCACGAAGAATTTGCCGGCGCGCAGCTTTTCCCGAAAGATCGGATTTGCCATCAGGTATCCTGTCTTCGTCATCATGGGTGCGGTTCGATGCCGCACCTGTTGATCTTGGGTAGGCAGGAAGGCGACCTCGCGCGTTGCGGGCCGCCTTCCTCCAACCTTGTTACTTTACTCCGCAGCCTCCGCGAGTTCGTGGCGCCACATGGGCTTTTTGGGTGCGGGGAGGCCGGTTTCTTCGAGGCAGTTCTTGCGCAGGGTGTCGATGTCGGGGCCGAAGTTGAAGACCTCGACGGTTCCGCGATCGC
>NZ_JABWCU010000004.1 GCF_018491765.1 Novosphingobium profundi | reverse complement strand
GGCCCCGCGACCGGAAGTGGTCGCGGGGCCTTTTTCGTGCAATTTCAGCGAAGAGCGCTCAGGCGCGCACGCTTGCGGGGGCTTCCTTGCAGGCCGCGTCGGTTTTCTTCGCGCCGCCGCCGACAAGTGAGATCGCAAGGAACCCGGCGACGATGAGGACCACGAAGCCGAGCGTCACCTTGCCCAGGTGCTTGTCGATCACCGCCTTGATCGGCGCACCGAACAGGCGGAAGGCCACGCCCACGATCATGAAGCTGATCGAGCGCGAGATCACCGAGGCGACGAAGAAGACACCGAGATTCATGCCGATGAAGCCGGCGGTGATCGTCAGCAGCTTGAAAGGGATCGGCGTCGCGCCCTTCACGATGATGATCTCCGCGCCGTATTCGCGCAAATAGCACGCCGCCGTCGGGAAGCTCTGCTCGAGATGGAGCAGACGCAGCAGCGCCTCGCCGAAGGCCGCGAAGGCGAAATGGCCGATCGCGTAGCCGAGCAGTCCGCCCAGCACCGATCCCGCCGTGGCGACGGCCGCGAAACGCACCCCCTTCTTCGGCTCGGCCAGGCACATCAGGCCCAGCATGGGATGGGGCGGAATGGGAAAGAAGCTCGCCTCCATGAAGGCGAAGGCCGCCAGCCACCACTGCGCGTGGCGGTGCGAGGCCTTGGCCATGGTCCAATCATAGAGACGGCGCAAAACACCACCTCCCGCATGCTCCGACATCGATGTCTCCGGTTAACCCCTTGGGTCCGGCACGCTTAAGCGGAGCGCCCCCTTGCCGCAAGCTATAACCTATCTGGTTATATCACTTGACATCACAAACCGATATTGGTACATAAGGAGAACAGTGCCGGTCGCGACTCGCTAGAATCCCCGGCCCCGATCCTCCTCCCCCCGATGCCCGAATGGAGAACCCATGGCGGACATGACTTCGACCAGCACGGCCGCGCGTCCTGCCCGGCCGCGCCGTGCGCCCAGCCGGACCGTTGCCCCGCGCAACTGGCGCCGCCGCTTCCTTGCCGAACTGGCCGCGACCTCGAACGTCACCGCCTCGGCCAAAGTCGCGAAAGTTTCCACCTCGACCGCCTACGAAGCGCGCCGCGACGATCCCGAGTTCTACCGCCAGTGGCAGGAAGCGCTGTGCGAAGGCTACGACCACCTCGAGATGACGCTGCTCCAGCGCCTGCGCGAAGGCGAGATCAAGCCCGCCGGCGGGGCGAAGCGCGGCACGCGCGTGTTCGACAACGCCACCGCCTTTCGCCTGCTCACCGCGCACCGCGAATCGGCCGCACGCCAGCGCGCCATCACCGAGAACCGCAACACCGATGCCATTCTCGATGCGATCGACGCCAAGATCGAGAAGATGCGCACCCGCAGTTTCACGCCCGTCACCAAGGAGCCGGATCAGGACCCGCGCGATGCACAGTGAGCCGCTCTCGATCCTCCTCGCACTTGCGCCGCGCGAACGGCGCCGCCAGCTCGCCACGCTCAGCGATGCCGAGCGCGAGGAACTGGCAACCTACTGGAAGCTCTGGGCGCGCCCCGAACAGCTCGCCCCCCAGGGAGATTGGCGCACCTGGCTGATCCTGGCCGGGCGCGGCTTCGGCAAGACCCGCGCGGGGTCCGAATGGGTGCGCGCGGTGGCCGACGCCGATCCCGAGGCGCGCATCGCGCTCGTCGGCGCAAGCCTCTCCGAAGTGCGCGCGGTCATGGTCGAGGGCGAGAGCGGCTTGCTTGCGATCTGTCCCGCGCGCCGCCGCCCGGTCTTCGAGCCCTCGCTGCGCCGCCTCGTCTGGCCCAACGGCGCGCAGGCCTTGCTGTTTTCGGCCGCCGAGCCCGAGTCGCTGCGCGGTCCGCAGCACAGCCACGCCTGGTGCGACGAGATCGCCAAGTGGGACAACGCCTCGAGCCGCGCCATGCGCGCCTTCGACAACCTGTTGCTCGGCCTGCGCCTGGGTGAAAGTCCGCAGCTGCTCGCCACCACCACCCCGCGTGCGGTGCCGATCCTGGCCCGTCTCCTCGACGAACCACCCGAAACCCTCGTGGTGACCCGCGGGCGCACCGAGGACAACGCCGCCAACCTGCCCCAGCGCTTCCTCAACCAGGTGCGCCGTACGTACGGGCGCAGCCAGCTCGGCCGCCAGGAACTCGACGGCGAACTGATCGCCGACATCGAAGGCGCGCTGTGGACCCGCGCCCTGCTCGAAGGCTGCCGCGGACCTGCGCCCGCCGACCTCGTGCGCGTCGTCGTCGGGGTCGATCCCCCGGCCTCGGCCGGGGGCGATGCCTGCGGGATCGTCGTCGCCGGTCTCGATGCGGCGGGAAACGCGCACGTCCTCGCCGACGCCTCGGTGCGCAAGGCCAGCCCCGAACGCTGGGCCCGCGCGGCCGCCGGAGCCGCGCAAGCCTGGAATGCCGAGCGCGTCGTCGCCGAGGCCAACCAGGGCGGCGCGATGGTCGCCAGCGTGCTGCGCGCGGCCGACCTCGCGCTGCCCCTGAAGCTCGTCCACGCCAGCCGGGGCAAGTCCGCCCGCGCCGAACCCGTCGCCGCGCTCTACGAGGCGGGCCGGGTCCACCACGCCGGGACCTTTCCCGAACTGGAAGACGAGTTGTGCGGCCTTGTCGCAGGCGGCGGCTACCAGGGCCCCGGACGCTCGCCCGACCGCGCCGACGCGCTGGTCTGGGCCTTGAGCGAACTCCTGCTGGGCAAGACCACGCAGCCGCGCGTTCGCCTCGCCTGAGGCCGAAGCGGCTCCCGCCCCCGATCCTGAAATCCCCTCTTCCCCGCCGTGGGAGAAAGGCCGGTCATGTCCTTCCTCGATAGCCTCGTCGCCGCGTTCAAGGGCGAAACCGCGCGCTTGCCGCTGGCACGCGCCGCCTCCGCCTCGCCCTGGTTCTTCGCCGACGCGGGTTCCACCCGCGCGCCCTACGAATACACCAGCGCGGTCCAGCGCGCCTATCTCGAGAACCCCGTCGCGCAGCGCGCGGTGCGCCTCGTCTGCGAAGGGATCGCCGATGCGCCCTTGCGCCCCTGCGATCCCGGCCTCCTCGCCCTCGTCAGCGCGACGAGCGCGGGCCAGTCGCTGCTCGAGACGCTCGCCGCCCAGCTCCTGCTTCACGGAAACGCCTACGTGCAGGTCCTGAAGGACGCGCGCGGCCGTCCGGTCGAGCTCTTCGCGCTGCGCCCCGAGCGCGTGACGATCGTCGCCGGGGCCGATGGCTGGCCGAGCGCCTACGCCTACGACGTGGCGGGCAAGCGCATCGCGATCCCCCTGCTCGACGAGGACGCCGCGCCCAATCTCATCCACATCCGCCACTTCCATCCGGCCGACGACCATTATGGCGCGGGCTGTCTTGCCGCCGCCGACCAGGCCGTCGCCACCCACAACGCCGCCGCCGACTGGAACCGCCAGCTGCTCGAGAACGCGGCCCGCCCCTCGGGCGCGCTCGTCTACGACACCGGCGATGGCCAGCCGCTTTCGCCCGACCAGTACGACCGGCTCAAGAGCGAGCTTTCCACCTCCTTTACCGGCGCGGGCAACGCCGGGCGACCGATGCTGCTCGAGGGGGGCCTCTCCTGGCAGGCCATGGCGCTGAGCCCGGCGGACATGGACTTCGCGACGCTGAAAGCCGCCGCCGCGCGCGACGTCGCGCTCGCCTTCGGGGTGCCGCCAATGCTGCTCGGGCTGCCCGGCGATGCGACCTACGCCAATTACCGCGAGGCCAACCGCGCGCTCTGGCGGCTCACCCTGCTGCCGCTGGCGGGCAAGATCCTGGGCGCGATCGCCGAAGGCCTCTCGCCCTGGTTCCCTAAGGCCGGTCTTGCCGTCGACCTCGACCGCGTCCCCGCGCTTGCCGAGGACCGCGAGCGGCTCTGGTCGCAAGTGAGTGCGGCGGACTTCCTCGACGAGGACGAGAAGCGCGCCCTGCTCGGCCTGTCGCCCCGTCAGGCGACGCGCCCGGCCTCCTCGCGCCCCTCCCATCAGGAGAACAAATCATGAACCAAAAGGATATGCTGGTCGGGTTGCTGGCCCAGGCGGCAAGCGGGGGTTCGGACATCGTCACCTTGCGCGCGATCGTCGAGGAAGCGAGCGAACTGGGCGCGCAGCGCATGCTGGTCCTCGTCGGCCTCGACGACGAGACCGCACCGGGCGACCTTTCCGAGCTGCGCGAGCTCCTGCGCGCCTGGCGCGATGCCAAGACCAGCGCGCGCAACGCGGCGGTCGGCTGGGCGGTGCGCGGACTTCTCGCGCTGCTGCTGGTGGGACTCGCGGTGCGCCTCGGCGCCACGGACCTGCTCCAGTGATCGCGCCCGCTCCCCTCCCCCCCGCCCAGCCGCGCGCCACCGCGCGCCGCGCGCTGCGCTTCGCCGGCTACGCCGCGCTGTTCGACCTGCCCGATGCCGGGCGCGACACGATCCGACGCGGCGCCTTCGCCCAGACGCTCGCCGCGCGCGAAGACCCGCTGCCGCTGCTCTGGCAGCACCGCGCGGACTTGCGCATCGGCTGGATCGAAGCTGTCTCCGAGGACGCGCGGGGCCTTCGCGTGATCGCCGCGATCGACAATCCCCAAGGCGCCGCCGCGCTCGCCCTCGCGCGCGGCACGGTCACCGGCCTCTCGTTCGGCTACCGCGCGCGGGTCAGCCGCACCGGCCCAGCCGGCCGCGAACTGCTCGGCCTCGACCTCTTCGAAGTCAGCCTCGTCACCCATCCCATGCAGCACGGCGCGCGCGTCCACCTCGTTTCCTGAGACGCCTGCCCGCTCACCCTGCCTTCCCATTTCTCCCGGCCGTCCCTCGCCGGCGGCTCCCATCCCCCGCGAAAGGTGTACCTTCATGGAAAATCCCGTCCCGAACGAACAGCTCGATGCCTCGTTCGATCTCGTCACCCGCATGGACGCGGCCGAGCAGAGCGTGGAAACGCTGCGCGGCGATGTCGAAGAGGTGAAATCGCGTCTTGAACGCGTCAGCCGCGCCGCCGCCCGTCCGGTCATCGCCGGCAGCGCGGAAGGCGCGCCCAGCCTCGAACTCAAGGGCTTCGTCGAGGGCTACTTGCGCTCGGGTCGCGAGACCGAATGGAAGTCGCTTTCGGGCGCGGTCGCCACCGACGGCGGCTATGCGGTCCCGCGCGAAATCGACGCGATGATCGCCGCCCGGCTTCGCGCGATCAGCCCGATCCGCTCGATCGCCCAGGTCGTCCAGACCGGCACGGCGGGCTACCGCAAGCTGATCACCACCAGCGGAACGGCCTCGGGCTGGGTCAGCGAGACGGCCGCGCGCCCGATCACCGGCACGCCCTCCTTCGCCGAGATTGCCCCGCCCACGGGTGAACTCTACGCCAACCCGGCGGCCAGCCAGGCCATGCTCGACGACGCCCAGTTCGACGTGCCGACCTGGCTCGCGAACGAGATCGCCACCGAATTCGCCCGCGCCGAAGGGGCCGCCTTCATCAGCGGCACGGGCTCCAACCAGCCGATGGGCTTCCTCACCAACGCAACCAGCGCCTCGATCGATTCGGCACGCACCTTCGGCACGCTCCAGCACGTTGTCTCGGGCAACGCGACCGGCTTCGATACCGCGCCCGAACTCAAGCTCATCGACCTCGTCCAGAGCCTCAAGTCCGGCCATCGCCAGGGCGCGAGCTGGGTGATGAACGCCAAGACGCTCGCCGCCGTGCGCAAGCTCAAGGCCACCGACGGCTCGTTCCTGTGGCAGCCGGGCGTGATGGAAGGCCAGCCCAACCGCCTTCTCGGCTACCCGGTGGTCGAGGCCGAGGACATGCCCGACATCGCGGCCAACACCCTGCCGATCGCCTTCGGCAACTTCCGCGCGGGCTACCTCATCGCCGAGCGCAGCGCGACCGCGATCCTGCGCGACCCCTTCACCAACAAGCCCTTCGTCCACTTCTACGCAACCAAGCGGATCGGCGGCCAGATCCTCGATTCGGACGCGATCAAGGTGCTCAAGATCTCGACCTGATCCTGACCCGGCCGCGGGGCGCGGGGGGCCAAGGCGACACCGGAGTTTCCCCTCCTCCGGCGCCGCCTCTCCCCTCCCCGACCGCAGCCCGGCCCGCGTCGTCGTCGCCCCCGCCCTCCCCCTACCGGATGGGTCGACGGGCGACGCGGGCCACCCTTTCGCCTCCGCGAAACGCCCCCACCCCCACGAACCTCAACGGAGATGCCGATGAACCGGGTCATCCTCACGCCCGCCACGCTGCCGGCATCGGCCCTCGCCGAGCTCAAGCAGTGGCTCGGCATTACGACCGGCCACGATGACGACGCGCTTGCCGCGCTGCTCGCCGCCGCCCTCGAAACCTGCGAGGCCTTCATCGGCCGCCTCCCGCTCGAGAGCGCGTGCGAAGAGATCCTGGGTGCCAGTGGCGAATGGTGCGCGCTTGCGACCCGCCCGGTCCTCGCCGTCACCGCGCTCGAGGCCATCGCGCTCGACGGCACGCGCAGCGCGCTCGGCCTGGCCGACTACGCGCTTGCCCTCGAGGCCGACGGAACCGCCCGCGTGCGGATCACGGCGCCGGGCGAAAGCCGCCGCATCGCGGTGCGCTTCACCGCCGGCATTGCCGCAGAGTGGGACGACCTTCCCCCCTCGCTGCGCCACGGCATCATCCGCCTCGCCGCCCACCAGCACCGCGAGCGCGAGAGCGATGGCGCCGCTCCGCTGCCGCCCGCCTCGGTCGCCGCGCTGTGGCGCCCCTGGCGCCGGATGCGCCTCGCATGAGCGGCCCGCGCCTTTCGAGCGACGCCGCCGCGCGCTTCGACGCTCTCGCGCCCCGCCTCGCCGCGCACGCCCGAACGCTCGCCACGAAGGCCGCCACCGCCCGCGCCCTCGCCGCCCGGGACGAGGATGCCGCCTGGCGCCGCGCCGATCTGGTCTGGCCGCTCTTCGCGAAAGGATAACCGATGGAAGAGCTCTTTCGCGCCGCACTCGTCGACTGGCTCCGCGCCGACACGATGCTCGCGGCCAGCCTCAACGCGATCACCGAGGAAGCCCCGGCGCGCGCCGCGCTTCCCTGGCTCGCGCTTTCCGCCAGCAGCAGCGCCGACTGGAGCGGCAAGACCCACGAGGGGCGCGAAGTGCGCGTCGCGCTCGAACTGCAATGCCGCGGCGATGTCCCCGGCGCCGCCGCGGCCCTCGTCGGACAGATCGAGGCGCGCATCGCCGAGCTGCCCGATTACCTGGACGACCTGCAGCTGGTGACCACCCGCTTCCTGCGCGCCCGCTCCGAACAGCGCAGCGGCAATCGCCGCGCGGTCCTTCTCGAATACGCCTTCCGGCTCATCCTAGAGAGCTGATTGCGAACCGATCCCCACCCATCAGGAGACCCGTCATGAGTGCCCAGAAAGGCAGTGCGTTCCTGCTCAAGATTTCCGACGGCGCCGCCACGCCCAGCTACCAGACCGTCGCCGGCCTGCGCACCACGCAGATGTCGGTGACGGGCGAGACGATCGTCACCACCACCAAGGACAGCGGCGGCTGGCGCGAACTGCTTTCGGGCGCGGGGACGCGCGCGGTCTCGGTCAGCGCGGCGGGTATTTTCCTGGGCAGCCAGGCCGAGGCGCAGATCCGCGTCAACGCCATGGCCGGCACGCTCGACGACTACGAATTGAGCTTCGAGGACGGTGAGAAACTGCGCGGTCGCTTTCTCGTCCAGCGCCTCGACTACGCGGGCGATTTCAATGGCGAGCGCAACTACACGCTCCAGCTCGAAAGCTCGGGCGAGGTCACCAGCGCGTGACCCCCAACGAGAACGCACCGGCCAACCCCCTACGCGGCGAGGCTAGCCTCCTCGTCGCGGGCGAGACCCACCGCCTGCGCCCGAGTTTCGCCGCGCTGGTTGCCGCCGAGGAGGAGCTCGGCCCCCTCTACGCGATCGTCGAAAGGGCGGGAGCAGGCCACTTGCGCCTCGCCGAAGTGGCGGCGCTGTTCTGGCACTGCCTCGATCCGGTCCGCCCGGCGCCGCGCGAGGCGGTCGGCGAGGCGGTCGTCGCGCTCGGCCTTGCGCGCTGCGCGGGTCCCTTGCGCGTGCTGATCGGCCAGATCCTGCGCGGCTCGGCGTGAACCCGCTGGACCGGCGCTTCGCAGGCCAGGCCCTCGTCCTTTGCGGTCTGGCCGCACGCGCGCTGGGCTGGCGACCACACGAATTCTGGCAGGCGACCCCCGACGAACTGGCGAGCGTCCTTGCCCCGCCCCCGGCCGACCCCTCGTGCGGGCTCGACCGCGCCACCTTCAACGCCCTCATGGAGCGAGACAATGAGCGATGACATCGACACCCTGATGATCGAGGTACGCGCCGGCACCGAAGGCTTCGCACGCGACATCGCCGCGATGCGCACGACGCTCGACGGCGGCCTCGGCGAGGGCTTCACCCGCGTCGGCGAGCGTTTCGAGCGCAGCCTGGCAGGCGCGATCAAGCGCGGATCGCTCGGCTTCGACGACCTCAAGAGCGCGGCCTTCTCGGCCTTTGACGCCATCGCGGCGCAAGGTGTGCAGTCCCTCCTCGGTGCGGCCACCGGCGGCGCGGGCCTGGCATCGGGCCTGGCATCGGGCTTCGAGGGGCTCGCCTCGGGCCTGATGGGCCTGCCCGGTCGCGCCACCGGCGGCAACGTTTCGCCCGGACGCGGCTATGTCGTGGGCGAGCGCGGTCCCGAAGTCTTCGTGCCGACCTCGGCCGGACGGATCGAGCCCAATCCCGGGCGCGTCGCCACGCGCGACGTGCGCGTCTCGATCGCGCTTGCCGGCGAGCGCGGCGCCAGCGCCCCCCGCGCCTTGCAGCGCTCCTCGCGCCAGATCGCCAGTTCGGTGCGCCGCGCCCTCGTCTCTTCCTGATCCCGAACCCAAGGAAACCACCGATGGCCTTCTGGCTAGCCGAAAGCCGCAAGGGGCAGGAGAGCGACTGGATCCAGCGCTTCGACCCCCGCTTCTGGACCGTCAACTTCCCCCGCCCGATGATGGCCAGTGTCGTCTCCACCGGCCCCGACGCCTTGCGCGTGGAGGCGAGCTTCTTGCGTGAGGCGGATCTCGGCGGTCTGATCTGGTCGAGCGAGGACACCCACGACCATCCGCTCCTCGCCTACGCGACCGAGCGCAACTACGCGCACACCGAGCTGCGTTTCCGCTGGCGTTCCTCGGGCGTGGTGCCTCTCGACGCGGTCAACGGGCCCACGCTCACCATCGAGGGGCGCGACGCCTCCGGTCAAGCGCGCAGCTGGTACGTCCGGCTCTGGAACTACGCGCAGGGCAGCCCCGAGGATGCCCTCATCACGCTTCGCTTCTCGGCGCTCGAGGGGGGCTTTTCGCTGCCCACCGACGCCGATCCGGTCTGGCCGCGCGACATCGATCGCCTGTTCATCTCCTTCACGTCCCCCGGCTACGTGGCGGGAAGCGGGGCGCCCCTTCCCGCCGAAGCGGAAGGCTGGATCGAACTCAGCGACATCGCCGCCGACGGCGAGCGGGCCATGCTCGAAATCGGCGACGTCCTGGTCCCGCCCCATGGCCTCGCGATCGCCACCGGCTTCGACGACGAGGGCGTGCAGACCCCGGCGCGCCTCGTGCGCTCGATCCTCCAGCTCGGCTATCGCGGCACCGTGCTGCACTATCTCGGCATGAGCCACTATTTCCGGCTTGCGGCCGAAAGCGGGACCTTTCTCGTAGCGCCTTCGGGCGATCCGCTGAACACCCCGGCGCGCAGCTGGCACGCGGCCTTCTTCGGCGAATGCGTCGAGCACGGCCTCAGCCCCATCGCCTCGCTTTCGTACGAACTGCTGGCCCAGCACTGCCCGCAAGACTGGATGCAGCGCGACCATGCGGGCGCCCCCGCGCTGACCGGATGGGAGCCGCCCTCGACGCTGCTTTCACCCGCGAACGAGGAGGCCATGGGTTATCTCCAGTCAGTCGCGGTCGCCTTCGCCGCGCTGATGGACGAGGCCGGAGCGCCCGTGCGCTTCCAGGTCGGCGAGCCCTGGTGGTGGACGTTCTCCGATGGCCGGATCTGCCTTTACGACGATGCCGCACGTGCGGCGCTCGGCGGCGATCCTCCCGCGATCGCCGACATGACCCAGCCGCTCAGCCTGGAGCAGACCCAGCTGCTCGATGCAGCCGGAGCGCTGCTCGCCCAGTCGACCGCGGGTCTCGTCGGCGCGGTACGCACCGCGCTCACCCCCCAGCCGGTCGAGACGCTCGCGCTCGTCTTCACGCCCACGATCCTCTCGCCCGCCATGCCCGAACTCTACCGCGCCAACCTGCCGCTCGGCTGGGCCGCACCGGCTTTCGACCGGCTCCAGCTCGAGGATTACGACTGGCTGACCGCCGGAGCCGATGCCCTGCGCCGCAAGGCCTACCAGACGATCGACACCCGGCTCGGCTACCCGCCCAGCGAACAGGACTACCTCGCCGGCTTCGTACTCGCCCCGCAGGACGCCGAGCAATGGCGCCGGATCGATGCCGGGATCGACGAAGGCCTCGCGCGCGGCCCGCACGAAGTGATCGTCTGGGCCCACCCGCAGATCGCGCGCGACGGCTACGTCCGCCTTCCCCCACCCGCTTCAGGAGAGTCCGCCATGCAGGCCTTCGACGATGTCCTCTACCCGCTGGCGCTGGGGCGCGACGCCACGGTCATGCCCGAGTTCTCGACCAGCGTCTCGGTCACCGCCTCGGGCTTCGAGAGGCGCAACAGCCTGTGGTCGAACGCGCGGCTGCGTTTCGATGTCGGCCCCGGCGTGCGCTCGGAAGCCGAACTGGGGCTTCTGATTGCCTTCTTTCGCGCCCGCCGAGGCCCGGCGCGCGGGTTCCGCCTGCGCGATCCCAGCGATTTCAGCTCCGCCGGGATGACCGAGGTTCCCGGCGCGATGGACCAGGTGCTGGGCACCGGCGACGGAGTCACCGCCGCCTTCCCGCTCGTCAAGCGCTACGGCGAGGGCGAAGCCGTGCAGGTCCGGCGCGTCACCCGCCCCGAGGCGGACAGCCTCCTCGTCTCGATCGACGGCGAACTCCAGCTCGGCAACTGGACACTCGGCGATGCGGGCATCGTCACCTTCGAGACCGCACCGCACGCCGGTGCCGACGTACGCGCCGGGTTCCTCTTCGACGTCCCCGTGCGTTTCGCCGAAGACCAGTTGGAAATCTCCGGCGCAGCCTTTGCGGCGGGCGAGGCCCCAAGCGTTCCCATCCTCGAAATCCGCGAGGCGTCATGACCCGCACCTGGTTCGCGCAAGACCTCGAGACGGCCGCGCTGTTCTGGCGCATCTTGCGCCGCGACGGGGTGACGCTGGGCTTCACCACGCATGACGCGGACCTGTGGTTCGACGGCGTGCTCCACCGCGCCTCGCCCGGGATGGTGCCCTCCTCTATCCGCAAGTGCGCCGGCTTCGAGGCCGACAGCGCCGAAGTGCAAGGCGCGCTCACGCACGATTCGATCTCGGACGCCGATCTGGCACAAGGCCGCTTCGACGGCGCCGGAGTGCGGATCGGGCTGGTCGACTGGGAGACGCGCGAGGCGACACTTCTTTATACGGGCACGATCGGAACCATCGTCGAGGACAACGGCGGCTTCCAGGCCGAGCTCGTCTCGCGCAAGAGCGAACTTGGCCGCGACACGATCCCGCGTACCAGCCCGACCTGCCGCGCCGCCTTCGCCGGGCCCGGCTGCAATCTCAACCCCCGTCGCTTCGAGCACGAGGTCACACTCCTTGCCCTGGATGCGCTGGCCAATACTGTCCGGTTGGCGGGTGCCCCCGATCCAACGCTGTGCCTGGGCGGAAGCCTGCGCTGGCTCGATGGCCCCCACGTCGGCAAGACCATGGGGATCGTCGCGGCGGACGACACCGAGGGGTTCATGCTCGACACCCCGCTCGATCCGGCGATCCCGCCGGGAACGCGCGCGCGTGTCCGCGAGGGCTGCGACCGCACGATCGGGACTTGCGCAGAGCGCTTTGCCAATGCGGTCAACTTCCAGGGCGAGCCGTTCCTGCCGGGCAACGACCTTCTGATCCGCTACCCCTCCACCTCGTGATGGTCGCCCCGCCCGTCACCGGCGCAGACCTCGTTGCCGCGGCCCGCGCGCTTCTCGGCACGCGCTACCGCCTGCACGGCCGCGATCCCTCGACCGGGTTGGACTGCCTCGGCCTGATCGCCGCCGCACTGGCGCGCTGCGGGCATGGCATTGTCCTGCCCGGCAGATATGAATTGCGCTCCAGCCATCCCCTCGAGGACGAAGCCTACCTCGCCCCCGCCGGGCTGGTGCGGGCCGACGGTCGCGAGGCCGCCGGAGACATCGAACTGCTGCGGGTTTCCCCCGGCCAGTTTCACGCCGCGATCCTGACCGGCCGGGCCCGCGACGCGATCCACGCCCACGCCGGCCTGCGCCGCGTGGTCGAGGCCCCCCTGCCTTCGTCCTGGCGCAGCCTCGAGCGCTGGCGCCTTCCCCCTTCCTGATCATCCCGGAGCGATCACTTCATGGCAACTCTCGTGTTCAGCGCCGTCGGTACGGCGCTCGGCGGTCCTGTCGGGGGCGCCATCGGCTCGCTCGTCGGGCGACAGGTCGACACGGCCTTGTTCGGCGGCACGCGCAAGGGCCCTCGCCTCAGGGAACTCGATGCAACGTCCTCGACCTATGGGCAGGTCATCGCACGCCACTACGGCACCATGCGCGTGGGCGGAACGGTTATCTGGGCCACCGAACTGGTCGAACACAGCGAGACGCAAGGGACCGGCAAGGGCTCCCCCTCGCTCACGTCCTACAGCTATAGCGCCAACTTCGCCGTGGCGCTGTCCAGCCGGCCGATCCGCGCCGTCGGCCGGATCTGGGCCGACGGCAAGCTGCTGCGGGGCGAGGATGGCCTGCTCAAGACCGCCGGCGAGCTGCGAATCCACACCGGACACGGCGACCAGCCTGCCGACCCGTTGCTCGTCGCGGCCGAAAGTCCTGCGATGTGCCCCGCCCATCGCGGTCTCGCCTACGCCGTGTTCGAAGGGCTCGACCTTGCGGACTTCTACAACCGCATCCCCTCGCTGACGTTCGAGGTTCTCGCCGACGACGACTTCGCGCTACGGGACATTCTCGAGGACGCCCTCCAAGACCTCGAAGCCGATGCGCATCTGGAAGGCATTCGCGGGTACACGTGCGAGGGGCCTGTCCTCGAGGCGCTGCAGGCCATCGACGCCGTCGTTCCCCTCGACGTCGACGCCGCAAGCGAGACTCTGGTGATCCGGCGCGAGGACCTGGACCGCGAACCCCGCCCCCTCGGGGAGCCGACGCTTCCCAACGATGCCGACGGGTTCGGAGCGCAGCGCGGATTCGTCCGGCACCGTCGACCGCCTTCCTCCAACCCGCTCGCGCTGGTGCGCTACTACGATCGCGATCGCGACTACCTGCCTTCGGTGCAGCGCGCCACCGGACCGGTCGCCCCAGGCACGCCCGGCGTGCTCGAGCTGCCCGCCGCACTCGATTCGGCCAGTGCCGCGCGCCTGATCCACAAGGCCAGCCATCGCGGCGACTGGTCACGCGACACGATTTCCTGGCGCACGAGCGAACTCGATCCCGCGATAGCCCCGGGATCCCTCGTAACCCTGCCTGGCGAGACGGGGCACTGGCGGGTGTGCGCCTGGGAATGGTGCGAGGCGGGCGTCGAGATCGAACTCGAGCGGGCCATGCCCGCCGCTACCGGAAACGTCAGCCAAGTCACGGGCACTGCAGGCAGGATCAACCCCGCGCTCGACGCGCAGGCGGGTGAAACCGTGATCGTCGCGTTCGAGCGCCCGCTCGACAGCGCCCATGGCCTTGCCGACTCTCCACTGCCTTGCGTCGCGGTCTCCTCCTCGGCAGCGGGCTGGTCGGGGGCCGCGCTCTATGCCGATCGCGGCGACGGGGAATGGCATCCGCTCGGGCCGAGTGGACGCCAGCGTGCGACCATGGGGACAGCCCAGAACGCGCTCGCGTTCGCCAGCCCCCACCTCCTCGATCGCGCCTCGGTGCTCATCGTCACCCTGCTCGACCCGACGATGGCTCTGAGTTCGGCTTCCACGTCTGCGCTCGCCGATGGCGCCAACCTGGCGCTCGTCGGCGAGGAACTGCTACAGTTCGCGCAGGCAACCCCGCTCGCTGAAGGCACCTGGAGACTGGAGGGCCTGTGGCGGGCCCGGGCCGGGACCGAGGCAGGACTCTCGACGCACCTTGCGGGCGAACCCTTCGTGCTCCTCGATGCCAGCATCCGCAGCCTCGACGCCGCAATCCTTGGCACCGCCAATTCCCGCGAGATCGTTGCCATCGGACGCGGCGATAGCGAGCCGGTACGCTCGCCCATCCGGCTCGACGGGCTGACCCGGCGCCCGCTCGCCCCGGTCCACCCCCGTCTTGCCTGGAGCACGGATGGTTCGATGCGTCTGAGCTGGACCCGCCGGGCGCGCGGTGCCTGGCATTGGGTCGATGGCATCGACGCCCCGCTCGTCGAGGAAAGCGAAGGCTATCTCGTGACCGCAGGTGATCCCGAACATCCGATCCGCAGTTGGACCACACAGGTTCCCCAAGTCGAACTGGACGCCGCGGCGCTTGCCGCGCTCGCAGCCGGGGCCGAGCCGGTCACGCTGGCTGTTCGCCAGATCGGGACACATGCCCTTTCCCCCATTCTCACGCTTTGCTCCCTGCCCTGACGCCCCAGGGCGTTGCCCCCCTTTCCTCGCTTTCCGCTTTACCCGCGAAGGACCACGATCATGACAGACTCGGTCACTTTTGACACCGCCAGCCCCCGCTTCGGCCTCCCCCTGCTGTTCCAGGGGCAGGCGCAGAAGGAGATTTTCGTCAACGAAGCCCACTGCCGTACCGATGCGCTGCTTCATTGCACCATCGAGAGTGTCGCTGCCGCACCTCCGCTTTCGCCCGAGGACGGAAAAAACTGGCTCGTGGATACCGGGGCGACCGGAGACTGGGAAAATCAGGACGGTCGGCTGGCCTGCCGGCAGGCCGGTCAGTGGTTGTTCCTGCTCCCGCGCGATGGCTTGCGCATCTTCGATCTTTCGGCCGGGCAGGAGTTGTTTTTTGTCGGCTCCTGGAAAAAAGCGCAAATAGTTCAGGAACCAAACGGAGGAACGGTGGTTGACAGTCAGGCAAGGGCCGCTGTCACGCAAATGGTCTCGGCCTTGCAGGCCCTGGGCATTCTGCCCGAGGCTTGATGGGCAACCAAGGGTAAGGGTTCAGGGGCAATGACGAGTTCATCGCATCATCGTTCTGCGCGATCTGCAGCCTGCCCTAGCGCGACATTCTTGCAACACTGGTCCGTAATGTGCGCTTGCGCGCAGAATGTTGAAGGGTTAGAGACTCTTCCCACTCGGTGGCTCCAAATCTCTATTAGTAGGGGAAACGTATGAGGAAACTCGTCATTGGAATGGCGCTGGCTTCGACAGCTATCGCCACTCCCGCGTTCGCGCGCGACGACGCATGGTATGTCGAACTCGATTTCGGTGCGATGCTCGTTGAAGATTCGAACGTTGATATCGCAGGCGTCTCGAACGCCGCTTCTTTCAGCTACGACACTGGCTATGACGGCGGCGCCGTCATCGGCTACGACTTCGGCCCTTTCCGCCTGGAAACCGAAGCCAGCTACCGTCGCGCCAATGAGGATTCGTACTCGACTCCGACCGGCAACTACAGCGGCAACGCTCTCGATGGCGGTGGCAGCTCGCTGAGCTTCATGGTCAACGGCCTGCTCGACTTCGGTCCGGACGACGGCCTTCAGGGCTTCGTCGGTGGCGGTGCCGGTGTGGCTCGCGTCAAGTTCCAGGCCGCTGACCCGTACGATTCGAACATCGACGACAGCGACACCGGTTTCGCGTGGCAGGTCCTCGCCGGCGTTCGCGCTCCGCTTTCGAAGCATGTCGATGTCGGCCTGAAGTACCGCTTCCAGAACGTCGACAACATCGACCTGGTCAACGCAGCCGGCGAAAGCGTCAGCACCCGCTGGCGTTCGCACTCGATCCTCGGCACGCTGAGCTACAACTTCGGCGAGGAAGCGGCTCCGCCGCCGCCGCCGCCGCCGCCGCCGCCGCCCCCGCCGCCGCCGCCGCCGCCGCCGCCGCCGCCGCCGGAAGTGGTCTGCAACAAGGGTCCCTACATCGTGTTCTTCGATTGGGATAAGTCGGACATCACGCCCGAGGCCGCCACGGTTCTCGACAGCGCGATCACGGCCTATGGCAACTGCGACAACGTGCCGATCATGCTGGCCGGCTACACCGACTCGTCGGGCGCCAAGACCTACAACATGGGTCTCTCGGAGCGTCGTAACGACTCGGTCCAGGCTTACCTGACCTCGCACGGCATCCCGGGCTCGGCGATCTCGAGCCAGGGCTTCGGCGAAGACAACCAGCGCGTTCCGACCGCCGACGGCGTTCGCGAACTCCAGAACCGTCGCGTCGAAATCACTTACGGTCCGGGTTCGGGCATGTAAGCTGACCGGCAACGGTAAAGATTGGGGGCTCGGAGCAATCCGGGCCCCTTTTCTTTTGCCTGCATCGGACGCGCAGTGGTTCGCAGGGGCGCGAACAAGAGCTTACCACGCTGCAGTGCGCGCGCGGGAGCGAACGGCGCGCGCGGGGGCGCGCCATTTGCCTGGTCTCATAGCCAAAGAGTTGCGGTGATTGCCGTCAGGCGGCGTAGTGCGTCGCGTCCAGCAGGCCAGCCTGCTCGAATCCGCCCTTGCGCAGGCGGCAGCTGTCGCATTCGCCGCAGGCCCGGCCATCGGCAAGCGGATCGTAGCACGACCAGCTCATCGCAGGCTCGAGCCCGAGCCGGATGCACTCGCGCGCGATGTCCGCCTTACCCAGGAACTGCAGCGGCGCATGGATGCGGAACGGCTGGCCTTCAGCCCCCGCCTTCGTCGCGAGGTCGGCAATGTTCTCGAAGGCCGAGATGAATTCGGGACGGCAATCGGGATAGCCCGAATAGTCCAGCGCGTTGACGCCAATGAAGATATCGCAGGCACCAATGGCCTCGGCCCAGGCCAGCGTGAGCGACAGGAAGACGAGATTACGTGCGGGCACGTAGGTGACCGGTATGTCCTCGCCAACGCCCTCCTTGGGCACGGCGATGTCATCGGTCAGCGCCGATCCCCCGAATTGGCGCAAGTCGAGCGGCAACACGACGTGGCGCGCCGCGCCCAGATGCCGCGCAATCGCGCCGGCCGCCTCGATCTCGCGGCGATGACGCTGATTGTAGTCGATCGTCAGCGCGTTGACGCGATAGCCCTGCTCACGCGCGAGGGCCGCCGACACCATCGAATCGAGGCCGCCGGAAAGCAGCACGACGGCGTCCTTGGTCGATTCCGGTCCAGTTCTCGTCATGGTTTCTCGCTAGGCGCGAATGGCGAACCGTGCAAGGCGCCTGCAAAGCCGGGCCCCCGCCCGGATCCGGATCACGGCGCGCAGGCGCCTACCCGGCGCCCCTCGGCCGCAAAGGCGAAGGGATGACCGGCGCGAATGCCCTGGCTGTCGAGCTGGATCAGGCCATCGGTTTCGCGCCGGATCGTGGTGCGGCCATAGCCTCGCCCGGGGCAGGTGTACTGGACGGTGACTTCGCCCGGACGGTCGGCAACGACGACCTGCCGACAGTCCTCGCCGGGGTGACGCAACTGGATCAGTTCGCGCCCCGAACGCACGCAGACGCGATCCTCGCCCGAACCTGCACCGCGCAGCCGCAAGGCCCAACTGCCCGGCTCAAGCGTGTCGAGCATCGCGAGGCGGCCCGCTTGCCCGATTGCCGGCACGGCCACGGCGCCCGCCACGCAGGCTGCTACCGCCAGAAAGCCCTTCGCCGATATCATCTTAAATGCTTCTCACGCCGTGCTGTCGTCACCAATGCTTCGCCATATCGGGCGCGAAACACCCGATTTCAAGGCAATAGGCCCAAGTGGCATCGGGGCGCCCCCACCCAGGAGTGACCGAAACGGCCCTCGATCAGATGGGAATGCGCAGAATCTTGGAGCAGAAAGCGCAATCGACCGGAATCATTCCGTCACCTTCGCGCAGATCGGCCAGTTGGTCCTCCGGGAAGCGCGAAAGAATGCCCTGGTAGTGTTCGATTGTGCATCGGCAGCCGCGCTGGAGCAGCATCAACGGCTCCACCCGGACTTCATCCTCTTCGTGGAACAGGCGCCAGAGCAATTCCTCAAGCGCCAGCACCGGATCGAGCAGTTCCTCGCGCTGCACACTTCCCGCGAGAACGGCGATGTGCTCCCAGTCGGGATGATCTTCCTGCGCGTGGAGCCGGGCCTGGCCTTCCTCGCCATCGGGGAGGAACTGGACCAGGAGGCCGCCCGCCATGCAGCGATCGCCGTTGGAGCGCACCGAAATGCGTAGCAGAGTGGGCACCTGTTCGGACTGCGCGAAATAGGCCTCGCAGGCATCGGCGAGCGAGGCACCCTCGAGCGGAACGACACCCTGGTAACGCTTGTTCGTCGCCGCGAGGTCGAAGGTAATCGCGAGATAACCCGTCCCGAACAGCGCTGGCAAGTCGAGCTGCACGTCCTCATCCGCGAAGGCGGCAAGCTTCTCGGCTTCGAAATGCACGTAGCCGCGCACTTCACCGTCGCGGTAGTCGCACACCATCATGTCGACGAGGCCACCCTCGGCCTGCGCCTGGATGGTGAGTTGCGCGCCCTCCTCCTTGAGGAGCGAGCCCATCAGCGCGGTCATCACCAGCGCCTCGGCCAGCAGATGCTTGACGACGGGAGGATAGGAATGCGCGGAAAGAACGGTCTCGAGCACCGGTCCCAGCCGCACGACACGCCCGCGGGCATGGCGTGCGGGCAGGGAAAAGGCGAGCACCCGGTCGAAGCCGGTGTCGCTGCGGCGAACGGTCGGATCCTCGCTCACAGTTTGCCGAGGCTCCACAGCAGAACCGACTTCTGGGCGTGAAGGCGGTTCTCCGCCTCGTCCCAGACCGCCGAGGCGGGACCGTCGATGACCGCATCGGTCACTTCCTCGTTGCGGTGCGCGGGCAGGCAGTGGAGGAACATCGCGTTCGCGGCGGCCTTGGCCATCAGGGCCTCGTTGACCTGGTAGGGCTCGAGCGCCTTGATGTGCGCCTCGCCCCCCGCCTGGCCCATCGAGACCCAGGTGTCGGTGACGACGACCTTGGCGCCCCGCGCCGCTTCGAGCGGATCGTGGGTGATGACGATCTCGCCGCCCGCCGCACGCGCGCGCTCGACAAAGCCAGCATCGGGCTCGTAGCCCGCCGGAACCGCCAGGCGCAGCGTGAACTTCATCAGGCCCGCCGCCTCGATCATCGAATGCGAGACATTGTTGCCATCGCCCAGCCACGCCATCTCGAGACCCGGCAGTGCGTGGCCGTGCTCGACGATGGTGAGCAGGTCCGCGACGATCTGGCAGGGGTGCGACAGATCGGTCAATCCGTTGATCACTGGCACATCGGCGTAGTGCGCGAGTTCCTCGATCTTGGCGTGATCGTCAGTGCGGATCATGATCGCATCGACCATGCGGCTGAGCACGCGGGCGGTATCGGCGATCGTCTCGCCGCGTCCGAGCTGGGTGCTGCCCGATTCCATGATGATCGTGCTGCCGCCGAGCTGGCGCATGGCCATGTCGAACGAGACTCGGGTGCGCGTCGAGTTCTTCTCGAAGATCATGGCGAGCGTGTGCCCGGCAAGCGGCGCGTCGGCGTCGGCCTTGCCCTTCGGCCAGGCCTGGCGCGCCGCCTTGCGGTCGATCGCGTCGTTGATCATGGCCGCGATCATGTCGCCGCCAGCATCACTCAGGCTCAGGAAATCCCGGCTCATCAGGAGACCTCCTCGGGCACGTAGGACGCCGCCGCCGCCGAGAGCTTCTCGAGGAACTCATCCATGTGGCTGTCGTCGATGACCAGTGGCGGGATCACGCGCATGACGTTGTCGCCCGCCGAAACCGCCAGTACCTGGTGGTTGTCGCGCATATGGGCGACGAAGGGGCGCGGCTCGACCTTCATCTTGAGACCGAGGAACAGGCCCTTGCCACGCACGCCCTCGAAGAGTTCGGGGTAATTGCCGATGAACTGCTCGAGCCGGGCCTTGAGCCGCTCGCCCTTGGCGCGCACATCCGCAAGGAAGGCCTCGTCGCCGATCACGTCGAGAACCGCACCGATCGCGGCCATCGCGAAGGGGTTGCCGCCATACGTCGAGCCGTGTGTGCCTGCGGTCATGCCGCGCGCCGCCTTTTCGGTGGCAAGGCAGGCGCCCACCGGGAAGCCACCGCCGATGCCCTTGGCCGTGGCAAGGATATCGGGTTCGATGCCGTACTGCTCGTAGGCGTAGAACGTGCCCGCACGGCCGACGCCACTCTGCACCTCGTCGAGGATCAGCATGAGGTCGTGTTCGTTACAAAGCGCACGCAGGCCCTTGAGGAAGGCCTCGTCGGCAACACGGATGCCGCCCTCGCCCTGGATCGGCTCAACCAGGAAACCGGCCGTATTGGGGCCGATGGCCGCCTTGGCGGCCTCAAGGTCGTTGAACTCGACGTACTTGAAGCCGGGGAGCAGGGGCAGGAAGCCCTTGTGCATCTTCTCCTGGCTCGACGCGCTGATCGTGGCCATCGTGCGCCCGTGGAAGGCGTTGTTGAAGGTAATCAGCTCGAACTTGTGATCGTTGCCCGCCGACTGGTGGTAGACACGCGCGGTCTTGATCGCGCATTCGACCGCCTCGGCGCCCGAATTGGTGAAGAACACCGTGTCCGCGAACGTCAGGTCGACCAGCCGCTTGGCGATCGCCTCGCCCTGCGGGCTGCCGTAGAGGTTGGAGACGTGCATCAACGTCTCGGCCTGCTTCTGGATCGCCGAGATCAGGCCTTCGTGCGAGTGCCCGAGTGCATTGACCGCGATGCCGCTGGCGAAATCGAGGAATCGGCGACCATCCTCGCTGATGAGATGGCAATGTTCGCCGCGAACGGGCCGAACACCGCACCGGGGATACACAGGCATCAACGGAGTGATCGACATTTCGAAAGATTCCTCGAAGTGATTGGGAAATGGAAAAAATCAAACGCAAACGACAAATGGCGGCCCTTACCGGGCCGCCATTTGCGCGCTTCTAGGCTTTTGCTGGCCCCCGGTCAAATCGCCGGGGGATCACGCCTGCGGGGTCAACCCTGGAGCGGCGTCAGGTTGACCGCCGAGTACTTGCCTCGTCGATCGACCTCGATGTCGAATTCCAGGCGATCGCCCTCGTTGAGGCCGGTCATGCCCGAACGTTCCACAGCGCTGATGTGGACGAAGGCGTCCGGCTGGCCGTCATCGCGCGTGATGAAGCCGAAGCCCTTCATGGAATTGAAGAACTTGACAGTGCCCGTCGCCTTTTCGCCGGTCAGCTGACGCTGCGGAGCGACTTCGCGCTTCGCGACGGGAATGACGTCGCCGACGACCGAGAGGTCGCTGGCCGAAATCTTGCCACCACGATCGACGAGCTGGAATTCCAGTTGCTGGCCTTCGGCGAGACCTTCGAGGCCGGCACGTTCGACGGCGCTGATGTGCACGAAGACGTCGTCTCCGCCCTCATCGCGCTGGATGAAGCCGAAGCCCTTTGCCGCGTTGAAGAACTTGACCACGCCGCGACCCTGGCCGACGACCTGGGCGGGCATGCCACCACGGCCGCCACCGCCACCGGGACCACGCGGACCACCGCCGAAGCCGCCGCCACCGCTGCGGGCGCCGCCGCGGTCATCGAAACCGCCGCCGCTGCCACCGCCGCCGAAGCGGTCCCCACCGCCGAAGCGATCGCCTCCGCCGAATCGGTCACCTCCACCGAAACGATCCTGTCCGGCAAAGAACGGATCGAATTCGTCCTCTCCAAACCGATCCCGCTTGTCGCGTCCCCTTCCGCGACGACCTCTATCAAAACCCATGTTTACGAACGTACCTTCGATGCGCCCTGGTAAGCAGTCACCCGGACACGTGGACGAACCGCGCCGAGAGTCAGACAAAGTTGCCCGCGGATTCCGCAAACACTCTGCTGCGAACATGATTCATACACGACTCCTTTCCCGATGGCGAACGGAATTACGCGCCAATTCGGGGGGACACCGCCCGCCAATGCCATTTGATCGCGAATTTTTGAGTTGCAACGCGGCCTTCCTAGCGCCCATTGGGCGAATCGAAGCCTCGTCCACAAATCGTCGGTCGAGGCCCCCACCGCCGGCAGGAGCGCTCCATCCATGTTCGCGAGAATTACCGACGCCATGTACGCCAGTCCGCAGATCCCGACCTCGGCCATCGCCGAGGCCAAGGCGCTGGGCGTCACGATGATCATCAACAACCGCCCCGAGGGCGAGAGTGACGACCAGACTCCGGGCAGCGCGATCGAGGCGGCGGCACAGGCAGCCGGCATCGCCTACCGCGCCATTCCCGTCTCGCACGGCGGCTTCAGCGAGGCACAAGTCGACGCGATGAGCGAGGCGCTGGCCGCCACTCCGGGGCCAGTGCTTGCCTATTGCCGCTCGGGCACGCGCTCCACGCTGCTGTGGTCGCTCGCCCGCGCCAAGGCGGGCGAGGACCCCGGCGTGATCGCCGCGCAGGCGGCAGCGGCCGGATACGACATCACCCCGATCCGCCAGATCGTCGACATTCTCACCGCTTCGGCGCGCGGCTGAACGCCCTTCGTCCCGGGCCGCCGCGCGCGGACCGGGGCAATTCACCGCATGTGGTATTGCTGGCGCGTCAGAGCGCCAGGTCGCCCTGTTCACCGGTGCGCACGCGCAGGACTTCGGCCAGCTCGAAGACGAAAACCTTGCCATCGCCGATCTCGCCCGTCGAGGCCGCGTCCTGGAGGATTGCGATGACGGTGTCCGCGAAAGCATCGGAGACCGCGATCTCGAGCTTGAGCTTGGGCAACATGTTCGAGGTGTACTCGGCGCCGCGATAGACTTCGGTATGCCCCTTCTGGCGGCCGATGCCGCTCACCTCGGTGACCGTCAGGCCCGAGACGCCCGCCTTGTCGAGCGCGGCCTTCACGTCGGCAAACTTCATCGGCTTGATCACTGCGGTCACGAATTTCATGGCTGCACGTCCCATCCCTGCCTGGTCTCACCCCGGAGCACGAAGTTACGGCCTTCCCCGTAGCCGTCAATCCATGTTCGCAAGGCCGCCGTACACCGACACCTTCGCCGCGTAAGGGCACGAAAAAAGGGCCGGAGCAAAAGCACCGGCCCACAAAGTTTGTGTTCGCAGGAGGAACATCGTGGGACCTTGGCGGCGGGGACGAAGCCGCCCGCCGCCAAGGCCAATCTTGAAATCAGATCAGTTGTAGGCGCGCTCGCCGTGTTCGCCGATGTCGAGACCTTCGTGCTCGACTTCCTCGCTGACGCGCAGGCCGGTGACCAGCTTGGCAACGAAGATGGCAATCGCGGTGGCAACCGCGGTCCACACGATGGTGGTGCCCACGGCCGCGGCCTGGATGCCGAGCTGCGAGACCATCGAGACCGATCCGTCGCCGGGTCCACCGAGCGAGGGATCGTGAAGGATGCCCGTGCCCAGCGCGCCGATGATGCCACCCACGCCGTGGACGCCGAACGCATCGAGCGCGTCGTCGTAACCGAACATCGGCTTGAGCTTGCTGACCGCGAAGAAGCAGATCACCGAGGCGATCGCGCCCAGCACGACGGCACCGAAGACGCCGACGTTACCGGCGGCCGGGGTCACCGCGACGAGGCCGGCGACGACACCCGAGCAGAAGCCCAGCGCCGAGCCCTTGTGGCCCGCGAGACGCTCGGCAAGCATCCAGAACAGGCCGGCCGAAGCGGTGGCGACGAACGTGTTGATCATGGCGAGGGCGGCCACGCCGTCGGCCTCGAGTTCGGAGCCGGCGTTGAAGCCGAACCAGCCCACCCACAGCAGGCCCGTGCCGACCATGGTCAGCGTGAGCGAGTGCGGGGGCATCGGCTCGTTGGGATAGCCCTTGCGCTTGCCAAGCATGAGCGCGGCGACGAGCGCGGCGACACCCGCGTTAATGTGCACGACCGTACCACCGGCGAAGTCGAGCGCGCCCATCTCGAAGAACAGGCCGCCGCCCGCCCACACCATGTGCGCGATCGGGAAGTAGGAAATGGTGAGCCAGACGATCGCGAAGACCATCACCGCCGAGAACTTCATGCGCTCCACGGTCGATCCCAGGACGAGCGCGACAGTGATCGCGGCGAAGGTCATCTGGAAGCAGATGAACACGTATTCGCTGATGACTTCGTCCGAGAAGGTGGCCGCAGTGCTGTCCGAGGTCACGCCGGCGAGGAAGAACTTGCCCCACGAGATGAAGGCATTGCCTTCGGGCCCGAAGGCCATGCCGTAGCCGTACATGATCCAGAGCAGCATCGCGAGCGCGGCGGCCGCGCCGATCTGCGTCATCGTCGAGAGCATGTTCTTCGAGCGGGTGAGACCGCCGTAGAACAGCGCGAGGCCGGGCAGGATCATCATCATGACCAGCACGGTGGAGACCATCATCCAGGCGTTGTTGCCGGGATTGGGAACGGGGGGCTTGGCGGCCGCCGCAGCGGCGTCCTGCGCCCAGGCGGGCATGGCGGCGAACATCGAGACGCCGAGGGCGCCGACGCTGCCGAGAATCTTGCGGTTCATGTCAGATAGCCTCCTCAAAGCGCCGTATCGCCGGACTCGCCGGTGCGGATGCGCACGGCGGACGCGAGGTCGAGAACGAAGATCTTGCCGTCACCGATCGCCTCGGTGCTGGCGACCTGCTGAATGGTTTCCACGATCTTGGGCGCCAACTCGTCGGGCGCCGCTACCTCGATCTTCACCTTCGGCAGCATGTTGGTGGAATATTCGGCACCACGGTAGATTTCCGTCTGCCCCTTCTGGCGCCCGAAACCCTTCACTTCGGAAACGGTCATGCCCGCGACCCCGATCGCGCCAAGCGCCTCTCGAACTTCGTCGAGTTTGAAGGGCTTGATGATGGCTATGATGAACTTCATGCCTGTCCCCTGTTTGTTACCGGCCCCACGCCGGCTGCACAGGAGCTAGCACGAACTATGCCAGATTACCTAATCGGGGATTTGGGCGGCTTAACGGTTCAGAAAGGTTGCTCTCCCCTCCAAAACCGCTCGTTTTCTGAGCAGTCGCCTAATTTTTAGGCAGCTGCAGCGCAGCAAAAACGGGCAGATGATCGGATCCTATCGCAGAAAGCGCACTTCGATGGACATTTGTTCCAAGAACTTTCCATTCTTCGGATATAATGATGCGATCGAGCTTCGCCATCGGCCGGCGCGAGGGGAAACTCTTGCCCGGCGATAACACCCGCCACCGTGCATTAAATTCTCGAAAGCACCCTTGCGCGGACCACTCGTTGAAATCGCCCATCAGAACGGTCGGGACCCGCGCTCCGCAATCGTCGAGGTGATCGAGCACGCGGCGCACCTGCTGGCGGCGGCGCAGACCCGAGAGATCGAGGTGCATGCCCACCACCCGCAGTCGGCGCCCTCCCGCCTCGAGATCGGCGCGCACCGCGCCGCGCGGCTCGAGCACGGGCAAGTCGACGGGCTCGGCCGCAATCAGGTCGATCCCCTTGCGCACCAGCAGCGCATTGCCGTGCCAGCCCAGGCTATCGGGCTTCATCGAGAGCGGCACGGGGGTGTAGTCGGTCGCGGCATGGATCGCATCGAGCGGCAACGCGGCCATACGTCGCCCGAAACGGCGATCGACTTCCTGCAGCGCGACGACGTCTGCATCGACTTCCAGCAGCACGCGCAGGATCCGCTCGTGATCGCGCCGCCGGTCGAGCCCGACGGCCTTGTGGATGTTGTAGCTGGCGAACGTGAGCGACGAGGACGACGTAGGCGACAAGGAACTAACTCTCCGAAGCAGGCGGACCCAATCCAGGCTAGGCCGCGAAGGGCCCGCTTGCCAAGTCCGCCTTCGAGCAAGCCCCGAAAGCCCTCGCGGTTCCGCCCTCAGCGTTCCTTGGTGGCGCTGAAGGTCAGCTCGGGATTGCGTTCCTGCTGGTAACCCACGTCCCAGGCCGAGCGCGCCATGAACACCGGATCGCCGTCCCGGTCGCGCGCGAGGTTCATCTTGTTGAACTCGGCGAAGTCGTCGATCGCCTTGTCGGTACCCTTGAGCCAGCGCGCGGTGTCGAAGGGCGAGCTCTCGAGTACCGCCTCGACCTTGTACTCGGCCTCGAGGCGCGAAATCAGCACCTCGAGCTGGAGCTGGCCGACCACGCCCACGATCCACTGCGCGCCGATCTCGGGGTAGAAGACCTGGATCACGCCTTCCTCGGAAAGGTCGTCGAGCGCCTTTCGCAGCTGCTTGGTCTTGGTCGGGTCCTTGAGCGCGACGCGGCGCAGGATTTCCGGCGCGAAGTTGGGCAGGCCGGTGAAGCGGATCTTGTTCTTCTCCGACAGCGTGTCACCCACCCGAAGCGTGCCGTGGTTGGGAATGCCAATGATGTCGCCGGGCTCGGCGGTGTCGGCGATCTCGCGGTCCTGCGCGAAGAACATGATCGGCGAGTGGATCGCGATCGGCTTGCCGAGGCCCGAAGGTGTCAGCTTCATGCCGCGCTTGAAAGTGCCCGAGGCCAGCCGCATGAAGGCGATCCGGTCGCGGTGCATCGGGTCCATGTTGGCCTGGACCTTGAAGATGAAACCCGAGACTTCCTTGTCCTCGGGCGCCACCGGACCATCATCGGTCGGCTGCGGGCGCGGCGGGGGGGCGTACTGCGAGATCGCCTCGATCAGCTCGGCAACGCCGAAGTTCTTGAGCGCGGAGCCGAAGTAGACCGGGGTCAGGTCGCCCGCGCGGTAGGCCTCGATGTCGAAGTCGGGATAGCCGGCCTGCGCCAGCTCCATTTCTTCGGCGACCTCTTCGGGCAAGGTCACGTTCTCCTCGATCGTGCCGAGGAATTCCTTGCTCGGCCCTTCGGGGCGGCTGACCTTGCCGGTCTCGATGTCATAGATGCCCTGGAACAGGCCGCCCATACCGACCGGCCAGGACATCGGGCACACGTCGAGCGCAAGCATGTCCGCCACTTCGTCGAGCAAGTCGAAGCAGGCCCGGCCCTCGCGGTCGACCTTGTTGATGAAGGTGATGATCGGCACCGAACGCAGGCGGCAGACCTCGAAGAGCTTGCGCGTCTGCGGCTCGATGCCCTTGGCCGCGTCGATCACCATGATCGCCGAATCGACCGCCGTCAGCGTACGGTAGGTGTCTTCCGAAAAGTCCTCGTGGCCCGGCGTGTCGAGCAGGTTGAAGGTCACCGTCTCGCCATTGGCGTCGGTGCGCTCGAAGGTCATGACCGAACTGGTCACCGAGATGCCGCGCTGCTGCTCGATCTTCATCCAGTCCGAGCGCGCACGCCGAGCTTGCCCGCGCGCCTTGACCTCGCCCGCGAGGTGGATGGCGCCGCCCTGCAGCAGCAGCTTTTCGGTCAGCGTGGTCTTACCGGCGTCGGGGTGCGAGATGATCGCGAATGTGCGGCGTGAATTGCTCATGAGGGCGCCTTTACGGGCGCGAGGGCGTTATCGCAATGGCAGTAAGGGGGAAGGAGGATTCAAGGGGCCATTGCCCCTTGGACCCCAAAATCGGCCACATCGTGCCGAGCACGAACCCGTCGCTCTGTAACGGCCCTCGACGGTATTGGGAGCTCGAGGGGCCATGCCCCTCGGAACATTCCCTTTTCAGTCTTCGCGCGCAACCTTGAAGCCCGCGAAGGACTGGCTCACCGGCATCAGTTCGAGCGTGTTGATGTTGAGGTGCGGCGGCAGTTCAGCGACCCAGGCGATCGTGTTCGCGATGTCCTCGCCGGTCATCGGGTTGGCGCCCTTGTAAAGATCGTCGGAGGCCTGCTGGTTGCCACCCGTGCGCACGACGGTGAATTCGGTCTCGACCATGCCCGGCTCGATCGAGGTGACGCGCACGCCCGTGCCCGAAAGGTCCGAGCGCAGGCCCAGCGAGAACTGGCGCACGAAGGCCTTGGTCCCGCCGTAGACGTTGCCCCCGGTATAGGGATAGCTGGCCGCGACCGAGGCGAGGTTGACGATCAACCCCTTTCGCTCGATCAGCTGGGGCAGCAGCTTGTGGGTGAGCGAGACCAGCGCGGTGACGTTGGTGTCGATCATCGTCTTCCACTGGGCAAGATCGCTCTCCTGCGCAGGGCTGGTGCCGAGCGCGAGCCCGGCGTTGTTCACGAGGCAGTCGATTTGGGCGAACTCATGCGGCAGCGCGCCCAGCGCCGCATCGCGCGCAGCCTCGTCGCAGACATCGAAGACGCACGGGTGGACGTTGTCCGCGCCCAGTTCGCGCACGAGATCGGCCAGGCGCTCGGCGCGACGGCCGGTCGCGATCACCCGCCAGCCCCGGGCGACGAGCGCGCGGGCGGCCGCGGCGCCGATCCCCGAGGTGGCTCCGGTTACGAGGGCTGTCTTCATGGGAAATCTCCTGGAATTCTACGTGGGGTGAACGCGCCAGGCGCCCATCAGTTCGCGGGGAGGACCGCGATGTGCAGTTCGAAGAACTGAGTCTGGCCCGCAGGAACCGAGATCACGCCGGGCTTTTCCCGAAAATCGCCCTCGAAGCCGACCGGGTCGGCGATCCCCTGCCAGGGCTCGATGCACAGGAAGTCCGCGCCCGGCTTCTGCCAGATGCCGAGCATGGGCAGGACCGAGCTCTTGACCGCGATGCGCGTGCCGTTGGGCGGGCCGAAAGTGACCACCTTGCTATGCACCTTGTCCCAGATCAGCGCGTCGGCCTCGAACAGTTCGGCGCGCGGGGTGAAGGTGTTGCCCTTGACCGGGCCGTGCTTGCGATCAGGGAGGAGCAGGCCGGTCTTCGGATCGACCCGGCGCACCTGCTGCGGCTCGTTCTCGGAAAAGACGATCCGGTGGTCCTCCTTGGCCGCCCCCCCAGGCAGTGGCCAGGCAAAGCCGGGGTGGAAGCCGATGCTGAAGGGCATCGGAACTTCGCCGCAGTTCTGCACGCCCACGCCGATCGCCAGCTTGGTGCCGATCACCCGGTAGTTGACGTTGAGCTTGAACTCGAAGGGATAGACTTCGCGCGTCGCCGCGTTCGCCGCAAGGCTGAACATCACGCGCTCCTTCTCGGCGATCAGCACCTCGAAGGTGCTGTGGCGCGCGAAACCGTGGCGCGGCAGGGCATATTCCTTGCCGCCCAGGCGATAGCGTCCCTGGTTGAGAGCGCCCACGATCGGGAACAGGATCGGCGCGTGCCCGGACCAGACCTCGGGGTTGCCGTCGGTCATGAACTCACGCCCTTGCGCATCGACGAGGGACCACAGCTCGGCCCCGAAGGGGTTGATCCGGGCGGTCAGGTCCCCGGAGCCGATGCTGATCAATTCGCTGTCCGACACGCTGTGCGTCTCCTCATCGTTGCTCTTCGCCGCGCGTCAGCCGCGCAGCGTGGCCCCGAGCTTGGCGGCCGCTGCGGTCACCTTCTCGCTGATCGCCTTGAGATCGGCTTCCTTGTAGCTCGTCTCGAGCGGCTGGAGCGTGACTTCGAGCGCCAGCGACTTGTGCCCCTCGGGAACGCCCTGCCCCCGGAAATCATCGAAGAGGCGGGCAGCCACGATATTGGCCTTGTCCGCGCCCTGTACAACCCGCAGGAGGTCGCCCGCAGGCAGTTCTACCGGAACCAGGAAGGCAAAGTCGCGCGTGACCGCCTGCAGCGCGGGCGGGGTGTAGGAGGTGCGGGTGAAGCTCGCCGCGCCCTTCTTGGCCGGGATCGCGTCGAGGAAGATCTCGACCACGGCCACCGGCCCGGCGATGTCGAACTGCCGGGCAAGCGCGGGATGCAGCATGCCGAAGCGCGCGAGCACGTTCTTGGGCCCAAGGCGCAGCGTCGCCGACTGGCCAGGGTGGAACTGCCCACCCGCCTCGCCCATGACCTGGAGCTTGTCGACCGGCGCACCCGCCTCGGCGAGAAGCGCCAGCGCCTCGGCCTTGGCGTCGTAGGCGTCGAACGGCGCGGCCTTTCCGGTGGCCCAGCCGCGCGGAGTCTTCTCGCCCGCGAGCACGACCGCCAGCGTCATGCGCTCGTCGCTCGCCCCGCCCTTGCCGCGCAAGTAGCGACGGCCCAGTTCGAACAGGCGCAGCGCGCCCGCACCGCGATCAAGATTGCGCTTGGCCGCCGAAAGCAGGCCGGGCAGGAGCGAGGGGCGCATGGCCTTCATGTCCTCGCTGATCGGGTTGGCGAGGATCCACAGCGGGGTCTCGCCCGCGAAGGCTTCGGCCTCGGCGACCGGCAGGAACGACCAAGTCACCGCCTCGTTGAGCCCGCGCGCGGCGGCCGCACGGCGCACGCGGCGCTCGAGCGCCTGGGCCGGGGTCGCGGTCGGCTGGGCCACACCATCGGCGCGCGGCAGCGCCACGCTTTCGATGTTGTCGAGCCCGTGGATGCGCACGACTTCCTCGACGATGTCGGGCGCGCCGTCGACGTCGGGACGCCAGCCCGGCACAGTCACCGCCCAGGCCTTGTCGAACCCGGCCTCCTCGACCACGACAGAGAAGCCGAGGCTTTCCAGGATCGTCGTCTGCTGCTCGGGCGAAATCTCGACCCCGCCGAGCTGTCCGGTCAGTGCCGGATCGAAATGCACGATCTTGGGCGTTGCGGGCGCCGCGCCCACGCGCACGATCTCGGAAGCCTCGCCGCCGCACAGGATCTGGATGAGCCCGGTCAGTAGCGCCAGGCCATCGTCCAGGAACGCCGGATCGATGCCGCGCTCGAAACGCCCGCGCGCATCCGAGGTGAGGTTGAGCTTGCGGCCGGTCAGCGCGATGCGCTGCGGGTCGAAGTAGGCGATCTCGAGCAGGACGTCGGTCGTTCCGCCCTCGCAGCCCGAATGCTGGCCGCCCATGATGCCCGCGATATCGTGCACGCCCGCCTCGTCGGCGATGACGGTCATCGAGGAATCGAGGGTGTAGGCCTTTTCGTTGAGCGCGACGACGCTCTCGCCGTCCTTCGCACGGCGCGCGGTGACCGCCCCGTTCAGCTTGGCGAGGTCATAGGCGTGCGCCGGGCGCCCGAAGGCGAGCATAATGAAGTTGGTGGCATCGACCAGCGCCGAAATCGGGCGCTGACCGGCGGCCTTGAGGCAATCCTGAAGCCACTGCGGCGAGGGCCCGTTCTTCACGCCCTTGATCACGCGGCCGTAGAACGCGGGGCAGCCCTCGGCGTCCTCGATGCGGATCTCGACCGGGCACGCGAAAGTCCCCGCGATGGTCGGAACCTCCACGGGCTTGAGCGTGCCCAGGCCCGCGGCGGCAAGGTCGCGCGCAATGCCGAAGACACCCATGCAATCCGGGCGGTTGGGGGTGATCGAGACGTCGATCACCGGATCGGCCCCGTGGTACTGCGCGAAGGGCGTGCCGACCGGCGCGTCTTCGGGCAGCTCGATGATGCCTTCGTGCGCGTCGCCCAGTTCCAGTTCGCGCACCGAGCACATCATGCCGTTCGATTCGACGCCGCGAATGGCCGACTTCTTGAGCACCATGCCGTTGGCCGGAACGCTGGCGCCGGGAAGGCCGAGCACGCCGACCAGCCCAGCGCGCGCGTTGGGCGCGCCGCACACGACCTGCAAGGGATCGCCCTCGCCGGTGTCGACGGTCAGGACCTGGAGCTTGTCGGCATCCGGGTGACGCGCGGCGGTCAGGATCCTGGCGACGCGAAAGCCCGCGAGCTTCTCGGCCGGATCCTCGATGCCCTCGACCTCGATGCCGATGCGGTTGAGAGTGGCGGCCACCGCGTCGATGCCGGCGTCGGTCTCAAGGTACTGCTTGAGCCAGGAAAGCGAGAATTTCATCTGATCTGTGTCCTCTTATCCGCTCAGGCCGGGGTGCCGACGCCACCTGCGAGGGTCGGCACGTCGAGGGCGGAGAAGCCGTAATGCGAAAGCCAGCGCACGTCGCCGTCGAAGAAGGCGCGCAAATCGTCCATGCCATACTTGAGCATGGCGAGGCGGTCGACGCCGGTGCCGAAGGCAAAGCCCTGCCACTCGTCGGGGTCGAGCCCGGCGGCCGCGATGACGCGGCGGTTGACCATGCCCGAGCCGAGCACTTCCATCCAGGCATGGCCCGGCGCGTCGCCCGAGCCGCCGACCACCCGGCGCCCGTTTTCCTGGCTGTAGCCCACGTCCACCTCGACCGAGGGTTCGGTGAAGGGGAAGTAGCTGGGGCGAAGCCTCAGGACGATGTCGTCGCGCTCGAAATAGGCCTTGAGGAAGGTCTCGAGCGTCCACTTGAGGTGACCCAGGTGAATGCCCTTGTCGATGACCAGGCCCTCGACCTGGTGGAACATGGGCGTGTGCGTCGCGTCGCTGTCCGAACGGTAGACGCGGCCCGGCGCGATGATGCGGATGGGCGCACCCTTCGCGATCATCGCGCGGATCTGCACCGGCGAGGTGTGCGTGCGCAACAGCATGTCGCGGCCTTCGTCATCCTTGTCGGGGAAATAGAAGGTGTCGTGCATGGCGCGCGCGGGATGCGTCTCGGGCATGTTGAGCGCGGTGAAGTTGTGCCAGTCATCCTCGATCTCGGGACCGGTCGCGACGGCGAAGCCCATGTCGGCGAAGATCTCGGCGAGTTCGTCCATGACCTGCGAGATCGGGTGGACAGAGCCGCGCGGCGCCTCGGGCGCGGGGAGCGAGAGGTCAATCGTCTCGGCGGCGAGGCGGGCCTCCAGCGCCGCGCTTTCCAGCGCGTCCTTGCGTGCGGCCAGAGCCTCGCTCACGCTCTCGCGCAGACCGTGGATCTTGGGCCCTTCTTCCTTGCGCTCTTCCGGGCTCAGCTTGCCCAGCGTCTTGAGCAGGCCCGAAATCGATCCCTGCTTGCCCAGGAATTCCACCCGCAGGCCTTCCAGCGTCTCGAGATCGCATGCCCCTGCAATGCGCGAAAGGGCCTCCTGGCCGGTTGCTGCGTAGTCCACGTCGGGTTTCTGCCTGTTCCTGGTCAATGTTCTGAGCGCGGTCCTTAGGAGCCTCGCTCGCGAAGCGCAACGATGCAAGGCGGGGCCCCCGATCAGGTCCGATCAGGCGGGCAGGCGATCCTTGTCGCCCAGCGAATGCGTTTCCTCGCGCATATGCCGAGCCCTCTCGCACAGAACGGGCTCGACGACCGGCTTGGCGCGGTGGCCGTATTCGGTCGGCGTCATGCCCATGAACTCGTGGAAATCGCGCACGAACTGGGCCTGATCGTAGTAGCCTGCATCGAGCGCCCCGACCCACTTGAGCGAGGGATCGACGGTGAACTGCGCAAGACTGCGCAGAAAGCGCTGGCGGCGCAGGAGAAGCTTGGGCGGGAACCCGAAGGCCCGCTGGCAAAGCCGCTCGAGCGTGCGCCGGGTCACGCCGACCCGCTCCGCGAGTGCCTCGACGCTGTCGACCTCGGGATTTTGGATCGCGTCGTAGGCCAGCGCGATGGTCCGCGCCGAAGGGCTTTCGAGCGCAGACATCGCCATGAAGAATTCGGTCAGGCGCTGCAGCTCCGCCCGCGCATCGGGAACCTCGCCAAAGAGCGTATCGGCCAGCGGGCGAAACCGCACGAAGGCCGGGTCCATCATGCCGTTGACGAGCCGGTTGGCGTAGTCCTGTGCAGGAGCCCCCACGAGCAACGACCAGCCAAGAGGATGCAAAAGCACACCCCACTGGCGTAGACTTCCGGTCCGCAAGTAGACTTCCTGGGAACGCGGCCCCGAAACCACGAAACGCGAACTCTGCAATTGTTCGCCCGAACGCGTGTTGCCGGCGATCGAAGGATGCGCGTTGAAACGCAGCGTCGCCCAGTCGGGAAACATGAAATCTTCTACGACATCGCCGCCGACTACATCAATTTCGATTAAAAATACACTCGCAAAGTAGCGGCGCAGTTCAGGAACTGCACTCAAATAGTTTGCCGTAACTTTACAGTGTGCGGACATTTCCGCTCCATACAGAAAAACTTATTCTTTATTAAGGTGTTTTTCGAAGTTCTGCAAGACAAAGGGCACGAACATTGCTGTTCGTGCCCTTCCATTTGGCGCATCACCGGTTCGAAATCGGTGAAACCCTGTATCCGTGTGGCTCAGGCCGGAAGCGCGGCCTTGGCCTGCGCGATCACCGACGAGAACACGGCACCCTCGTTCATGGCGAGGTCGGCCATCGACTTGCGGTCGAGCTCGATGCCGGCGAGCTTAACGCCATGCATGAACTGCGAGTAGGTCAGGCCTTCGTTGCGCACGGCGGCGTTGATGCGCTGAATCCAGAGAGCGCGGAAGTTGCGCTTCTTGATCTTGCGGTCGCGGTAGGCGTACTGGCCGGCCTTTTCGACAGCCTGACGGGCAACGCGGATCGTGTTCTTGCGACGGCCGCGGTAACCCTTGGCCTGTTCGAGAAGACGCTTGTGCTTGGCACGGGTGGTAACACCACGCTTGATACGGCTCATTGGTCAGTACTCCTCAGTTGAGCCCGTAGGGCGCCCACTTCTTGATCGTCTTGGCATCGGCGTCGGAAATGACCTCGGTGCCGCGATTCTGGCGGATGTACTTGCCGTTGTGGCTGATCAGGCGGTGACGCTTGCCGGCAACGCCGTGCTTCACCTTGCCGGTGGCGGTGAGCTTGAAGCGCTTCTTGACGCCGCTCTTCGTCTTCAACTTGGGCATTTTCGTCTCCTTTGCAGGGACACGTCCGGTCGACCCTGGCAGCCCTTGTCGCCAGGCCGACCCGCGAATCTCTTCGTGAAAAGACTCAACCGTGTCGATTGAAGGGCGGCCCATTACCGTTCCATCGCCGCAAAAGCAAGTCCCGCGATACGCCACCTCCGCCGCCTCTCCACCCGCGCCGCAGCCGGGACCCGGCTCAGCCTTCGACCAGCACCATCGCCGCCCAGTTCCCGGGCTCCGCGCTGCCGGGCAGGGGATGCGCGTCGATGAGCTCGAGTTGCGCGCGCTGGAGGGCCTGCGCCGCGTCCATCCCTTCCGCCTGGAGACGTACCGATTCGGTCACCAACCGGGCGGCCACGTCGTCGCGTACCGGCCAGTGCGACACCAGCAGGGCCCGCGCCCCGGCGTGGAGGAAAGCGGAAGCGAGGCCACTCAGCAATGGGGCCCCGACACCCGCGCCGCCAGCCGTATCGCAGGCCGAGAGGATCACCCAGTCGGCATCGAGGTGCAGTTGCATGATCCGCGACGCGGTTAGCAGGCCGTCGTCGCCAGTTTCGGGCGACAACACGAGCGCAGGCTCGTCGAGCCCCACCCGCTCGCCCACACCCAGGCCATGCGTGGCGAAAGTCACGATCGCGTAGTCGGTGAGCGGCAGGGTAGCGAGCGCCCGGGCATTCGCCTGCGCGCCGAGCAGCAAGGTCGAGCGCGAAGCGCCGAAAACCTCGGCCAGCGCCGTCAGCTCACGGCGCGCACCCGGCAAGGCGGGCAGATCGGACAAGTCCGGATGGCCTTGCGCCGGGTCCCCGTCACGCGGGCCCACGCGCGGTGCGCCGACGCCCAGGAAGCGCATGGCCTGTCCGCTGCGCGCACGCGAAGGCGCAGGAGGCACCAGCGAGGGCGCGATCCGGACGCTGTGCGCACGCACCAGCCAGTCGACTCCCGCCGGATCGATACGGGCCGGATCGATGTTGGTCCCGGAAAGCCCGCGCGCGCTGGTGGGCAAGAGCGCGATCGGCAGTCCCGCGAGATGTCCAGTGGCAAAGTAGATGAGGTTTGCCTTCCCCACGATCGCCTTCGCGACCGGTACAGGAAACAGCGCCGAGTAGAGCGCGCGCGCCGCGTCATAGGCGAAGGCCGGCGGCTTGCCGACGATGGCCCGCACGGAATTGGGGTCGAGCGAAGCGCGCAACGAAACCAGCCAGCCACGCATCCGCGCGCGCGGAACGGGAGATTGCCCCCAGGTCAGCCCCTCGCGTGTCACCACCAGGGTAATGACCCGCTCGTCGAGCAACAAGGGCGCCACCAGCGCCTCGTCCTCCCCCAGCCGCGCCCGGTAGTCGGCCAGCGTCACCGGCACCGGCCGTCCCAGCGCGCGCAGGCGCGGCGCGATCCGGTCGAGCTGGCTCCCCAGCGCCGCGATATCGGCATCGTTCTGCGCGATCTGCGCGGCGAGCTGCGCCGCGCGGGCGCCATCGCCTGCCGCGAGCGCGAAGCTGCTTTCGCGTTCGAGCGCCTGTCGGCGTCGCACCCGATCCTGGAAATCGCGGATCGACGCCGCGGTCTGCGGATCCGCAGCCGCCGCACGGGCGGCCACTTCGTTAGTGACGACCACAATGTCGGACATGTTCGCCAGTTGCAGGTAGTGGAAGGCCTGCTCGTCGCGCCCGGTACGCAGCGCCAGCTCGGTCGCGGTCGAGAAACTGGCGGCGAAGGCGCTGCCATAGCGCACCAGATCGCCCCGGCTGGTCGCCGCGTCGAGCAGGCGCACCTCGAGACGCTGCGCGACTTCGCTGGCAAGAGCATAAGCCGCCTCGAGTTGCCCCGTCTCCGCCAGAATCCGGGCGTAGTCGATCTCGGCCGGCATGCGGCGCAAACTGGTTTCCTCGTAACCGCGCCGCAGGATCGCGATGGCCGGATCGGCCTCGCGCCGCGCCGCGCGCGCCTGCCCCAGCAACAGGCGTGCCGACGCACGCTCGAGGTGCGCCCGTGCGCGCTCGGGATCCTCGGCAGGGGCCACTTTGTCGAGCAGGCGCACCGCCTCCTCGCGCCGTGCGAGCGCGAGCCGCAGATCGCCGCGTTCGAGCGCCGCATCGGCCGCATTGCGCAACGGGAACGAGGCGCTGGACGGGTCGCGTCCGATCGAGGCCTTGCGGTGGAACCCGGCGGCGGCAAGCCACAGCGCCTCCGCCTCTTCGATCCGCCCGAGCCGGCGCAGCACGCCCGCGTAATTGGACAAGGAAACCGCGCGGTAATACCAGCTTTGCGGCTGGTAGGTCGCCTCGAGGTCGACCACTCGGCGCAAGGCGCGTTCGGCCTCCGCAAATCGCCCCGTGGTCAGCAGCAGGGCGCCGAGGTTGCCCAGCGCCAGAGTCTGCACCGGGCTGTCCTCGCTCACGTGCGCCGAAGCCCAGTTTGCCGCGCGCTGCGCCTCCTGAAGCGCCGCCTCGACCTCGCCGATCATGAACAGCGTACCCGCATGCGAGGCCAATTGGTTGACGATGGCGGGGTCCTGCGCTGGCTGGCAGGCGACTGCAAGTTCGACGGCCTGCGCATATTGGCGCTCGGCCTCGACATACTGCCCGCGGGCATAGGCTACGGTGCCCAGCGCGTTGTGCGCCAGGCTTGCCAGCGCAGAGCGCGCGCCCACGCTCGCCTGCGCCACCGCAAGCGCCCGCGTGGCCGCCTCTTGCGCCGGTGCGAGTTCGCGTCGGTCGGCGAGGATTGTCGCCATCACCACGTGCGCCTCGCCTTCGAGCGCGCTTCCCGTCAGTCCAGCCGCACCGATCATGTCGAGCGCCTTGCGGCCTTCGCCGAGCGCAGCCTCGGCCTGGTCGGAATACTCAAGCTCCCATGCGAGCCGCGTCTGGCCACGCACGCGCCAGAACGGCGCGACCGCCTGCCCATCGGCCGCCTGCGCCATCAGTTCGCGCCAGCGCTGCGCCTGTCCGGCCGCGTCGCGGTATTTGTCCTGGGAAAGAGCTTGGGCGAACGAGCGCTCGAGCGGCGAGGCGGCCTCAGGCTCCGCGAGCGCGGGCCCGCACTGCGCACGAGCCGGTGCGCCTGCAAGCGCGGCGCAGGTCAGAACCCACACCAGCAGCGATTTCGCCCCGTTCCCCATCCTGCCGGCAACGTACGGGGCGAGGGAGCGGGCTGACAAGCGGGGAATCGTGCCCTCTCCGTCAACCGGCGCGAAAGGGCCCGCGTCCGGTCTCGGTCAGCCAGCCCGAGAAATCGCCAGAGGCAATCGCTTGCGCGGCGCGCGGCGGTCGACGGCGGTAGAGATAGGCCTGCGCCGCCCGGGCCCGGCCCGCGCCATCGTGCGCCGGGACGATCGCGCGCCAGTACTCGCCCAGCGCGCAGCCTTCGTAGTGGTCGAGCGCGGCCAGTTCGTTGGCGCCGAAGCCCGGCAGCGCCGCGTAGAGCACGCCCGCGACACGTCCCTCGCCGCGCACGAGCGCCGGATACCAGCCCGCTGGATCCGGCAGGGCCACCAGCGCCCCCGGCACCCAGGCCCGTCCGATCGGGCGCAAATGGCGATGCGCGGCGCGGGCGATCGGATTGTCCGCCTCGTCGAGCAGGGTTCCGTAGAAGAAGAAGCGGCGCGGCGCGATCATGGTGCTGCGCCGGACCACCGGCTCAATGGTGGCAGACCATCGCCTCGACAACGTCCTCGAGCCGCGCAGGGTCGCCAATCGCCAGGACATGCCCTTCCGAGGCCGCGTGAAGCGGATCGCCGTTCCAGTCGCACATCGTGCCGCCCGCGCCTTCGACGATTGGCACCAGTGCGGCCCAGTCGTGCAGCTTGAGACCCGCTTCGCAAACGAGGTCGATATGGCCCGCGGCGAGCAAGCCGTAGTTGTAGCAATCGCCGCCCATGACCATGCGCTTGTGATCGGTCTTGGCGGCCAGCCCCATGAAGTGCTCGCCCTGGTGGTCGTCGAAATAGTGCGGCCCGGTCGTCGCCAGCACCGCTTGCGCCAGTTCACGGCAGTGGCGCGTGCGCACCGGCTTGCCGTTGAACGTCGTCTCACGCCCGCTCGCGCCGACCCAACGTTCACCCAGGATCGGCTGGTCGATCACGCCCAGCACCGGCCAGCCATCGACCAGCAGCGCGATGAGCGTTCCGAAGATCGGACGCCCGACGACGAAGGAAACCGTGCCGTCGATCGGATCGAGCACCCATTCGCGCCGCGAAGTGCCCTTCTCGGTGCCGAATTCCTCGCCGATGATGCCGTCCTGGGGCATTTCGGCCTTGAGAATGCGGCGCATCGCCTCTTCCGCGGCCCGATCGGCGGCGGTGACAGGCGAGGCATCGCCCTTGCGCTCGGTATCGAGGTCGGGAGCCCGGAAATAAGGGCGGATGGCCTCCCCGGCCGCATCGGCAAGGCGCATGGCAAGCGCGAGGTCCTGTTCAATCGACATGGCCGCCCTGTTCTCCCAGCCGACCGCCGAGGTCAAGGCCGCACGAGACTGCAATCGTCGCCAATCTTTCTTGTCGATTGTAAAATAAGGATATATGCCAAGTAACGGGCAAAGCGGATCAGGGGTATACATGCAATTCAGGAAGGCACCGGCTTTCGACCCCCTGATTATTCCCGAACAAGGCGTAACACCTCACGGACAACCGCTCTCCTTCAACCGCGCTCCAGCTGCCGATCTCGCCCCCTGGGTGGGACGGATCTATGTCAGCAAAATTACCGCACCGGCCGGCCACGTGATTTGCTGCGGGCAGTTCAACGACCTGGCGAGCCTGCGCGTCCAGTTGTCGGGAAATTGGGAAGCCGAGACTCTCGACGGCCCGCGGAGCGCTCTGCGCAACGCCTGCCTGACAGGCCCTCAGTCGCGCCGCATGCCGGTGCGCGTGACCGGAAGCTTCATCAGCCTGGGCGTCGCGGTCCGGCCTGGCGCCTATACCGCGCTCAAGGGGCCCTCCGTGGCCGCGCTGGTCGACCGGATCGTTCCGACCGAAGTCTATGGCCTCTCGCAAGAGGACCTGCTCAACCGCTTCGATCCCGATGACGACGTAAGGGGCTGGGCTCTTTCGCTCGAGGACCTCTTTCGCGACTGGATTGCCCTAAACGGCTCGTTGTCGCCAGATCCCGTCACGGCGCAGTTCGAGCAGATCGCCTATGCCACGCCCTCGATCACGGTGGCTGAAGCCGCACGGGCCTGCAGGGTGGACCGGCGCCGCCTTGAGCGGATCGTGCTGCGCGACTTCGGGCTTGCGCCCAAGCAGGTCCTGCGCCGCGCCCGCGCGCTCGACATGGCGAGCCAGCTACGCGGCGTGGCCGATAGCGCCGAGGCCAACGACATCATCCTGCGCTACTACGACGAAAGTCACCTGATCCATGAGTTCACCGAACTGTTCGGCATGTCGCCGGGGCAGTTCGTGGCTAGCCCTCAGCCCCTGCTGACGCTCTCGCTGGAATCGCGCCAGGCACGGCGACTGGAAGACCTCGCCCGGATCGCGCCGGGCGGGCAACGCCCCTGGCTGACCGCGCCGAACTAGGCGCGCGCCATGCTCGCGCCCCATGCTCGGGAGCGGTCCGCGACAGAGAGCGGACCGCCCGAGATGATCAATCGAACAGGCTGGAGACCGAGCTTTCGTCGGCAATGCGACGGATCGCTTCACCCAGGAGCGGCGCGATCGTCAGGATGCGGATGCGGTCCGACTGCTGCGCGGCTTCGGTGGCCTGGATCGAATCGGTGATCACCAGTTCCTTGAGCGCCGAATTGTTGACGCGCGAGACCGCCGCGCCCGAAAGCACGCCGTGGGTGATGTAGGCCGTCACGCTTGCCGCGCCCTGGTCCATGAGCGCCTGCGCCGCGTTGCACAGCGTGCCGCCCGAATCGATGATGTCGTCGATCAGGATGCAGGCGCGGCCCTTGACGTCGCCGATGATGTTCATGACTTCCGACTGGCCCGGACGATCGCGGCGCTTGTCGACGATCGCGAGCGGGGCGTTGTCGAGGCGCTTGGCGAGCGCGCGCGCGCGCACCACGCCGCCCACGTCGGGCGAGACAACCATCAGCGATTCCTCGCCGTAGCGCGCCTGGATGTCGGCCGCCATGACCGGCGCGGCGAACAGGTTGTCGGTCGGGATGTCGAAGAAGCCCTGGATCTGACCGGCGTGCAGGTCGACCGAAAGCACGCGGTCGGCGCCCGCTTCGGTCATCAGGTTGGCGACCAGCTTGGCCGAGATCGGCGTGCGCGGACCGGGCTTGCGGTCCTGGCGGGCATAGCCGAAGTAGGGAACGACCGCAGTGATGCGGCGTGCCGAGGCCCGGCGCAGCGCGTCGATGCAGATCAGCAGTTCCATCAGGTTGTCGTTGGCCGGGTAGCTCGTCGGCTGGACCACGAAGACGTCCTCGCCGCGCACGTTTTCGTGGATCTCGACGAAGATTTCCTCGTCGGCGAAGCGGCGTACGCTCGCATCGGTGAGCGGCAGTTCCAGATAGGCGGCAACCGCGCGCGCGAGCGGAAGGTTGCTGTTACCCGACATGATCTTCATTGCGAATCCCCGAAAAAAGCCACTTGTGAGCTTCGAACGCGCCCGCCCTTAGTGATGCGTCATGCAAATGCAATAGAGCCGGGCAGGTTTTTCGAAATTGGGGTTGTCCCCTAGGCCTCTCGATTGCGTCCACGAAAAAGGCCGGACACCGCAGCGTGAAACCGGCCTTTTCGTTGTCGATCAGCGACCTTGCTCAGAAGCGGTGTTCACCCTTGATCCAGCGTACCGTGCCCGAGCTCGCGCGCATCACCACGCTTTCGGTGGTCCGCTTGCCGTTCTTGAAGTGCTTGACGCCTGCCAGCAACGATCCGTCGGTCACCCCCGTCGCGGCGAAGATGCAGTCGCCCTTGGCGAGGTCTTCGAGCTTGTAGATCCGGTTGAGGTCCTCGATCCCCCATTTGCGGGCCCGCGCGCGCTCGTCGTCGTTGCGGAACAGCAGGCGTCCGTTGAACTGCCCGCCCACGCAGCGCAGCGCAGCGGCCGCGAGCACGCCCTCGGGCGCTCCGCCCGAACCCATGTAAAGATCGATGTTGGTGTTTTCGTCGGTGGTGGCGATCACACCCGCGACGTCGCCGTCGCCGATCAGCACCACCCCGCAGCCGAGCCCGCGCAGTTCCTCGATCAACTCGCCGTGGCGCGGCCGGTCGAGCACGCACACGATGATGTCTTCAGGACGCACGCCCTTGGCTTCGGCCACCGCGGTCACGTTTTCCGTGACGCTCTTGTCGAGGCTGATCACGTCCTTGGGATAGCCTGGGCCCACCGCGATCTTGTCCATGTAGACGTCGGGCGCATTGAGCAGCCCGCCCTCTTCGGCGGCCGCCAGCACCGCGAGCGCGTTGGGCCCCGCCTTGGCGGTGATCGTGGTGCCTTCCAGCGGATCGAGCGCGATGTCGATCCGGGGCCCCTTGTCCGGCGCCCCGCCGACCTTCTCACCGATGAAGAGCATCGGCGCCTCGTCGCGCTCGCCCTCGCCGATGACGACCGTTCCGTCCATGTAGAGTTCGTCGAAGGCCCGGCGCATGGCCTCGACGGCCGCGGCGTCGGCCGCCTTCTCGTCCCCTCGCCCGACGAGCCGGGACGCCGCGATCGCGGCGGCCTCGGTCACGCGTACCATTTCGAGAACGAGCACCCGATCGAGAACTTTACTGGCAGGGGTATGGTCAGACATATTCACTCCAGATTAAGGCGTGGAGGAAAGGTATGCCTGCCTTAGACAGAGGAATATAAGTTGTCGAGAAGAGGTACAATGCTTTTGGCGCTTGCCGCACTCCTCCCGTCAGGGGCCTTCGCCCAGGAGGGAAATAGCGCCGAGGATGCCGGCGTTTCCAACGCGGATCGCGCCATCGCCGAGAACATGCTCGGCGAAAATGGACGCGTGACGCGCGACCGTTCGCGCCGCACTTGCCTTCGCACGATCCGCCAGGGCGAGATCGTCGTATGCGCCCCCGACGAGGAGGAATTCCGCGTCGAGTCCTCTTCCGACCTCGACCCCACCGGCAAGAATGCCACCGACGATGGCGCCTTGCATACACCCGACGTCGCGGGTGGCGGCATCTTCAAGGGCAAGTCGACCATGGGCGGCATGTGCTTTCTTGGTCCGTGCCCGCCTGCGCAGCCGCTGATCATCGACCTTTCCAGCATCCCCGAGGCCCCCGTCGGCTCGGACGCCGACAAGATCGCCAAGGGCGAGATGCGCGCCCACTGAACCTTCCGGATCCGGCCCGCCAAACCGAAAAAGGGGCGCACCGTCCTGCGACGGCGCGCCCCTTTTCGGCCTCAGGCCCGCAGGTCCGGTCGGCGGGGCTCAGTTGCCCAGAATCTGCATGACCAGCGGCGGCGCGGTCAGGCTGGACGAGCCCTCAAGAATGCGCATCGCCTCGACCACGCCCGATTCCGGGCCCTGGTGGGTGACGATGGCGAGGATCACTTCGCCATCCTGGTCGGGATCGCCCTTCTGGATCATGCTCTCGATCGAGACCCCGGCATCGCGCATCGCCGCCGTGATCTCGGCAAGGACGCCCGGACGGTCGGGGACCGTGAAGCGGATGTACGAGCTCGAGACGCGGTGGCCCGAGGCGGCCGGCGCCATCGCCTCGAGTTCATCGACCGGCATGGCGAAAGCCGGGCCCTTCTCGCCGCGCGCGACCTCGATGATGTCGGCAACGACCGCGCTCGCGGTCGGGCCGTCCCCGGCACCCGCGCCCTGGAACAGCAGGCGCCCGACGAAATTGCCCTCGGTGACGACCGCATTGGTCGGACCGTCCACGTTGGCGAGCGGGTGGCCGACCGGCACCAGATAAGGACGCACGCGCTGGAACAGGCGCGGGGCGCCGCCCTGCGTGTCGACCTCGGCCACGCCGATCAGGCGGATGACGAAGCCCAGTCCGCGCGCCTGCTCGATGTCGGCGGCCTTGACGTGGCTGATGCCGATGGTCTCCACCGCATCGAAATCGAGGCGCGCACCGAACGCGATGGCCGCGAGAATCGCCAGCTTGTGCGAGGCATCGATGCCTTCGACGTCGAAGGTCGGATCGGCCTCCGCATAGCCCAGGCGCTGCGCCTCGGCGAGCACGTCGCCAAAGTCCGCGCCGGTGTCCTCCATGGTCGAGAGGATGTAGTTGCAGGTCCCGTTGAGGATCCCGTAGACGCGCTCGACCTGGTTGGCCGCAGCCCCGTCGATCAGTCCGTTGATGACCGGGATGCCGCCGGCCACCGCCGCCTCGAACTTGAGCGCGGCGCCGCCGTCTTCGGCGGCCTTGGCCAGTTCCAGGCCATGGTGCGCGATCATCGCCTTGTTCGCGGTCACGAAGCTCTTGCCGTGCGCCAGCGCGGTGCGCGCCAGCGCCAGCGCCGGTCCGTCCGAGCCGCCGACCATCTCCACGACGACGTCGACGTCGTCGCGCAGCGCCAGTTCGGCCGGATCGTCGACCCAGGCGTAGGACGAAAGGTCCACGCCGCGGTCCTTGGTGCGATCGCGCGCGCTGACGGCCGTAATCTGCACCGGACGCCGGGCACGGCGGGCAATGAGCTCGGCATTCGTTTCAATCAGACGGACAACGCCCGTCCCAACGGTTCCAAGTCCAGCAAGTGCGATCTTGAGCGGTTCAGTCATCGGGTCCCCTTTCGGCTCGGGCCCCCTAGGACAGCTGCGCGCAATTTTCCAGCGCCTTGAGCGCCCTTGCCCGCAACAATCCGGGCAAGGGCCGTTTTTCCCGGTTAGCTGCGGTTGCGTTCGCACACGCCCAGTTCACCCACCACCGTGCGGTAGTCGGCCTGGGCCTGGGCCTTGGCGTCATAGCCTTCCGAAACGTTGGCACCGTCCGGCGGCAGATTGGGGAGCGAACAGGCAAGGCGATACCATTCCAGGCTGTCCTGTGCCGGCGGACGGGTCACGTCGGCGACCAGCTCGGAGAACGAGGCTCCCCACGAAACCGGCCGGCCCGGCTGGTGGCGCACCGTGATCGAGGCTGCCGAACCGTCGGCGGTCCTGAGAAAGATCTGCGTCTCGCCCTGCCCCGCAAGCGTGCCCGGCACATAAAGCAATTCGCGTACCCCGGTAATGTGCGCAGGTGCATCGGGCGCAACCAGTTGGCGCAGCAATCCGCGTGTCTGCGCGTCAAGCTCGGGCGACCACAGGAGCTGCGCATCGGGGGACGTCAGCTGGATCTCCCCCGGACGTCCGGGTACCGAACGCGCGAACAGCAGCACTTCGCGCTTCCTGAGGTCGGCCGGCTTTCCGCGCGCATCAAGCGGCAGGTCGACGAGGTAGCGCAGCGATTCGCCGATCGGCGCCGTGCCGGTCAGCAGCGCCAGGGTGTCGGCCTCCATATAGTAGCGTCCGGTCCCCGGCAGGCGCCCCGGCGCGCGCTCGTCGGCCACGCGGGTCATCCGCGCGACGCGCGCCTGGATCACGAGTGGCGCCGAATCGGCGAGATCTGCAAGGTCGGCAAAGGTCGGCTGGGCAGCGATGGCCGGCACGCCCGCGGCATGGCCGGGAACCGCCAGCACGAGGAAACTCAGGGTGGCCAAACCCGCGAGCAAGGGGCGCCGCACGACAGACATAAATGGGGACTCCGCAACAAAAACGTTATCTTATGGGACTCGAAAGGCCTTGCGGCAATGCGCATGGCAATGCACCATGCGGCAATCGCGGCTTAATTGAAGGTTAACCCGGCGCTCTGCGATTGGGCGTTGCGCAGGGGGACCTTCAACGCTAAGAAAACTGCAAAACGGGGCGAAAAAACAAAAAAGCCCCGCGGTAAGCCTCGCTGTTGCGTGACAACCTCGGGGCCGACTGTCAGCCGTCAGGGTGGGTAATTTCGAGTTTCGTCATGGGCTTCGCGTTCAGCGAAGGCCATCGGCGCCCTTGGACTTGTGGTTTTTGCACGTGTCCGGGGCTTGGTAATGGAGTGATGCGTCTGAATGGCTTACGCTGACCAGCAAATGAGTGGTGCGAAAATCACCACTATTGTCATCGTTGCCTTGATCCACGTCTTCATCGGCTATGCGCTAGTCACGGGCCTCGCCTACAAGGCTGCGCAGCAGGTCATCAAAAAAGTGACGACCGTGGACATCAAGGAAGAAAAACCGAAGGAGGAGCCGCCGCCGCCGCCTCCCGAACCGCCCAAGGATACGCCGCCGCCGCCCATCGTGGCGCCGCCGCCGCCGATCAACATCGCCCCGGCCCCGCCGCCGGTGCAGACGGTGATCAACGCGCCGCCGGCTCCCCCGGTCGTGGTTCCGACCGTTTCGGCACCACCCGCTCCGCCTGCTCCTCCGGCTCCGCCTGCGCCTTCGAAGGCTCGTGGCGCATCGCCCAAGGGTCAGGGCCGCTGGGCCGCTGCGATTCAGCGCAACTATCCGAGCCGTGCGGCTCGCGAAGGTCGTGAAGGTCGCGTGGGCGTTCGGGTGAACATCGACACCGAAGGTCGCGTCTCGGCGTGCCAGGTCTCCAACTCGAGCGGCAGCCCGGATCTCGATGAAGCAGCATGTGACGGCATGACCCGTTACGCCCGCTTCGATCCGGCTCTCAATGCCGCGGGTGACCCGATCTCGAGCAGCTATTCGACCACCATCGTCTACCAGCTCAACTAAGCCCATTGATACAGGGCAACGGCCACCTCGTGAGCCGGCCCTTTAATCCTGCATTCTTCTTGAGAGGTAATTCGCATGCTTATCGTTGACATCCTTGCCGCCGCCGGCGAAGCCGCGCCGCAGAACAAGTTCGGCTTTGCCGAAGCCCTCGAGCAGGGCGGTTTCATCGCCTATGCCACCGTCGTCATTCTCGGCATCATGTCGTTCGGCTCGTTCTACATCCTGTTCACCAAGTGGTTCGAACAGTCGAAGATCTTCCGCCAGTACAAGGCCGTCGGCGCTTCCTTCTGGAAGGCTCCGACCATCAAGGACGGCGCTGCCAAGCTCGAGAAGAACAGCGCATGGCGCCAGCTCGTCGACGACGGCATCGTTGCTGAAGAGCAGCACGCCAAGATGACCGACGAACTCGAAGCCCACGACTGGCTGCACGCTTCGCTCGCGCGTTCGGAAGCTTCGATCAACGCCCGCCTCGCCGGTGGCCTTCCCTTCCTCGCCACCGTCGGCGCGACCGCACCGTTCATCGGTCTGTTCGGTACCGTCGTCGGCATCTACCGCGCCCTGATCGCGATCGGCCTCGCCGGTTCGGCTTCGATCGACAAGGTCGCGGGCCCCGTCGGTGAAGCTCTCATCATGACCGCGCTCGGCCTGCTCGTCGCCGTTCCGGCCGTGCTTGCCTACAACTACCTCCAGGCCCGCAACAAGCGCATCGCCGAGCTGCTCACCGGCTTCTCGAGCGACGTTCTCGCCTACATCACCTCGAAGGGCACCGTGAAGCCGGTTTCGGCCATCGTCGCTCCGAAGGCGGCTGCTCCGGCCAAGCCGGTTCCGGCCAAGTCGTAATCAGTCCGGGCTTTCGGAACCGGGTTTCCCGGTTCCGCATCCTCCGGGGATGCAAAGGCGACGGAACGATGCATGCGCTGACCGTCGCCTTCCCCAAGGCAACGCAAGGATTAGGATAAGACTATGGCGATATCTTCGGGCGGAGGCGGTGCAGAAACACCGATGTCCGACATCAACACGACGCCGCTCGTCGACGTCATGCTGGTGCTTCTGATCATCTTCCTGATCGCGGTTCCGGTCGCGATCCAGACGATCGAAAAGCTGCGCATCCCGGTCATCGTGGCCGTCGAATCGAAGAACAAGGTCGAAAACCTTCTTCTCACCGTATCGACCACCGACGATGCGGGTCGCAGTGCGGGTGAACCCGGCTACCAGGGCGCTTCGCGCAATGGCGAATGCCGCGTTTACTTCAACAACATCACCCCGGTTTCTTCCGAGGAGCTGCGTGACAAGGCCTTCAAGCGTCTCGACGGCATCGTCAAGCGCGCGGGCGGCCCCCAGGCGCTCATCGACAACCCGGATCTCATCCCGCAGGTTCATATCCGTGGTGACGTGAACGCTCCGTGGCGCTGTGTGGCCGGCACGATCTACAACGTGCAGATTTCGGGTTACCCGACGGTTGGTTTCATCACCAACCCGACCGACCCGAACGGCTAAGCCCCTCGGCAGGAACAGGAGAAACACCTCATGGCAATGTCAGGCGGCAAGGAAGATGGCTCGCCGATGATGGAGATGAACACGACGCCGTTGATCGACGTCATGCTCTGCCTCCTCATCATGTTCATCATGTCCATCCCGGTTGCTACCCACGCGATCAACATCGACCTCCCGGTGGCGTCGCCTCCGACGAACACGCCCCCGCCGGTCGATCCGATCAAGAACAAGGTCGTGCTCACCGCAGATGACAAGATTCTGTGGAACGGCACGATCGTGGACGGCCCGGGCCTCATGAACCTCCTGCAGCAGTCGCTGCAGTACAAGGTCGAGCCAGAACTGCAGTACCAGCCCGAGCCGAGCGCCAGCTACGAGCTCTCGGCCCAGGTCCTGCAGATCATCAAGGCGTCGAACGTCTCGAAGTTCGGCTTCGTCGGCAACGAGCAGTTCGCCGAATTCGGCAAGTAAGCCGAAACCGACACACGGTTTCCTTCGGGAAGACGGACGAAGGGGCGGAGCGATCCGCCCCTTTTTTCGTGCCCTCCGGCATTCCCGAGCACGCCTTGGGGCGGTGGTTCAGTCGCCCTCGGCCGCCTCCTCCTGCGGGTCCACCCGCATCGCCATCGCCGCCAGGCTCTCCGCCTCGTGCAGGAGGTCCTCGTCCGCCGCCCCGCTCGGCAAGCTCTCGCGCCCGATCATCGAGAGTGCGGGCACCGCCAGCGGGCTGATCCGTTCGAGCCGGACATGGTCGATCTCGCGCGCGGCGCGCTCGAGCACATCCGCCACGCGGGCGACGTCGGTCATGCGCGCGCGGGCATCGGCCCAAGCTGCCTCGATCAGCAGGTGATCGGGCTCGTACTTGCACAAGACGTCGTAGATGAGATCGGTCGAGAAGGTGACCTGCCGCCCCGACTTGCGCTTGCCGGGCTGCTGGCGCTCGACCAGTCCCGAAATCACCGCGACCTCGCGAAACGCGCGGCGGAGCAGGTAGCTTTGCTCGACCCATTCGACGAATTCGTGGGTGAGGATGTCGGGCGAGAGCAGTCCCGCCGGTTCCTCCACCGGCTTCAGGCTCCACACGATCAGCGTGTAGTCGGTGGCAACGAAGCCCAGCGGCGAAAGCCCGCGGTCCTCCATGCGCCGCGTGATCAACATGCCCAGCGACTGGTTCGCGTTCCAGCCCTCGAAGGTGTAGAAGGCTGCGTACTCCAGGTCGCGGTGCGGGAAGCTCTCGACCAGCAGCCGTCCCGGACCGGGCAGGTGCGAGCGCCAGTCCTGCACTTCGAGCCACTCGCGCACGTCGTCGGGAAAGCGTGCCCAGCCTGCCCGGTCAGCCAGCATCGCGCGCACCCGCCCCGCGAGATGGGTCGAGATCGGCATGCGCTGGCCCATGTAGCTGGGGATCGTCGCCGAACGTTTCGCCGCGCGGACCACGAGGTCGAGGTCCTTGAGCGATTCGACCTCGAGGTCGAGCCCGGCGAAGCGGAAGGTATCGCCCGGCTCGAGGCTCGCCCCGAAACCTTCCTCGACCTTGCCCAGCGAACGCCCGTTGCGAAAGCGCACTTCGAGCATCTCAGAATCGACGATGATCCCCGCGTTGAGGCGGTGGCGCGCGGCATGTTCGGGATGCGTCAGGCGCCAGTGGCCGTCACGCTCGCGCACGATGCGTCGGAACCGGTCGTAGGAACGCAGCGCATAGCCCCCCGTCGCCACGAATTCGAGCACCCGCCCAAGCACCGTAGCATCGACCCAGGCATAGGCCGAACAGGAGCGCACTTCAGCCAGGATGTCGCCTTCCAGGAAGGGCCCCGCGCAAGCCAGACCCATGACGTGCTGGGCAAGCACGTCGAGCCCGCCGGGTCGAAAGCCCTCGCCGTCGCGCTGCCCGGCATCGACCGCCTCCTGCGCCGCGAAGGCCTCCAGGAACTCGAAGCGGTTGCCCGGCACCAGCAAGGCCTCGCTCGGGCAGTCGAGGCGATGGTTGGCCCGCCCGATCCGCTGGAGCAATCGCGAGGAGCCCTTGGGCGCCCCCATCTGCACGACGAGATCGATGTCCCCCCAGTCGATGCCGAGATCGAGGCTGGCGGTGCACACCAGCGCGCGCAACTCGCCGCGCGCCATCGCCCCTTCCACCTTGCGCCGCGCCTCCTTCGAGAGCGAGCCGTGGTGAATGCCGATGGGCAGCGTGTCCTCGTTCGCGTTCCACAGCTCCTGAAAGATGTATTCGGCGAGAAAACGCGTGTTGGTGAAGACGAGCGTGGTGCGGTGCGCGGCGATCTTCTCGATCAGCTGGGGTATTGCCCAGGTCGCCGCATGGCCGCTCCAGGGGATGCGCTCCTCGCGCGGCAACAGGATGTCGACGTGCGGCGCGGCGCCTTTCTCGCCCTCCACCAGCGCGACCGAGTCAATATCCCCCCAGGGCGCCAGCCAGCCGCGATAGCCGTCCGGATCGGCCAGCGTCGCCGAAAGCGCCGCGCGCTTCATCTGCGGCGCCAGCGCCTGCAACCGGGCAAGCGAGAGCGCCAGCAGGTCGCCGCGCTTGCCCGCCGCGAAGGCGTGGACCTCGTCGATCACCACGCGCCGCAGCGTGGCGAAGAGGCCCACCGATTCGGGATAGGTCAGCAGGAGCGAAAGCGATTCGGGGGTCGTCAGCAGCACATGCGGTGGCCGCGCGCGCTGGCGCGCCTTGCGGTCGGACGGCGTATCGCCGCTGCGCGTCTCGACCCGGATCGGCAGGCCCATCTCCTCGATCGGCGCGACGAGGTTGCGCTGCACGTCGTGCGCGAGCGCCTTCAGCGGCGAGATGTAGAGCGTGTGCAGGCCCTCGGGCGCTTCGCTTCCGGCGAGCCGCGAGGGCGTGAAATCGGCGAGCGTGGGCAGGAAGCCGGCCAGCGTCTTGCCCGCGCCCGTATCGGCGACAAGCAGCGCATGCGCGCCCGCGTCGCTCGCGTCGAGCATCGCCTCCTGGTGGCGCCGCACGCGCCAGCCGCGCGCGGCGAACCAGGCGGCGATCTCGGGTGGCAGGCCAGGCTTCATCGTTGCGACACTCCATGGTGCCCGGAGCGGGCGAGGCCGCTCCGGGCACAAGGGCAATACACGGCCGTCCCGCCCGGTTCCCGCCTTCGGGCCCCGGCGCGATCCGCGTGCGCGATCAGCCCTCCCCTCGCGTCAGGCCCGAGGCGGCGAGCTGCGCATCGATTTCGGCGACCAGCCGCGCCAGTCCCTCGCGCGTCGGGCTCTCGGCGCGGGCGGTGAGCATGTCCTGCGTGTTCGAGGCGCGCAGCAGCCACCAGCCGTCCGTCTCGCGCACGCGCACACCGTCGATCGCCACCAGATCGGCCCCCCGCGCGCGCAGCCGCCCGGTCACTTCCGCCACCGCGGCAAGGCGGCGATCGGCGGGCACGGCAAAGCGCAATTCGGGCGTAGCGAAGGTCTCGGGCCATTGCGCCGTCAGCCGCACCAGCGCCTGACCGTCCCCGGCCACCAGCGCCATCAACCGCAGCGCCGCGTAGAGTCCGTCATCAAAGCCGTAGTAGCGGTCGGCGAAGAACAGGTGCCCGCTCATCTCCCCGCCCAGGAGCGCGCCGATTTCCTTCATTTTCGACTTGATATGCGAGTGGCCGCTCGGGGCCATCACCGCGGTGCCGCCCGCCTCGGCAATCGCGTCGAAAGTCCCCTGCGCCATCTTCACATCGCCCACGACAGCCGGGGCCGCGCCGGGTGCGGTGGGGGCATGCTCGAGAATCTCGCGCGCGAAGAGCGCCAGCAGGCGATCCCCCCAGACGATCGTGCCATGCGCATCGACAACACCGATCCGATCGCCGTCCCCATCGAAAGCGACTCCGAAATCGAGGCTCTTCGCGGCGACGAGCGCACGCAAGTCTGCCAGGTTTTCCGGGAGGGTGGGATCGGGATGGTGGTTGGGAAACCGTCCGTCGACCTGGGAGAACAGCGTATGGTGGAAGCCAGGAAGTGCCGCGACGAGCCTCTCGACGAGGGGGCCGGTGGCACCATTGCCCGCATCCCAACCGACCCGCAGGCGCGCGAACGCATCCGCATCCGGCTGATCGATCCGCCCGCCTGCGTCGAGCGCGCCGAGCAGCGCTGCGAGGTAGGCGCCGGAAACGTCGTGGATCTCGATCCGTCCCGTACCGTGCGACCAGTCACCCGCTCCCGCCAATTCCCCGAGCGCCGCCAGCTCCCGGCCGAAAAACGGGTTTCCGCCAAGTACCATCTTGAAGCCGTTGTGATCGGCGGGATTGTGGCTGCCAGTTACCTGAATGCCGCCTTCCACCTGTTCGAGTGACCGTTCGGCGAAGTAGAGCATCGGACTTGGCCCCAGCCCGATCCGGACCACGTCCACTCCGCCCTCGGCAAGCCCTTCGACCAGCGCCTGCTCGAGCGCAGGCGAACTGAGCCGACCGTCGCGGCCGACGACCACGCGCGGAGCACGGCGTGCCGGTCCATCGGCGGGCGCGACTTGACTGGATGCACCTTCGGACGTTGGAACTGCGGTCGTCGATATTTCAGAGGCCGAAACGTCGGAAGGCAAGGTCCCGGCCATGGAAGCATGCGTAAAGCGACGTAGCACCACGGTCGCGAAGCAACGGCCAAGAGCATAGGCATCGCTCTCGTCAAGCGTCGCCCCGTAGATCCCGCGCGCATCGTATTCGCGCAAAAGCGATGAATGGAAGCGATGGCGCGCCGGCCGCGCGGTCACATCGGTCGGCGGCGCCGCGGTCATCGTCAGGCGCCCCGGTCTGCGAGCGCCCCCAGCAAGGTATCGCGCGCGGCGTTGGCGGCGTGGACCTGTTCGCTCGAACCGCCCCGGTCGGGGTGCACGCTGGCCAGGTGCCGCTTATGGGCCTCGAGGATTTCCTTGCGCCCGGCCCCGGCCTCGAGGCCGAGCAGGGCAAGTGCCTCGATCTCGGCGAAAGAACGACGCGCGGACGGCTTGGCGGACGGCTTGTCGGGCCATGAGCTGAGCCCCAGTGACTGCCAGGGCCAACGCCCGAAGCCCATGCGCCAGGCGATCGCCGCCAGCACCAGGATCCAGAGCAGTTTCATTGGCCCGCGGCGAGCGCCAGCCCCTCCTCGCGGCGTTGCGGGCGCGGCAGGTTGAGACCCTTGACCAGGCCACGCAGTTCCTGGCGCGCGACCAGGTGGCTGGTGCCCAGCTCACCCAGGTGCCCCTTGTCGAGCAGGGTCAGTCCCGAGGGGAACAGCTCGCGGAAGATCACGCGCTCGGACAGGCCACCCGAGATGCGAAAGCCCACGCGGCGCGAAAGCTCCTGCAACGCTCCGTCCATGCGGCGCATGTTGCGCGCCTCGACGTGCTGCATGCGGTTGCGCACGACAACCCAGTCAAGCTCGCGCGCACCTTGCTCGATCGACTTGATCCCGCGCTTCTTGCGCGCTTCCCAGATCACCTCGGCATAGAACGAGAGCTTCTTGACCTTGAAGGTATCGGTCTCGACCTGGCCGATGAGGTCGAAGTCGATGAAGCTGTCGTTGAGCGGGGTCACCAGCGTGTCGGCCGTCGAGGCAACGTGACGCGCGAAGGCATCGTCGCGCCCGGGGGTGTCGAAGATCAGGAAATCGTAGCCGTCCGCGATCTGCTCAGCGAGCTCGTCGAGCTCGTGGAAATCGTCCCCGTCATAGACCGCGAAGCGCGCGCCGGGCAGCGCGATGCCGCGCTTCTGCTCGGTCTCCACCCGGTTCTCCAGGTAGCGGTAAAGCGTACGTTGGCGCGGATCGAGGTCGATCGCGGCGACGCGGGCACCCTGGTAGGCCAGGGCGATGGCGACATGAACGGCGGTGGTGGACTTGCCCGTTCCACCCTTTTCGTTTGCAAAGACGATACGATGCGCTGTCACGGATGCTGATTTCGCTTCTTCTAGGAGTGCACGGCGGCCTCGGCCCCCGCACACCCGTCCCCTGCACTCAAATCCGTTGCCGCCCGCCCCTTAGCGCCGCTATGAGGCGCCGAGCGAAGGGCCGACATCGAATGGCCCATCTTACCGGAGCAGCCCCTGCCAATGCAAACCGTCAACGCCCTTGATCCACTGCGCAGTGCTCTCAGTGCCTTGCGGGCGAAGGGCACGATCGCCCTCGTCCCCACGATGGGCGCGCTTCATGACGGCCATCTGACGCTCGTGCGCAAAGCGCGTGCACGCGCCGACGCCGTCGTCGTCTCGATCTTCGTCAACCCGCTCCAGTTCGGGGTGAACGAGGACCTCGACGCCTATCCGCGCGTGCTCGCGCGCGACAGCGAGCTGCTCGCGGCCGAAGGCGTCGACGTGCTCTGGGCCCCGCACGTCTCGGCGATGTACCCCGAGGGCTTCGCCACCTCGATCCGCGTGAGCGGCGTCAGCGAAGGCCTGTGCGGTGCGGCCCGCCCCGGCCACTTCGACGGCGTGGCGACGGTGGTGTGCAAACTGTTCAACCAGGTCGCCCCCGACATGGCCTTGTTCGGCGAGAAGGACTGGCAACAGCTCGCGGTGATCCGCCGCATGGCGCGTGATCTTGACCTCACCTCTCCCCACGTCGCGCGCATCTTCGGCGTGCCGATCGTGCGCGAGGAGGACGGCCTCGCGATGTCCTCGCGCAACGCCTACCTCACCGCCGACGAACGCGCGCGCGCGGTGGCGCTGCCCGAGGCCATGCGCACGGCCATCGCGCGCATCGAGGCGGGCGAAAAGCTCGCCGAAACGCTCGCCGCGCTCGTTCAGGAGCTGATGCAGGCGGGCTTCGCCTCGATCGACTATGCCCAGCTTTGCGATGCCGAGAGTCTCGACGTGCTGGCCGCCCCGATCGATCGCGCGATGCGCCTGCTTGTCGCAGCGCGGCTGGGCACCACCCGCCTCATCGACAACATGGCCGTGGGCCGCTGATCACCAGGTTCGGGGGCGCTGCCACCCGAAACCTGCGAAAATCTCACAGCCATCGTCATTTGCCTGCACGCCCGCGCCGTCTAAACTGGCAGGACAGCGTGAGCCCATCGCCGGATGGTCAGTCCGGGCTTGAAGCCGCCCCGCCATGGGCACATGCTTCGGCCCGGCCAGGCGCGAGCGGGCCGCTGCGGGGGAATGCGATGGCCGGGCTCAACATCCTCTATGTCGAAGACGATGCCCGCGCGGCGCGGCAGGTCTGCGAGCTCGCCGCGAAGACCGGCGACACGGTGCACTGGGCCGCCACCGGCAGCGACGGTCTCAAGCGCGCCGGAGTGGAACCCTTCGACGTCATCATCCTCGATCGCATGCTTCCCGATCTCGACGGATTGACGATCCTTGCGCGCCTGCGCGAAAGCGGGATCGGCACGCCGGTGCTGATGCTGTCCGCGCTCGGGCGCACCACCGATCGCGCCGAGGGCCTCGACGGCGGCGCCGACGACTACCTCGCCAAGCCCTTCGAGGCCGAGGAACTGCTCGCCCGCCTGCGCGCGCTGCATCGCCGCGCCTCGGGCAGCACCCATAGCGCGGTGATCCTCTACGGCGCCTTCGAATGCCACGTGAAGGCGCGCACCGCCTTTCGCGCCAACCGCCATCTCGCGCTAAGCCCCCGCGAATTCGAGCTGTTCCGCTATTTCATGGAGAACGCGGGCGAGATCCTCACCCGCGAGATGCTGCTGCGCGATGTGTGGAAGATGAACTTCGACCCCCAGACCAACGTCGTCGACGTCAACATCGGTCGTCTGCGCCGCAAGCTCGAGGAAGGGTTCGACAGCCCCGCGCTCGAGACGATCTGGGGTTCGGGCTACCGGCTGCTGGAGGGCCGGTGACGCAGACCTCGCCCCTACGCCATTCGATCTACTCGCGCATCGTCCTGCTGGCGATCCTGAGCGCGGCCAGCATCACCTTCGCGCTCTGGGTGCTCGCCGACGCGACGATCGCGCGCTCCAACCGCCTCGCCCAACAACGCGCGGTCGATGTCGACCTCGCCGGGCTCGTCGACATCTACGCCAGCAACGGGCTGCCCGAGCTGGTCGAGCGCATCGAGGACCGGGCCGCACTCGAGCCGCGCAGCGGCGGGTCCTCGCATTACCTGCTGACCGGGCGGCAAGGCCGCCACCTGGCAGGAGACCTCACCCGCTGGCCCCGATTGCGCGCCGAGCTCTCCGAGGCCGGGGACATCGAAATCGCGCCGCACCACAGCGCCTTTGCTCGGGCAACCCAGCTCGGACCGCAACTGCGCCTGCTGGTGGCGCACGAGACCCCCGCCCTCGACGCGCTGCGCCGCCAGGTCAGCCTGGTGTTCCTCGCCGGGGGCATTCTCGCGGTGGCCGCGGTCGCGCTGGCCGGGTGGCTCGCCGCGCGCCGGCTGGCGACCCGTATCGAGCGCCTCAACATCGCCTTTCGCAATCCCGACGACCGCGCGCTCGACGCGCTGACCCGCCAATCCGGCCACGAGGACGAGATCGGCGAGCTGACCCGCCACTCGGCCAACGCGCTCGCCCGCCTGCGCCGCCTCGCCGCCGCGCACCGCGAGACCAGCGACCACGTCGCGCACGAGATCCGCACCCCGCTGATGCATCTCGACAACCGGCTGGTGAAGACGCTGGCGGCCTCGCCCGATCCCGAGATGGCCCGGGGCATCGCCAGCGCCCGCGACGAGATCCGCGCGATCATCCGCATGCTCGAATCGCTGCTCGACATCGCGGCCAGCGAGGCCCGACGCGGCGATCGCCACGGGCTCGCCCCGGTCGACCTCTCCGCCCTCGTCTGCCGACTCGGCGAACTCTATGCTGACAGCGCCGAGGAGACCGGCCATCGCCTTGTGGTCCAGATCGCGCCCAGGGTCATCGTCAACGGCGAAGAGATGGCGCTGACCCGGCTCGTCACGAACCTGCTCGACAATGCCTTCAAATTCGTGCCGCCCGGAGGTACAATCACGCTTGCCCTGAGTCCGGGCCCCCGGCTGATCGTCCGCGACGACGGGCCGGGCGTGCCCAAGGGGCAGAGAGAGCATATTTTCGAGAAGTTCGCCCGGGCCGGGCACAGTCCGCACGGAGATGGTGGCGGAGCTGGTCTGGGCCTCGCGTTGTGCCGTGCCATCGCCCAGCGCCATCATCTCGAGATCACGCTCGTGGACACCCCCCGCGGGGCCTGTTTCGCGGTGACGCCGGAGACGAAGCCATGACCCGACCGAATGATTCGCCTTGCAAGAGACGCGCCCCGACCCGACGCGCGCTGCCACAAGCCCTGCTCGCCGCGCTGGTGATGGTCACGGCCGCCGGCGTTCCCGCCTCGGCCCAAAGCGGCCCCGGCGAGGATCCGCCGGGCGCTCTCGAGGGCACCGTCGCGCTCGCGCTTGCCGATGCCAGCACGGCTGCCAAGCGCGCCGACACCGCAGGTCTCGAGCGCGCACTCAGGATCATCGAGCGCTCGGGGGCCCGCCCCTTGCCCGACTGGACCGGCGAAGACCCGGTGGTGCGCTGGCGGGCCGCCGCAGCGCCGGACGTACGGGCCGACGACCCGGTCTACCGGGGCAGTCCGGTCGGACCAGGCTACCGCGCGGGCCGGGTCATCGCCGGAGCGAGCGAGCATTTCGAACAGGTCTTTCTTTCGGGCCGGAAGGCCAGCGTCGCGCTGTCGACACCGGGCAAGGCGGCGCTGTCGCTGCGCGTCGTCGACCGGGACCGGCGCGCGGTTTGCGAAGGGCATGGCGGCGCCTGCCAGTGGGTCCCCCTCTTCACGCAGCGCTACGCGATCGAAATCCGCAATCGCGGCGAAAATCCAGCGGAGTATTTCCTCGTCGTGCAATGACGTCGGCGGGACCGACTTCGCGGGGAGGCCCACTTTACGCTTGCACCCGCAGCCTTGCGTCTGCACCCACGGGATCATGGCAAACACGCCCCCTTCCCGACCCGCGAAGGCGCGATCCGCGCCCACCGATGACACCGCGACGCCGCCGCGCGACGCCACGCGCGAGGAAATGATCCTGGCCGCCGCCGCCGCGCTCTTCGCCGAGCGGGGCTACGCCGCCACCTCGATCCGCGACATCGGCGAGAAAGTCGGGCTGCTTGGCGGCTCGCTCTACCACTACATCAAGAGCAAGGACGCGCTGTTCATCCGCGTCCACGACCATGCCCTGCACACGGCCGAGACCGCCATCCGCGCCGCGATCGCGGAGATCGGGGAGCCGGCCGAGCAGCTCGCGTGCGCCTGCCGCGTGCTGCTCGCGATCCAGCTCGATCCCGATTCGCTGACGATGCCGCTGATGAACGACTTTCGCGCCGTACCCGACGCCGTCCGCGCCAAGTTGATCGAGCGGCGCGACGCCTTTGAAGCGCTCTTCGCCGATCTGGTCGGGAAAGTGCGGCTTCCCGCCGGGACTGACCCCCAGCTCTACCGCATTCTCCTGCTCTCCACGATCAACTCGGCGGGCAACTGGTTCCGCCCCGGCCGCCTCAGCCTCGACGAGGTGGCGCGCCAGATCCTCAAGATCTATGCGGTGCAGTAAGCACGGAATACCGATCCGCGCCTTCGAAAACCAGCGAATGGAGGGAAAGTTGGAGCGGGTAAGGGGAATCGAACCCCTCTAGCTAGCTTGGAAGGCTAGAGCATTACCACTATGCTATACCCGCTCTGGGATCCGGCGGCGGGACGTGCCTCGCTGCCAAGGCGAGCCGCTTGCCACGACACTTGCCCCCTCGTCAATATCTCATTTACAACCCGGGTGCATTGCGCGCCGGATCAGTGCCCCGGGTAGTCGAGCAGTGCCTCGACGGCGAGACCGGCTGCGCGCAGGCGCTCGCCCCCGCCAAGGTCGGGCAGATCGACGAGGAACAGCGCCTCGGCAACCACGCCCCCGGCCCGGCGCAGCAGTTCGGTCGCCGCCAGCGCGGTTCCACCGGTAGCGAGGAGATCGTCGACGAGGACAATCCGCGCGCCATCCTCCACCGCGTCGGGATCGACTTCCAGCGTGTCGGTGCCGTATTCGAGCGCGTAGTCGATCGCGAGCACCGGCACGGGAAGCTTGCCCGGCTTGCGCACCGGCACGAAGCCAAGGCCGAGCCGCGCCGCAATCGCCGCGCCGAAAATGAACCCGCGTGCCTCGATCCCGGCAATGGCCTGCCCCCCGCAGGCCTCCACCTTCTGTGCCATCAGCTCGACCGCGGCGGCAAAGCCCGGCCCGTGCCCCATGAGCGTAGTGACGTCGCGGAACAGGATGCCTGGCTTGGGGAAGTCGGGGATCGTGCGGACCAGCGATTTGAGGTCTTCGGGCGTCACGGGCGGGGTACTCCGTCGGATGTGGCAGAGGTCAGGGCGACCCATAAGGAAAGAGCCTCCCCATCGCGCGATGGGGAGGCTCTGTCAAAGGTTCGCGTGGGGCGGAAAGCTCAGTGCTTCTTGTTCGCCCAGATGTTGCGATAGGACATGTAGCCCAGGATCGTGGCGAAGAGCAGGAAGCCCAGGATCGGCCAGCCGGTCTGCTTGCGCTTGTCCATGGTCGGCTCGGAAGCCCAGATCAGGAAGGCCGAAACGTCCTTGGCTTCCTGGTCGAGCGTGGCCCTGGTGCCGTCCGAATAGGTCACCGCATCGTCCACCAGCGGGGCCGGCATCGCGAGGTTGAGGTTCGCGAAATACGGGTTGTAGTAAAGCCCGTCCGGCGTCTTGGAGTCCGGGAAGTGCTTGAGCAGTTCCGCGGGCTGATCCTGGTAGCCGGTCAGCAGCGAGTAGACGTAAGCGCCGCCGCCGTGACGCGCCTTGGCGATCAGTGAGAGATCGGGCGGGCTGCCCTGGCCACCATAGGCAACCGGCGGGAAGTAATCCGTCGCCATGCCCGGGTTGGACGCGACCTCGCCGGTGGCGGTGTCATACTTGGGCACCGTGAACTGCGCCGCGATCGCCTTCACTTCGGCGTCGTTGTAGCCCAGCTGCTCCAGGTCGCGGAACGCCACGTGGCGCAGCGAGTGGCAGGCCGAGCAGACCTGCTGGTAGACCTGGAAGCCGCGCTGGAGCTGCTGGCGGTCGAACTTGCCGAACGGACCGTCGCTCGCGAAGCTGACGTGCTTGGGGGCAAGGTGGAACTCGTGCTCGGCCGTCGGTGCCTCTGGCTCGGTCGCCGCCGTGTAGGCGCCGACCGCGAATGTGTAAGCCAGGGACAGCGTGAAGAACAGCCCGACGAGGATCGAGAGAATGCGTGCCATGTCTTTCGTCTCTTTCGTGTCTGCTGTCGATCAGGCCGAGGGCGCAAGCACGGCGTCTTCATCCTTGCCGAGCACGGACTCGGTGATGGAGAAGGGCAGCGGCTTGGGCTTCTCGATGGCCGAAACGATCGGAAGGATGATCAGGAAGTGCGCGAAGTAGTAGAGCGCCGCGATCTGGCTGATCATCACGTAAGGTTCCTTGGCCTCCGCGCCGCCGCAGTAGAACAGCACCAGCATGTCGAGGCACAGGACCACGAAGAACCACTTGTAGACCGGACGGTACGAAGCCGAACGGATCGGCGAACGGTCGAGCCAGGGCAGGAAGAACCACACCAGGATCGCCCCGAACATCGCCAGCACGCCCATCAGCTTGGCCGGGATGAAGAAGATGTTCGCGGTGAAGGCGCGCAGGATCGCGTAGAACGGCCAGAAGTACCATTCGGGCACGATGTGCGCAGGTGTGCTCATCGGGTTGGCCGGAATGTAGTTGTCCGGGTGACCCAGGTAGTTCGGCGCGAAGAACACCATCGCGCAGTAGAGGATCGCAAAGACGCCGATCGCCCAGCCGTCCTTGGCGACGTAATAGGGATAGAAAGGAACCGTGTCGCTCTCGCTCTTGACCTCGACGCCGGTCGGGTTCGACGAGCCCGGGATGTGCAGCGCCCAGATGTGCAGGATCACCACGCCCAGGATCACGAAGGGCAGGAGGTAGTGCAGCGAGAAGAAGCGGTTGAGCGCGGCGTTGTCGGGCGCGAAGCCGCCGAGCAGCCACTGCTGGAGCGGTTCGCCCACGAGCGGGATCGCGCTGAACAGGCCGGTGATGACCTTGGCGCCCCAGAAGCTCATCTGGCCCCAGGGAAGCACGTAGCCCATGAAGGCGGTCGCCATCATCAGCAGGAAGATCACGACGCCCAGCAGCCACACCATCTCGCGCGGGGCCTTGTACGAGCCGTAGAAGAAGCCGCGGAAGATGTGGATGTAGATGACCACGAAGAAGGCCGAGGCGCCGTTGGCGTGCGCATAGCGCATCAGCCAGCCCCAGTTCACGTCGCGCACGGTCATCTCGATGCTGTCGAAGGCAACGCCGGTGTTCGCCGCATAGTGCATCGCCATGACGATGCCGGTGACGATCTGGATCACGAGGCAGAGCCCCGCGAGGAACCCGAAGTTCCAGAAATAGTTGAGATTGCGCGGAACCTCGTAGCCGCCACCGACGGCGTTGTAGACGAGGCGCGGGAGCGGCAGCCGTTCGTCCATCCACTTCATGAAGGGATGTTCGGGAGTATATACCTTGGCCCAGGGAAAGCTCATGTTCTTGATCCTCTCTCTTGGCCTCAGCCGATCGTGACGACGGTGTCGGACGTGAAGGTGTAATCCGGAACCTGCAGGTTCAGGGGCGCAGGGCCCTTACGGATTCGGGCGGCGGTGTCGTAGGACGAACCGTGGCAGGGGCAGAAATACCCGCCGAATTCCCCGCGCGGCTCACCTTCGCCGGCGCCGAGCGGCACGCACCCCAGATGCGTGCACACGCCCATGGTGATCAGCCAGTTGGTCTTGCCTTCCTTGGTCCGCTCTTCCAGCGTCTGCGGGTCGCGCAGGCTCGAGACGTCGACGGCGTTCGCCTCGTCGATCTCGCGCTGGGTCAGATTGCGGATGAAGACCGGCTGCTTGCGAAAGATCGCCTTGATCGCCTGCCCGGTCTGAACAGAAGAAATATCGACCTCGGTCGTGGAAGCCGCGAGGACATCGGCCGATGCCGACATCTGACTTACCAGCGGAATGACTACCCCTATTCCGGCGACCCCTGCCGCGCTTACCGCCGCGACGTTGATGAAATCGCGCCTCCGCACGCCATCTTCTTCTGCCATGTTTGCCCTTGCCTTGTTTAGACAACCCCCGGCCGAACCCGACAAGAGCCGGAACCGACAAGAGGCCAGGATGCGCACCTACGGTTCGCTTGGATCCCCCCAACGTACGGTACCAAAACAGGTTAATCCTGTTCTCAATACCGACCTGGCACGGCTGATATACACGAAAATCAGCCGTGCCAACCGTGTTTTTGGTCAAGCGGACCGCCCATGGGCGCCCTTGGCGGGCTTCTAAACTCTGAAGGGAGAGGCTGTCTTGACCTAGGTCAAGCCGATCACCGATATCTGTCTGCCATAATTGGCTTCTTTGCGATGGGTCGCGCGACGGTAGGAGAAATAGCGTTCAGGGGCGCTGTAGGTGTCGAGCCCCAGCGCCTCGATGCGGCGCAGGCCCGAGGCGGCGAGACGCGCGGCCACATAGGATTCGAGGTCGAACTGGTGATGGCACTCGCGCCCGGCGCCGAAGAACACCGCATTGCCCTCGTCCTGTTCAAGGAAACGGCGGAAAAAGGCCTCGTCGACCTCGTAGCTGCGCCGCGCGATGCACGGGCCGATGGCCGCGGCGATGCGCTCGCGCCGCGCGCCGAGCGCCTCCATCGCCTGGACGGTGCTTTCGGTGACACCCGCGAAGGCGCCCTTCCAGCCGGCGTGCGCCGCCCCCACCACCCCGGCTTCATGATCGGCAAACAGGACCGGCGCGCAATCGGCGGTGAGAATGCCCAGGAGCACGCCGGGACGGTTCGTCACCAAGGCGTCGGCATGGGGCCGCTCCGCATCGCTCCAGACCGGATCGGAAAGTGTCACGCAATCGGCCGAATGCACCTGGTAGAGCGTCACCAGCCGGCCGCCGGGAAGAACGGCCTCGACCACCCGCGCCCGGTTGGCGTCGATCTTCGCGTGGTCATCGCCCGAACCATAGCCGACGTTGAGCCCGGCGACCTCGCCTTCGCTCACCCCGCCGCGCCGACCGAGAAAGCCGTGGGCGATCCCCTCGAGCCCCTCGAGCGACGCCGCGCGCGCAACGTCGACCGCTTCGTTCGCGATGGTCATGGCCGCGTCCTCAGCCCAGGCTCTTGGTGACCTGCTCGCGCACGTCGCGCGAGAGATTCGCCTCGGCCGCGATCCGCTCGAGCTCGGCGCGCATGAGCGCGGCGCGCTGCGGCTCGACCCGGCGCCAGCGTCCGAGCGAGGGCACGAAACGCGCCGCCGTCTGCGGGTTGATCGGGTCGAGGCGGCGGATGAGGTCGCCGATCATGCGATAGCCCTCGCCGCCCGGATCGTGGAACGCGACCGGGTTCATCGCTGCGGCCATGTAGAGCGCGCGCACGCGATTGGGGTTCGACATGCGGAACTCGGGATGCGCGCTCAAGGTCTTGATATGCGCCAGGACGCGCGGGTGGAGCGAGCCGGCCTGGAGCGAGAACCACTTGTCGATGACCAAGGCATTACCCTCGTAACGCGCAAGGAAATCGGCCAGCGCCTCCTCGCGCTCGGGGCAATCGAGGCTCGCCAGCACCATCAACGCGCCCTGCCGGTCGGTCATGCTCTGGGCCCCCTGGTATTGCGCGAGGCCGCGCCGCGCGCCCTCGGCCGGGTTACCCGCCGCGATGTAGACGAGCGCCTGCGTCTTGACCTTGCGCGCGCCGCGTGCGGCGGCCTCGCGGCCATAGGGCACCGCCGAGACGCGGTCATGGAGCGCTTCGAGATCGGCCGCGAGCGCCTTGCCGAGCCAGGCCTTGAGGCCCTCGCGCTCGGCGTGGATCGCGCCCGGATCGGACACCAGCAACTGCTCGGCAAGATAGCTCTCGGCCGGAAGCAGCATCAGTTCCCCGCGCATGAGGTCGTCGAGCGCGGGGTCGGTTACGATCGCCCCGAACGCCGCACCGATGGCTTCGCGGCCCTGCGCGCGCGCACCTTCGTCAAGCCCGCCGCCGACCGCCGCGACGAGGTGCTGGACGACGAGACTCTGCATCGCCTCGTAGCGCGCGAAGGGGTCATCGTCGTGCGCGGCGAGGAACACGAGGTCGGCATCGGGGCGCAGCATCTCGATCGCGACCGGCGCGGAGAAGCCACGGTTGATCGAAAGCACCGGATCGGCGGGCGCGTTCTCGAAGACGAAGCGGTCCTCGGCCTTGGTCAGCACGATCAGCGTTTCGCCGCCGTGCGTACCTGTGGCGCGGTCGAACAGCGCGACGCGCAAGGGGATCGGCATGGGCTGCTTCTCGGGCTGGCCCGGCGTGGTCGGAACTGCCTGCCGCAGCGTCAGCACCAGCCGCGCCCCTTCCTGCTGGAGCGCGACCGAGACTTGCGGGGTGCCCGCCTGCGAATACCACAGGCGGAACTGCGACAGGTCGAGCCCGGCGCCATCCTCGATCGCGGTCACGAAGTCCTCGCAGGTCGCGGCGGTGCCGTCGTGGCGCTCGAAGTAGAGGTCGGTACCTTTGCGGAACCGCTCCTCGCCCGCCATGGTGCGCATCATGCGGATCACCTCGGCGCCCTTGTTGTAGACGGTCGCGGTGTAGAAGTTACTGATTTCCTGATAGGAATCCGGACGGATCGGGTGCGCCAGCGGCCCCGAATCCTCGGGGAACTGGGCAATGCGCAGGATCCGCACGTCCTCGATGCGCTTGACCGGCTCGGAGCCCATGTCGGCGCTGAAGAGCTGGTCGCGCAGGACCGTGAAGCCTTCCTTCAGGGAAAGCTGGAACCAGTCGCGGCAGGTAATGCGGTTGCCCGACCAGTTGTGGAAGTACTCATGCCCGATCACGCCCTCGACCGCGTCGTAGTCGGCGTCGGTCGCGGTGTCGGGGTCGGCCAGCACATAGCGCGTGTTGAAGACGTTGAGCCCCTTGTTCTCCATCGCGCCCATGTTGAAGTCGGACACGGCGACGATGTTGAAGAGGTCGAGGTCGTACTCGCGCCCGAAGGTCTCCTCGTCCCACTTCATCGAGGCGATCAGCGAATCGACCGCGTGCTGCGTGCGCCCTTCGTCGCCCGGGCGCACCCAGACGTTGAGGTCGACCTTGCGCCCGCTCATTGTGGTGAAAGTGGCGTGGTTGGCGATCAGTTCACCCGCGACGAGCGCGAAGAGGTAGCTCGGCTTGGGCCAGGGGTCGTGCCACTCGGCCCAGTGCGTGCCGTCCTCGCTCTCCCCTTGCGCGGTGCAGTTGCCGTTGGCGAGCAGGATCGGAAAAACCGCCCTGTCGCCCGCCATGCGCACCGAATAAGTCGAAAGCACGTCGGGGCGGTCGGGGAAGAAGGTGATGCGGCGGAAGCCCTCGGCCTCGCACTGGGTGCAGAGCATGCCGTTCGAGGCATAGAGGCCCATGAGCTGGCTGTTGCCCGAGGGTACGAGCGCGGTTTCCACCGAGACCTCGTGCGCCTCGCCCGCAAGCTCGATCAGGAGGTCGGGCCCGTCCATGCGCCAGTCGTTGACCGCCTCGCCATCGACGTGGACCGCTACGGGAGCAAGCTGGTCGCCGTTGAGGCGCAGCGTCGGCGTGCCGTTGCCATCGGGGTTGCGCCGGACCGAGAGCTTCGAGACGACCGTGGTCGCATCGAGGCCAAGCGCGAAGTCGAGCGCGATCTCGGGCACCAGCCAGGCCGGGGGCAGATAGTCCTCGCGCCGGATTACCGGCGGGGCCTGCGGCGCAGGCGCGGCATCGGCCGTCTGGAGGTTCTGTTCGGGCTCGGCGGGTCTGCTGGCGATATCCATGGGGCATATCTAGCCCTTCGCGGCGCGAATGCCAGAGAGGCCCACACGATTTGCAGGGTGCCAGCGCCACTTTGTCGAATGCGTGCAGGGATGCTAGGTCCGACGCCATGCCCCGCCTGTTCATCTTCGGCCTCGGCTATACCGCCAAGGTCATCGCCCGCACGTTCGAAGCCTTTGGCTGGGAGGTCGTCTCCACCGGCCGCGACGGCACCTTGTCCTTCGACGATGCGGGCTCGGTCCGCCTCGCACTTGCCGACGCCGATCACGTGCTTTCCTCGGTTCCGCCGGGGCGCGAGGCGCGCGGCGAACCGCTCGATCCGGTGCTGGAAGCCTATGGCGATGCGCTCGGGGGCAAGGCGCTGAGCTACCTCTCCTCGACCGGGGTCTACGGCGATGCGGGCGGCGCCTGGGTCGACGAGGCCTCGCCCATCGGCACCGGGCGACGCACCGCGCGCGCCGAGGCGGACCGCGCCTGGCAGGCGCTGGGCGCACGGGTCTATCGCCTTCCCGGCATCTATGGGCCGGGGCGCTCGATCTTCGAGCGGGTGCAGGAAGGCCGCGCCCACCGCATCGACCTGCCGGGCCAGGTGTTCAGCCGGGTCCACGTCGAGGATATCGCCAGTGGCGTCCTCGCCGGGCTGGACAAGCCCGTCGGGGTCTACAACCTTGCCGACGACCTGCCCTGCCACCAGAACCGACTGGTCGAGCACGCCTGCGCGTTGCTGGGCCTGCCCCTGCCGGCGCTCCAGACGCTCGACGAGGCGGGCCTTTCCCCGATGGCGCGCGGCTTCTACGCCGAGAACCGGCGCGTCGCGAACGGCAAGGCCAGGCGCGTGCTCGGCTGGCGGCCGCGCTACCCCGACTACGCGGCGGGCTTGCGCGCGCTGAGCGCCACGATCAGCCCCAGCGTCGCCAGCGCTGCGCCGGCGCCGGCGAGCAGCGACCAGCGGTAGCCCTCGAACAGCGTCGAGAGCAGCATCGCGATGACCACCACCGCCACCCCGTTGTAAGCCGCGCGGCCGGCACCCAGCGTGCGGATCAGCGTGTAGTAGAGCGGGAAGGTGACGACCGAGCCGAAGAAGGCGAGATAGGCCGTGCCCAGCCAGTAACGCGGGCTGGCCGGGAAGACCGGCGGCCCGTCGCGCAGCCAGGCGACAAGGATGTCGGCGAGCGTACCATAGAGCATCGCCCAGGCGAGCAGGCTGACCATCGCCAGCTTGCGCCCGGTCTCGTTGGCCTGCACCACGTTCGAGAACGAGGCGCAGAGCATCGCGGCGAGCGCCAGCGCGACACCCAGCCAGACCGAGCCCGCCAGCGGCGCTTCGTGCGCCTCGTGAAGCAGAAGCAGAGCGATGCCCGCGATGGCGATGACGCTGCCGACCAGGAAGCGCCGGGTAATCGGCTGGCCCAGCATGGCGCGGGCCAGCAGCGCGTTGGGCACCAGCATCAAGGCGATCATCACCGCGACGATGCCCGAAGTTAGGTACATCTCGGCGCTGTAGACGAAGTTGTAGTTGCCGCAGAACTGCGCGAGGCCCACCAGCACCGCAAGGCCATGGCCCGCGCGCCCGATGCCCAGCGGGCGCTTCATCGCCGCGGCCACTGCAAACATCGCGGGCGTGGCGAGCGCAAAGCGCCAGGCGACCGACCAGCCGGCCGGAGCCACGCCGATCTGTCCGGTGATGACCCACCAGGTCGATCCCCAGATCAGGCAGACCAGCAGAAAGGGCAGCGCCACTTTCGGGCGCAGCAGAAAATCCTCGTTCATGGGGCTCGCGCCTAGAGCGCGGCCAGCGCGCGCGCAAGCGCGGCCACGTGGTCGGGCGCGGCGTCCCAGGCGGTGACAAGGCGCGCCGCGTCCTCGCCCCAGTCGTAAAAGCCGAAACCCTGCGCGCGCAGCGCCGCGCGCTCGGCCGGGGTGCAGGCGAGGAACACCTCGTTCGCCTCGACCGGGTGGAGCAGGCGATCGCCCGCCGCCCCGGCGATCTCGGCGGCGGCCGCGTTGGACGCGCGGGCGTTGGCCAGCCACAGGTCGCCCTCGAGCATGGCCAGGATCTGCGCGGCCAGGAAGCGGCCCTTGGATTGCAGGTGGCCGGCGCGCTTGCGCCGATAGCGCAGCAGCGCGGCCTGTTCGGGGTCGAACAGCACGATCGCCTCGGCGCTCATCGCCCCGTTCTTGATGAAGCCGAAGCTGAGCGCGTCGACGCCCGCGACCACCTCGCCCGGCGCGCAGCCCAGGAACGCGACGGCGTTGGCGAAGCGTGCCCCGTCCATGTGCAGGCCGAGCCCGCGCGCCTTGGCGAAAGCGGCGATCGCGGCCACTTCATCCGGGCGATAAACGCAGCCGTACTCGCTCGCCTGGGTGATTGAGACCGCGTGGGGCTGGACCTGGTGGACGTCGTCGCGGATGCCCGCGCTGGCACGTGCCAGCGTCGCAGGCGTGACCTTCGCGCTTTCGCCTTCGACGAGCATCAACTTGGCGCCATGAAGGAAGAAACCCGGCGCCCCGCCCTCGTCCATTTCGATATGCGCCTCACGGTGGCACAGCACGGCGCCGTGTGGCGGGACCATCGAAGCCAGCGCCAGGCAGTTCGCCGCCGTGCCGCTGGCCACCCAGAGCGCCGCGCACTCGCGCCCGAACAGCGTGGAAAAGGCCGCGTCGAGCGCGCGGCTCGGCGCATCGTTGTCATAGGGCGCATCGGCGCGATCGACGGCCTGCATGGCCTTCCAGACCTGGGGGTGAACGGCGGCGGCATTGTCGGAGAGGAACTGCATGACCATATGCCAGACCAGCCCGGCATAGCCGCGTCAAGCATCTCATGAGCAAGGAAGTATCGCATGGTCGGCCTCACCATCACCCGGCATGACACCCGCGAAGGGGGCGAGTACCGCGCCCATCCCGCCGACAGCGAGGCCTTGGGGCGCCTCACCTGGACCGCGCGCGAGGGCATCCATTATGCCGAGCACACGCTGGTCCCGCCCGAGATCGGCGGGCGCGGCATCGCCGGGCGGCTGGTCGAGGCGATGGTCGCCGACGCGCGTGAAAACCAGTTCCGAATCGCGCCGGTGTGCAGCTACGTCGTGGCCGCCTTTGCCCGCCATCCCGAGTGGGACGACGTGAAGGCCTGAACGGCATTTTGATGGCGGCACCGGCCCACGCCGCTTTCCGCGCTGCGAATAGTCTCGACGCGCCACGCGCCAGACGCGCCGTGCAGGTCCACGGGAACCGGCAAGGCAGGTCGCGCGGTTGTTGTTCTTCCGGATCGCGCCGCCTCGCGCGCGACGAACTCAAGATGACCAAGAGGATGCTACCCCCATGGCCTACACCGATTTCCTGAAGACGCAGTGCTACATCGACGGCCAGTGGTGCGACGCGGCATCGGGCGCGACGCTCGACGTCACCAACCCGGGCACCGGCGAAGTCATGGGCACCGTACCCAAGATGGGCGCCGAGGAAACGCTGCGTGCGATCGACGCCGCCGAGGCGGCGCTGCCCGCCTGGCGCGCGAAAACCGCGGGCGAGCGCTCGAAATTGCTGCGCAAGCTCTATGAGTTGATGATGGAGCACCAGGCCGACCTCGGCGAACTGCTCAGCCGCGAGCAGGGCAAGCCGCTGGCCGAAGGCAAGGGCGAGATCGCCTATGGCGCGAGCTTCATCGAGTGGTTCGGCGAGGAAGCAAAGCGCGCCTATGGCGACACCATTCCCGGCCACGCAGCCGACCGCCGCATCGTCGTGATCAAGCAGCCGGTCGGCGTGGTCGGCGCGATCACACCCTGGAACTTCCCCAATGCGATGATCACCCGCAAGCTCGGACCCGCGCTCGCGGCCGGCTGCACGATGGTGATCAAGCCCGCCTCGGCCACCCCCTACTCCGCGCTCGCGATCGCCGCGCTGTGCGAGATGGCGGGCATTCCGGCGGGCGTCGTCAACGTGGTGACGGGCAGCGCGGGCCAGATCGGCTCGACGCTGACCGGGAGCCCCAAGGTCGCCAAGATCACCTTCACCGGCTCGACCGAGATCGGCCGCCAGCTCCTTCGCGAATCGGCCGAGACGGTCAAGAAGTGCTCGATGGAACTGGGCGGCAACGCACCGTTCCTGGTCTTCGACGACGCCGACGTCGACGCCGCGATCGAGGGGGCGATGATCTCCAAGTTCCGCAACGGCGGGCAGACCTGCGTGTGCACCAACCGATTCTACGTCCAGGACGGGGTCTACGACGAATTCGTCACCAAGCTCGCCGCGCGGGTCAAGGCGATGAAGGTGGGCTACGCGCTCGACGAAGGCACCGAGATCGGCCCGCTCGTCGACGAGAAGGCGGTCGAGAAAGTCGAGGAGCACCTCAAGGACGCGCTCGAGGGCGGCGCGACGCTGCTTGCGGGCGGCTCGCGCAACGAACGCGGCGGCTCCTACTTCAACCCCACCGTCGTCGCGGGGGTGAAGCCCGACATGCTGCTCGCGCGCGAAGAAACCTTCGGCCCGCTCGCGGGTGTCATCCGCTTCACCGATGAGGCCGAGGCGATCGCGATGGCCAACGACACCGAATTCGGCCTCGCCAGCTATTTCTACGCCTCGGACATGAGCCGGGTGTGGCGCGTGGCCGAAGCGCTCGAGGCGGGCATGGTGGGCATCAACACCGGCCTCATCTCGACCGAAGTCGCGCCGTTCGGCGGGGTCAAGCAATCGGGCCTGGGCCGCGAGGGCTCGCACTACGGGCTCGATGACTTCATGGAACTGAAGTACCTGTGCATGGGCGTGAAGCCCGCCTGATCGGATCACGGCGAAGGCCAAGCCGCCGTCCCCTGTGCATCGCGCGATGCGGCGGGGGACGGCGCGCGACGGGAAACGCCACGACGATTGCACGCTTCGCAGCCGCATTCGCGCTTGTCACGAGCCCTCGCGCAGACCATTATCCCGCCCCATGCCCACCGCCATCCAGACCGACGCTACCAACGAACGCAAGCTGATCGAGGCCATCGCGCTCAAGCGGCACATCCGCGCCGAATACAACGGCACCGAGATGCTGCTCGCCCCGCACCGCCTGTTCAGCCGCCACGACGAGCTTTTCGTGAGCGCCTTCAACCCGAACAAGAACTGGAGAAGCGACGAGGAGCGTCGCCTCGGCCACTTCAAGCTCGACGGCCTCTCGAACCTGCAGGTGACTGAGGAGCAGTTCGAACCGCTGCCCGATTTCGACCCGGCCCCGCCGCGCGACAGCGACCAGGAAGTCTTCGCCGTCACCGCCTGAGCCGGATGGCCGCGCGTCATCCGGCCGTCTTACGGTCTCCGCCCCCCGCGCCAATCGGTTCGGGGGGTTTTATTTTACCCGCGTCAAACTGCGCACGGTGCGCACATGCAAAGGGCCGACGGCTTGCGCCGCCGGCCCTCGTTCCACATGGGGGAGTGGACCTCGTGCTAAGAGCGAATCAGGATTTCTTTTGCTCGTTATAGCGTTCAATCGCCTCCAGCACGATCTGGCGCGCATCGTCTGCGCCGCCCCAGGTGCCCACGCGCACCCACTTTTCCTTTTCCAGATCCTTGTAGTGCGTGAAGAAGTGCTCGATCTGGGCCAGCACGATCTCCGGAAGGTCCGCCTTCTCCTTTACGTCGACATAGTAAGGAAAAGTTGAATCGACGGGCACGCAGAGCAGCTTTTCGTCGCCGCCATGTTCGTCTTCGAGGTTGAGCACCGCGATCGGACGCGCGCGCACCACGCAGCCCGGAATGAACGGCGAACGCGCGATCACCAGCGCGTCGAGCGGGTCACCGTCGGGCGAGAGCGTGTGCGGCACGAAACCGTAGTTGGCGGGGTAACGCATCGGGGTGTGCAGGATACGATCGACGAAAAGAGCACCCGACTCCTTGTCGAACTCGTACTTGACCGGCTCTCCTCCAACCGGAACCTCGATGACGACGTTGAGACTTTCCGGCGGATTGTCGCCAACGGGAATCATGTCGATGCGCATGGTCATCCTTCTTTGTAGACACTGTGCGAAGTGCGGATAATGACTGTAGTGGCACGCGGCTTAGCCGCGCTCTTGGTGCGCCGCAACAGGCTTCTTGGCCCATGAACGGGCAGAGCGGAGCCCTTGCGGACCCCGCTCCTACCCTCGCCTTCGCAAGATGCGCAGCCCGACTTTGGTCGAGCCTGCGCCACAGGCGATTACTTCGTGCGTGCGTCAAGCAGGCGATCGAAACCGTTCGCCTTGCCCGGCGTCGTGCTTTCCAGCCAGGGCCAGCGCAGGCCCTGGTGGTAGTCGACCTTCACCGTCTCGAAGCGATCGCCGCGCTTGACGAGCAGTTCGATCGGCTTGCCGGCATCGGCATTGCCGGTCTTGGCCGCGGTGATCGCGTCCTTGATCGTGTCGGTGCTGTAGGCAGTGCCGTTGACCGCAACGATCTGGCAGCCGTTGACGAGCCCTGCGTTGAAGCCGACCGAATCCCAAAGCGAGGAGGTCACCGTGCCGTCCTTGCCGAGCCCGACGCCGAGCGAATACGTCAGGTTGAGACCGCCACGGTAGCTCTCGATGCCCTTTTCGTAGGAGTTGGGCTCGTCCTTCCAGACCAGCTTGTAGCCGGCCTTCGCGATCCCGTTCATCGGCGCGGGCTGGTTGGTGCCGTAGATGCGCGTCTTGAGGAAAGTCGCCCAGTCGTAGGGATAGATGCCGTTGAGCGTCTTGACGACTTCGTCGAAATCGTAGGTCAGCTCACCCCAGTCGCCGTCGCGCACGCCGAAGAAGGCCTTGGCGAAATCGTCGAGGCCCTTCTTGCCCTTGGTGCCCTCGCGGATGATCTGGTCCGCCTCGAGCCAGGTCAGCGCGCCCTCGACGTAGTAGTCCTCCGAGCGGGTGAGCGAGACGTAGGGCAGAGGGCGACGGCGCGCGAGCTGCGGCGCGGCGGTGGTGTCCTCGACCGAACGCCAGCTGCGCCCGGGCGTGCCTTCCGCGTACTTGGCCGCCGCCGAGGCGAACATGTCGAGCACGGTCTGCTTGGTCTGGACGCCCGAACGCGCCGCGAGGACATAGCCCCAGAACTGGGTCTGCCCCTCGTAGACCCACAGCAACGTGTTCTGCATCGGCTGCTGGTAGTCGGGCGTCCACAGGTCGGCCGGGCGGCGGTACTTGCCGTTCCAGCTATGCGTGAACTCGTGCGGGATCACGTTGTGGTCCCAGTCCATCTTGGCCCACTCGGTCCAGGCGGTAGGCTCGTACTGGTTCTCGCTCGAACGGTGATGCTCGAGGCCGATGCCGCCCATGCGGTCGGTCAGCGCGAGGAGGAAGTCGTAGTGGTCGAAGTGGCGCGCCCCGAAGGTGGCGAGCGCCTCGTTCACCAGCTTGCGGTAGTGCTCCATGTTCTCGGGCGCGATCTTGAGCAGCTCGGGCTTGTCGGCCACCACGTCCATCGCGACGCCGTGCCCCAGTTCCCAGCGCTGCGCATACTTGCCCGCGAAGATCGGCGCATCGACGAGGCGCTCGTAGTCGGTCACGTCCCAGGTCAGCGTGTCGCCCTGGCGTGCCTGGCCGTCGAGCGAGGTGTAGACGCTCCAGCCCGCGGGCACCTTGACGGTGGTCTTATAGGGGATGCGGCGGGTGTAGTAGCCGGCCGGGTAGAGGCTCATCTTCTCCCACTGCAGATTGAGCATTTCGCGCGTCATGGTGATGCGTCCCTCACTGCCGGTCAGCGGCGAGGTGTGGACGAACGAAGCCGTCACCGCCTTGGTGCCCTCGGGCAGCGCGAGGTGGAAGGCGTTCACCGCGACGGTGTCGCGCACCCAGGGGATCTCCTTGCCATCGGCAAAGAAGTGGAAGTTGGCGAGCAGCGAATAGGGCCCGGTTTCCGAGTGGTTGCCCGGCAGCCAGCCCGGCTGCATCAGGATCAGGTCCTTGGTGCCCGCCGCAACCGGGAACACCTGCTTGACGCGGTAGACACCGTGCTCGACATCGCTGGCGTCGATGTCAAGCGCGACGGTGCCGGGATAGGCGACGTCCTGGGCTGCGGGCATGGCGGCCGGCAGCGCCGGGGCCATCGGCGTGGTTCGGGAGGAGTCCTGGGCGATCAGAGCAGAGGATGCGGACAGGAGAGCGGAGAGCGAGACGAGCGCGACATGATACTTCATTACACGCATCCTTGCGTCTGTTGCGCGGTTTGGCAACCATCTATTGCCGCTTTCCAACACGGTCTTTATCCTTTTCCCCATTCAGGCTAAGCGCGCGCGGATGAGCAAGACACCACAGGCCATTCGCGGAACCCAGGACATCTTCGGTGCAGACGCCGAGGCCTTCGCCCACGTCGTCGAGACCTTCGAGCGCGTGCGCCGGCTCTACCGCTTCCAGCGCGTGGAAATGCCCGTCTTCGAGAAGACCCCGGTGTTCTCGCGCTCGCTGGGCGAGACGACCGACGTCGTCTCCAAGGAGATGTACTCGTTCGAGGATCGCGGCGGCGAATCGCTGACCCTGCGCCCCGAGTTCACCGCCGGCCTTGCCCGCGCCTACCTCACCAACGGCTGGAAGCAGTTCGCTCCGCTCAAGGTGGCGACGCACGGGCCGCTGTTCCGCTACGAGCGCCCGCAGAAGGGCCGCTACCGCCAGTTCCACCAGATCGACGCCGAAGTGATCGGCGCGCCCGAGCCGACCGTCGACGTCGAGCTGCTCGTCATGGCCGACCAGCTGCTCAAGGAACTGGGCATTTCCGACGGGGTGACGCTCCAGCTCAACACGCTGGGCGATGGCGAAAGCCGCGAGGCCTGGCGCGCCGCGCTCATCGAGTACTTCCGCGACCACCGCGCCGAGCTGTCCGAGGATTCGCAGGACCGCCTCGAGCGCAACCCGCTGCGCATCCTCGATTCCAAGGACCCGCGCGACAAGCCCTTCACCGCCGATGCGCCCCGGATCGACCAGTTTCTCTCCGGCGAGGCGCAGGACTTCTTCGGCAAGGTCACCGAAGGTCTCGCCGCCGCCTCGGTTGCGTTCGTACGCACCCCCTCGCTGGTGCGCGGGCTCGACTACTACCGCCACACCGCTTTCGAATTCGTCACCGACCGCCTCGGCGCGCAAGGCACGGTGCTGGGCGGCGGACGCTACGATGGCCTGCTCGAGGCACTCGGCGGCCCGGCCACCCCGGCGGTCGGCTGGGCGGCGGGCATCGAACGTCTCGCCATGCTCGTCGCCGATGCCGGGCTGGTACCACAGAGCCAACTCACCTGCGTGCTCGCGGTCGAGGACGACGCCGCGCTGACTTTCGCGCAAAAAGCGATCACCGCGCTGCGCTTCCAGGGCATCGATGCCGAAATGATCGCCAGCGGGAGCCCGCGCAAGCGCTACGACAAGGCGGTCAAGGCCGGCGCCAGGGTCATCGTCTCGTTCACCTGCGTCGAAGGCGTGCCGACCGCCAATCTCAAGGCGGCCGAACCCAGCGCCGAATCGCTCGCGGTCGACCAGGTCCTCCAGCAGATCCACCCGTGAGCCGCATTCGGATAGCCGCCCAGTGAGTCTCAGCGACGACCGCCTGCGCCAGATCGCGCACCGTTTCGGCGAACTCGAGGCCCGCCTCGCCTCGGGCACGCTCGAAGGGGACGCCTTCGTCGCCGCCAGCCGCGACTATGCCGAGCTCGAACCGGTGGCGCGGCTCGCCGCCGACGTCGCGGACCTGCGCGGCGAACTGGCCGAGCTGGTCGCGATGGATGACAGCGACCCCGAGATGCGCGCCCTTGCCGCGGAGGAAGTCGCGCGCATCAAGGCCGAACTGCCCGAGCGCGAACGCGCGCTGTCCATCGCGATGCTGCCCCGCGACTCGGCCGACCAGCGCCCGGCCATGCTCGAGATCCGCGCCGGGACCGGGGGCGACGAGGCCGCGCTCTTCGCCGCCGACCTCTACCGCATGTACGAGCGCTACGCCGCCGAACAGGGCTGGCGCGTCGAGATGGTGAGCGCAAACGCCAGCGACGTCGGCGGTTTCAAGGAAGTCGTCGCGAACGTGACGGGCACCGGGGTCTTCGCCAAGCTCAAGTTCGAGAGCGGGGTGCACCGCGTGCAGCGCGTTCCCGTAACCGAATCGGGCGGCCGCATCCACACTTCGGCGGCGACCGTCGCGGTCCTGCCCGAGCCGACCGAGGTCGACGTCCAGATCGAGGACAAGGACCTCAAGATCGACATCTACCGCGCGTCGGGCGCGGGCGGGCAGCACGTCAACACGACCGATTCGGCGGTGCGCATCACCCACTTGCCCAGCGACATCGTGGTCACCTGCCAGGACGAGCGCTCGCAGCACAAGAACAAGGCCAAGGCGATGCAGGTCCTGCGCGCGCGGCTTTACGAGAAGATGCGCGACGAGGCGCAGGGCGCCGAGGCCGAGGCGCGCCGCGCCATGGTCGGCTCGGGCGACCGTTCCGAGCGCATCCGCACCTACAACTTCCCGCAAGGACGCGTGACCGACCACCGCATCAACCTGACGCTCCACCGCCTCACCGAAGTGCTCGAGGGGACCGGCCTTGGCGAACTGGTCGACGCGCTGATTGCCGAGGACGAAGCCAAGCGGCTCGCGGCGATGGACGCGTGAGCGCAACTGTCGGCGAACGCCTGCGCCGCGCGAGCGAGGCCTACGCCGAGCGGCTGACGGGCGAGGCGGGCGGCGCGCGCTTCGACGTCGAGCTGCTCATGGCCGCCGCGCTCGGCACCGACCGCTCGGGGCTGCTGCTGCGCCACATGCGCGATCCCGCGCCCGAGGCCTTCGAGCCATTGTTCGCCCGGCTGATGCGCGACGAGCCGGTCGCCTACATCCTGGGCTCGGCCGAATTCTACGGGCTTTTTTTCGAGGTAAGTCCCTCGGTGCTGATCCCGCGCGCCGATTCCGAAACCGCGATCGAGGCCGCGCGTATCGCCTTCGCCAAGGCGCCGCCGACCCGCGTGCTCGACTGTGGCACCGGCTCGGGTGCCTTGATCCTGACCGCACTTCACCTGTTTCCCGCGGCCACCGGCGTTGCCATCGACCGCAGCGAGGCCGCGCTCGCCGTGGCCGCGCGCAACGCCGAACGCCTCGGCCTCGCGACGCGTGCCCGGTTCCACCACCGCGACTGGGAACAGCCCGAGTGGTCCCACGACCTCGGCGGCCCCTTCGACCTGATCCTCGCCAACCCGCCGTACATCGAGGACGAGACCGAGCTCGACGCCTCGGTACGCGAACACGAGCCGCACGGCGCGCTTTTCGCCGGTGCCGACGGGCTCGACGCCTACCGCATTCTGGTCCCGCAACTGCCCGGATTGCTCGCGCCCGAGGGCCTCGCCCTCGTCGAGATCGGCCATCGCCAGGCCGAGGCAGTCATGGCGCTGGGCGCGCTCTGGAATCTTGACGCTCACCTGCATCGCGATCTCGCGGACAGGCCCCGCATCATCGCGTTTTCTCGAATTCTCCACTGATTCGGGCAAGATTTCACTTGGAATCGCTCTATGGAGTGCCTAAGGATTGCAGCGAACCGGTTGATGGATGAATTTTACCCATAACCCGGTTTGCTCCCAGCATTTGCGGGTAGTGTCCTGAAATTCGGGCAACAAAGATGCAAATGTATAAGTCTCGGCAGCCGGGGGGCCCGCCGTGTCATGCGACATTCGGTAATCCAGCTCTTGGGTTGAGTGGATACCAGGGGTTTTGAGGAAAGTTATCCTTGAATAACAATCGTGGTAACAACCGCAGGCGTGGCCGCGGTAACAATCGCCAACAAAATGGCCAGCAGACCAACCGAATCGACAGCCGGGCCCGCGGCAACGCGCCCCAGATGCTCGAGAAGTACAAGAAGCTGGCGCACGACGCGATGCTCAACGGTGATCGCGTTCAGGAGGAATATTACCTCCAATTCGCCGACCACTACTTCCGAGTGATTGCCGACCAGAAGCAGCGTCAGGAAGAATCGCGCCAGCCGCGCCGCGACGATCGTGGCCAGGACAACGACGATCCTTACGCGGACACGTATCCCGAGGTCGTGCGCGACCGTCCTCGCGAGGCCCCGCGCCGCGCCGAGGCCCCGGTCGAAATGCGCGATCCCGTCGATGAGGCCGACGAGCCCGCCGAGGAGCGCCCTCGGTCGGTCTACGAGCCGGCCGAGAACCCCTTCGTGCGCGACAACCGCTCGGCCCCCAAGGCGCGCAAGCCGCGTCGCGGGCGTGACGAGAACCGTGACGAAAGTGGCGAGCACGCGGGCGGCTTCGACGCCAGCACCCTGCCCCCCTCGATCGCCACCAGCGGCGCCGAGGATGGCGGCGAGGACGGGGCTCCGACCTCCGAAAAGCCTGCCCGGCGCACCCGTGCCAAGGCTCCGGCGGAAAAGACCGCCGACAAGCCCGCCGAGAAGCTCAAGGCTGCCCGCCCCCGCAAGGCGGCCACCAAGAGCGAGCCCGAGGCCGCTCCGGCCAGTGTCGGTGACGAGGATGGCGAGGCCAAGCCCCGCCCCCGCCGCCGCGCCCCGCGCAAGACTGCCTCGAGCGACGACGCGGCCGCCAGTGCCGCCGAAGCCGACGCCTGAATTTTTGTGCGGACCGCTCGGGCGGTCCGTGTCACGCCGGGCCGGAGACGCATGATCGCTTGCGTCCCCGGCCTGCGTCACTAAAACCCCTCGCCGATGGCACCCCCTCGGCATTCCGCGCCCCTTGCCCGGCGTCTTGGCGCAGCTTTGCGCTCCCCCCGAACCCTGGCTCTGGCCGCTGGCGCTCTGGCCGCCTGCGGCTTCCAGCCGCTGGCGCTCTGGCCACTCACCCTGGCTGGGATCGCGCTCCTGCTCGAACTCCTTGCACGCACGAGCCGCACGCGCAGCGCCTTCGCGCTCGGCTGGTTCTTCGGAGTCGGCCATTTCACGCTCGGCAACAACTGGATCGCGACCGCCTTCACCTACCAGGCCAACATGCCCGCCTGGCTGGGTGCGATCGCGGTGTTCCTGCTCGCGCTCTACCTTGCGATCTACCCGGCGCTCGCCTGCGCGCTGGCCCACACCGCCATCACCCGCGCGCAGGCGCAATGGACCCCGCAGACGGCGAGCGACCCACGCCGCGCCGCGCCCTTTGCCGCGCTGCTGCTCGCCTTTGCCGCAAGCTGGATCGTCACCGAATGGCTGCGCGGCTGGCTCTTCACCGGCTTTGCCTGGAACCCGCTCGGCGTCGCGCTTCTCGGCAGCTTCCAGAGCCAGGGCCTTGCCGCGCTTTCCCCCTGGATCGGCACCTATGGCCTTTCGGGGGCGCTGGTCCTGGTCGCCGGACTGACCGGCCTGTTCCTGCGCCTGGGACAAGGCGCGGACCACGTCCTGCGCGCGGCCTTTGCCCTCGTCCCGCTGGCCGCGCTCGCCGCGCTCGCCGCGCTCATGATCCTGCCCGACCGCGGGTCCGACCGCAGGCAGGGCAGCATACGCTACACGCTGATCCAGCCCGACATTCGCCAGGAATACATCGACGATCCGCGCCAGTTCGAGACCAGCTTCGTCAAGCTCGCAGAGCTCTCTCTGCCTGAAGTGCCCGGACGCAAGCGCGTGGTATTCTGGCCCGAGTCGGGCCTGGGCGACTACTTGCGCGACGGCTACCCGAGCTACTTCTACAGAATGTATACATATGGCGGTGACCCCGAGATCGCGCGCCAGCGGATCGGCCGTGTGATCGGACCCTACAGCCTGCTCCTGACCGGCGCGGTCGACCTGGTAATTCACGACGGCGACGATGTCGCCGCGCGCAATTCGGTGACCGTGTTCGATGGCCTGGGCGACATTCTCGCGAGCTATTCCAAGGCGCATCTGGTGCCTTATGGCGAATACCTGCCGATGCGCAGCCTGCTTGAGCCGATCGGCCTCTCGCGACTCGTACCCGGCACGCTCGACTTCTGGCCCGGCCCGGGGCCCCGCACGATCGACCTTGGCGCCTATGGCAAGGCCGGCGTCCAGATCTGCTACGAGATCGTGTTCTCCGGCGAAGTCGTCGATCCGCGCAACCGGCCGGACTATATTTTCAACCCTTCGAACGACGGCTGGTTCGGCGCCTGGGGCCCGCCCCAGCATCTGGCCCAGGCGCGCCTGCGCGCGCTCGAGGAAGGACTGCCGGTGCTGCGCTCGACCACCACCGGCATCAGCGCGGTGATCGACGCGGACGGCCTGGTGCGCGCCTTCGTGCCGCGCCACCAGCCCGGACGACTCGACGGCTACATTCCGCCGCCCCACCGGGCGACCTTCTTCGCGCGCCACGGAAACACCGTACCACTGGCGCTCGCGGCGGTTCTTTTGCTGCTGGCCCTTTCCATGGTTGCACTTCGAGGGCTTCGCAGGTAGATAAACAGCGCACTTAAAGATTTCTTTATATCCCAGGTGACCCTATGCGCAGCGAATATGTCTTCACCTCCGAGAGCGTCTCGGAAGGCCATCCCGACAAGGTCTCGGACCAGATTTCGGACGCGATCGTCGACCTTTTCCTGTCCAAGGACCCGGAGGCGCGCATCGCCTGCGAGACCCTGACGACGACCCAGAAGGTTGTCCTTGCGGGTGAAATCCGCTGCAAGGGCGTCTACGAGAACGGCGCCTGGGCCGAGGGCGCGCTCGCGGAGATCGAGAAGGTCGTGCGCGATACGGTCAAGACGATCGGCTACGAGCAGGACGGCTTCCACTGGGAGACCTTCGACTTCGAGAACTACCTGCACGGCCAGTCGGCCCACATCGCGCAGGGCGTCGATTCGAACGGCAACAAGGACGAAGGTGCCGGCGACCAGGGCATCATGTTCGGCTACGCCTCGATCGAGACCGAGGACCTGATGCCGGCCACGCTCGACTTCAGCCACAAGATCCTCCACCTCATGGCGCAGGACCGCAAGAGCGGGGCCGCCCCCTTCCTCGAGCCCGATGCCAAGAGTCAGGTCACGCTGCGCTACAAGGACGGCGTGCCCACCGCCTGCACCGCGATCGTGGTCTCGACCCAGCACGCGCCGGGCTACGACACGGGTGACAAGGAAGCTGAACTCAAGGCCTATGTGAAGGGCGTCGTCGCCAAGATCATCCCGGCCCAGCTGCTTTCGGACGAGACCGTCTACCACATCAACCCGACCGGCTCGTTCGAGATCGGCGGCCCCGACGGCGACGCCGGCCTCACCGGCCGCAAGATCATCGTCGACACCTATGGCGGCGCGGCTCCGCACGGCGGCGGCGCGTTCTCGGGCAAGGACCCGACCAAGGTCGACCGTTCGGCGGCCTACGTGACGCGCTACCTCGCCAAGAACGTCGTGGCCGCGGGTCTCGCCAAGATGTGCACGATCCAGATTTCCTACGCGATCGGCGTCGCCCAGCCGCTCTCGCTCTACGTCGACACCAGCGGCACCGGCACCGTCTCCGACGAGGCGATCGAGGCCGCGATCGCCAAGGTCGCCGCCGAGAAGCTCGGTGGCCTGACCCCGCGCGGCATCCGCCTGGGTCTCGGCCTCAACAAGCCGATCTACAAGCCCTCGGCCGCCTACGGTCACTTCGGCCGCAAGGCGCAAGGCGACTTCTTCCCCTGGGAGCGCACCGACCTGGTCGAAGACCTCAAGGCCTGCGTCGAGGAACTCTCGGTCTCGGCCTGAGGCCGGTTCGGGGGGCCAGCCCCTCGAGAATCCGACGCTTCGATTGAAAAAGCCCGGCGGCCTTCGCGGCCCGCCGGGCTTTTTCACGCCCCCTCCCCTCGGCGCCGCGTTTGCGCTATGGGGCGCGCGATGATGAACCCCGCCGATCTTCCGCCGGCCGCGCACAATGCGCCGGTCTGCGTCGCCGCGCTCTACCAGTTCGCGCCCTTTGCCGACCATGCCGCCTTGCGTGCGCCGCTTGCCGCGCTGTGCGAGGCGGAAGGGATCAAGGGCACGCTGCTGCTCGCGCACGAGGGCATCAACGGCACGATCGCAGGCACGCATTCGGGCATTTCGCGCGTCCTTGCACATATCCGCGCCCTGCCCGGCTGCGCCGGTCTCGACGTCAAGTTCTCGGGCGCGCGCGAAATGCCGTTCCTGCGCATGAAGGTGCGCCTCAAGAACGAGATCGTGACGATGGGCGAACCCGGGACCGATCCGCTCGCCACCGTGGGCACCTACGTCGCGCCCGAGGACTGGAACGCGCTCATCGCCGATCCCGACACGATCGTGATCGACACGCGCAACGACTACGAAGTGGCGATCGGCACCTTTCAGGGCGCGATCGATCCGGAAACGGCAAGCTTTCGCGAATTTCCCCAGTGGTTTCGCGCGAATCGCGAAAGGTTGCTCGGCGAGGGCAAGGCCCCCAAGGTCGCGATGTTCTGCACCGGCGGCATCCGCTGCGAGAAGTCGACCGCGTTCCTCAAGCAAGAGGGCATCGAGGACGTCTTCCACCTCAAGGGCGGCATTCTGAAATACCTCGAGACCGTCGCGCCCGAAGAGAGCCTGTGGCAGGGAGAATGCTTCGTCTTCGACGCGCGCGTCTCGGTCGGCCACGGGCTCGAGCAGGGCGATTATACGCTGTGCTTCGCCTGCCGCCTGCCCTTGAGCGGCGAGGATCGCGCCTCGCCGCTGTTCGAAGAGGGCGTCGCCTGCCCGCATTGCCACGCGGAACGCAGCGAAGAGCAGCGCGAACGCTACCGCGAGCGTCACCGCCAGCAGCAGCTCGCCCACGCGCGCGGCGAAGAACATATCGGCGTCGGGCCCCCTGCGCGCGGTCCTGTACCCGAAGCGCAATGAGCCAAGCGCTCCCCATTCTCTACAGCTTCCGCCGCTGCCCTTATGCGATGCGCGCGCGGCTTGCGCTGCGCGTGGCGGGCCTTTCCTGCGCGCTGCGCGAGGTGAAGCTGGCGGCCAAGCCCGCCGCACTGCTCGAAGCCTCGCCCAAGGGAACGGTTCCGGTGCTGGTGCTCGCCGGGGGCACGGTGGTCGAGCAGAGCCTCGAAGTGATGCGTTGGGCGCTCGCCCACAACGACCCGGAAGGCTGGCTCGAACGTGACGACGCGGCGCTCATCGCGCGCAACGACGGCCCCTTCAAGCACGACCTCGACCGCTACAAATACCCCGAGCGCCACGCCAGCGATCCCCTCGCCCACCGCGCGAGCGCGCTCGCCATCTTGCGCGACCTCGATGCCCGGATCGCCTCACAGGGCCAGCTCTGCGGGCCCGTTCGCGGTCTCGCCGACATGGCCCTGATGCCCTTCGTGCGCCAGTTCGCCGCCACCGACCGTACCTGGTTCGACGCGCAGGACCTGCCCGCGCTGCGCCAATGGCTGGAAGGACACCTCGCCTCGGAGCTCTTCACGAGCGTCATGGCCAAGTACGTGCCCTGGCAACCGGGGGATGAGCCGGTTCTATTCTAGGTCGTGAACCTATAAATTGGGAATGTCAGAGGAACTCGTGAAGAGGCGTTACGGGCATCTCGTCAGCGCTGGAGGCCAGAAGAGTAGCTGATTTGCCTCTGACATGGTGGAGTTCAAGGTGTCCCCGGTCGGCTCCGTCCTCGATGACACGAGCGCCATCAAGGACACATAGGAAGCCGAAAGTTGCGGCATGAGCGGCTTGCGCAATGGCGTATTCGACATTCGTACGTTCCTCAGGGGAAAGCGCGCGAAACCAGGCGGACCTGCGCTTTCTATCTTCAGAAAGGTTGCGGCCAGTTGGGCTTTCAATCTGCGAGATCGTTCCGCTCGTAGCTGGCTCAACCACTGTTTGGCGCACGAGATCAATGAAGGCGGCTTGTTCCATAGCAACAGCCTACTGCAATTCGAAACGACTGGGCAACGACTGCGATCTGTGATTCAGCATCGGCATGAGCCGATATGACCTGACTGACTTCGAGTGGCGCGTGATCGAACCGCTACTGCCCAACAAGCCAAGAGGCGTGCAGCGTGTCGATGACCGCCGCGTGCTGAATGGTATCTTCTGGGTGCTGCGATCCGGCGCTCCATGGCGCGACCTGCCCGAACGATATGGTCCGCGCACCACTTGCTACAATCGCTTCGTGCGATGGCGGAGGGCAGGCGTCTGGGATCGGATGATGGACGCCATCACCGCCGCCCATGACGGCGACATCCAGATGATCGACAGCACTGCCATCCGGGCGCACCAACAGGCTGCGACGGCAAAGAGGGGGATCGAGATCATTGTCTCGGTCGCTCCCGAGGCGGGCTCACGACCAAAATCCACGCTGTCGTCGATGCGCAAGGCCTCCCGATCCGGCTCGGCCTGACGGCAGGGCAGACGCATGATGGTCAAGTCGCCGACGATCTGCTCAACCGCCTTGGGCCGCACATGATCGTGCTCGCCGACAAAGCCTACGATGCTGATAGAATCCGCACGATGATCGAGGAACAGGGCGCCACGCCCAACATCCCGCCCAAAAGCAACCGCCGCTGGAAGCCTTGCTTCAGCAAGCGGCTCTATCGTGAGCGCAATCTGATCGAGCGCTTCTTCTCCAAACTCAAGCACTTCCGCCGCGTCGCTACCCGCTACGATAAGTTGGCTGAGAACTTCCTCGCCATGGTCCAGCTCGCCTCAATGCGCCTGTGGCTCCGCGCTTATGAGTCTACGTCCTAGGTGATGCAAGGGGGCATGGCCCCCTTGACCCCATTACCGTCGAAGGCAGTGCCAGCGCGACGCGACGTGCCCGAATTGCCCTCGCTGGTAAAGGGAGCTCGAGGGGCCATGCCCCTCGAAATTACCTTCCTTCTTTAAAGCTTGTGGCGAAACTCGTCCTCACCCCAGGGCTCGCTGCCGGTCACGACCGGGCGTGAGGGATCGGCGATCCATTCGCTCCACGAGCCGGGATAGACGAAGGCCCCCGGAATTCCCGCGATCTCCATGGCGAGCGCGTTCTGGCAGGCGGTAACGCCCGAGCCGCATTGCAGGATCGCGGGCTCGCCGCCAAGCAGGGCTTCGAACTCGGCGCGCAGTTCGGCTGCGGGGCGGAAGGTGCCGTCCTCGGCAAGATTGGCGCGAAAGAAGCGGCACTTCGCGCCCGGGATGTGCCCCGCGACCGGGTCCATCGCCGCGTTCTCCCCGCTGAAGCGCGCCGGATCACGCGCGTCGAGCACTTGCGCCTCGCCCGTCTCGATATTGGCGAGCACGTCCTTGGCGCTCACCGTGCCCGCGACGAGCGGCAGGCCCGGCTCGAAATCGCCCGGCGCAACGTCGTCCGCCTCGCCCGATTCGAGTTCGTGCCCGGCGGCGACCCAGGCGTCCCGCCCCCCGTCGAGCACCGCCACATCGGCGTGGCCCATCCAGCGCAGCAGCCACCAGGCGCGCGCGGCGCCCGACTGGCCCATCCCCCCGTACGTCACCACGAGTTGCCCCTTGCCCAGCCCCTGCGCGCGCAGCCAGTCCGCGAACGCCGCGCGATCGGGCAAGGGGTGGCGCCCGTTGGTGCCGGTGGTCGGCCCGGCAAGGTCATGGTCGAGATGCGCGTGCCGGGCCCCCGGCAGGTGCCCGACGCGGTAGGCCGCAGGGCCATTGTCGGGCTGGGCGAGGTCGAACTCGCAGTCGAGGATCAGGACCTTGCCCTGCGCATCGAGCAGGGCCTTGAGGTCGTCGGCGGAGATCAGCGTGCGGTAGGTCATGGCGCAAGGCTAGTCCCCTTGCGGCCATTGGGCCAGCACCTTTCCCGAACGGTCTGACGCACGGGCCGGGCCGAGGCTCGCCCGTTCAGATCCCCCGGCGAAAGCCGAAGCTCTTGCGCGCGTTTCGAAGGCAAAGCTTCTCGAAACGCGCGCGCAAGTCCTGGCCTACTTCGCCAGTTCGGCTTCGATCGCAGCGACAAGCCCAGGGTCCTTGGGCTCGACGCCCGGGGCGAAGCGGGCGACGACCTCGCCTTGTTTGGAAACGAGGAACTTTTCGAAGTTCCAGAGCACTTCGGGGTCCTGCGTCGGCGTCATGCCGAAGCCCTTGAGGCGCTCGCGCATTTCCTCGGCGGGACCGGTCTTTTCGGGGAGGGCTGCGGTCAGCGCGGCGTAAAGCGGCTGCTTGCCCTCGCCCGTCACGTCGGCCTTGGCGAAGAGCGGGAACGAAACGCCATAGTTGACCTGGCAGAACTCGGTGATCTCCTCGTTCGAGCCGGGTTCCTGCGCGCCGAAGTCGTTGGCGGGAAAGCCGAGCACTTCGAGCCCCTTGCCCTTGAAGTCCTGGAACAGCGCCTCGAGGCCTTCGTACTGCGGCGTCAATCCGCACTTGGACGCCGTGTTGACGATGAGCAAGACCTTGCCCGCGTGCGCGGCAAGGCTGTCGGGCGTACCGTCGATACGGGCGAGCGGGATGGAAGCGAGGTCGGTCATGGGTTTCTCCCTTGGATCTGGCCCTCGATATGGCCTCGCGCATCGGCGCGGACAAGGCCGCGGGAGGGCTGCGACCGTCTGGTGGAAATCGGTTCAGGGCAAGCCGCGCAGAACCGGCGAAATCCAGTCGGGATCGTGGGCGAAGGGGAGCGGGGTGCCCTCGCGCAGGGCCGCGAGGATCGCGGCGAAATCGTCGCGCGCGCGCCAGTCCAGGACGCGCTGCGCCTTGGCCGGATCGTAGACCCGCTCGATTTTCGCAGGCAGGACCCACCCGGCGCGCGCGTAAAGCCCGGCCGCCTCGGGGAAGGCCCGGGCGATCACGGCCGGTGCGTCGTGGGAAAGCTCCCCGCAATCGCCACGTACAAAGGGGGGCGGGGCGGAAAGGACGAAGGTCTCGCACGCGTCCTCCCACCTGGCAAGGTCCGCTTCGAGCGCGGCAAGATGGGCGAGCGCGGCATCGCCCACCGAGAGGCGCCGGTTGAGGAACTCGTTGGCCTTGAGGTTGGGCCCAGAGGGCGCCCGCAGCGTGTCGTCGTCCTCGGGAAAGAAGCGCCCCGTGCGCAAGATCGCCACGGCAAGGCCGGTCTCGCCCGCGATCATCCGGCACAGGTTCTCGGCTGCCAGCTTGGTCACCCCGTAGACGTTGCGCGGCTCGAGCGGGCCGAACGCCTCGTCCATCCACCAGGCGCCCTCGCTCCCCGCCCCGGCCCGCACGTCGCGGCGCACCATGAGCGAGGTCGTCGAGGTGAACACCAGCCGTTCGTGCCCCGCCGCCACCGCCGCCTCGAGCACATTGAGCGTGCCAGCGGCGTTGACGTCGAGGAAGGCCTGCCGCGAGAAGCGGGCGATGTCGGGCTTGTGCAGGGCACCGGCGTGGACGATCACCTCGATCGCAAATTCGGCCACGGTGCGAAAGACCAGTGCGCGGTCGGCCACCGAGCCCTGAACCTGCGTGTGAGGCCCGGCCGCGACATCGAGGCCGATGACCTCGTGCCCGCGCGCGGCGAGGAGAGGTGCCAGATGCCGTCCCAGCCACCCCGAGGATCCGGTCAGCAGGACGCGCATGGCACTTCTCCCTCGATCGCAGCTCAGGTGGTGTAGTGCGCCGTGGTCTTGGCGGCCACCTCCTCGGCAGTGACGCCCGGCGCAAGTTCGACCAGCTTGAAGGGGCTGTCATGGTCGGGGCGCTGGAAGACGCACAAGTCGGTGACGATCATGTCGACGACGTTCTTGCCGGTCAGCGGCAGGGTGCAGGCCGGGATGAACTTGGAATCGCCCGTCTTCGAGCAGTGCTCCATGACGACGATGATCTTCTGCACGCCCGCCACGAGGTCCATCGCGCCGCCCATGCCCTTGATCATCTTGCCCGGGATCATCCAGTTGGCGATGTCGCCGTTCTCGGCCACTTCCATCGCGCCCAGCACGGCGAGGTTGATGTGGCCGCCACGGATCATGCCGAAGCTCGTCGCGCTGTCGAAATAGGCGGTCTGCGGCAGTTCGCTGACCGTCTGCTTGCCCGCGTTGATGAGGTCGGGGTCTTCCTCGCCCGCATAGGGGAAGGGCCCGATGCCGAGCATGCCGTTCTCGGACTGGAGCGTGACGGTCATGCCTTCGGGCACATAGTTGGCGACGAGCGTCGGGATGCCGATGCCCAGGTTCACGTAGAAACCGTCTTCCAGTTCGCGGGCCGCGCGTGCGGCCATCTCATTGCGGTTCCAGGCCATTTTACGCGGTCTCCCTTTCGCGCGTCGTCACGAATTCGATCTTCTTGTCGTAGGGCGCGCCCAGCACGAGACGTTGGACGTAGACGCCCGGCAGGTGGATGTGGTCGGGATCGAGGCTGCCAGTGGGGACGATTTCCTCGACTTCCACGACGCAGACCTTGCCGCAGGTGGCGGCGGGCACGTTGAAATTGCGCGCGGTCTTGCGGAAGACGACGTTGCCGCTCTCGTCCGCCTTCCACGCCTTGACCACCGAAAGATCGGCGAAGATACCCTCTTCCAGAATGTATTCCTGGCCGCCGAAGACTTTGACTTCCTTGCCCTCGGCAACCTGGGTGCCGACGCCCGTCTTGGTGTAGAAGCCGGGGATGCCCGCCCCCCCTGCGCGCATGCGCTCGGCCAGAGTGCCCTGCGGGCAGAACTCGACCTCGAGCTCGCCCGAGAGGAACTGACGTTCGAATTCCTTGTTCTCGCCCACGTAGGACGAGATCATCTTCTTCACCTGCTTGGTGCGCAGCAGCTTGCCGATGCCTTCGTTGTCGATGCCGGCGTTGTTCGAGGCGAACGTCAGGTCCTTCACGCCCGCGTCGCGAATCGCGTCGAGCAGGCGCTCGGGAATGCCGCATAGGCCGAAGCCACCGCTGGCGATGAGCATGCCGTCGGCGAGCAGGCCTTCAAGCGCGGCCTCCGCGCTGGGGTAGAGCTTTTTCATGGATGTCCTTCTCTCCAACTTCCGCCGCGCAGCGTACTGCGGCGATAGCATCAGAAATAGCGATTAATTTTTATCGATCATGATACACGTTTCTTATGAAAAGGATCGCTCTCTTCCACCTCGAAACGCTTGCCTGGATCGACCGTCTGGGCACATTCGCCGCCGCCGCACAGCGGCTCAACACGACCCAGCCCGCAATCTCGGCCCGGGTGCGCGAGATCGAGGAACAACTGGGCCTCGTCCTGTTTCAACGCGAAGGACGCCGGATGGTTCTCACCGCGCGCGGACGAAGGCTCATCCAGCAATGCGAACCGCTGCGCCACGACCTCGAGCGCGCGCTGCTCGAGGCCAGCGATTTCGCCGGAGCCAGCGGCACGGTGCGCATCGGATCGGGCGAGATCGCCGCGGCCAGTTGCCTGCCCGCCTGGGTCCAGGCGATCGAGCGCGACCGGCCCGGGGTCACCATGGAAATCGAACTCGACCTCACCGCGCCGCTCATGCAGCAGTTGCTGGCCGGCACGCGCGACATCGTGTTCCTCGCCGGCCCCGTCGCCAGCCCGGGGCTGCGCACCGCGCCGATCGGCTCGGTCGGCCTCGTCTGGGTGGCCAGCCCGTCCGTGGCGCAGGCCGGGAATGACGGAAGGGGGACGCCGATCTGGTCGCTGCCAGACCACTCCCCGCTGCACCGCGTCACCCTTGCGACGCTCGAGGCGATGGGGCGCGGCCGACCTGCGCTCCACACCTGCAACAACGTGCGCCTGCTGATCGACATCGTGAGCCGCGGGCGCGCCGCGGCGGTGCTGCCCGAAACGATGGTCCGCGCGCAACTGGATAGCGGCGATCTCGTCGAGATCCACCCGCGCCCGCGCCAGCTCGTCCATTTCGAGGCGGCGATCCGCGCGCGCGAACGCGACCCGATCATCCTCGACCTGTTCGAGCGCGCGCAATCGCTGCGGATCGAGGACGCCTCCGCCGCAAACCGCGCGTGATCCTGTCAAGGTTTGCATTGGCCCCGCGCGAAATCCACCCTTGATTAGCAAGGGAATGTTTGATCTTCGTCATGGCACTGCACCACTTTGGGCCTATTGTGGACGGGCCAACGGGAGAAAAAGACCATGCGCTCGATACTCGTCAATGCGGACCGCAAGCCGGGCAACACCGCCCGCATCGAAACCGCTCTCAATCTCGCCCGGACGACCGGCGGCCACGTGACCGTGCTGGTCGACACCCCGGTCTCGCGCTACATCGCGATGGATCCGATGGGGGGCAGCTACGTGATTTCCGAAGCGCTCGACAAGGCGCGCGCGGACGACGACAGCGCCGCATCGGAGATCGAGGCCCGCCTGGCGCGCGAAGACGTCGCTTTCGACGTCCTGCGCAGCGAGGATGACCCGATCAGCGCGCTGGGCAGCATCGCCCGGCTCTCCGACCTCACCATTCTCTCGCGCACCGGCGGTCTTGCCGGCGAACTGGCGCTCGTCTCGGGCACCCCGGTGCTCGTCCTCAATGACGACAAGGCGCTCGATTTCCCGATCCGGCGCGCCTGCATCGCCTGGGACGGGGGTGAACAGGCGGCCGCCGCGCTGCGCGCCTCGGTCAAGCTCCTGGGCGATTGCCAGGTGGTCAAGGTCGTCACCGTCGCGGAAAAGACCGGCGGTTTCCCCGCCACCGACGCGCTGCGCTATCTCTCGCGCCACGGCATCCACGCCGAGCTCGAGGAGCACGAACGGCGCGGTTCGGTCGAAGAGACGCTGGCCGTTGCCGTCAGCCAGACTCATGCCGAGCTGCTCGTCATGGGTGCCTATGGCAAGAGTCGATTCCGCGAATTCCTGTTTGGGGGTGTGACCGCCTATTTCCTCGAGGAAGATACCGGCCCCGCCCTGCTCCTCGCGCACTGAGCGGCACTTCCTGCACCGCCCCTCGCGATAGGGGGGGGCCAGACGACATCACGAGGCCGAGGCTCCCCCCGGGGCCTCGGCCTATCCGCAGCCCGCATCGACACCCGTCGGCACCTTGTGCCCGACTTATGGTAACGCTAGCACCAATTGTCCTTGCAGATTATCGACTTAGTACACTTTATTCCGCACTGCAGCAGGATCCTGCCTCGCGCGGACACGACAGACCGGTCAGACCGCATCCAATCACGCGCTTTCACACAAAAGAGCGCCCCAGACTTTGGCGGATTTGAGCGCTTCAGAGCGGTTCACTTGTCATAAATATTGCGTAATGAGCAATTGTGATTGCGTATTATGCATCAGTCGGCCTCGACTTCGCACTTGCACAAAGACCGACCGTGATCCATATAGGAAGTGCCTTTCAGGCATCCTCTCCCAAAACTTCCACGACCCGGCCGGTAACGTCCGGGTCTTTTTTTGTCTGCGCAACACGTCGTCTCGCGCCGTCTCGGCTGACCGGGCGATCCGCAACGGTTTGAAATTGCCGCGAGCCATTCCTAATTCCTTTCCCGAAGGTCCACTCCCCGGCCATGGCGATGGCGGGGAGCCTTGGACCGTTGCTTCGAAAGGACAGACATGGGCGACGCCGAATCAAGGGTCGACGATCGCGTGGTCCGGCTGCAGGTTGCGGCCGCACGCCAGGAAGAAAGCGGGCAGGGCATCGCCCGCATGTCACGCGAATCGCTCTCAGCCATCGGGGCGATGGAAGGCGACGTTCTCGAAATCACCGGCAAGTCGGTTACCGTGGCCCGCGCCGTCCTCGCCTTTCCCGAGGACGAAGGCCTCTCGGTCATCCGCCTCGACGGGCTCCAGCGCGGCAACGCCGAAGTCGGCTCGGGCGACCACGTTACCGTGCGCAAGGCCGAATCGCGCCCCGCCCAGCGCGTCGTCTTCGCGCCCGCGCAAAAGGACATGCGCCTGCAAGGCCCCGCCGTCGCGCTCAAGCGCAACTTCTTCGCACGGCCCATGGTCCAGGGCGATCTCGTCGCCACCACCGGCCAGCAGCAGGTCGCCGACATCCCGCCCCAACTGCGCCGGATGTTCAACGCGCCCGCCTATTCGCTGACGCAGATCCGCCTCAACGTTGTCTCGACCACACCGCGCGGGATCGTCCACATCGACGAGGACACCGAGGTCGAGCTGCGCGAAACCTTCGAGGAGGCGCACGAGCCGCGCGGCGAGGTCAACTACGACGACGTGGGCGGCATGGAGGACACCATCCGCCAGTTGCGCGAGATGGTGGAGCTGCCGCTGCGCTATCCCGAATTGTTCACGCGCCTGGGCGTAGCGCCGCCCAAGGGCGTGCTGCTCCACGGCCCGCCGGGAACCGGCAAGACGCGCCTCGCGCAGGCCGTCGCCAACGAGAGCGAAGCCAACTTCTTCTCGATCAACGGCCCCGAGATCATGGGCTCGGGCTATGGCGAGAGCGAGAAGCACTTGCGCGAGGTCTTCGAGGAAGCGACCAAGGCCGCCCCCGCGATCGTCTTCATCGACGAGATCGACTCGATCGCCCCCAAGCGCGACCAGGTTCACGGCGAGGCCGAAAAGCGCCTCGTCGCCCAGCTCCTGACCTTGATGGACGGCCTCAACAGCCGCGCCCACGTCGTCGTCATCGCCGCCACCAATCGGCCCGACGCGATCGACGAGGCGCTGCGCCGTCCGGGCCGGTTCGACCGCGAGATCGTGATCGGAGTCCCTGACGAGAGCGGCCGGCGCGAAATCCTGAGCATTCACACCCGCGGCATGCCGCTGGGCGAGAAGGTGTCTTTGCAGGAGCTGGCGCGCACCACCCACGGCTTCGTCGGCGCCGACCTGGCCGCGCTGACCCGCGAGGCCGCGATCGAGGCGGTGCGCCGGATCATGCCCCGGCTCGACCTCGAGGCGCGGGCGATCCCGACCGAAGTGCTCGAGAACCTTTCGGTCGAGCGCGACGACTTCATCGCGGCGCTGAAGCGCGTCCAGCCCTCGGCAATGCGCGAGGTCATGGTGCAGGTCCCCAATATCGGCTGGGACGACATCGGGGGCCTGGGCGAGGCGCAAATGAAGCTCAAGGAAGGCATCGAGCTGCCGCTCAAGAACCCGGCCGCCTTCCACAAGCTGGGCATCCGCAGCGCCAAGGGCTTCCTGCTCTACGGGCCTCCCGGCACCGGCAAAACCCTGCTCGCCAAGGCGGTGGCCAAGGAGGCGGAGGCCAACTTCATCTCGATCAAGTCCTCGGACCTGCTCTCGAAGTGGTACGGCGAAAGCGAACAGCAGATCGCCCGCCTCTTTGCCCGCGCGCGCCAGGTGGCGCCCTGCGTGATCTTCATCGACGAGATCGACAGCCTCGTGCCCGCGCGCGGCATGGGCGGGGGCATGGGTGAGCCGCAAGTGACCGCCCGCGTCGTCAACACGATCCTCGCCGAGATGGACGGCATGGAGGAACTGCAGTCGGTCGTGCTGGTGGGCGCCACCAACCGCCCGGCGCTCGTCGATCCCGCGCTGCTGCGCCCGGGCCGCTTCGACGAACTGGTCTACGTCGGCACTCCCGATGCGGCCGGCCGCGCCCATATCCTGGGCATCCATACCAGCGCGATGCCGCTCGCCAGCGATGTCTCGCTGGAGGCCATCGCCGAGCGGACCGAGCGCTTTACCGGAGCGGACCTCGAGGACGTGGTGCGCCGCGCGGGCCTCATCGCCATCCGCAAGCATGGCGCCGAGGTCGAAACGGTCGCTATGGCCGATTTCGAGGACGCACTCGACGACAGCCGCGCCACCGTCACCGCCGAGATGGAGGCCGAGTACGCGCGGATGAAGGGCGAGCTCAAGAAGCGCGCGATGGAAGTCACGCCGGTCGGCTTCATCGCCCCGGGCATGGTCGAGCCCACCCGCGAGCGCAAGCACGGCGACTGAGCGAGGGGACGGGGGCACGAACGCCCCCGTCCCGTCCTGCCATCAGGCTCAGGGACACTTCGCCTTTATCTGGTAGAGCGAGTTCCAGTTCTTGCCGGTCACGAAGACCCGCTTCGTCTCCGCATCGTAGGCGATGCCGTTGAGGACGTCGTCGCCCGTGCGCGCGCCGCTTTTCGCGGCGAGGCCCGCAAGGTCGACCCAGCTCTTCACCGCGCCCGTCGCCGGATCGATCCGCGCGATGCGCTCGCTCATCCAGACATTGGCCCAGATCTCGCCATCGATCCATTCGAGCTCGTTGAGCATTTCGACCGGCTTGCCTTGGTCGGTGACGGCAATCGCGCCGGTGCGGGAAAAGTCCTTGGGGTCGCGCAAAATGAGGTGGTCCGACCCGTCACTCTGGTAAATCGTGCCGTTGTGGATGGTCATGCCCCAGCCCTCGCCCGCGACCGGGAACAGCGCCAGCGGCTTCAGCGTCTTGCGGTCCCAGCGATAGCCCAGGCCATCGCGCCAGGTAAGGCTGATCACCTGGTCGCCCCAGGCGACGCTGCCCTCGCCGAAGAAAGTGGGGTCGACCTTGCCCTCGAGGATCGGCGCCGTGCTCTCAAGCGTGCGCGTGTAGATACGCGAAGCCCCCTTCTGTCCGGTGCTCTCGTAAAGCACGCCGTCGGCGAAGAAGAGCCCCTCGGTGAAGGCAGCGGGATCGTGCGGATAGGTCTTCACGACCTCGTAACCGCACGTGGGCGTGGCCTTCGCCGCGCAGCCCCCGGTCAAGGAAACGGCGAGGAGGCCGACAAGAGCCGTGAGCGGGGCCCGGCGAAGACATGGGATGCAAGACATAGCGCTCTGCTGCATAAGCCGCGCGACTTGCGCAAGCCTGAACTGCGCGCGGGGCCTGCCTCAAGGCCGGGAGACAAGAACCAGCGCGCGCTCGAACAGCGCCTGGAAGCGCGGCAGGTCGATCCCGTGCACGGGATCGTTCCAGGTCGCGCTGACCGCCCACCAGCGCCCCGCCCTGTCGCGCAGCAGCACCGACATGTCGAGCACACCCGGCTCGGACCCGCCCTTGTAACCGGCATAACCGACCTGACCCGCCACATCGGCGGCCGGACCCGGATTGAGCGCCAGGATGCGCAGCGCCTCTCGCCCGGCATCGTGGCGCGAGTGCGCGTGAAACCAACCGAGGGCGCGCACGAGGTCGGCGGGCGAGGCGAACCATTCGAGGCTCTCGATCATCACCGGGTGGCCATCGGCGAAGAGGTCCCCCACCGCCGCGCCGGGCAGCCGCGCCACCTCTCCCGCCAGCATCGCGCGCCGTGTGGGCCGATCGCTTGCCAGATAGCGACGTCCAAGCGCCCCCGCGTTCACGCCCTTCAGCTTGAACAGCTCCATCGTCGAGAGAAACGGCACGTTGCGCGCACCATGCGTGAAGCCGATCTGCGCCTGCATTGCCTCGACCTTCTCACGCCCGAGCGTATCGAGCAGGAGGTCGCTCGCGCTGTTGTCGCTGACGCGGATCATTTCCTCGGCGAGCCGGCGCAAGGTCACGCGGGTGCCCTTTGCCGACGCCCGGAACCCGCCCGCAGGCAATTCGCGCCCGTCGAGCGTCACCACATCGTCCCAATGGCGCTCGCCCGCGTCGATCGCGCGGACCAGTTCGGCAAGGACCACCAGCTTGAAGGCCGAAGCAATGGCGAGCGGCGTATCGGGCGCCAGCGCGGCCTCGGGCGGGCGGGCCGAGAGTTCCTGCGCGGCGAAGCCAACCTTGCCCGGCAGCGCGGCAAAGGCCGCCGCGACCTCGTCCAGCGACGCGAGCGCCGCCACCGCGGCGGGCATGACGCCCGTGATCCGCAAGCCGCCGATCCGGTGCGGCGCCTCGCTCGACAACGCCATCCAGGCGCGGGCCGAGCCCTTTTCGAAGGTCACCACCATCCTGGCCTCGTGCGCCCCCAGATTCTCGCGCTCGCGAATGCCCGTCGCGCGCCCCAGTTGCGCGCGCAGCGAAGCCGCCAGAGCGCGCACCTGGGCCTCGGGCACGTCTTTGCGGAAAGCCGGCGTGAACATCGCCGCAAGGTCCCCCTCGCCATTGAGCAAGGCAACCAGTTCATCCTCGCGACGCGCCATGGCACCGCGCGCGGCGGCCTCTTGCGGCTTTGCCCGATCGGCCTTGCCCAGCACCGACGATGGCGTCGCACAGGCGATCAGGGCAAGCCCCAGGAAACCACGCAAAAGTTGCGTCATGGCTGCTCCCACCTCGGCCGCGTCTAGCGATCCCGCTCCGCGCGCCATTTACGAAAGGCCTGGATCGCGATCAGGGTCAGCAACGCCGTGCAGAGCGCCAGCCAGAAGGCATTCCATTGCGGGGGCAGATGCAGCCGCTCCGATATCCGCCACATCAAGACGCCCACAAGGACCGGCGCCAGAACAAGTTGCCGATAGCTGACTTGCGCCAGCCGCCTCCGGCTCAGCTCCTCGCGCGAGAGCGCCGGCCCCACGCTCGCGCGTTCGCAAAGCACGCGTCGCGGGTGGTTCCACTCCCAGCGCTGGACCACAAGGATGCCCGCGAAGAGCAGCACACCGACCGCGCCACTGAACAGATTTGCGAACCGGTGCTCAAAGCCCGGTCCGAACAACGCGAGGGGCAAGACGACCAGGAGCGTGATGCCCGCCGCCGCCCAGGGAAGCCGGCGCATTCGGCGGTCATAGCGCGCGCAGAAGGCATCCCGCTCCTCCTCGCCGACCGGCCGGGGTGGCCCTTTCAGGCTGTGGCGGTAGACGAAGCCGCTCCCCGCAGCTTCGAACTGGTCGGCAAATAGCTGGCTGGCGCGACGGCCGCGGGTGCGAAAAAGCATGATCGCCAGTGTAGGACGGCCCGAGACAGGTGCAAGGCCCTGCCCACCGGACGCGCCTCAGTGCGCCATCTGGCCCAGGACCTCGCCCGAAGGCGCGCCGATGGCGTTGATCTCGAGCGGGCTTACCGGCATCAGGCGGCCACGCACCAGCGCCTCGGGCATCTCCACCGCCAGCCACTGGATCAGTTCCTCGCGCACGTCGCAGCGCAAGTCGAACAGCGTGGGGCTGTCCTTGGCGGTGACGAGGAAGCGCACCTCGATCGCATCGCGGGTGAGTTCAGTGACCTGCATGTGCTTGACGCGCCCGTCCCAGCGCTCGTTGCCCTCGACGATCGTGAAGAATTTCTCCCGGATCGGGTCGAGCCGGGTCGCCGGATCGACGTAGAGCATGACCGTGCCGAGCAGCTGCGAGGTGGTCTTGGTCCAGTTCTGGAAGATCTCCTCGAGGAACTTGGTGGTGGGCACCACCAGGCGCCGCTCGTCCCAGACCTTGACCACCACGTATGTCGTCGTGATCTCCTCGACCCAGCCCCATTCCCCGCCGATGATCACCGCATCGCCGATCACCACCGGCTCGGTCAGCGCCATCTGGAAGCCCGAGATGAGCGCCTTCAGGGCCGGCTGCGCGGCGGCGCCGACGGCAAGGGCGGCGAGGCCCGCCGAGGCCATCAAGGTCACGCCAATGTCGCGCACGCCCGGGATCGAGAGCAGCATGAGCGCGATCGTCAGGAACACGATCACGAACGTCGCGATCCGCCCGAAGATGGTGAGGCGCGTGCGCCGACGCCGGTTGCGGCGGTTGTCGACCATCGAGATGTCGGCGCGCAGGACCATCGCCTCGACGAAGGCCCGCACGATCGCGAGCGCCATCCACCCCACCATGAGCGGCATGACGAGGCCGCCGATCCGCTCCCACACCGCATCGAGCGCGGGCGTCTCGCGCGCGGCAAGGACGATCGCAAGCGCGATCAGCGCCCAGCGGCTGGGCCGGGCGAGGCGTTTGACCACCAGGTTGTCCGAATCGCTCGAGCTCGCCTTCGCGAAACGTCGAAGCAGGCGGAACAGGAGGGCGTGGATCACGAGGGCGATCGTGACGGCAATCGCGGCCACGATGAGGGCGATGATCGTCTGTTGCAGCCAGTCCGGCAGCTCACCGATGAGGTTGTGGAGCAAATCGGTCATGCAACCAAAACTATGCTGCAGCGCAGCAGTTGCAAGTCCGACCGAAATTTTGACCCCGCGCCCCTCCTGTCTGGCGACGATCAGGGGCGGGTCAGGGCCCTCTGGGCGGCAACGGCACGATCATCGAAACGCGCCTGCGGTAGGCGAGGTACCGCTCGCCGAAAAGGACAACGAGATCGTGTTCCTCGAACTGGATGGCGACAAGGATGTAGAGCGTGGTCATGATCGCGAAGACGAGATGCCCCAATGTCATCGTCGGCGTTGCCCAGAAAGCGATCATGAAACCCAGGTAGATCGGATGGCGCACGAAGCCATAGAACAGCGGGGTCATCATCGAAGGCGCCGGGATCGGCCGCTGGTTCAGGTGGCGCCAGACTTGCGCGAGCCCGAAAAGCTCGAAGTGGCTGATGAGGAAGGTCGAGATCAGCACCACCACCCAGCCCAGCAGCATGAGCCCGGTCAGCGCCCCCGCCAGCGCGCCGCTCACGGCCCAGATCGGTGCGGGCAAGGGACGCCACTGCCAGAACAGCAGGTCGAGCGCGAGACTGGCAAGGAGCACATAAGTCGAGCGTTCGAGCGGGGCGGGCACGATGCGGGTCCACCAGCGCTTGAAGAACGGACGCGCCATCAGGCTGTGCTGGACGGCGAAAAGGCCCAGCAACCCCAGATCGATCGCCAGCGAAGGCACCAGGGCGCCCACAGGGCCGCTGTCGATCGTTCGCGGAACGACCCAGTTGCCGACGAAGCCGACGGCGTAGAGGACCGTGCCCAGGAACAGGACGTAAGCGAAAAGAGCATAGGCCGCAGCCACTGCGCGCATCATATCCCTGCCCTCCCAGACCAGAGACCGAAGTGCGCATCCTACACCTTCGCGCCCGATCCGGGAAGTGTGCCGGAAATTGGCCGGGCCGGGGTACCTTGCCCCGCCCGGCCCGAGGCGATCAGTGCGCCGCGCCCCAGCTGGCGCCCGAACCGATCTCGACGCCGAGCGGGATGGTGAGCGCGACCGCCGGCCCCGCCGCTTCGGCCATGACCTTGCCGATCACCTTCGACGCCGCCTCGACGTCGCCCTCGGGCAGTTCGAAGACCAGTTCGTCGTGGACCTGCAGCAGCATGCGCACGTGGCCGAGGCCCGCCGCTTCAAGCGCCGGGGTCATGCGCACCATCGCGCGCTTGATGATGTCGGCGCAACTGCCCTGGATCGGCGCGTTGATCGCCGCGCGCTCGGAGCCCTGGCGCTCGTTCCCGTTCTTGGAATTGATGCGCGGGAACCAGGTCTTGCGGTGGAACAGCGTTTCCGAATAGCCGCGCTCGCGCACGCTCTCGAGCGTGGCCACAATGTACTTCTGGATGCCCGGGAAGCGCTCGAAGTAGCGATCGATCATCGCCTGCGCTTCATCGGCATCGGTGCCCAGGCGCCCGGCCAGGCCCCAGCGCGAGATGCCGTAGAGGATCGCGAAGTTGATCGTCTTGGCCCGCCCGCGCGTCTCGCGGTTCACTTCGCCGAACAGCTCCATCGCGGTGCGCGCGTGGATGTCCTCGCCCTTCTCGAACGCTTCCTTGAGGCTGGGAACGTCGGCCATGTGCGCGGCGAGGCGCAGCTCGATCTGCGAATAGTCGGCGGCGAGCAGCACGTTGCCGTCCTCGGCGACGAAACAGTCGCGGATCTGGCGGCCAATCTCGGTGCGGATCGGGATGTTCTGGAGGTTCGGGTCGGTCGAGGACAAACGCCCGGTCTGCGCGCCCACAAGGCTGTAGCTGGTGTGGACCCGGCCCGTCTTCGGGTTGATGGCAGCCTGCAACGCCTCGGTATAGGTCGAGCGCAGCTTGGAGAGCTGGCGCCATTCGAGCACCTTGGTGGCAACTTCGGCGCCCTCTTCAGCCAGGCGTTCGAGCACCGACTGGTCGGTCGAATACTGGCCCGACTTGCCTTTCTTGCCGCCCTTGTAGCCCAGCTTGTCGAACAGGATCTCGCCCAGCTGCTTGGGGCTGCCGATGGTGAACTCCTGTCCGGCACCTGCGTGGATTTCCGTTTCGAGCGCGCCGATCGCCTCGGCGAACTGGGCCGAGAGGCCGGCCAGCTTCTCACGGTCGACCTTGATGCCGTGGCGCTCCATTTGCGCGACGACCGGGATCAGCGGACGGTCGACGCGCTCGTAGATACGCGTACCGCCCTCTTCGGAAAGGCGCGGCTGGAGCAGCGCGTGCAGGCGCCAGGTCACGTCGGCGTCCTCGGCCGCGTAATGCGTCGCCTTGTCGAGCGGGACCTCGCCGAAGGGGATCGCCTTCTTGCCGGTGCCGCACACGTCCTTGAACGCCATCGGCTTGTGGCCCAGGTGCCGCTCGGAGAGCTCGTCCATGCCGTGCCCGCCGCCGATCCCGTCCGTGCCGCGCCCGGCGTCGAGGCAGAAGCTCTCGATCATGGTGTCGTCGACCGGCGCGACGGCGATGCCGTAACGCGCGAGCACGTTGAGGTCGTACTTGATGTTCTGCCCGACCTTGAGGACCGCATCGTCCTCGAGCAGGGGCTTGAGGAGCGCGATGGCCTTGTCCATCGGCACCTGCTCGGGCTTCTCGGCGAACATGTCCGAGCCGCCGTGGCCGAGCGGGATGTAGCAGGCCTGGTTCGGCCCGATGGCAAGGCTGACGCCGACGAGATCGGCCTGCATCGCCTCAAGCGCGGACGTCTCGGTGTCGACCGCGAGGAGGTGCGCGGCCTGGGCCTTCTTCACCCAGGCCTCGAGCGCCTCCACCGTCTGCACGCATTCGTAGGCGGCATAGTCGATCGCGGGCATCTCGGGCAGCGGCTGGCGCGCGGCGCCCTCGGCGGGGCCGACACCTGTGGTCTGCGCCTTGGCGGGGTTGAGCTGGGTCGTCTTCGAGGGGCTTCCGCTGCCCGTCTCGAGGCGCTTCAGCAGGCTGGTGAAGCCGTGCTTGGAAAGGAACGCGGCGAGCGGCTCGGGCGGGATCGCGCCAAGCTTTACATCCTCGAGCGCGATCGGCAGCGCGCAGTCTTCCTTGAGTGCGACGAGCACGCGCGACAGGCGCGCCTGCTCGGCCTGCTCGATCAGGCGCTCCTGCAGCTTGGATTTCTTCATCGCGGGCGCGGCGGCGAGCACGGTCTCGAGATCGCCGTGCTCCTGGATCAGCTTGGTCGCGGTCTTGGGGCCGACGCCGAAGACGCCCGGCACGTTGTCGACCGCATCGCCCATCAGCGCGAGCACATCGCCCACCTTGTCGGGCGTCACGCCGAACTTCTCGGCAACTTCGGGCAGGTCGATGCGCTGGTTCTTCATCGTGTCGAGCATGTCGACCTTGCCGCCGCCTTCGGGGCAGGTGCCGACCAGCTGCATGAGGTCCTTGTCCGAGGACACGATGGTGACGTCCCAGCCCTGCTTCGCGGCCGCGCGCGCGTAAGAGGCGATGAGGTCGTCCGCCTCGTAGCCCTGCTCCTCGATGCAGGGCAGCGAGAAGGCGCGCGTCGCATCGCGGATCAGCGGGAACTGGGGAACGAGATCCTCGGGCGGCGGCGGGCGGTTGGCCTTGTAGTCGGCGTAGATGTCGTTGCGGAAGGACTTGCTCCCCGCATCGAGAATCACCGCCATGTGCGTGGGCCCTTCCGCCTTGTCGAGGTCCTCGGCGAGCTTCCACAGCATCGTGGTGTAGCCGTAGACCGCGCCCACGGGCGTTCCTTCCGGATCGGTGAGCGGCGGGAGACGGTGGTAGGCGCGGAAGATGTAGGCCGAACCGTCGACGAGGTAGAGATGCTGCTTTGACTCCATGTGCCGGTCCTAGCAGCGCTTGAGCCCAGCGTCAGCAGGCAGACGCCGCCGCGCCGTGCAAAAGACGCCCGTCGCGCAAATCGCCCGATCCGGCGCGCAAATCGATTGTTTTCGCGGCGGGAACCAAAACGGTGCGCGCTGGTTGCTTGACGAGTGCTTGAACGGGGCGGCTCGGGCTTCTAGCGAACGTGCGGAAGTCGTCTCATGAAGGCTTTATTGGGGCGCGTATGCGACGCGGGCCCTGACCAGGACGTAACAAAGAGGGATTACTGAGAGATGCGCAAGATCATCATTGCCACCACCGCCGCCGTGGCCGCCATGTCACTGGCCGCGTGCTCGGAGAAGACCCAGGACGCCACCGAAGCCGCCGCTTCCTCGGCCGCCGACGACATGGGCGCCGTGGCCACGCAGGCGGGCGATGCCATGGACGATGCGGGCGACGCCATGTCGAACGCCGCCAACGACGCCGGTGCGGCCGCCAAGGACGCGGGTGACGACGTTTCGGATGCCGCCGCCAACGCCGCTTCGGACGCCGAAGCAGCCGCCAACGACGCCGCCAACGAGATGGCCGACCACACCGACGGCAACCCCAACACCAACTGATCGCGCATCACGGGGACGCGCCGGCTCTCTGGCGCGTCTTCACGCGAAAAGGGGCGCCCGACGATGGTCGGGCGCCCCTTTTCGCGTGGGTCTTCGCATCCTCGCAAAGCCCGGCGCGATCCTCGATCCGGGGCCGCGCGGCCTTCGCCTCAGCGTGCGGCGGTGCGGCGGGTGCTGCTGCTCTCGCTCTGGTAGCCGTTGTAGACCGTGCGCGCGATGCTGGCGATGCGCAGTTCGCGGTTGGGACGGCTGCCCTGTCCGGTGACGTAGATCGCCACGGCGAAGACGTCGCCCTCGGGGGTCTCGACGATGCCGACGTCGCTCGACGTGTTGTTGAGCGAACCGGTCTTGTGGTGGACCATCGCGCCGTCGGGAACGCCCGCCGGAATGCGGCGGCGCCCGGTCACGCAGCGCCCCATGATCGAAATGAGCGTGTTGCGGCTGCTCTTGCTCAGCCACTTGCCTTCGTAGAGGCCGCTCAGCAAGGTGACCATCGCAAGCGGCGTGGCGCTGTCGCGCTTGTCGATGACGCGGGCCGGATCGAGCGCACCGTCGTCGCGCACGAGCGTGGCAATGTCGCGATCGAGGTGCCAGTCGGTGATTCCGGCACGGCGCACCCAGGCGTTGACGGCGTCGGGGCCGCCCACGACCTTGAGCAACCCGTCGGTGGCGTAGTTGTTCGAACGCGTCAGCATCAGCTCGAGCAGCTTGGAGGCGGGCAGGTACTGGCCGGGACGCACCGGGGCCACGGCGGTCGAAAAGGGCTTGGAGGCAACCGGCACGAGCATCGGGAATTCGCTGGTCAACGACCACTTGCCCTTGTCGACGCCTTCGAGGAAAGTCGCCGCGATCGCGATCTTGCTGGTGCTTGCCATCGGGAAGCGCTGGTCGCCCAGCACCGAGAGCGTGCGGCCCGAGCGCAAGTCGACCGCGGCCACCCCGATACGCCCATGCGAGGCTTCGGCGGCTGCGGCGAGTTGGCGTTCGAAATCGGTGGAATAGGTCGGAGGTCCGCGCAACTCGGTGCCGAACACCGAATCGAACGAACTGCGTACCGCGCCGACATCGTCGGCCTGCGCGCTTCCCAGAGGTGCGAGCGCGGCCACACCGAAAAGCACAACGGAAAATACGCGACCCGTGCCTAAACGGCACCACGAAAGGAGTTTGCCAGCGCGGTTCATGCCCAACCTATCTACGTCAAATCCACCGAACAAGAAGTTAACACAGAGGTCATCGAACGCCATCCGAGCGCGACGAAACGCATGGCGCGTGCGGGCAATTGCCGAAATATGAACTTTCGTGTCGCAAAGGCGACGCAATCGGTCGGGACGTAAGGGTAAACGGTACGCGCCACGAATCACCCGTCACAATGCCGCGCAAGGAAAGCATCGCGCACGCAAAAGGCCGGGGAGATCGCTCCCCCCGGCCCATTGTCGTTCAGCCTGGTGGCTGGCAGCGGGGGCTTAGAAGCCGCCCATGCCGCCCATGCCACCCATGCCGCCCATGCCGCCCATGTCGGGCATGCCACCGGCAGCCTTGTCCTCCGGAGCGTCGCAGATGGCGGCTTCGGTGGTGATCAGCAGGCCGGCAACCGAAGCGGCGTCCTGCAGCGCGGTGCGCACGACCTTGGTCGGGTCGATGACGCCGGCGGCGACGAGGTTCTCGTAGACGTCGGTGGCGGCGTTGAAGCCCTGGGTCTCGTCGTCTTCACGCAGCAGGTTGCCGGTGACGACCGCGCCGTCGAAGCCGGCGTTGGTCGCGATCTGACGCGCGGGCGCCATGATCGACTGACGGATGATGTCGACGCCGCGGGTCTGGTCGTCGTTCTCGCCCTTGAGGCCTTCGAGAGCCTTGGTGGCGTAGAGCAGAGCCGTGCCGCCGCCGGGGACGATGCCTTCCTCAACGGCCGCGCGGGTCGCGTGGAGAGCGTCGTCGACGCGGTCCTTGCGCTCCTTCACTTCGACTTCCGAAGCGCCGCCGACCTTGATCACGGCCACGCCGCCAGCAAGCTTGGCGAGACGCTCCTGCAGCTTCTCGCGGTCGTAGTCCGAAGTGGTGACTTCGATCTGCGCGCGGATCTGCTCGACGCGAGCCTTGATCTCTTCGGCCGCACCGGCGCCATCGACGATGGTGGTGTTGTCCTTGTCGATCGTGACGGTCTTGGCCTGGCCGAGCATGGCGAGGGTGACGTTCTCGAGCTTGATGCCGAGGTCTTCCGAAACCATTTCACCGGCGGTGAGGGTCGCGATGTCGCCGAGCATCGCCTTGCGACGGTCGCCGAAGCCGGGCGCCTTGACGGCCGCGACCTTGAGGCCGCCACGCAGCTTGTTGACGACGAGCGTGGCCAGGGCCTCACCCTCGATGTCCTCAGCGATGATCAGGAGCGGACGGCCCGACTGAACAACGGCTTCGAGGATCGGAAGGATCGACTGGAGGTTCGACAGCTTCTTCTCGTGGATGAGAATGTAGGGGTTGTCGAGCTCGACCGTCATCTTCTCGGGGTTGGTGACGAAGTAGGGCGAGAGGTAGCCGCGGTCGAACTGCATGCCTTCGACGACATCGAGTTCGAATTCGAGGCCCTTGGCCTCTTCCACGGTGATCACGCCTTCCTTGCCGACCTTTTCCATGGCTTCGGCGATCTTCTCGCCGACTTCACGGTCGCCATTGGCCGAGATCACGCCGACCTGGGCGATTTCCGAGGAGCCCGAGACGTCCTTCGAACGGCTCTTGAGGTTCTCGACGACCTTGGTCACCGCGAGGTCGATGCCGCGCTTGAGGTCCATCGGGTTCATGCCGGCGGCAACCGACTTCATGCCTTCGCGCACGATCGCCTGGGCCAGAACGGTGGCGGTGGTGGTGCCGTCGCCGGCCGCGTCGTTGGCCTTCGAGGCCACTTCGCGGATCATCTGGGCGCCCATGTTCTCGAACTTGTCCTTGAGTTCGATTTCCTTGGCGACCGAAACACCGTCCTTGGTGATGCGGGGCGCGCCGAAGCTCTTCTCGATGACGACGTTGCGGCCCTTGGGACCGAGCGTCACCTTGACGGCGTTGGCGAGGATGTCGACGCCGTTGAGAATGCGCTCACGAGCGTCGCGGCCGAACTTTACGTCCTTGGCTGCCATTTTGGTATTCCTTTCAGGATATCAGGTAGATGGATGCAACGAAGCTCAGGCGATGACGCCGAGGATGTCGCTTTCCTTCATGATCAGCAGGTCTTCACCGTCGACCTTGACTTCGGTGCCCGACCACTTGCCGAACAGGACGCGATCGCCGACCTTGACGTCGAGCGCGACGACCTTGCCGTCGACGACGGCGCCGTTGCCGACGGCCACGATTTCGCCTTCAGCGGGCTTTTCCTTGGCGCTGTCGGGGATGATGATGCCACCGGCCGTCTTTTCTTCGGCCTCGACGCGGCGCACGAGAACACGGTCGTGCAGCGGGCGGAAAGTCATGGGAGTCTCCCTTAAGTCCTATGAACAGGCAAAACTGGGTTTGGCACTCACGCTCTAAGAGTGCCAACGCGCCGGGATATGGTCACAGCCTCGGGGTGCGTCAAGCGGGAGATGGGCAAATTTTTTGCATCGGCCAGCCCTTCGTCGTCCTGACGGACCGCAGCTGCGGCGGGGCGCAGGGCTAACGCGCGGGCGTTACCGTTCGATGGCAGCCAGCAGACCGAAGCGGCCGCGCCCCTGCCAGCGGGCCAGGAGCAGCACCGCCGCAACGCTGAGGCCGACAGCGAGGCCGAGCCAGATACCGACCCCCTCCAGCGGGGTGAACAGGCCGAGCACGACCGAGACGGCGAACCCGCTCGCCCAGTAACCCACGACCGCAATTCCCATCGGCACGCGCGTGTCCTGGATACCGCGCAGCGCGCCCGCCGCGACCGCCTGGAGCGCGTCGGAGAACTGGAAGGCCGCCGCCACCACGAGGTAGCGCAGCGCGAAGGCCACCATCAGCGCGTTGGCCGGATCGGCGACGTCGACATAGGCGGATAGCACCAGGTCGGGGAAAAGCACGATGATCCCGGAGGTGACGACGGCGAAGGCCAGGCACGCGAGCAAGGCCGCACGTCCTGCCGCCGCAACCCCGGCAACATTGCCCGCGCCATAGTGGTAGCCCACCCGGATCGTCGCCGCCTGGCCGATGCCGAAGGGCACCTGGAAGGCGATCGCCGCGATCTGCAAGGCGACGGTGTGCCCGGCCAGTTGCGCCTCGCCCACCAGCCCCATGAGGAACGCCGCACCGCTGAAAAGGCCACCCTCGGCGATGAGCGTGCCCGAAATCGGCAGGCCGAGCTTCAGCATCTGGCGCAGGCGCAGCCACTCGGGCCGCCAGAAGCGGCCGAAGATGTGGAAGCGGCGCAGGCGACGGTTGCAGGCGATGGCCACGACATAGGCGAGCACGGTCGCGCACTCGGTGATGATGCTGGCGAGCGCGGCCCCGGTAAGCTCGAGTCGGGGCATGCCGAAATGGCCGAAGACGAGGGCATAGTCGCCCAGCGCGTTGACCGCGATCGAGCCCGCCGTGATCGCGGTAGCGAAGAACGGGCGCCCGAGCGTCGAGACGTAAGTGCGCAGCACGTTGGCAATCGCGGCAGGCACCATCGCGAAGGAGAGGATCGCGAGGAAGCCCCCGCCCATCCGGGCCAGATCGGGCTTTTGTCCGGCCAGCAGCATGATCGCTTCGGCAAACTGGCACGCGAAAATGCCGCAAACGCTCAGCCCGCCGCCCAGCCAGAGCGCCATGCGCACCGTGCGGCGCACCTCGCGCACCGCGTTGGACCGGCGCCCCAGCTCGGCCGCCATGAGCGGCGCGCACGCCGAGGTCACGCCGTTCAGGCCCATCATCAGCACCGCGATCAGCGCCACCGCCAGGCTCGAGGCGGCGAGCGCCTGCTGGCCGAGACGCGCCACGAACATCACGTCGACCGCGAAGACCGCCATCTGCAGAAGGTTGGCAAGCGCCAGCGGCCCCGCGAGCGCGAGGGTCCTGCCCAGTTCGATCCGGAAGTCCGAAGGCGATGCGCTGCGAGCCATACTGGCTCGGGCCCCTACGCGGGCCACGCGCACAACGAAAGGAAAAAGCGCAGTCTCCACCCAGCGGGAAAAGCGCGCGATGGGACAGTGTGCCCCCTTGCCCGACCCGGAGCGCCCGTCCTAGGGCGAGGCAAACCGCAGGAGGAAGCGTCCCATGAAATTCATGACCCTGATCGTTGCCAGCCCGCTCGCGCTGCTCGCCGCATGCGGCGGCTCGGATTCCAAGGATGCGGCCCCGGCCGCTCCCGCCGCCGAGACCGCAGGCGAGCCCGCTCCCGCCACGCAAAGCCCGACTGCGAGTTCGGCACCCGCCGACGCCGGCTCGGCCTCGCTCGCCCCGGCCGCGTTCCAGATCTGCAAGACCTGCCACTCGGTCGAAGCGGGCCGCAACATGGTCGGCCCCTCGCTTCACGGGATCGTCGGCAGCACTGCGGGCGACGTTCCGGGCTACGCCTTCAGCCCCGCGCTCAAGGCCTCAGGCATCGTGTGGACGCCCGAGAAGCTCGACGAATGGCTGCAGGGCCCGATGAAGATGGTCCCGGGCACCAAGATGGTCCAGATGATCCCCGACCCGGCCAAGCGCCAGGAGATCATCGCCTACCTCGAAACGCTCAAGTAAGCTGTCAAAATCCACGAAAAGCGGGCGGCCCCTCCAGAGGGACCGCCCGTTTTTCCTTGCCCGCCCCTTGGGACGAGCCGTGACGATGGGTCACACCTTGTTCGCGTTGGTCCCTGCCTCTGGTCCACGCGGCGAGACCGGCGCCTCGACCTTGGCCGGAATGGCGCGCTGCGGGGCTTCGGCCGCCTCGCAGCTGTCGGAGGCGGCCTGGACCATCCTGGGTGCCGCGCCCGAACCATCCGAACTGTAGGAGACCGACCGGGTGCAGCCGCTGGCGTCGGTCGAGGACGAATAATACGAAACCTGGACGCCCTGGGGCAGGGTTCCGGCCATCGCGAAGCCGGGCTCGACCGGCTGTCCGTTCACGCGCGTCGTCATCTTCGCCTCCTGCATGGTCCTGGCCTGAAGCGCGGCGCTCTGGCGCTGCATCAGCGCGGCGCGTTGCATCATCGCGTTCATCTGCGCGTCCATCATCGCCGAGACGCGCTCCATCTGGACGAAGGGATCGGCCACGGCGGCCGGGATCGACGCGTCGTCCTGCGCCGCCGATGTGGGCACGATCTCGACGCGGGGGGCATCCCTGCCCGCGTAGGCGACGTCGATCACCTCGCCATCGGGGCCGTGGACTTTCATGTGGTGCAGCTTCTCGCTCGCGGCCTCGGCGGCACCTGTACCGCAGATCGCCAGGGCCGCGCCGGCGGCGAGATATTTTCGGGGGGGCAGTTTCCACGTGGTACGCATTGGGGGGAACCTCCTTCGTCGCTCAACCCGTTGCGCCGCCAAAGCTGCACCTGCCAAACTGAACCTGCGCTGACAGCGGCGAGCGAGCGAGCGTCGGACCGGGGCGTGCTGCGCCTGGCCTGCGGCGCGGCGTTGACCCGGATCGCCAACCACCGCGCGCGGCCGGATCGCGCGCACGAAAAAGGGCGCCCCCGCGAGGGAGCGCCCTTTCGAATTTTCGCACCTGCGGCCCGAAGGCCGCAAGGCCACGAAGATTACTTGAGCTCGACGGTGCCGCCGGCTGCTTCGATCTTCGCCTTGATGTCTTCGGCTTCCGCCTTCGAAGCGGCTTCCTTGACAGCCTTGGGAGCGCCTTCGACGAGGGCCTTGGCTTCGGCGAGGCCGAGACCGGTGATGGCGCGGACTTCCTTGATGACCTGGATCTTCTTGCCACCGTCGCCGGTGAGGATCACGTCGAATTCGGTCTGCTCTTCAGCAGCGGCAGCTTCGCCACCGGCAGCGGCCGGGCCAGCAACGGCAACGGCGGCAGCGGCGGAAACGCCCCATGCTTCTTCGAGAGCCTTGGCGAGGTCAGCGGCCTCGAGGACGGTCAGCTGCGAGAGTTCTTCAACAAGCTTGGCGATATCGGCCATAATATTCACTCCTGATCTGTGGTCCCGCCGGGGCTTCGTGCCACCAGACGGGATAAATCGTTATTTCAAAACGTCTTACCGAGACTAAGCTCAGGCAGCGTCCTTCTCGGCATAGGCGTTGAAGACGCGCGCCAGCTTGGCCGCCGGAGCGGTCGAGAGCTGGGCGATCTTCGTGGCCGGAGCCTGGACGAGACCGATGAGCTTGGCGCGCAGTTCGTCGAGCGAGGGCATCGTGGCGAGAGCCTTGATGCCGTTTGCGTCCAGAACGTTTGCGCCCATCGCGCCGCCGACGATCTCGATCTTGTCGGTCGTCTTGGCGAAGTCGACGACGGCCTTGGCGGCTGCGACGGGGTCCACCGAAGTGGCGAGGGCCGTCGGGCCGATCAGGAAGTCGCCGATACCGACATAGTCGGTGTCCGCGATGGCGATCTTGGCAAGACGGTTCTTGGCAACCTTGTAGGTCGCGCCGGCTTCACGAATCTTCGCGCGCAGCTCGGAGGACTGCGCCACCGAGAGGCCGAGGTTGCGGGTGACAACCACCACGCCGACCTCGTTGAAGACCGCGTTGAGCTGGGCGACCGAATCGGCTTTCTGCGAACGATCCATGCCTTACTCCTTCACATATGACTGGTTGGAACCCGAAAGCTCCGCACAGCCGGCTACATTTGCTTGCCCGTGCACGACGCACGAGCCCATGGACACTGACGCGCCATGGCAAAGACCGTACGATGGGGAAGGAGTTTGCGGGCCGAAGCCGCGCGGTTGGCACCAAGCTCGAAGGAGCGTGGGACCGTAAAATTTCCTGTTCCCCGTCTAGGCTGCAGATTAAGGGGGAAACCCCCGGCAGCTGTCTCGGACGGCGAGCGTCGGGAATCGATCCCGGCGTTCGAGCGGGCCTATGTGGCAGAGGCGCTCGAAAGTCAATACGCCGTGTTCCCGCGCCCCTTTTTCCGCAGAGTTACGGATGGAGGCGATCACACGGCGCTAGAACGCGCCATGCGATGGAATGGGGGTCGCCGCCACCCGAGACCCGATCCGACGATGGACATAGTGCCGATCTCCACTGCCCTCGTTCCCGTGCCCCCGCGCGCCCCCTCCCGCGTTCCCGCGCCGAGCCGGGCGACGATCGGCTCCACCCCCATCGGCAGCGCGCGCGCCGCGCAAGGCTCGCCGCGCTTCCAGTTCTCCGAAACCGCGCGCGATGCCCTGCAAGTGGAACGCTGGCACCGCGAATGGGCCGAAGCGCGAAGCTCGCTGGTGACCGGAGCCTATACCGCGCTCGAACGTCCGCGCGCGGGCACTCTCTTCGATCTCGCCGCCTGACCTGTACGCCTACATTTCGGGCACGAAAATGGGGGCAGCTCGCGATGAGCTGCCCCCAAGGCTCGGTCCGGCCGCTAGGGGAACGCCGGAAGTCTGCCAGGCTCTGACCGGTTCAGGGAGGGTGTGTGGGGTGGATCGACCCGGCCACCGGCCTGGCTATGTTCTCAGGGGCCTCGTGAAACCTCTTTCGTAAAACGTGAAATTGTCATCGGGACACTTCGTAACTGCGCGAAACGGGCACCGGGCGCGCAATGGAATCGCGCCGGCCGGGCGCGCGTCCGCGCATCTGGCGTGCCCGCCGCCGGGTCACGATCATGCCCGAAATCGATACGGCAAAGGCCGCCAGCAATCCGAGAAAACCGGCGAACGAAAGTGCGCCCAGCCCCGGCCTGGCCTCGCCGACCGGATGCGGAGCCTCGTTCGCGGCAACCTTGATGGCCTGCGCACGATGAACCGGCAGATTGCCCTGCGCCAAAACGCCTTCCGTCGCCAGGCCTGGCACCTGCACCGAGGGAACGTGCGCGGGTTCGGCCGACATCGCCTCCTGCGCCCCGGCAACGACCGGGATCAGACCCGAGGTCACCACCAGCGCCGCGCCGAGGACCGCCGGCAGGCCGCGGAGAGGGAGGGAAGTGTGCGTCGAATTCATGCCGTTACAACACGCCAGGCCGCACCGGGTTTTCGGCCAGCCCCATTTTTCCGGCGAGACGAGCCTTTCGCCACGACGAACCGAGCGCAGGCCTCGGTTTGACAGCGCTGCGGCCGGGTTCTATAGGGCCTGCAACACCCATTCGCTTCGAGCAAGGCGTGCCCATGCGCGGGGGCAGGCCCGGGAAGGAAGCGGAAACGGGTTTCATCCGACGTATCAGGCTGCTGGCCGCAGATGTCCTTTTCCAAGGATTTGTGCGCGCAAGGCGGCCTTTTGGCGTTTGATGGCCCGTCCCTCCCGGCGGGTATTTCGTCCTCGCGTGACGACCATTTTCCAGGTTCGGTTGCCTTCGGGCGACTCGGCCTTCACGAGAAGCTAAGAGGCAAGATCAGCTCATGGCTACCCAGCCCATCGATACCGCGAAGCGCTCCGTCAAGAAGCGCATCCGCAAGATCTTCGGCGACGCCCACGAAGTCATCCCGATGCCCAACCTCATCGAGGTCCAGCGCGAGAGCTACGAACAGTTCCTGCGCTCGAACCCCGAGACGGGCTATGTCTCGGGCCTGGAAAAGACGCTGCGCTCGGTCTTCCCGATCCGCGACTTCGCCGGCACCAGCGAGCTCGACTTCGTGCACTACGAGCTCGAAGACCCCAAGTACGACGTGACCGAATGCCGCCAGCGCGGCATCACCTACGCGGCTCCCATGAAGGTGACGCTGCGCCTGATCGTGTTCGAGGTGGACGCCGAGACCGAGACCCGCTCGGTCCTCGATATCAAGGAGCAGGACGTCTACATGGGCGACATGCCGCTCATGACCGAGAACGGCACCTTCTTCATCAACGGCACCGAGCGCGTGATCGTCTCGCAGATGCACCGTTCGCCGGGCGTGCTGTTCGACCACGACCGTGGCAAGACCCACTCCTCGGGCAAGTACCTCTTCGCCGCGCGCGTGATCCCCTACCGCGGCTCCTGGCTCGACTTCGAGTTCGACGCCAAGGACATCGTCAACGTGCGTATCGACCGCAAGCGCAAGCTGCCGGTCACCGCGCTGCTCTTCGCGCTCGGCCTCGACAGCGAAGCGATCCTCGACCACTTCTACGAGACCGTCACCTGGAAGCGCGGTGAAGGCGGCTGGCGCCTGCCCTACACCGCCGAGGCGTGGCGCGGCGTGAAGCCCGCTTTCGACATCGTCGATGCGAACTCGGGCGAAGTCGTCTTCCCGGCCGGCACCAAGATCAGCCCCCGCGCCGCCAACAAGGCCGGCAAGGACGGCCTCGAGGCGCTGCTGATCCCGACCGAGGAAATCTTCGGCCGCTACATCGCCGAGGACATGATCGACGAGTCGACCGGGCGCATCTACATCGAGGCCGGTGACGAAGTGTCGCCGGAGAACCTCGAGGTGATCGACGCCGCGGGCATCGATCAGCTCAACCTCCTCGACATCGACGATTCGAACGTCGGCCCCTGGATCCGCAACACGCTCAAGGCCGACAAGGCCGACTGCCGCGACATGGGCCTGGAAGCGATCTACAAGGTCATGCGTCCGGGCGAACCGCCGACGAAGGAAACCGCCGAGGCGCTGTTCGAAGGCCTGTTCTTCGACGCCGACCGCTACGACCTTTCGGCCGTGGGCCGCGTCAAGCTCAACATGCGTCTGGGCCTCGATGCCGAGGACACCGTCACCACGCTGCGCACCGAGGACATCCTCGCCGTGGTCAAGGAACTGGTGAACCTCAAGGACGGCAAGGGCGAGATCGACGACATCGACAACCTCGGCAACCGCCGCGTGCGTTCGGTGGGCGAGCTGCTCGAGAACCAGTACCGCGTCGGCCTGCTGCGCATGGAACGCGCGGTCAAGGAGCGCATGAGCTCGGTCGACGTCTCGACCGTGATGCCCAACGACCTCATCAACGCCAAGCCCGCCGTGGCCGCCGTTCGTGAGTTCTTCGGCTCCTCGCAGCTCTCGCAGTTCATGGACCAGACCAACCCGCTTTCGGAAGTCACCCACAAGCGCCGCGTTTCGGCGCTCGGGCCGGGCGGTCTTACCCGTGAGCGTGCGGGCTTCGAAGTGCGCGACGTTCACCCGACCCACTACGGTCGTATCTGCCCGATTGAAACGCCCGAAGGCCCGAACATCGGTCTGATCAACTCGCTCTCGACTTTCGCGCGCGTCAACAAGTACGGCTTCATCGAAACCCCGTACCGCAAGGTCGTCGAGGGTAAGGTGACCAAGGACGTGGTCTACCTCTCGGCGATGGAAGAGCAGAAGCACACCGTCGCGCAGGCTTCGGCCGCGCTCAACGCGGACGGCTCGTTCGTCGAGGAACTCATCTCGGCCCGCCAGGAAGGCGAGTTCGTGATGAGCCCGCGCGACCAGGTCACGCTGATGGACGTCAGCCCCAAGCAACTCGTCTCGGTGGCCGCCTCGCTCATTCCGTTCCTCGAAAAGGACGACGCCAACCGCGCGCTCATGGGCTCGAACATGCAGCGTCAGGCCGTGCCGCTCGTCAAGGCCGACGCGCCTTACGTGGGCACCGGCATGGAAGCGACCGTGGCGCGCGATTCGGGCGCCGCGATCTCGGCGCTGCGTCCGGGCGTGGTCGACCAGGTCGACGCCACCCGTATCGTCATCCGCGCCGTGGGTGAGGTCGAGGCCGGCAAGTCGGGCGTCGACATCTACCGCCTCCAGAAGTTCGAGCGTTCGAACCAGTCGACCTGCATCAACCAGCGTCCGCTGGTGAAGGTGGGCGAATACGTCCAGGCCGGCGACATCATCGCCGACGGCCCGTCGACCGAACTGGGTGAACTGGCGCTGGGCCGCAACGTGCTCGTCGCGTTCATGCCCTGGAACGGCTACAACTACGAGGACTCCATCCTCATCTCCGAGCGGATCGTGAAGGACGACGTCTTCACCTCGATCCACATCGACGAGTTCGAGGTCATGGCCCGCGACACCAAGCTCGGGCCCGAAGACATCACCCGCGACATCCCCAATGTCGGCGAGGAAGCCCTGCGCAACCTCGACGAGGCGGGCATCGTCTACATCGGCGCCGAAGTGCACCCGGGTGACATCCTCGTGGGCAAGATCACCCCGAAGGGCGAGAGCCCGATGACGCCGGAAGAAAAGCTCCTGCGCGCCATCTTCGGTGAAAAGGCCTCCGACGTGCGCGACACCTCGCTGCGTCTGCCGCCGGGCGTCTCGGGCACGATCGTCGATGTGCGCGTCTTCAACCGTCACGGCATCGAGATCGACGACCGTACCCGCGCCATCCAGAACGAGGAAATCGAACGCCTCGCCAAGGACCGCGAGGACGAACGCGCCATTCTCAACCGTGCGACCTACAACCGCCTGCAGGACATGCTGCTCGGCCAGGTCGCCGCGTCCGCGCCCAAGGGCGTGAAGAAGGGCGTGGAGATCACCGAGGAACTCCTCGCCGAGGCCGAGCGTCACGAGTGGTGGAAGTTCGCGGTTGCCGACGACCACATGCAGACCCAGCTGGAAGCCGTGAAGGCCCAGTACGACGAGACCGTCAAGGCGATCCAGGAGAAGTTCGAGGACCGCAAGGAGAAGCTGGAGCGCGGTGACGAACTGGCGCCGGGCGTGCTCAAGATGGTCAAGGTCTTCGTGGCCGTGAAGCGCAAGCTGCAGCCGGGCGACAAGATGGCCGGCCGTCACGGCAACAAGGGTATCATCAGCCGCATCCTGCCGCAGGAAGACATGCCCTTCCTCGAGGACGGCACCCCGGTCGACTTCGTGATGAACCCGCTCGGCGTGCCTTCGCGCATGAACGTCGGACAGATCTTCGAGACCCACCTCGGTTGGGCGGCCCGCAACCTGGGTCGTCAGATCGGCGAGGCGCTCGATGCCTGGAAGGCGGCCAACCCCAACCCCGAGGCGGGCGAAGCCCCCGAGGCGGTCAAGGACACGCTGCGCAAGATCTACGGCGACAACTACGCCGAGGACCTTGACGCACGCAGCCCGGCGCAGCTCGTCGAGCTGGCCGAAAACGTGCGCGGTGGCGTGCCGATGGGCACTCCGGTGTTCGACGGCGCGGTGCAACAGGACGTCGTCGACATGCTCACACTCGCGGGTCTCGACACCTCGGGCCAGAGCGTGCTGCTCGACGGGCGTACCGGCGAGGCCTTCAGCCGCAAGGTGACCGTGGGGATGAAGTACATCCTCAAGCTCCACCACCTTGTCGACGACAAGATCCACGCCCGTTCGATCGGCCCCTACAGCCTCGTCACCCAGCAGCCGCTGGGCGGTAAGGCCCAGTTCGGTGGCCAGCGCTTCGGTGAGATGGAGGTCTGGGCTCTCCAGGCCTACGGTGCGGCCTACACGCTGCAGGAAATGCTCACCGTCAAGTCGGACGACGTGGTCGGCCGTACCAAGGTCTACGAAGCCATCGTCAAGGGCGACGACACCTTCGAGGCGGGCATTCCCGAGAGCTTCAACGTTCTCGTCAAGGAAATGCGCAGCCTCGGCCTCAACGTCGAGCTCTCCTCGCTCGACGACGAGGACGATGCCGACGCGCTGCCCCAGGCGGCGGAATAACGGGATCGGGCGGGGCCACCAGCGCCCCGCCCTCCCCTGACTTCCCGCAGCCAAGAATTTACCCCCAAGAGGGACGGAACTTATGAACGACCTGACCAAGTTCACGAACCAGATGGCCAAGCCCGAGACCTTCGATCAGATCCAGATCGGTCTCGCTTCGCCCGAGCGCATCCGCTCCTGGTCCTTCGGCGAAATCAAGAAGCCGGAAACCATCAACTACCGCACGTTCAAGCCCGAACGTGACGGCCTGTTCTGCGCGCGCATCTTCGGCCCCGTGAAGGACTACGAGTGCCTTTGCGGCAAGTACAAGCGCATGAAGTACAAGGGCGTCGTCTGCGAAAAGTGCGGCGTCGAAGTCACCGTGACCAAGGTGCGCCGCGAGCGCATGGGCCACATCGAGCTGGCCGCTCCGGTCGCGCACATCTGGTTCCTCAAGAGCCTCCCCTCGCGCATCGGCCTGCTGCTCGACATGCAGCTCAAGCAGCTTGAGCGCGTCCTCTACTTCGAAAGCTACATCGTCATCGAGCCGGGCCTGACCCCGCTCGAGAAGTACCAGCTGCTCACCGAAGACGAGATGCTCGACGCCCAGGACGAGTATGGCGAAGACGCCTTCTCGGCCGGCATCGGCGCCGAGGCCGTCAAGCAGATGCTGATGGAGCTCGACCTCGAGCAGGAGCGCGCGGACCTTCTCCAGGAGCTCGAGACGACCAAGTCGGAACTCAAGCCCAAGAAGATCATCAAGCGCCTCAAGGTGGTCGAATCGTTCATCGATTCGGGCAACCGTCCCGAGTGGATGATCCTTGAAGTCGTCCCGGTCATTCCGCCCGAACTGCGCCCGCTGGTGCCGCTCGACGGTGGCCGCTTCGCGACCTCGGACCTCAACGACCTCTACCGCCGCGTCATCAACCGCAACAACCGCCTCAAGCGCCTGATCGAGCTGCGCGCGCCCGACATCATCGTGCGCAACGAAAAGCGCATGCTGCAGGAATCAGTCGACGCCCTGTTCGACAACGGCCGCCGCGGCCGCGTCATCACGGGTGCCAACAAGCGTCCGCTCAAGTCGCTGTCCGACATGCTCAAGGGCAAGCAGGGCCGCTTCCGCCAGAACCTTCTGGGCAAGCGCGTCGACTACTCGGGCCGTTCCGTCATCGTGACCGGTCCCGAGCTCAAGCTGCACCAGTGCGGTCTTCCCAAGAAGATGGCACTCGAGCTGTTCAAGCCGTTCATCTACGCCCGCCTCGACGCCAAGGGTCTCTCGATGACCCTCAAGCAGGCCAAGAAGTGGGTCGAGAAGGAGCGCAAGGAAGTCTGGGACATCCTCGACGAAGTCATTCGCGAGCACCCGGTCATGCTGAACCGCGCGCCCACGCTTCACCGTCTGGGCATCCAGGCCTTCGAGCCGGTCCTCATCGAGGGCAAGGCGATCCAGCTGCACCCGCTCGTCTGCTCGGCCTTCAACGCCGACTTCGACGGTGACCAGATGGCCGTCCACGTGCCCCTTTCGCTGGAAGCCCAGCTCGAAGCGCGCGTGCTGATGATGTCGACCAACAACATCCTCTCGCCCGCCAACGGCAAGCCGATCATCGTGCCTTCGCAGGACATGGTGCTGGGCCTGTACTACCTGTCGATGGACCGCACGGGTGAGCCGGGCGAAGGCATGAAGTTCGCCGACATGGCCGAAGTCCACCAGGCGCTCGAGATCGGTGCGGTGACGCTGCACTCGAAGATCGAGGCCCGCGTGCCGCAGACCGACGAGAACGGTCAGCAGTACATGAAGCGCTTCGAGACGACGCCGGGCCGCATGCTCATCGGCGAGTGCCTCCCCAAGAGCCACACCGTGCCCTTCGACGTGGTCAACAAGCTCTTGACCAAGAAGGACATCGGCGAGGTCATCGACCAGGTCTACCGTCACACCGGCCAGAAGGACACGGTCCTGTTCGCCGACGCGATCATGTCGCTCGGCTTCAAGAACGCGTGCAAGGCCGGCATCTCCTTCGGCATGGACGACATGATCATCCCCGCCCAGAAGGACCCGCTGGTCAACGAGACCAAGGAACTGGTTGCCGATTACGAGCAGCAGTACCAGGACGGCCTCATCACCCAGCAGGAAAAGTACAACAAGGTGATCGATGCCTGGAGCCGTTGCGGTGACCAGGTGGCGAACGCCATGATGGAAGAGCTGAAGGCCCAGCCGATCGATCCCGAGACGGGCCGCATGGCCCAGATCAACTCGATCTACATGATGAGCCACTCCGGTGCGCGTGGTAGCCCGGCGCAGATGAAGCAGCTGGGCGGCATGCGCGGCCTCATGGCCAAGCCGTCGGGCGAGATCATCGAAACGCCGATCATCTCGAACTTCAAGGAAGGTCTGACCGTTCTTGAATACTTCAACTCGACCCACGGCGCCCGCAAGGGTCTGGCCGATACCGCGCTCAAGACGGCGAACTCGGGTTACCTGACCCGCCGTCTCGTCGACGTCTCGCAGGACTGCGTCGTCATCATCGACGATTGCGGCACCGAGCGTGCGCTCGAAATGCGCGCGATCGTCCAGGGCGGTTCGGTCATCGCCTCGCTTGCCGAGCGTATCCTGGGCCGTACCTTGGCCGAAGACATCGCCGCCAAGGATGGCACGATCGTCGCCGCCAAGGGCCAGCTCCTCGACGAAGCCGCCGTTGCCGCGATCGAGGCCACCGGCACCCAGTCGGCGCGCATCCGCTCGCCGCTGGTCTGCGAGGCCGAACAGGGCGTCTGCGCCAAGTGCTACGGGCGTGACCTTGCCCGCGGTACCCCGGTCAACATCGGCGAGGCCGTCGGCGTCATCGCCGCACAGTCGATCGGTGAACCGGGCACGCAGCTCACCATGCGTACCTTCCACATTGGTGGTGCGGCCCAGCTGAACGAAACCAGCCACCTGGAATCGATCTGCGAGGGTACCGTCCACTACCGTGACATCCCGACCATCACCGACAAGCGCGGTCGCAAGCTCTCGCTCGCCCGCAACGGTGAAGTCGTGGTCATGGACACCGAAGGCCGCGAGCGCGCCATGCACCGCGTGCCCTACGGTACCGTGCTTCTCCACGAGGACGGCGCCAAGGTGGCCGAAGGCGAACGCCTGGCCGAGTGGGACCCGTTCACGCTTCCGATCATCACGGAAACCTCGGGTATCATCAAGTACCAGGACCTCATCGACAGCCGCACGCTGACCGAGCAGGTCGACGATGCGACCGGCATGACCAGCCGCGTCGTCACCGAGGACCGCTCGACGAGCCGTTCGAAGAAGAAGGAGGACCTGCGTCCGCGCATCACCCTTCTCGACGACAACTCGGGCGAAGCCGCGCGCTACATGCTGGCGCCCGGTGCCACGCTCTCGGTCGAGGATGGCCAGATGGTCGAAGCGGGCGACATCATCGCCCGTGCCAGCCGCGAAGCCGCCAAGACCCGCGACATCACCGGTGGTCTGCCGCGCGTTGCCGAACTGTTCGAGGCCCGCAAGCCGAAGGACAACTCGATCATCGCCAAGGTCTCGGGTCGCATCGAGTTCGTTCGCGACTACAAGGCCAAGCGCAAGATCGCGATCATCCCGGAAGAGGGCGAACCGGTAGAATACCTGATCCCCAAGAGCCGCGTGATCGACGTGCAGGAAGGCGACTACGTCAAGAAGGGCGACAACCTGATCTCGGGTTCGCCTGACCCGCACGACATTCTGGAAGTTCTCGGCGTGGAGGCTCTGGCCGAATACCTCGTCGCGGAAATCCAGGAAGTCTATCGCTTGCAGGGCGTGAAGATCAACGACAAGCACATCGAGGTGATCGTTCGCCAGATGCTGCAGAAGGTCGAGATCACCGCGGGTGGCGACACCACGCTGCTTCCGGGCGAACAGGTCGACTACGAGGAAATGAACGAGATCAACGGCAAGCTGAAGCCGGGCCAGCAGCCCGCCGAAGGCAAGCCGGTGCTGCTGGGCATCACCAAGGCCTCGCTGCAGACCCGTTCGTTCATCTCGGCAGCCTCCTTCCAGGAAACCACCCGCGTGCTCACGCAGGCGGCCGTGGAAGGCAAGAAGGACTCGCTGATCGGCCTGAAGGAAAACGTCATCGTCGGCCGTCTCATCCCCGCCGGTACCGGCGCGGGCATGAACCGGGTGCGCGTGGCGGCCTCCAGCCGCGACGCCGCGCTGCGCGCCTCCTACCGCCGCATGCAGGACGCGCTCGTCGCGGCCGACAGCGCGGCGCAGGAGCACGAAGCCGAGCTCAAGCGTGATCCGCTCGACGACCTGGGCGATTCGCCGCTGGCCGCGGTCGAGGGTGAAACCCACGGCACCGACGCCGATGCCGGCGATTACCTGATCAAGGGCGACGAGGGCGAGACCGAGGCCTGAGGCCTCTCCCCTCTCCCGCCTAAAGGCACATGAAAGGCCCCGTCGGAGCGATCCGGCGGGGCCTTTCCCTTGCTGAAAGCAAGGCGGGGGGTTCGTTCAAATTAAGCTGCGATGAACTCTTCTCACCGCAGCCTGGGATCAGACCTTGGCGAACTTGAGGATGTCGGCGATCGTGGCGATCTGCCCGTTGGGACCAGGCTTCACGTCGATTCCATTCTCGCTGACGGCGCCATCGTGGAAATTGTTGAGATAGCTGTTCAGGTCGTCGCGGATCATGCCCACGATCGTCTCGCACACGATGCGGCTGCCCACTTCGCCGAGGCGCTCGCCATCCTGCTGCACCACCGCCTCGCGCAGCACGTAATACCACAAGGGGCTGCGATGGTGGAAATGCCCGGCCTTCAGCGCATCGACAATCCCCGCGTCCTCGCCCGTCAGGATCTCGTTGGGGGTGAGGAAGGTGACCCCGAAGGCATCGGCCATGGCCTGCCCGGTCGGGATCGAGAGGTTCTTGCCGCGCAGCAGGTTCGAGCGCGCGAGATGCCCCAGCACCGGATCCCCCATGCGCGCCGAGAACGGCAAGGTGCCCAGCCCCTTGGCGATCTTGGTGTCGATCTTGCGCGCGAACTGCACGTTGGGGCCGCTGCCCGAGAAGAAACTCCAGTCGATCGCGTAGAGCTCCTTCAATTGCGGCTGCCCGCTGGCATCGGGCTCGAAGAAGCGGTCGTTCGCCGCCTTGTCGGGCGAGGCGAAGTCGAGCAGGTCCATGATCGATTCGATCGGCGCGGCCGCGTTCGAACGATAGGACGGACGGATCATCGAATGCGCGAAGCGAAACGCCGCGACCGAGAACTCGAGCGGCATGAACGCCTTGCTGCGCCCCGCGCCCGAGCCGAAGAAGCGCGGGCCGTTGGCCAGCGTGTCGCGCAGGACATAAGGATCGCAGACCGTGGTCAGCCAATCGTTGACCACCACGTACTGGAAGGCCCAGCGGCATAGCTGGCGCGCGCGGATGTAGTTCTCCACGTCGTGCCCGAAGTTCTGCGCCGCCTTCACCTCGTTGAAGAAGCGCAGCATCGCGAACTGCAGCTGGCTGAGATTGAGGTTCTCGTCGTTGCGCGCATCGGGGATCAGGGCCGCGCGGCGATCCCCCCGGATCACGTCGCGTCGCGCGCCGTGCTCGTAGAGGTGCATGTCCAGCGAGGACGTGTAGAGCACTTGCGACTGCGAGCTCGCTGGGCTCGCCCCGCCCCACCCGGCCAGCCCGGGCGCCTCGCCGAAGACGGCGTCGAGATCGAGCTGGGGCCGGCGCCCGTTGCGCAAGTTGGCCGTCACCAGCGCAGGATCGAGCCTCGAGACCGGATCGCCGTTGCCGATCCGCGTGACACTGCCTTCGCGATCGGTGCGCGCGGTCAGGTCATGGTCGATGAACTGGCCGAAATAGGTAAACACCGCCGGATTGCCCGACGCGAAGGCATCGGGCGGTGCGGCGGGAAGTTCGTCGTCCGCCATCGCCGTGCCCAGGTTGACCAGCGCCGCAGTGCAGGCCTCGGAATCCGGGAGCAGGCACCCCTTCGAATTGGCAGCCTCGGGAAAGAGGTAGTCGAATTGCGTGGCGAAAAGGATCTCTCCGTCATCCTCTACCCCGTTGATGTGGCTTATGCGCTTGAACATGTCTTCGCCTCCAAGATCGGAGCGCGGCTCTTGACCGTCGCCCCTCGAGTCTATGAAAGCAACCCGGCGAGGAGCGACTTTTAGAGCACGAAGGGCGCAACGCAATCGTTCGTCAATTCATGACAGGACATTTAATATTACACTTTTTGTGTAATACGATGATCAATTTAGAAACAATTCCAACACAACAAGGAGATCACGGCACGATCGTCATGCGATTGCCGTCGACCTTCACCGAGGACAGGCGCGTAAGGAACGACTGGCCGAGCAGCGAGACCTCAAGCCCCTCGGGAATGATCGCCGCGTCCACGTCGCGCGCCACGAAGCCATCGAGGTCCAGTTCGGACAGGCGTACCGGGACCCCGCGCACGGTGCCGCTCGCCCCCTTTCCGATCACGCGCACGTCGTCCTCGCTCCAGTCGAGGCCGGCCGCGCGGGCATCCGCCGCGGTCAGCGCGACGATACTGGCCCCGGTATCGACGAGGAAATGCGTGGAACTGCCCTCGACGTCGGCATCGAGGTAGAACTGGCCATCTCCGGCGCGCTCGACCAGCGTCGCCCCGGCCAGCCAGGCCTGCTTGCGCGCGGCCTGATCGTCGCGTGCGGCGGCCTCGGCGCGCCCCCTTGCGGGCATCACTTTGTTCTTGCCCGACCCACTCGTGAGATCGGGGGCGAGCCAGCCGACGACAGCCGCGGTGGCCAGTAGCAGGATGACGGGTCCAAGGCGCATCGCCACAGCCTAGCCGCCGGACACTTCCTTCGGGTTAATACGGGGCGGGCCGTAGCCATGGTGGAGGCCGGTTCCCCCCAGCGCGGCCATCAGCCCGACGACGAAGCTGTCGAACGCCATGAGCCCCCAGACGCGCGGCATCGACTGCCCAAGGGCCAGGTGGTGGTTCGCCTCGTGGACATACTGCAAGGCGATCCACGCGGGCCCGGCGTAAAGCGCGATCCGCAGCGCCTTGCCCCAGCCGCGCCGGTAGGCCTCGCGAAGGCCGAGCGAAGCATCGCCCAGCGCGCCTGCCACCATCAGCACGAGGCCCGGCAGGCTGACCAGAGCCATGATCGCCCCCAGCGCCACGTTCGCTCCGGGTGCGAGCGGACTACCCAGTGCCTGGGCGAGGACGCCGGGGAGCGAACACAGCACCTGCACCAGCAGCCCCAGCGCCAGCGGGCGCCAGGCGATCCCGGCGAGGCTCCAGCCCGGCACGCCGCGTTCGCGGTTCGCCCAGAACCGCGCGACGAAGAGCACCGCGAGCGAGAGGCCGAGGAGCTTGATCGAACCGGCACTCGTGCGCAGCGCATCCATCTGGTGCGCGCGAAAACCTTGCAGGTCGGCGAACAGGCCGAGGCGAATCTCGATCGCGTGCTGCGCGAATTCGGGCACGATTGCGAGGAACGGCGCGAAGGGCGCGAGCGCAAAGACCCGCAGGCCGTCGCGCAAGTTGAGCAGGAACCCGCGAAATTCGCGCAGCAGCGCGCTCATTCGGCGGCGGCGGCCTCGGCAAGCTTCGCGGCTTCCTCGGCGGCCTCGATCTCGGCGGCCTTCGCCTCGACCAGCGTGACGATGTGGTCGAGCATGTCAGCGTCCTGCACGGTGTGGTCGGTCACGCCCGAAAGGTAGACCATGTGCTTGCCATTGCCACCGCCGGTCAGGCCGATGTCGGTCTCGCGCGCTTCGCCCGGGCCGTTGACCACGCAACCCAGCACCGAAAGCGAGAGCGGGGTCTTGATGTGCTGCAGGCGCGCCTCAAGCGCCTCCACCGTGCGGATGACGTCGAAGCCCTGCCGCGCGCACGAGGGGCACGAGACGACGCGCACGCCGCGGGTGCGCAGGCCAAGCGCCTTCAGCATCTCGAAGCCCACGCGCACTTCCTCCTCGGGCTCGGCCGAGAGCGAGACGCGCAAGGTGTCGCCGATGCCCGCCCAGAGCAAATTGCCCATGCCGATCGAGCTCTTCACGGTGCCGCCGATCAACCCGCCCGCCTCGGTGATGCCAAGGTGCAGCGGACAGTCGACCGCGTCGGCCAGGCCCTGGTAGGCGGCCACCGCAAGGAACACGTCGGAGGCCTTCACCGCCACCTTGAACTCGTGAAAGTCGTGGTCCTGGAGCAGCTTGATGTGATCGAGCGCCGATTCGACCAGCGCCTCGGGGCAAGGCTCGCCGTACTTCTCGAGCAAGTCCTTCTCCAGGCTCCCGGCGTTGACCCCGATGCGGATCGCACAGCCGTTGGCCTTGGCCGCGCGGACCACTTCGGCGACGCGCTCGTCCGAACCGATGTTGCCCGGGTTGATGCGCAGGCACGCCGCACCCGCATCGGCTGCCTCGAGCGCGCGCTTGTAGTGAAAATGGATGTCCGCAATCAGCGGCACCGTGGACGCGCGGGCGATTTCCCGGAACGCTGCGGTGCTTTCCACATCGGGGCACGAGACGCGGATGAGGTCCGCACCCGCCTCCTCGCAGCGGCGGATCTGCTCGATCGTCGCCTTCGCGTCGGACGTGGGGGTGTTGGTCATGGTCTGCACCGTGATCGGGGCATCGCCACCGACGGGCACGCTGCCGACCATGATCTGGCGGCTCTTGCGGCGCTCGATCGTGCGCCAGGGTCGAATGGAAGACATGGCACGCGCTATAGCCCCTTGGCGTGACGGATTGAAGCACCTTTCCAGCGCAATTTGCACGCCCGGACCGCCATTGCCTTTGAACCCCTGTCCATTTCGGGCATTCACCCTTGCATGATCGACATCCGCCCCAACGACCCGACCGACGATACCGACAGCCTCACCCCCATGATCTTCGGGCGCGTGCTCGACGGCCAGGGCGGGGCGCGCCCGGTCACCTGGGAGGAGGCGCAGGAATGGCGGCCGGGGCGCCCCGGCGAGATGCTCTGGGTCCACTTGTGCCGCAACCGGCCCGGCGTCGCCGAATGGCTGGACGAGGGCCTGGGCCTCCCCGAACCCACCGTCGAACTGCTCACCAGCGAGGACACCCGCCCGCGCGCCTTCCGCGAAGGCCATGCCCTCGTCGCCACGCTGCGCGGCATCAACTTCAACCCCGGCGCCGAGCCCGAGGACATGGTCTCGTTCCAGGTCTGGTGCGACGGGCGGCGGCTCGTCACCTTGCGCCGCCGCCCGCTCCAGACGCCGCGCGCGGTGATGGGCGAGCTCGACCGGGGCTCCGGCCCGGTCGATGCGGGCGGGCTGATCACGCTTCTCGTCGAACACATGATCGCGCGCATGAACCGCTCGATCATCGACATGAACGAGGTGATCGACCAGCTCGAAGAGGCCGACCCCGACGAGGACGCGGCCATGATGCTGGACAAGATCGCCACGATCCGCCGCAATTGCCTGGGCCTGAAACGCCACATGGCCCCCCAGCACGAGGCGCTCGAGCGCATCAGCCGCGAGGCGCCCGAATGGTTCGAAACCCACGACCGGCGCGAGATCGCCGAGACCATCGACCGCTTGCGCCGCTATCTCGACGACATCGACATCAGCAAGGAAAGCGCGGTGGTGCTGCAGGACGACTTGCGCGCCCGCGCCGCCGCACGCGCCGACCGTACGAGCTACATGCTCACCATCGTCGCGGCGATCTTCCTGCCGCTGACCTTCGTCACCGGGCTCCTGGGCATCAACGTCGCGGGTATCCCCGGCTCGCACGACCCATTCGCGTTCTGGCTGGTGGTCGTGCTGTGCGCGGCGATCCTGGCGGTGCAGCTGGTGATGTTCTGGCGCTGGAAATGGTTCTGAGCGCGCGTCAGAGCATCGCTGCGAAGAGGAATTCCTCGTCGCGCTTCGCGCCGACCATGAAGAAGATGTCGCCCACTTTCTCGAAGCCGTAGCGCTGGTAGAACTTCTGCGCCCCGGGGTTCTCGCTGTAGACCGAGAGCTGGACCTCGTCCGCCCCCTCGACCCGCGCCTTGGCCAGAGCCCAGTTCATCAGCTTCGCGCCGATCCCCCGGCCGGTGGCCTCGGGATCGGTGTAGAGCTGCTTGAGTTCGATGGCCTTGCGGCCGCGCGCATGGTCGGGCCAGCCGCAGGCGAGCTTGAGCTTGCAATAGCCGAGCAGGCGCTCGCCCTCGCAGGCCAGCAGGATCGGCATGGCCGGATTGGCGATCTCGGCCGCAACGTTGGCCTCGCCATGCGACCCGGCGAGGAAATCGGCGAGATCCTCGGGTCGGTAGAGATGCCCGAACTTGGCCACGAACGAGCGCGCGCCGAGATCGGCAAGCGCGGCGGCGTCCTCGGGCAGGGCTTCGCGAAGGTCCATTACAGCTCCAGGGTCATGCAGATCGAGAAATCGTCGAGCACGTAGTCGGCAAAAGGTGGGCATTCGACGAAGCCGTACGCGCGATAAAGGCGGTGCGCGGGATGAAACGCTTCAGGCCGCCCGGTTTCCAGACTGACCCGGGCGTAACCGCGCGCGCGCGCCTCGGCCAGGAGGCACTCGAGGATCGCGCGCCCCGCACCCTTGCCGCGATAGCCGGGCGCGGCGCGCATCGACTTGAGTTCGCCGTGCCCGGCGTCGAGGTGCTTGATCGCCCCGCAGGCCGCGAGGACTTCGCCATCCCAGGCCGAGAAGAAGGTCACGTCGGCCTGGCGCAGGCGCTCTGCGGGCATCGCGTGGACGCTTTCAGGGGGCGACCAGCGGTGCATCTCGTCGAGGTGAAACTGGAGAAGCTCCAGGATCGCCGGCGCGGTCAGGTCGTCGCGGCGCAGGGTGTATGGCGTGTTCACCGGCTTTCCTCGCTATGCTTGTCGGCCTTGCGCACGCCCATGCGCAGGGCGGCCTCGAGCCGCGCGCGAAGCTGGGTGTAATAGGCCTCGAGAAACGCACGCTCGTCGTTCCAGCCATCGTTGCGGCCGATCTTCTGCGCAATGGTCTGGTAGACCGGCTCGATCGCCTTCGCGCGCGTGTCGCGCAGCACGCGTTCGAGCGCCTGCAACTCGTATTCGCCGTAGACCGCCAGCTCCTCCTCGGTGAACTGGTAGCGCACGGTGCGCTCGCCGGAAGCCGCGGCGCGCCCCTTCTCGCCGCTTGCCACGGGCGCGGCTTCCTCGAGCGAAAGCGCCTTGGCCAGCTTGCGGCGCGGAGCCTGAAGGACCCAGCTTCCCGCGATGATGTCGCCCGCGCGAAGGCCATCGCGGTTGAACAGAGGGAAGAGCATGAAGATGAGGAACCAGCCGCAGGCCGCCAGCCAGCCGGCCGAACTCTCCACGCCCGCCGACGCCAGCAGGACGATCGGCAGGAACAGCTCGATGTCGCGCAGCAGGTTGCGCGCGATCACCATTTCCGCCGTCAGCCGTCCCCCGTCGCGCGCGGCAATGCGCAACCCGTTGATCCGCTTGCCCGGTGTCGCCCCGCGCGGACCCAGTTCGAAGAACAGGAAATAGGCGTTGCGAAAGAAGAACATAATGACGATCCACACGATCATCACGAACTGCAGCGCATAGCCTCCCGGCGTGCCACTGGTGATCGAGCGTTCGAGCGATGCCACGCCGCCCGCCACGAAGAGCAGGACCACCGAGATCACCGTGATCAGAAGGACGATGAACAGGAGATCGAGCAGCAGCGCGCCGAAGCGCGCGCCCCGGCTCGCGACGGCCATCGTCAGGGTCACCCCCTCGGGCGTCACCAGCGTGCGCTGGAGGCTCTGGGCGTCCCGGCGTGCCGCCTGGCGCTGACGCCTGCGCTCGCGCCGCGTCATGGCCGACCTCGCGTGGCGCCCTGGCGTTCGCGCCAGCCGCGCGTGCCGCGAAAGGCGAAGAAATAGGCGCACCAGAAGGCAAGCATGAAGCCGCCGATGGCGAACCGGCCGAGCGTGGTGTCGACCAGCTGGCGCGCGAAGCCCTCGAGCAGCGCGGCGACGACCAGCATCAGCACCACGCCGGTCATCACCACCGCCGCGCGCTGCCCGGCGGCGGCGGCGGAGCGCAGCACAGGCTGACGCCCGGGAAAGGCGAGCGCGCGCCCGATATGGAGCCCCGCTGCGCCCGAAAGAAGGATCGCGAAGAGCTCGGTCGTACCGTGGACCGCGATCCAGCCCGCGAAGTCGAGCGTCAGCCCGACCCCATGGTAGAGCCAGAGCATGGCCCCCAGCAGCGCCAGGTTCTGGACCAGCAGCAGCAGCGAGGGCACGCCGAAGGCGAAGCCCAGCGCGAAGGCAAGGATCGATACTTGCGCGTTGTTGCTGAAGAGCTGGGCGGCGAACACGCTCATCCCGCTCTGCCCGTCGTTGCCGAACAAGGTGCCATGAAGGACCGCGCGCGTCGCGCCGGGTACGCGCGCGCCGGCCATGTCGCGCGAGACAAGCGCGAAGTACCATTCGGGATCCTGCGCGACGAGCAGCCAGCCCGCCAGCGTCCCCGCCACCATGACCGCGAACGCCGCCGCAACGTCCACCCCGATCGCGCGCACCGCCGCGCTCCAGCCCCCGCACGCGAACCCGCGCAGCCAGTCCCACAGCGAGGTTCGCGGTCCGTAGACCACGAACCAGGCGCGCTGGACCAGGGTTTCGAGATAGGCCAGCGTGGCCGCGTCGAGCGAAGTCTCGCGCGCGATCGACAGGCTCGAGGCGACCGTGCGGTAGAGCCCGGGCAAGGCGAGCAGCTCCTCGTCGGTAAGCTTGCGCAGGCGCCCCTTCTCCATCTTGCGCACGATCGCCTCGAGGCGTTGCCAGTCGGCCTCGCGTTCGAGGCGGAAGCGGTCGGAGCGCAAGGCGGCGGTTTCGATCGCGCCGGCAGGTGGCAGGGCTTCGCTCATCCGATCGCTCCGGCACGCTTGATCGCGAGATAGGCGTCGATCAGACGCGGCCCGATCGCCTCGTAGGGCGCCTCGATGACGTCGACCCCCATCTGCTGCAGGCGTTTCAGGACAAGCGCCCGCTCGCGCAGCAGGAGGTCCGCCGCGACCGCCTCGGAAAGCCCCTGGAGCGTTTCGGGCATCTGGTCGGACAACGTGTCGAGCTCGTCGTCGACAAGCGTCACGAACAGCACGACGTGGCGCGCAAGCAGGCGCCCCACGCTCTCGATCATCAGCTGCGCGCTGGTGAGATCGGTGAAGTCGGAGAAGATCACGATCAGCGAACGGCGCTGGAGCTGGCCCGACAAGGTGGCGAGCGCCAGCGTGAAGTTGGGCTCCTGCGCGCGATACTCGAGGCCCGCCGCGGCGCGTTGCAGGCGGTGGAACGCACCCGAACCGGCGATGAAGGGGGTGCGCACCTCGGGCCGGGCCGCAAAGCCGAACAGCGCAACGCGGTCCCCGCCCTTGAGCGCGACGTAGGAGGTCGCGAGCGCCGCCGAGACCGCGCGGTCGAGCCGGGGCATGCCGCGGACCGGCTCGCACATCGCCTGCCCGCAGTCGAAGGCGAAGACGATCTGGTTGTTGCGCTCGGTTTCGTTTTCCTTGGCGTAGAGATGGACGTGGCGGGCCGAGGCCTTCCAGTCGATCCGGCGCCGGTCCATGCCGGGCTGGTATTCGGCAAGCGCCTCGAACTGGGTCCCCTCGCCGCGCATGCGCCGGGCGATGAGGCCGAACTGCGCGTCCTTGAGGAACGTCTGCAGGGCGGGCGAGCGCACCGCCGCGACATTGGGCCAGATGCGCAAGGGATGATCGAGCACGCCGGTGAACTGGCGCGCGCCAAGGCCCAGCGGCCCGGTCCAGCGCAGCCACACACCGCCCACCAGCGCCGTCCCGCGCCGCGCGGGCACGAGCCGGGTGGCGCCGCTCCACGCGCCGCCCTTGCGGACAAGCGCGATATCGCAGCGCCCACCTGCCGCCAGGCGCGGATCGCAGGCCAGTGCCAGCTCCATGCGCGCCGCACGCCCCCGCGCCACCGTGACCTCGGCTGCAACCGCGATCGCCTCGCCCACTTCGCCGTCGTCGGGCAGCCTGAGCGCGATCGGCCCCAGGCGCCCGGCAAGGTGCGCGTCCAGGAACACCAGCGCCAGGACGACGAGCCCGGCGAGCGGGGCCACCAGCCAGGCCTCGGGCCGCGCCGCGCCGATCACGAGCGCTACGGGGGCCGCCAGCGCCAACACCAGCGCCGCGCGCGAGGTCGGCACGAGCGGCGTGGTGCGCCCTTCGGGCACCTGCCAGCGCCCGGGTGCCCCAGCCTCGGGGGCCTCGAACGCAGAGGTCTCGCCCACGAAGGTCACCGGCGCGCCCATCGCCTCAGCGCGGCGCCTCGGTCTGCTCGACCAGTTCGGCGACCAGCGCCTCGATCGGCTTGCCCTCGATCTCGGCGGCGGGGCTGAGCAGGAGGCGGTGGCGCAACACCGAGGCGGCGAGCGCCTTCACGTCGTCGGGCACGACATAGGAACGCCCCTCGAGCGCGGCGCGCGCGCGGGCGCCGCCGGCCAGCAGCACCGCCGCGCGCGGGCTCGCCCCGCTGGCCAGGTCGGCGCTCTCGCGCGTCGCGCGCACCAGCCGCACGATGTAGTCGGTCACCTCGTCGGCGAGCGTCACGCCGCGTACCGCCTCGGCCGCCGCGTCGAGCTGCGCGGGCAAGGCCACCGCCGCGATGCCGAGCTGCGCCGGTGTCACCGCGCCGCGATTTTCGCCGAAGCGCGCGACGATGCGACGCTCTTCCTCGATCGAGGGGTAGTCGACGAGCTGCTTGAACAGGAAGCGGTCGAGCTGCGCCTCGGGCAGCGGGTAGACGCCCTGGCTCTCGATCGGGTTCTGTGTCGCCACCACCATGAAGTGGCCGGGCAGCGCGTGGCGTTCGCCATCGAGCGTGACGCGCCGCTCCTGCATCGCCTCGAGCAGCGCCGCCTGGGTCTTGGGCGGGGTGCGGTTGATCTCGTCGGCGAGCAGCAGGTCGCAGAAGATCGGCCCGCGCGTCAGCGTGAACTGGCTGGTCTGGAAGTTGAACAGGTTCGAGCCCAGGATGTCGCCCGGCATGAGGTCGGGGGTGAACTGGATGCGCCCAAAGTCGAGCCCCAGCGTCGCTGCGAAGCACTGCGCGAGAAAGGTCTTGGCGGTCCCGGGAGGGCCTTCGAGCAGGACGTGCCCGCGCGCCAGCAGCGCGATCAGCAGATGCTCCACGGTCTCGGTCTGGCCGACCACCGCCTTGCCGATCTCGGCGCGGATCGCGCCCGCCAGCGCGGCGACGTCGCCCAGCGACATGACTGTTTCCTGCGGGGCCTGTTCGTAGCTCACGGTATCACTCGTCATCGCTTCAATGTCCTTTCGAGCGCGTGCAGATCACGCGCCGCCTTCAGGATGGCATGGGGTGTCGCCGCGCCGCGCAGCCGGGCGGACACCGTGGAAAACGGTTCGCGCGCCCCGGCGCGCGCGGCAAGCGCACGGTCGATCGCAGCTTCGGCGGCGGCCACGTCGAGCCCGCGCGGAAGGGCCAGCGCCTTGACCAGCCGCTCGCGGGCACGGTCGGCATAAGGGCCGCGCAGCAGGTGGAAGCGGCGCGAGCGGGTGATGAGGCCTGCCGAGTTGGCGACCAGGGCCTGCTTGCCGAAAGCAATCGCACGTTCGGGCGCGGCGGAGGGGCCAAAGCGCACGAAGGCGCGCCAGCCGACCAATGCGGCGGCCAGGAGCAGGCACAATGTCACGCCCAGGAATGGCGGGGTCACCGCCAGCGTCAACAGGTTCCTCGCCCGCCCGAAGCCGTTGAGCGTCAGGTCGAAGACGACCGGGTCGCCCTTCTCCACTTCGAGGCGCGGGATCAGCGCGTCGAGCAACTGCGCCGCGTGGCGGTCCGCCATCGCGTAGTTGTCGAGGAGGTCGGGTTCAAACACCAGGACCAGCGGGTAGAGATCCTTGTCGCGGACGGGACCCTCGCGCGCGACCTGGGCGGCGTCTTCCAGATCGGGGTAGGTCCCGCCATCGTCGACGAACGCAGCCAGGATCCGCCCTTCGTCGTCCCGCACGAGCGGGACCAGCCGGTCCCCCTTGCCCCACGCAACGACGCCCTTTGCCGCATCCTTGCCGGGCAGATATCCCGAGAGGCCAAGTCCACTCCAGCCTACGCGGCGTCCCCCGTCACGGCTGCCACTACGCGCGACACCGGCAGCGACATCGTCGAGAAATCCCTTCCATTCAGGCGGCCGCGCGGAGACGAGGTTGACCCAGCCGCGCTTGGCGCCCTTGTCGACCTGGGCCTGGGTCGCGGGCGAGACCGACCACTTGGGCAGGAGAACCAGTGTCGCCCCGTCGTAGCGGTGCGCCGAGACGATCCGGTCGATCTCCTTGCCGTCGGCGTCGGGCGGCGGCGACAGCACGAGCAGGCCCTGCGGGTTGAGATCGGCGGCGTTGCGCGCCTTGCCAATGTCGTAGCCGCGCCGGCCGAGGTACTCGACCATTGCGGCATAGCCGTTGAGCCCCTGCCCCGCGGCATGGGCCTGGCCGTCGTTGGCCGACTGGAAGCCCGTGCCCGTGCCGATCATCCACAAGAGGGCCGCGAAAAGCAGCCCGCCGGTCAGCACCACGCCGATCACCGCGCGGCGCGAGAAGGGATTGCCGGTATCGCCGGTCGTCACGACGTTCATGCCCCGCGCCCCCCGATCGCGCCCGCGTCGCCTACGGGGAAATGCAGCGCGGCGAATTCGGCGTAGGCGCCGCGCGCCGCCTGCCAGTCCTCCTGATCGAGATCGCGCAAGGCGAAGAGGCTGCGCTCGACCCGCTCGGCGATGACCGCGAAGGCGCGGCGACCGGCCTCGGGCAAGGCGGGCAGCACCGCGATCTCGCGCGCGGTGGAAGCCGGGTGCAGCCAGTCGGGGCGCTGATCGGAAATCCGGCGCACGCTACGCCGCAAAAGCAGGTGGGTGGCCTCGCCATAACGGCCCTCAGCGGCCAGCCGGTCGGCCTCGGACAGGAGCGCCTCGGCCTCGGCGCGGCTCGGCGCCCAAGGGGCCTCCTCGTCGCGCGATCGGCCGCGCCCGCGGTTCATCCACAAGGGCTCCACCACGCGCCAGATCACGTAAAGCGCAAGGAATACCGCGAACGCAATCAGCACCCATTGGAACACCGGCCAGGACAGGCCGAGCAGACGTCCGAGCGGCGCGAAGATCGCCTCGAGCAGGCGGCCCAGCACCTGGAGCCATTCGGGCACTTGCGGATCGGGCGGCGCAAGGCGGGGGAGCGGTTCGAACTGGATCTGCGTCGAGGCGCGCACGGCGGACCAATCGCCCGCCGCCCCTTGCGCTGCGGTTTGACCCGCGATCTGACCCGCTCCGACCGTCACCGCGCCTGCTTGGCATGCGCGCCCGGCCGGTGCAAGCCGTCCCGGCTCAAAGCATTTCGAAACGCATGGAAAATAAGCCAGACTTAGCCGCCCAGGTCATTGGGGACGCCCGGAAGATTCACCTCTGCCCGCGCCGAGCGGCGGCGCGGCTGATCGCTTGGTCGATCGCCCAAGCGATCAGCCGCGCGAACGCGCCAGACGATAAGTCCCAAGCGGGCGCACGTACTTGCAGTGGAAAGCCAGCTCCTGCATCGCGCGGTCGACGCGCGCCTCGCCCGGAGCGCCTTCGATGTCCACGTAAAACTTCGAGGCCGCGAAGCTGGCGCCGGTCTGGTAGCTCTCGAGCTTGGTCATGTTGACCCCGTTCGTCGCGAAACCGCCCAATGCCTTGTAGAGCGCTGCGGGCACGTTGTTCACCTCGAAGATGAAGGTGGTCATCGTCTTCTGGTCCTTCAACGTGAAGGGGTCGAGCGGCTCGCGCGCGAGCACGACGAAGCGCGTGGTGTTGTCGTCGGCATCCTCGACGTTGTCCTCGACGATACGCAGGTCATAGAGCTCGGCGGCGAGCTTGGGCGCGATCGCCGCGAGCGTGGGATCGCCCAGCTCGCGCACGTAGGCCGCGGCGCCTGCCGTATCGGCGTAAGCCATCGGCACCATGCCCTTTTCGCGCAAGTAGCGGCGCGACTGGCCGAGCGCCTGGGGATGACTGTAGGCTGCGGCGAAGGGCCCCTCGCCCAGAGCCATGAGCGCGTGGTTGATCGCCAGGAAGTGCTCCCCCACGATCGACAACCCGCTTTCGGGCAGCAGGAAATGGATGTCCGCCACGCGCCCGTGCTGCGAATTCTCGATCGGGATGATCGCCCGCGCGGCCCGGCCTTCGCGCACCGCGTCGAGCGCGTCCTCGAAGGCGAAGCAGGGCAGCGGCAGGCAATCGGGATCGTACTCGAGCGCGGCACGGTGCGAATTGCAGCCCGGCGCTCCCTGGAAGGCGACGGCGCGCGCAGGCTCTGCGGCCGCGGCGGACGTCATCGAGGAAACCTGTGCGAGGGCGGGCTGGGGATAGGAACTCATGGTGCGCGCGCGTTTAGGCGGGATTGGGCCCCGGCGCAACGCAAACCGGCCAGCGGCCTGGTCGATCCACGACGGCGGCAAATGCGCAATCGGTCTTGCACTCAAAGCCCCGGAACACTAGAGCCCGATGCTATATAGAGCAAAATCACGTTTACAGGTGGGGGCATTGCGAGGGGCTTTGTGAATGGATAATCGCTTCAATACCATAGCCGGTTGGGTTCTGGGTGCCGGAATCGTCGGCCTTGGCCTGACCATCGTCAGCTCGATGTACTTCGGTGCCGACAAGCACCACCGTCCCGAAACCATGGGCTACGCCATCGCCGGCGTCGAAACCGAATCCGCCGATTCGGGCGAAGTGCCCTTCGCCACCTTGCTGGCGAGCGCCGATCCCGCCAAGGGCGAGGCGGTCTTCGCCAAGTGCAAGTCGTGCCACACCATCGATGCGGGTGGTCCCAACGGGATCGGTCCGAACCTCCACGGCGTGGTGGGCGAAGGCATCGGCGTGGGCGCGGGCGGCTTTGCCTTCTCCGACGCACTCAAGGGCGTGGGCGGACAGTGGACGTTCGACAAGCTCAACGAATGGCTGACCAGCCCGAAGGCCTTCGCGCCCGGGACCAAGATGACCTTCGCGGGCCTGCCCAAGCCGGAAGACCGCGCCAACCTTATCGCCTGGCTCAACACCCAGGGCTCCAACCTGCCCCTGCCCGCCGCCGAAGCGGCCGCACCTGCGGCCGACGCCCCGGCGGACGAGGCTTCCGCCCCGGCCGAGGGTGACGCCGATGCGGCTCCCGCCCCTGAAGGCGAAGCCGCGCAGTAACGCGCCAAGGCAATGAAATCCGGCTCTCCGGAGCCGGTTGAAAACGGTCCGCGAACGTCACCGAGTCGTTCGCGGACCGTTTTCGTCTCTTCGACCCGGAACCTCGCGGACAGCCCCTAGCCCTTGAAGCCCTTGGCGATCACGTACCATTCCGAGGAGTCCTTGCGGCTCGCCGGAGGCTTGGCGTGCTTGACCGAGGTGAAATGGCTCTTGAGCAGCGCGAGAAGCTGCGTGTCGGTGCCGCCGGCCAGGACCTTGGCGACGAAGGCGCCGCCGGGCGCCAGCGTCTGGATCGCGAAATCGGCCGCGGTCTCGACCAGCCCCATCGTGCGCAAGTGGTCGGTCTGCTTGTGCCCGACGGTGTTGGCCGCCATGTCCGAAAGCACGAGGTCGGGCGCGCCGTCGAGGGCCTGCTCGAGCGCGGCAGGCGCCTCGTCGGCCATGAAGTCCATCTGGAAGATGGTCACCCCCTCGATCGGGTCGGTGGGCAGGAGGTCGATGCCGACGACGGCCGCCTTGGGGCACTTGAGGCGCAGCACCTGGCTCCAGCCACCCGGCGCGATGCCGAGGTCGACCGCGCGCTGCACGCCCTTGAGCAAGTCGAACTTCTCGTCGAGCTCGATCAGCTTGTAGGCCGCGCGGCTACGGTAGCCGTCGGCCTTGGCCTTCTTGACGTAAGGATCGTTGAGCTGGCGCGTCAGCCAGCGCGCCGAACTCGTCGTCCGCTTCTTGGCGGTCTTGAGGCGCTCGCCCGGATCGCGTCCCGAACGGCTCATTTGCCTGCCTGCGCGTGCTTCATCGCGTCCCTTTCCGATGTTCCCGAAGGCGCGAAGGACGGCCGCGCTCCGTGTGAGGATATCAGGCTGCGCAGGATTCCCTCGCGAATGCCCCTGTCCGCCACCCCCAGCCTTTGCGCGGGCCACAAGTCAAGGATCGATTCGAGGATGGCGCATCCGGCGACCACGAGGTCCGCGCGCTCCTTGCCGATGCAGTTGAGCTCGCGCCGGTCCTCGATCGCCATCGTGGAGAGCCGCGTGCTGATGTCGCGCATCGAGCTGGCCGGCACGATCAGGCCGTCGACCATGCGCCGGTCGTACTGCGGCAATTCGAGGTGGAGGCTGGCCAGGGTGGTGACCGTCCCGCTCGTTCCCAGGAGGCGCAAGGGGCCGTTGTGCCCGGCGCTGTCGCGCGCACCGGCTATGCGCTGCGCAAACCCTGCGAAACTCTCGCTGACGAGGCTGTGCATGTGCCGGTAGCGCGCGAGGCGCTCGACCTCACCGGCCCCTTCCGGACCCACACTTTCGGTCAGCGAAACCACCCCCCAGGGCACGCTCTGCCAATCGAGGATACGCGGCACCGTCCCGGTGCTCTCGATCAAAACGAGTTCGGTGGAGCCGCCGCCGATGTCGAAGATCATCGCCGGGCCCATGCCCTGCTCGAGGAGCACGTGGCAGCCCAGCACGGCAAGCCGCGCCTCTTCGCGCGCGCTGATGATGTCGAGCGCAATGCCCGTCTCCTCGCGCACGCGCTCGATGAATTCCGCCCCGTTCTCGGCGCGCCGGCAGGCCTCGGTCGCCACCGAACGGGCAAGGTAGACGTTGCGGCGCATGAGCTTCTCGGCGCAGATCCGCAGCGCGGCCAGCGTACGGTCCATCGCCTCCTGCGAGAGGCGTCCGGACTGCGCGAGCCCTTCGCCCAGCCGCACCACGCGGCTGAAGGCGTCGATCACGGTGAAATGCTGCCCGGATGGGCGCGCGATCAGCAGGCGGCAATTGTTGGTTCCGAGATCGATCGCGGCATAGGACTGGCGGCCCAGCGGCTCGCCCGTTCCCGGCGCGAAGGGCGCCTTGGTCGCCGGCTTGGGGAGAGCTTCGGGCCCAGGCGCGTCTGGGCGATCCGCCGCGCGCGCTCCCGCGCCCTCGCGCGGGGGCATCTCCCTGTTCCCGCCACGTGGCGACCCACGGCGCGGTTCGTCTCCGCGCCGACGCGCGTTCGTGCGGCCGGAGCCATCGACCGCATCGGTCTTTCGTACATCTCTTTCGCGCGGCACTGCGCCTGCCTCGGACACGGGCGCCCCATCGGGCGCTCCCTTGGTCCTGGCTGTCCCCTTGACGGGCCTGGAAGACTTCCCCTTCCGACCCTTGCGCCGCCTCGAAGAGCGGCGCGAGACATTGACTTTCGCGGCCGGCGGATCGTGCTCCGCCATATTCACCAAATCTCGTTCAAATCTTCCCACCCAAGCGGTGGGCACCTGAAGCGATGCTAACCGCCCGCGCGCAAAGGAGCAAGCCCGGCGCAAATTCCCCCCTTGACCCGAATCACGATGCCCACTAGAGGGCGCGTCTCCAATGATGCCCCGTCGTCTAATGGTAAGACTACGGATTCTGATTCCGTCTATCGAGGTTCGAATCCTCGCGGGGCATCCAACACTTTATCCCTTGACACCAAACCTTGCCCGGAGTGACACGAAGTCTGCCCGCAAGTGGTCTTGGGTTAAATCTTCGCCAGCCATCAGCTAGACGCGAAGCACCCCTCAACAACATTCAAGCGGCTCCGGAAAGGCAGCTTTTGAACCGAAATCTCGGATTGCAGACCTTCGTTCCTGATTGCGGTAATGACGGCAGTCCACCCATCTGAGCTGCTGGTCGATCTGGTCAGCAAGGGAAAGCGGACGAGCCGCTCCCTGGCGCGCCAGATCGGCCCTTGAACGACCAACTAGGGCGCTTGGCCGCCTTGCCATATGGAGCTAGCTTCTCCGCGTGGTTCAAACGCAGGAGTTAAGAAGTGAAATTGCGGCAGGCTTTCTGGCGGTTCGCGCATAAGCGATATCAGATACGGAAGCCCCGTCGCGCTTGGGAAATCATAGCAATCCTCTGGGCAGGGTTACTGGTGTTTTCACATTCAATCGCGCTAATCATGGATTTTGATCGCAATTGGCATTCAATCCCAATTTGGCTTTTGATCGACGGCTTGCCAATCGCGTTTGCCATTCTTCATCGACGGATTAGGCTGGAGCGATCAAAAGGAACGGACGCTCTTTACCGCAAGCTCCTTTCGACAGGATTTTAAGATCCGCCCATCTGGTTGGGCGCCAGTCAGGTTTTACCGCCGGTTGGTAACGGCACTTTTCCAGAGCAGACGGTCGACTGCCTGGCGTGCCAAATCGATCCTCGAATGACTGACAAGGGCGCGTTCACGCCCTGTTGCGGAGGGGCGTCCAGAATGCGAAATGCTACATCATGACAGTCTTCGCTCGCGCAATGGAAATTTTGCTCGTCTGCCTGTGGTTGGTAGGCGTTGGCGCTTGGATATATTCGGCGCGCTACTTTCTCCCAATGTGGGCCGAAAAATTTCGAGCGAACCCAAAGCACAGTGGCTATCCGCGTAAAGCGATAACGGGCGTAATGGTCTTTCTGGCCGCCGTGGTTTGCGCGTTTGCTGTTGGTGGACTGGCAGAACTTGATGGAGGTTGGAACTGAGGCACTTTGGCCCGTTCTGCCAGTGTCATTGGGCAACACCTAAAGCGGACAGGCCGCAGCCGATATCATCCAAATGCCAGCTAAGCGTCCTGCATGGGCGCCTGGCCGACCTACGCGCCTTGAAGTTTGGTCGGGAGGCCAGCACACCAGCTCCATGAGGCCGGGCGCATGGCGGAATTTCGGCTCGCGCCCCATTGCGGACGTTCCCGAAGGCCGCCATCCTTGGTGCAATCGGCGCGATGTTTGGGGAGTGTGATCAGTGAGTGCAGACGCGAAGAACTCAGTCATGCTCCTCATGCACGTCGGCTTTTGGG
>NZ_JABWCU010000039.1 GCF_018491765.1 Novosphingobium profundi | reverse complement strand
CGCCCGGCGCCTGTCGCCTGTAGACACCAAGGTCGCGCTCACCTCGTCGGGCGCCAGAAGCCCGTTCTGGCGCGGTATCGACGCGATCTGGCGCAAGCTGGTGACCTTCAGCCTCGCCGGCACCGTCATCGTTACGCTCGCGCCTCATGCCAGCTTTGCGGCAGAAACGCCGGTTGCAGGCCAGAAGGACGCGCGGGTGCGCACGGTCGATTACGATCCCGACCAGGTGGTGACGGTCGTCGGCCAGTTCCGCCACGCGATCGAGATCCAGTTCGGCGCTGGCGAGACCGTCACGCAGGCCGCCCTTGGCGATACGATCTCCTGGCAGATTGCGCCGGTCGGCAATGTCGTCTTCCTGAAACCCCGCGAAAAGGCGGCCGGAACAAACCTCATCGTCCTCACGCAAGAAGGCGGGATGACCCGCACCTACCACTTCAACCTGGCGCTCGGCACCTCGGCCACGATGTACGGCATTCGCTTCCACTACCCTCAAGCGGAGCAGGCGATGAGTGCCGAGCAGGTCCAGATGGCGCAGGCTCAAGCCGCTCAGGCCATGCAGAGCCGGATCGTCAAGACCGCGCTCGATCACGCGGTGATCGAGGGCAAGCGCAACTTCAACTACACCGAGCAGGGCGATGCCTCGCTGCAACCGAGCGAAATCTCCGACAACGGCGAGTTCACGGCGATGCGTTTCCCCGGCCACGCCGACATTCCCTCAATCTTCGCCGTCGACGTGGACGGGAGCGAGACGATCGTGCCCTACGACGTGCGCGACGACTTCGTGGTGATCCACGCCGTCTACCGCGAACTACGCCTGCGCCGGGGCAAGGCGGTCCTCGCGATCTACAACGAGGCCCCGCCCCGCAACGATCGCGCCGAGCGCACGGGCACCGTCTCCAACATCGTCGAACGCAAAGTGAAGGGGCAGTAACATGGCCGAGAACGTCATTGATCGCGGCGGTGAACTCGCACCCGCCGATTCCATTCCCGAAGAGAGCGGATCGCCTGCGGGTCGCAACAGCACCAATTGGGGCAACGTCGCCTTCGTCGGGGCCGGGGTCGGCCTGGTCGCGACCATCCTTGGCATCATCATCGGCTACGGCGTCTTTCACAACGCCGGGTCGGCGAAGGCAGCCGAGGAGCCGGCGCAAGCAAGCCAGAAGAGCGTCGATGATGTGGTAGCCTCACCCGCCGCGCAGCGTGCGGCCCTCGCAGGCCAGCTTGGACAAGCGGGCAGCGCTCAGACCGACGTCTTCGGCCGTCCGGTCCTGGGGCAACAGACTATCGACGCCAGCGGCAACCCGGTCCCGGCAACGGGCGAGGCCGCCAGTGGCGAGGAAAGCCTTGCCCAGAAGCGTTATGAGGAGCGCCTGAAAATGGCTGATGCCGCACGGCGGGCCCCGGTCATGGCCTATCAGGCCAATGGCCTCACGGCGTCCACTTCCACGGCGTCGCCAACGAGGAGCGCAGCCGCTGCGGGTGCACAGGCCCAGGAGAGCGGCCCGCGCAACTTCGGCGCCAGCGGCTTTGGCCCTCCCTCAGATAGCGATACGGGCACGGGTTCGGCCAGCAAGGGCTCGACGGACTTCACCGACCAGCTTGGACACGCGAAGATCGAGACGGTGCGCGCCTCGCTCATCAAGAACCGCGACTTCCTGCTGAGCGCCGGCACCGTCATTCCCTGTACCTTGCAGACCGCGATCAACTCGACACAGGCCGGGTTCGTCTCGTGCGTTATCAACCATGACGTCTATTCCGAGGACGGCCGCGTGGTCCTGCTCGACAAGGGCACCAAGGTCCTGGGGCAATATTCGGGCGGCATCACGCAAGGTCAGGCGCGCATGTTCGTGCTGTGGACCCGCGCACTTACCCCGCGCGGGGTTGCGATCGACCTTGGTTCGCCTGCGGCCGACGCGCTCGGCCGCTCGGGCATGTCTGGCGGTGTCGATACGCAGTTCTGGGCGCGCTTCGGTGCAGCTCTCATGATGAGCGTGCTCGAGGATGCCTCCAACATCGCCGGTCGCGCCGTCGCGAACGAAGGGACCTACACGACGCAGGTGCCCAGCGAGATGGGCAACACGATCCTTCAGGACAGCAAGAACATCAAGCCGATCCTGAAGAAGAACCAGGGCGATACCGCCGCGATCTTCGTCGCCAAGGACTTCGATTTTAGCCCGGTTTATGACCTCAAGCTGAGGCGCTGAACGATGGCAAACGTCTCTGCGATCTACCAGCACAATGCAGCCCCGCTGCAACCGCTCCTCGATCGCGAGGACGTGACCGAACTGGTCATCAACGAGCCGGGCGTGATCGGCGTCGAAAGCCGCAAGGGCTGGGAGTGGCATGAAGCCCCCTCGCTCGATCACGCCAGCCTCATGACGCTGGCCCGGCTTATCGCGGGCCTGACCAAGCAGGACATTAGCGAGGACTACCCCATCTGCTCCTCGGTCCTGCCCGGAGGCGAGCGTGCCCAGGTCGTGATCCCTCCGGCTATCGAGCGCGGCTTCGTCTCGATCACGATCCGCAAGGCCTCGAACACGGCGATGGATCTTGGCGATCTCGACCGCTCGGGCCTCTTCAGCGAAGTGAAGGCCCACGGCTCCACCAACGAGGTGGACGACGCCTTGCTGACTTACCGGGCCGCGGGCGAATGGAACGGCTTTTTCAAGCTCGCGGTGGAAGCGCGCAAGAATATCCTGATTTCCGGCGCGACCGGCTCGGGAAAAACCACCTTGTCGAAGGCGCTGATCAAGCTGATCCCCGACTTCGAGCGCATTCTGACGATCGAGGACACGCGCGAACTGGTGGTGCCCCAGCGCAATCGGGTCCACATGATGTATTCCAAGGACGGCAACGGTCTGCAGAAGGCCGGGGCCAAGGAACTGCTGGAATCGGCGCTGCGCATGCGCCCTGACCGCATTCTCCTCCAGGAGCTGCGCGACGGAACCGCGTTCTTCTATCTGCGCAACGTCAACAGCGGGCACCCCGGCTCGATCACGACCGTCCATGCCAATACCGCCGAAGGCGCGCTCGAGCAGCTCACCTTGCTCGTCAAGGAATCCGAAGGCGGCAACGACCTCGACCGCCACGACATTCGCGCCCTGCTGCGCTCGCTCGTCGACATTGTGGTGCAGATGCACCGCCTTCCGCCCAGCGACGGGCGACCGGCCCGCTACCGGATGACCGAAGTGTGGTTCGATCCGGCCGGCAAACCTCACGACTGACAACCAAAGGAGTGGCCCATGAGTGGCAAGATGGTTCGCAATCCGGGGGCGTCCCAACCGGGCGCCATTGCGTTTCTTATGATCGTGGGCCTCGTGGTCAGCGCCGCGATCGGCGCGGTCACGGTGCTGTGGCGCGCGCATCTGGTCTCGATGCAAACACCCTGGGCGAAAGTGCCCGGTGCGCTCTGGTCGATGAAATCCATGCCGATCGTCTGGCAGCCGTTCCTTCTCGGTTTCGCGATCAGTTTCGCTCTGTGCCTGGCCGGCGTCTTTGCCTCGATGTTCACCGCGCAAAAACTGCACGGCGAGGCGCGCTGGGCGCGCTTTGGCGAAGTGAAGGAAGCCCGACTGCTGGAAGGCGCCGGCATCATCCTGGGGCGCTTCAACGCCAGGTTCCTGCGCTTCGGCGGAACCGAGCATGTCATGCTCGAAGCCCCGACCCGGGCCGGTAAGGGCGTGGGCGTCGTGATCCCGAACCTGCTGTCGTGGCCCGATTCCGTCGTGGTCCTCGATGTGAAGCAGGAGAACTGGGACCTGACCTCGGGCTACCGCGCCAGGCGGCTTCGCCAGAAGACGCTCCTATTCAACCCGCTCGACGGGGAAGGACGGACGTGCCGCTACAATCCGCTCGGCCACATCAACCGGCGCGATCCCGTCGAGATCATCAACGAGTTGCAGAAGATCGGGGCCATGCTGTTCCCGCTCCCCCTGACTGGCGACAATTTCTGGGCCGAAAGCGCGCGCACGGCCTTCCTTGGTGTTTCGGCCTATGTCGCGGCCACCGTAGACGATGGCGAGGACGCCCTGCCCTTCACGATCGGCGAGGTCTATCGCCAATTCGCCGCCGGTGATGCCCGGCGCCGCTTCCCCAAAATCATCAAGCAGCGCGAACAGGCTGGAAAGCCTCTCTCTGGCGCGTGCATTTCTGCGCTGCGCGACTGGATTTCCTCGTCGGACAACACGTTCACGTCCATTCGCCAGTCTGTGACGGCCAAGATCAACCTCTGGCTCAACCCCTATGTCGATGCGGCAACGGCCGAGAGCGACTTCGATCTGCGCCAGTTCCGCGACAAGCGGATCTCACTCTACCTCGGCGTCTCGCCTGACGACCTCGAGCGGGTCGCGCCGATCTACAACCTGCTCTTCCAACAGCTCATCGACCTCAACGTGCGCGAACTGCCCTCGGCCGACCGGCACAACGTGCGCCTGCTCCTTCTGCTCGACGAGTTCACCCGCCTCGGCCGGGCCTCGGTCATCGCCAGCGGCTTCAGCTATGTGGCGGGTTATGGCATTCGCCTCCTCCCCGTGATCCAGAACTTCTCCCAGCTCGACCACATCTACGGCGACAAGGTGGCCAAGGAGATCTCCGCGAACTGCGGCGTGCAGATCGTCATGCGACCCAAGGAGATCAACGACGCCAAGAACGTCTCGGAGCGCCTGGGCACCTACACCTTCCGCGCGAAGTCCCGTTCGTTCGGCGCCTGGGGCCGTGGTGGCGGTTCGGTATCGGAATCCGATCAGCGCCGCGCGCTCCTGCTCCCGCAAGAGCTGCTCTTGCTACCCGAGAAGGATCTGATCGTACTGCGCTCGGGCATCCCGCCCATCTACGGCAAGAAGATCCGCTACTATCAGGAGAAGGACATGCTCGCGCTGACGAAGGTGCAAGCGCCAGCGATGCCGACGATCCGCCCCGATCCTTCGGTGCCGGCACGAAGCCTTCGCATCATCACGGCTGCGGAGGCGAGTGGAGAAAGCGAAGCGGGAATACCCGGATCCAGCGGCAGGCCTCTGAACATGCCAGTGGTCAAAGCGCTCCAGGCGACAGCCAACCACGCCCCCCGGCAAACAGCCCACATGTTGTTCAAGGACCTATTTTCCGTGCTGATCCCAACAGCCTGATGGGCCGCTGGGGGACTGTCCGGTTCTACATTTCAGTTGAAAGCTGGCCGTAATCCGACGAAAAGCCCTATTCACTCGAATGGCTATTTTTAAAGGTATTTGGCCAGTTCCCCCAGCTTTGCGAGATCATCACGAACAGTTCCAGGCAGTGGCCCGATCAAGTCCTCGAGGTGATGTTCGATATGATCGGTTACAATCAGGGTCTTGGTCTTCTCGAGCGCTGCGATGACCGCCTGCATCTGTTGGGCGATCTTGAGCCCGTCGTCCCCTTCCTCGATCATGCGCAGGATGCTGGTGAGATGGCCGTTGGCACGGCGAAGGCGATTGAGAAGGTCGGGGCTGGCAGCGTGGCTCATAAGCTCATGTCCGTTCAGGGAAGCGTCTGATAGCCCTTTAGCGCAATATAGAGGCCTAAGGACAGAATCACGAGCCCGCTGGCATATGGAGCCTTGCGGACCAGCGAACCGAAGCCGCCGAATGACTTTTGCGCATAGCGCAGGCTGAGTGCTGCGATCACGCCGGACATGACCATTGTCATGGCCAAGCCGATGCTGAAACAAAGCACAAGGACCGAACCGAGTGCAATCCGCTTGAGTTGGAGGCACAGCAACAGGACAGTGATGGCGCCAGGGCACGGGATGAGCCCACCTGTGAGGCCGAACATGACGATCTGGCCCGTTGTCACATCACGACCGGTAAAGCGACGTCGGATGTCCTCGGCGTGCTGGCGTTCGTGGGCATCCTGATAGCCACCATCGGTCAGATCGAGGGTGTGCTCCAGTTCGTGATTGATCGTCTCGCCATCATGATCGTGTACGTGGTGATGATGGTGCCTGCCATCTCCGTGAGAATGATGATGGCCGTGCCCATGGTCATGGTCATGGTCATGGTCATGGTGATCATGCGCATGGTCATGGCGAATGCGCCAGAGCATCCAAGAGGCCATGGCAACGATTATCAACCCGGAGGCGAACTGAAAATAGGGCTCGATACCCTCGGGACTGAGCCCCTGGAACAGATACACTCCGCCCAGTGCGACGACCCAGACGATCACGGTATGGGAGACTGTGGCGGCGAGCCCCAGAAGGACGGCTTGCCGCACCGTTCCCCGCACCGCGACGATGAAGGCAGCCATCATCGTCTTGGAATGGCCGGGCTCGAGCCCGTGCAAGGCGCCGAGCAAAATTGCGGTCGGAATGAAGAGCCAGGCGTGGGCAGCGCCTTGCTGCAGGAGTTCGGTTAGCGGGGTCATCAATCGCCCATAGCGCGTCTTTTGATTCTATCCTATCCCCCCGGTGGGGATATTTTGAGCCTCACTTCAAACTTTGCATCACGGCCTTTCGGAAAAGCGTATCGCGCTGATGAATTGCTCTAGCTCATTCCTTAGTCGCCACAGGGGAATCGCGGTACGCCAAGAGACGTAGGGCATTTACCACGACGAGGAGTGTTGAGCCTTCGTGCATCGCTACCGCCGGTCCTATGCCAAGGCCAAGTATCGTGGCGGGAACGAGAAATGCGACAACGCCTAGGCTCACGAACACGTTCTGACGGATCACCCAGCGCGTGCTGCGACTCAGGCCTACGGCAAAAGGTAGGTTGGACAGGTCGTCGGCCATGAGCGCCACGTCTGCCGTTTCGAGCGCCACATCAGAGCCGGCGGCTCCCATGGCGATCCCGACAGTCGCGGTCGCCATGGCTGGAGCATCGTTGACGCCGTCGCCGACCATCGCGACTTTTCGCTCGTCGCGAAGCCGCTTGATGGCCTCGACCTTGTCTTCCGGCATCAGGTCGCCCCAGGCCTCATCGATTCCGACTTCCTTGGCGACGGCCTCGGCCACGCGCTGATGGTCTCCGGAAATCATGATCATCCGCTTGATGCCAATATCGCGAAGTCGCTCGATCGCAGCGGGCGCTGTTTCGCGGGGAGTGTCGAGCAAGCCGATAGCACCCAGATCTCGTTCGCCTCGCCGCACAACCATGCTCGTCTGTCCAGCATCGCGCAGCTTTGCGATCGCGTCGCTCATTTCGCTGGAAAGGGCCGCCACACCGTCCGCCCCAAACATCTCGGCCTTGCCGATGAGGATTGGATCCTCACCGACAAGCGCCGAGATGCCGCGCCCCGTGAGACTCTTCAAATCCCGAGCCTCCGGAATGGGCTGGCCGCCCGCAAGCTCCCGTCCGTCGCGAGAAATTGCCTTTGCCAAGGGGTGATCGCTGAGGCTTTCGACGGCGACTGCCAAAGCCATGAGTTCAGCCTGCGCCACGCCTGTCGCAGGGATAACCTGCTGGATTCGAGGCTCGCCCTTAGTGAGCGTGCCGGTTTTGTCGAAGGCGATTGCGTCGAGAGATCCGAGGAGTTCGAGGGGGCCGCCGCCCTTTACGAGCACCCCGCCCCTGGCAGCCCGCGCCACGCCGGAGAGTACCGCACTGGGGGTAGCGATGGCGAGAGCGCAGGGGCTAGCTGCAACGAGCACAGCCATCGCGCGATAGAAGCTGTCGCGGAAAGGTTCGTCGATAACGGCCCACGCGAACAGGAGGAAGAAGGCCAACGCCAGCACAGCCGGAACAAAGACACGCTCGAAACGATCCGTGAAGCGCTGCGTCGGCGATTTCTGCGTTTCCGCCTCGCTGACCATTTTGACGACTTTGGCCAGGGTACTCTCGCTAGAGAGACGCGTGACTTCGACTTCGATCATTCCGCTGCCATTGATCGTACCGGCAAAGACCCGGCTCGCTCCATCCACACTATCCGGGTTGGCTCGGGCGGCGAGTTGATCCGAGACTGGCTGCTTGTCGACTGGAATGCTCTCTCCAGTCACGGGCGCTTGGTTGATGCTGCTAGTGCCGAGGACAATGAACCCGTCTGCGGGAATTCGGGAATCAGGCTTCACTACAATAATGTCGCCTCGAACAAGTTTCTCGACCGGCACTTCTTCGCTCGTCCCGTCGAGCAGTTTCAACAGGGCGGTAGGAGGGCTCAATTGCGCCAATGCCTCAATAGCCCGCTTCGCTCGTCCCATCGCGTAGTGTTCGAGTGCGTGGCCAAGGCTGAAGAGAAACAGCAGCAATGCACCTTCAGCCCAAGCGCCCAGCGCTCCGGCGCCGGCAGCCGCAACCAACATGAGCGTATCAATCTCAAAGCGCTTGAGCTTCAGGTTATCGATGGCCTCCCGCACGGTATAAAACCCGCCGAGGACGTATGCTGCGAGATAAAGTCCAAGCGCGACGCCGACATTTCCGGTCAGCTTCTCGACTGCGAATCCGATCGCCAAAGCGGTGCCGCAGCCCAGTGCGAAGAACAGTTCGGTGTTGGGACCAAGCAATCCGCCATGGCTGTGATCATGCTTTTCGTCGGGCGCATGTTTCTGACCCTTTTCATCGTGCGTATGCCCGGCGTCTTTTGCAACGGGCGCAGCGAAAGCGCTTACGAGGGTGACGCCAGCACCTTTCAGAGCCTTGATAATGTCGCTTTCCAGGATCTTGGTAAGGTCGAACTCCACTCGAACGCTGCCTGCAGGGGAGGCGTCTGCTTCAATGATGCCCGGCAGCGTGAGGAGCTGATCCGTCACGGTGCGTGCGCGGCGCTGGTGGTTGATACCGTTTACGGTCCAAACACGATGGGCAAACCGGGCCGCAATCTCGGCCCCAGCAGCAACTGCCAGCTCGCGGATGCGGCTGAGCGAAATGATGCTCGGTTCATAGTGGATGCAGAGCAGCGCCTGCGCGGAAGGGCCTTCCTTCGTTACATGAGCGTCCTCGACGCCGGCGCGACCTTTGAGCGATCCGATCAAACGAGTGACACAGGCGTCATTGGCGTCGTGAACTTCCGGTAGCAACACAGGGATATCAAGGCGGAACTTTTCGATCATTGTTTTATTCCTTCAGGAAATCAGCGGTGCGCGTTGGATGCATGGCTTGAGTGCTTCATGGTGGCCCCAGCTTGTTGCCGGCCGCGCTCTTGATCCGCTCGCACATGATGGGCAGCCGTCCGGGGCGGGAAATCGTGAGCTTTTCGCCGCGCGATAGGGCGACCGTTACTTCCGGGCCGACGAAGGCTGCGCCGGTATCTGCTGCCTTCAACCGCTCGAAACGACCATGTGCATCGTGAGTGAGATTGAGCGTGAGCCCATCGGCAAGGAAATCGACATCGATTTTCGAGCCATCCGAGCAGGAGTAGTTCTGTTCGCCAATCAGCCCCGGTACCTTGCTGCGGTCATGCCGCTCCTCGGCGTAACCATCGGAAGACCCACCGGAACAGTTCGCGAGCGCAGGCAGGATTGCCAGCGCCGCCAGCATCTTCTGGCTTGCTACGAAAACTGATGGGAGCCGCCTGCTTCGAGCCAACTGATAGTTGGTCCGCCGCCGAAGGGGTGCGCCTTCGGCGGCGGTGATTGCGCTCACACAGTGTGCGACCCGTTGTGCGAGGCGACCGTATGCCATGATCAATCAAAGAGCTCGCGCAGGAAGCCTTTGCGGCGGCCATGGTGCCCACCGGAGCGGCGGTCGTCGTGACCGGCGCGGTGTTTGCCCTGTGACGTCGAAGGGTAGTTTCCTTGACTTGCCCGTGGTGCCACTTCGCCAATGCTTCGCTCGATGATCTTGTCGAGTTCGCCCCTATCGAGCCACACGCCCCGGCATTTTGGGCAATAGTCGATCTCGATGCCTTGACGATCGGTCATCACGAGGTCGACGCGGCAAATGGGGCACAGCAATCCTTGAGGGGTGACTTCTTGAACCATCGCTAGTTCCTTTTCAGACTTTGATTTCGGTCGATCTTTTGGGCAGCATTCCGCCGAGCAGTCATGGCTGCATGTCATTCGTCATTCGCACGGTGACTGGCCTGGGCCTTGAGGCTTCGCCGTTTGTGGCGGTTGCCTACGGTGTAGTTGCGCTGGTTTCCTTCGACCCTCCGCGCCAGAATCCCGCTCTCGATGGCCAAGCGCCGGCGCAGCCCGCGTTTCGTGAACTGCCAGATCAAGGCGCTGACCCACCCGCGACATTCAATGCTATGGTAGACATAGGTCCCGGCGTTATCTTCGATGATCTCGAAGCTTTCCTCGATCAGGATGAGATACCGGTGCCCGGTTCTCCAACCGATCGCGGCGCCTTCGTCGTAGTGAAAGACCTCGACGTCCATATTAATGCGAAAGTCGCCCGAAATCAGCCACGACAGCTGAATAATGGCACGAGGTGTAACTAGACCTTCCCCGAAGCGATAGAGGGGATGCCACGAGCCGTACCCGCTCAGATTCGAGAGGACTGCCCAAACACGTTTCGGGGGTGCCTTAAGGTGAAAGCTGGTTATCTCTTTCATCCGTAAACCCTTTCCGGAAAGGTTGGGAGGTTGCTGAGCAACCTCCCCCTTTTTCGTCCTTCAGATTGCGGGGTGAGCCTCACTGCTGAGTGCTTCCGCTACCGGCTCGTCATCCTCTTCGACCATGTCCTTGCGGCCATACCGCGCGTAAAGCGTAGGCAGCACGAACAGGGTCAGAAGCGTTGCCGAGATCAAACCGCCGATCACAACGGTGGCGACCGGCTTCTGGACTTCGGCGCCAGCCCCGCTGCCAAGCGCCATCGGCACGAAGCCGAGGCTTGCAACGAGAGCGGTCATGACGACCGGGCGCAAGCGCTGCAGAGCGCCCAGTCTGGCCGCCTCCTCACGCCGCATCCCGGATCGCATGAGCTCCTGGATTGAGGAGACCATGACGAGGCCGTTGAGCACGGCAATGCCGGAGAGCGCGATGAATCCCACGGCGGCCGAGACGGAGAAATCCATGCCGCGCAAGAACAGCGCCATCACGCCGCCAACCAGCGCCAGCGGAACACCAGTGAACACGATCGCGGCATCCCTCACCGATCCGAGTGCGCCGTAGAGGAGCAGAAGGATCAGCACGAAGCACGCCGGGATAACGAGCTGCAGGCGTTCGCGGGCCGAAGCGAGGTTCTCGAACTGCCCGCCCCATTCGAGGTAGCTGCCGGACGGCAGACGCACATCCTTGGCGATGGCAGCCTGGGCATCCTCCACCACGCTGCCGACATCGCGGCCACGCACGTTGGCTTGGACGACGACACGGCGCTTGCCGTTCTCGCGGCTGATCTGGTTCGGGCCGTCGACGACGCGGATATCGGCGACGCTGGCAAGTGGCACGAACTGTCCGCCAGGAGTAGGCACCTGCAGCTGCTGCAGGGTCGACATGTCGGCGCGCTGGGCATCGGACAGGCGGATGACCACCGGGAAGCGGCGATCGCCCTCGAAGATCATGCCGGCCTGCTTGCCGCCCACAGTAGCGTTGACGATATCCTGCACGTCCTGCGCCGAGACGCCGAGGCGGGCCATGGCGTCGCGATTGACCCTGATGTCGAGCATCGGCAGGCCCGTGGTCTGCTCGACCTTCACGTCGGCAGCGCCTTTCGTGCGGCGCAGCACGTCGGCGATCTTCTCGGCAGTGGCGTTCATGGCGTCGAAGTCGTCGCCATAAACTTTCACCGCGATGTCACCGCGCACACCGGCGATGAGCTCATTGAAGCGCATCTGGATGGGCTGGGTGATCTCGTAGACGTTGCCTGGGAACTTCGCGAGGTTCTTCTCGATGCGCGCAACGAGATCGTCCTTCGAAAGCTTGGGATCCGGCCATTCGGAGCGATCCTTGAGGATCACGAACATGTCGGTGGCGTTAGGCGGCATAGGGTCCGATGCCAGTTCGGCCGTGCCGGTCTTGGAGAAGACAAACTTCACTTCCGGCTGCTTCGACATCATCTGCTCGATCGGTACCTGCATCGCCTGGCTCTGCTGGACCGAAGTTGCCGGGATACGCAGCGCCTGGATCAGCAGATCGCCTTCATCGAGCTGAGGCAGGAATACCTGTCCCAGCGACATGAACGCGAAGACTGCGGCTACAAATCCGCCGATGCCGACACCGACGGTAAGGGTCGGCCGCTTCATCGCGCGGTCGAGGCCGGGCTCGTAGCGAGCCTTGAGCCAGGTCATGATCCGGCCTTCCTTCTCCTCGATCCGCTTCGAAAGCCAGAGGGCGATCAGGGCGGGGACGAAGGTGAGAGAAAGGACAAAGGCACAAGCCAGCGCGATGATGACGGTAAGTGCCATCGGCACAAAGGTCTTACCCTCGACGCCGGTCAGCGTGAGCAAAGGCATATACACCAGAATGATAATCGCCTGCCCGTAGACTGACGGCTTGATCATCTCGCGTGCGGCATGGGCTACGGTGTCGAGACGCTCCTTGACGGTCAGCAGTCGTCCTTCATGATGTTGATGCTCGGCCATGCGTCTCAGCGCATTTTCGACGATGATGACCGCGCCGTCGACGATGAGCCCGAAATCGAGCGCACCCAAGCTCATGAGGTTGGCCGAGACGCCGGCTTTCAGCATGCCGAAACCTGTCAGCATCATGGTGATGGGAATAACGAGCGCCGCAATCAGCGCAGCGCGGAAGTTGCCGAGCAGTGCGAACAACACAATGATGACAAGCAGTGCGCCTTCGCCGAGGTTCTTACCGACCGTCTTGATCGTCGAGTTCACCAGCGTGGTGCGGTTGAGCACCGGCTGAACCACGACGTCTGGCGGTAGCGAGGCATTGATGCCCTGAAGGCGATCGGCCACTGCCGTTGCCACCGTCCGGCTATTCTCGCCGATCCGCATGATCGCGGTGCCGACGACCACTTCGGTGCCGTTCTCGGACGCCGAGCCCATACGGATCGCCTGCCCGGTGCGGACCTGCGCGACCTGGCCGAGCGTGACGGGCACGCCCTCGCGGGTGGCGACGACGATCTGGCTCAGTTCGCGCGCATTGCGTACGAGCGCGTCGGCACGGACGGCAAGGCCCTCACCATTGCGCTCGACGAAACCGCCGCCGACGCTGACATTGTTGCGTTCGAGCGCATTACCGAGTTCGGTGAGCGTGATGCCCATCGAGGCAAGCCGCTGCACATCGGGAACGACGAGGAACTGCTTGGCATAGCCGCCGATGGAATCGACACCAGCCAGCCCCGCCGTGTTCTTTAATAGCGGTGCCACGATCCAATCCTGCGCGGTGCGCAAGTAGGTTGCCTTCTCGGTGTCGTTGGTCAGCCGCTCACCCTCTGGCGTGATGTAGCTGCCGTCGGGCTGCATGCCTGGTTCCCCAGGCTGGTGCTTGTCGTCCTTGCGATGATCGAGGCGAACGGTCCACATGTAGACTTCGCCGAGACCCGTGGCGATCGGCCCCATCTCCGGGTTCACGCCGTCAGGCAGGTTTTCCTTGACCCCGGTCAACCGTTCACCGACCTGCTGGCGCGCGAAGTAAATATCGGTCGAATCCGAGAAAACGGCTGTGACCTGTGCAAAGCCATTGCGACTGAGCGAACGGGAGTATTCGAGGCCGGGAATGCCCGCGAGCGCGGTCTCGATGGGAAAGGCGACTTGCTTTTCGACCAGCTCAGGCGAGAGCGCGGGGGCGCGGACGTTGATCTGGACCTGATTGTTGGTGATATCGGGCACGGCATCGATCGGCAGCCGCGAGAGGGCTACTGCACCGATAATGGCGGCGATGGAGACCAGAAGGAGCACAAGCCAGCGCTTGTGGACCGCCCAGTTAACGACAGGGGCGATCATTGGCTCAATCCTCCTCGCCCGCTTCGCCCTTGCCGAGTTCGGCCTTGAGCGTGAAGCTGTTGGTGGTGGCAATGTGTTCGCTCCCGGAAAGGCCGGAGCGCACGATCACGCTGTCGCCCGCGCGATCACCGAGAGCCACGGGAATGGCCTTGAACCCATAGGGAGTCCGCACGAACACGGCGGGCTTGCCATCGACGGTTTGAATGGCGGTCGAAGGCACGCGCACCGCGCTGTCGCCACCGTTGCCGGTCAGCGTCACCGAGGCGGTTACAGGTTCGCCGACGCGCCACTGGCCAGAGCTATTATCGAGCGTGGCGATGACTGGCACCTGGCGCGTTGCTGCATCGAGCGCGGGCGAGACGAACGAGACCTTGGCCGTCGCCTCACGCCCGGCAGCTTTTACCGTCACCGTTGCGCCGGGGCGCACGCGTCCAGCATCTTGGGGCAGGAGGTTTAGTGAGAGTGAGACGTTGGACAGGTTGGCCACGCGGAACAGCTCGGCATCAGCGGCGACCGTCTGTCCCAGCGTGACGCTACGGGAAATCACCTGTCCGGAAATCGGTGCGGTGATGCCGATACGGTTGAGCGCACCGCCTCCGGCGCCGGCTGCTGACACCTGCTGCTGGGCCAGACGGAGGGCAATGCGTGCCTCGGTCGCGGCGGTGCGGGCGGCGATCAGGTCCTGCTCGGGCGAGACGCGTTGGGAATACAGGCGTTGTTCACGGGCAAGGTTGGAATTCGCTAGCGACAAACGGGCCCTCGCCGCTTCGATCTCGGCATTGAGCGAGGCTGCCTCACGACTTTCGATGACTGCCAGCGTTTGGCCAGAACCAACCGATTGACCAAGGTTGCGTGTGAGCGAGACAACCCGACCGCCGATGGCAGCGGAAACGACTTGGGTTCCGTTGGGATCACCCTCGATCATCGCGGGCAATTCAACGGTGCCGGCGCCGCCGACAACGGGCCGGCCGATCTTCACCCCTGCCGAGGCGATCTGCTCTGCGCTCAGCGTGATCTTACCCTTCTCTGCAGGATTTGCTTCGGCTGCAGCTTCTTTTGGCGCAGCGTCGCCGGCTTCCTCAGACTTGCCGCCACAGGCAGCGAGAACGAGGGCGAGCGGCAGCGCGAGGCTGGCGCAAGCGATTTTTCGTGAGTTCATTTCTGTCAATTCCTCTATTGCGGCGCGGGCGCGGTCAGGCGCTCCAGCTGCGCGCGAGCATTCTGGTAGGCGGCGAGGGCATCGATGGCGGCGAGACGGGTTTCGGCCAGCGTGCGTTCGGCATCGAGCAGGTCGAGCTGGCCAAATTTGCCTTCGCGGTAGCCGATGCGGGCTATCCGCGCGGCTTCCAGGGCTGCGGCAAGCGCCGGGCCCGTTGCAGCGCGCGCTGTTACGGCCGCATTGTCCGCGTCGGCTCGTGCGTTAGTGATGGCTTGCTCGACGTCGAGCGCAGTCATCCGGGTCTGCGCTTCCGCGCGGTTACGTTCAGCGCTCGCCTGCGCAACCGCCGCTTCGCCTGAATTGAACAGCGGAATTGGCATTGAGATGCTGAAAACGAACGCCGTATCGTTGGTCTGCGACAGTCTGCGCAGCCCCGGCCCAACGTTGATATCGGGAACCCGCTGCGACCGAGCGAGCTTGACCTGCGCATCGGCGACCGCAAAGTCGGCCTGGGCTGCTGCCAGCGTCAGCGTACCGGCAGCTGATGTGTCCAGGTCTGGTCCCATTGCACGGCCTGGCAACTGCTCGAGCCACTGCGCGTCTACGGTGCCTGAAACGGATGCGCCGATCCGCCTCGCGAGATTGGCCTGTGCTGCTCTTGCGTGCCGTGCCGCACGTTCGACACCTGCCTCGGCATTGATACGGGCCACGTCTGCGCGCTGCTCCTCTATGGGTGAGGCGCGGCCGGCCTGGACTCGAATTCTTGCGGCTTTGGCGACATCGCCGGCGATCCGTGATTGATCACGGGCGATCTCGAGCCGGCGCTGTGCAACGGCGGCTTCAATGTAGAGTTGGGTTACCTGCAGGCGAATGTCAGCCTGTGTAATGGCAGCCACGAGCACAGCCCGGTCGATCTGCGTATCGGCGACGGCAATCCGGGCCGAGCGCTTGCCACCCAACTCGATGGGCACCGCAAAGTTAACGGTTGTTTCCGCGCTGTTTAAGCCGCGATACTGGTCCGACCCCGCTACATTTTCGATCTGGGTCTGAACCGAGGGATTGGGGCGCAGACCGGCGACAGTCCGCGCGGCCTGAGCCGCTTCAATCCCGGCGTGTGCGGCATCGGTGGCGGGCGCCGATCCTCCGGCTGCAGCTACGGCCTGATCCAACGTCAATACAGACGGGGAAGAGGAAGCTGTACTCGATTCCTGCGCTTGCGCCACGGCGGCGCAAGACGTGGCAGCCAGCAAGGCTGCAAATAAGCGATACATGTGAGATTATCCTGAACAAAGGACACGGATAGCCGCCTACCTGTTTAAGGCATGGGCCGACTGTCTATGACTATGTCAGGCGATTGGAGGCCGCAGGTCCGGGCCAATGGCCCAGCGGTCTAGAGAAGGTGAATCAAACATGCGGTTTCGCACCTTAGCCGGACTCAGAACTAACAAATTATTGGTAGCCTGAGGCACTGAAGCAAAACCTGAGTGACAACTCGTGTGATGGTGCGGGACGGCCTTATCAGCGTCCCCCTGCGACTCATCGCAATCGCCTTCGCTGTGCACAAACCCAGAGCAATCTACGGCTGCAGAAGTCGGAAATTCCTGCGCATGGACGGCAGTCGTCGTCAGCATGGACAACGCCATAAGCCATAGAAGTAGAATGTGCCCAACAGCGCGCATAACGAGCGCCGATAAAGCAAAAACAAGTGCAAGTCACTTGTTAATTCAATGCAAATAGGTGTCACACTAAATTTACATTAGGATATAACATTACATTGCATCGCTTTTAAAGTAAAAATATTACAAAACCTACTCAATATTTATCGATGCTATATCACGCCCAATAGATCTGTGTCTTTTTCCAAGTTTAACGCTGCAATGGGTTGGCACTAGGTATCCGCCTGACAGGAATATTCTTACCTGATCAGACTTAAATGACCGTTCACTGCCCATCTTAGCTACTTATTTCGACGGCCAGGGAAAGCGGTCGGTCCACTCCCTGACACGTCAATTCAGTCCTCGAGCGACCACCTCTGACGCCTATCGGAAAAAGAGCTAGCGTATATTTGGGTCCGTTTCGCGGGCCGCTCCCAGCTCAGAATCTTTGCCATTTTCCCGATCAGGCGCATCATACCCAGGTGCGGTTTGACGCTTCACAACCTGCCCGCCAGCCATCTCATCGCCAATTTTCTCGTGAAGTTGCGCCATCAAGTCGTCGACCAAATCGGGAGAGTTCCCCTCGGCCAAGAGACGAGCCCGGGTTCGCCCCATATAGTCGATCGCACCAGCGAGTTCGGCATCGCCGTGGAGAGCAAGGCTATCGCCCACCCGCCAGAGTGCGGCGAGTTCAGCGATGCGCGCCTGCTTCGACATGACGGAGTGATCGCGAACAATGGCCGGTGGGCGCGCGGGCGGCAACACAGCGCCGCGCACCTTGAGTTCATCGCGCGTAATCGCAGCCAAGCGAAAGCGTAGCACCCGAACGTCGACTGGCTCCGTCGGCGACGGCATATACTGGGCCTTCAGAACCTTGGTCAGTTCCTCCGTAGAGGCACGCTTCACCTCTTGCCTCCAGCGCGCAAGGGCCGGATCGATTGGCTCGCGCTCGGCCGTTTGCAGATAGGCAAAACGCTTCAATAATGCGTGATCTGCAAGTTCATCCGGCAATGGTTCGCCCTGCCCACTCGCGGCGGCATGGGCGAAAGCGGCCAGTTCGGCGGTCCGTTCAAAGCCCTCGGCCTGGCGCTCCCGATCTTCAATGAGGCGCGCGAGAATAATCTCCAGCATCGGCACAAGATCCGTCGTCGCCGCAAGCCCGGCATCGATTTGATTCAGGCGGTCGAGGATCTCGACCTGCCTGGCATTCATCGCCGCCATTTCGGACTGCATTGCCATCACGGTTTCAAGGATCGCCGCGACAGCAAGGCGCGTGCCCTCGTCCGTCATCGTTGGGGCCCTCCTCGATCCTTGGACCGATCAATGTCACGCTGTTGGCGCTCCAAATCACGTTCGCGAACACGCCGGAGAATGTCATCGGCTCGATCGAGGGAACCTTCCGACTTATCTTCGCCAGCCTTCTCAATGAAGGCCTTGAGCCTATCCGAGACGCCATCATCGAGCGCATTGCCGCTCGGCTTGTCAGATGGCCGGACACCCGCCTCCGCCCATTCCGATTCCTGGGCGCCGAGACTCCGCTGCTCATGTTTCGCAAGCGCTCGGGCAATCGGATCGCGATCATCGACCAGTCGCGACCCACGCTCTGCTTCAAGCCTGAGCCGCACCGCCCGCTCCGAATTGCTTTCGGGCTCCGGCATCGTCTCGATGAACTTGGATAGCGTCTGCGCCGTTACCTGGTCGGACAGCGAGGGAGACGAAGACAGCTCCATGATCGACTTGGCGTAAATCTGCAAAACCGTCGCGTGGCGATCGGCCAAGACCTGCTTCACCGGATCGGGGACGCCTCTATCGCGGAACCCCTGCGCACGTTCGGCCCGGCTCTTGTCGATCTGCGGCACCCGCCCCTTCTCGCGCATCTTCTTCGCCGCGATTGGCTCATGCGTAGGATCAATCCCGCGCGCCCGTGCCGGCGTCGCGTTCGCCTCAATTCCGCGATCACGCAGCTTTTGGGCGAACCGCTGACGATACCGGAAGAGGTCATCACGGTTCGGATGAAAGCGCCGCCCATCATGATCGCGACGCGCAATTGTCAGGTGAACATGCGGGTGATCCCGGTCGACGTGGAGAGCGGCAACCCACAAGCGATTGGCAAATTCCTCACGAGCGAAATCGAGTGCCGACGCCTTCAGCGCCTCGGGATCGGTCGCGGCGGGCATCGAAAGGACCATCGAAATCGAGGTCGCGCCCTTGCGCCGATCATCGCCTCCGACTTCCCATTCCTGCCAGTCCTGGGCGAGAATGCGCATGTCCTGTCCATCGCGAAGAACATCGCCATCGCTCGTGTAGAGAGGCACCTGAACGTCCTCTCCGTGCCCCAGACGGCTGATGTAGGAGAAGTTTGCAAGGACATGCCCGCCGCCATGCTGGCGCCCGGTGATGCGCACCACGACCTCCGGCGCCCGGCGCGCCGTGCACTCCATGGTACGGATGGCGCGGCCAGTCGCCGACGCCGAGCTACTACCCCCGAAGGCATGCTTGGCCTGTGCGCTGGGCCGGTTCTCGCTCCTCGGTTTGGACGGGGAAGGAAGCAGTGAAGAGACCGCGAAGGCAAGGAGCGTTCCCCCAGCTTTAGGAGCCGACGCCTTCCCGCCCCCGCTTCCTGGCTTGCGCTTCTTGGGCGGCGCATAGATGCCCGCCAGACTGTCGAGCGTACCGGGTGTGAAGCGAAAGCTCATCCCTCTCCGTCCTCGCCCTGTGCCTTGTGTACCTCGATCCAATATCCGACTTCACCGCCGACATAGGACGATAGCTCGCGCCGGGTCTTGAACACCTGCGCCTTCAGGTCGGCGCAGGTCTCGAGAAACTGCGCGGCCACGCGATGCAATTCGAGGCGGCTTTCAGGCTGGTTTGCCGCGTTCATCGCGTGCACCGCCTGGTTGATGTTTCGGCCAATCGCGAGGATCTGCTTACGCAGCTTGCCAAGCTCGGTCTGGCTCACAGGCGCAAGCCGTAGCGCCCCCGCCTTGTCCCAAAGGGCCCAACGCAAGGTGCGCTTGATCCATTCGTTTCGGGTGAGATGCAGAGGTCCGGCCACGCCCTCGATCGCCTCGATTTCGTGGCGATGCAGGCGAACAGTGACGCGCACATAGTCGTCAGGATGGCCCCTGCCCTGCACCTCGGTCACCGGCAGGTTATCGTTCTCGGATGCCAGCGCTGCGCGCTGCAAGGTGCTGGCGATCCACGACGCACGGCTCTGTCCCTGGGCGATGGCGAGACGATCGATCTCGGCCACCAGTTCCTCGGACAATCGTGCACCCACCATCATGACTTAGAAGCCCCGTGCAGCGGCCGCCAAATGAACCAATGTTATCATTGGTGCCAATTAGCATATCCTGCCATACCTAACCACTACTCCTTCCTACAACAAGCGCCCTTCCCCCTCAAGGGAATCTGCCGAAAAACGTGGAAGCGGAAATGGGCTTTGAAACGGGAGCGCCAAGGCCCCACCGAGAGCGCCCTAAGCACACCATATTCCGGTGAGACTGAGCGCCCTTAGCGCGCGTCAATTTGTTTGGATTTTCAGAAACCCATTCTGGCAATCCAAACCAACCTGAGCCATGATTCCTGCCGATCCCACCCATCTTTTACCGGAGTAAGTCATGGCTCGACCGGCTGCTAAGACCGACGATCTGACCGCAATTGAAGCCCGCCGCGAACAGCTCAAACAGGAACTCGCGGAACTCAATGAACGATCCAAAGCTGCTGCACTCGCAGCGAAGGACGCTGGGCGAGAGATCTTCCTGACGGCGCTCGGTCGAGTGAAGATCCCGGCCATGGATCGAAGCCAGGCAAAGGTGATTGCAAAGGCGAGGTCGTGTCCCACGGGGTGGTGTAGGAACCGTCGATCTACGGCAGGATCGGGTTCAGGTCAGGCGGCCAGTGCTGGCAAGCTGACAATGGGGTTATGGCTCACCGAGCCGAGAGTTTCCAGCGTCA
>NZ_JABWCU010000038.1 GCF_018491765.1 Novosphingobium profundi | reverse complement strand
TTCGGCATTGGACCGTCAGCGCTGACCGAGACCATGGAACTACTCAACCAACACTTGGTCGCGGCCGCCTGATTGCCATGAAGCGGCGGATCTCACTCGCTCGCGGACAATCTTTGCAACAGAGCCGCCGCGACAATCCCGAGGATCAGGGCTCCGATCAGGACGTAGCGGATGATCGGATAACGCTCGAGAAGCCCGGGCTTGTTGTCCTTCTTGCCGTCCTCGTCCTTCCGGTCGTCGCCCCCTTGATCGGATCGAGACCCATCCCGGCTGCGCTCGTCCGATCCCTGCCTGTCGGACCCATGCTCGCCGCACTCGGTCTGCGCGTCAGCCACTCTGCAACCTTGTAATATGTAAACCGTTTCGTATCATAGACGCTTCGTCTGAGCGTTTCCACCGTGTTCTCACAAAGAACCGAACAGGGGCAGGGAGGCCCACGATTTCTGATGAAAGTGCAAGGTTTGACATCCCTTGGAACCGCGGCGGCCTTTGCATTCGGCCTGGCCTCGGCCGTGCCGGCACGCGCGCAGTCGGAGGACACCGGCGCCCCCGATCGTTCCCGCCTAACGATCGGCGTGGGCGCGGCCACGCTGCCTGACTATGAAGGGGCCGACAAGAACAACATCACCCCCGGAGTGGTTCTGATCGGCAAGGTTGCCGACCATGACTTCTTCACGCGCGGCACTCAACTGTATGTGAACCTGATTCCGAGCCGCTCGGGACCAGGTACCAACGTCGAGCTTGGCGTGATCGGCGCGGCGCGGCTTGACCGGACCAACAAGGTCGACAACCTCCAAGTGCGTGCACTCGGCAAGATCGACACCGCGTGGGAAGCCGGCGGCTATGTCGGGATCAGCCGGACGGGCGTGATCACCAGCGATTACGACACGCTGACCGTCCGCGTGGCCTATGTCCACGACCTGTCGGACGTTCACGACAGCTACGTCGTGACGCCGCAGATCAACTACGCGACGCCGCTGTCCACCCGCACGCTTGTTTCGGTCGGAGCTTCGGCGGACTATGTGGGGAAGGGCTACGGCCGCACCTACTTCGCGGTCACGCCCGCAGGGTCGCTCGCTAGCGGCTTGCGGACCTATTCTATCAATGACAGCGGTTGGAAGCGGTACAACCTGTCCGCCTTCATCCTGCAAAGCCTGAGTGGCGACCTCCGTCGCGGCTTCGGACTCGGGGCCGGCGTGCTCTATGGTCGCATGCTGGGCAAGTACAAGCGCAGCCCTATAGTCAGCGACGTGGGCGATGCTGACCAGCTCGCCGCCGCGGTCGGGCTGACCTACACCTTCTAGATCGCCGGGGGGGGGCGGTCCAGCACCCGGCGGCCGCCACATACAGGCGAGTGACGGTCAGATATAGCCGCTCGCGCTTTCACCAGAGTGAACAGCGCGGGCTGAAAAGCCGTTCGGTTTCGCGAACCTGGAGAATACCCCAAATCCCGCCATCCAGCTCAGCATGGCCACGCACGACCGGCGGGCCGATGGAGCAATCGACTGGCTGAAGAAGCTGGTGTTTTCGGTTTCCGCCGCCTGAAGGCCTCAAGCAACTAGGGCGAATTCAAACTGCGCGGTGCAGACGGGCTCTGCTCTGCCCTCTTGGAACGCTTCAGCCTCCATCGCCGCGACGCGTCGCCCGACGCGTCTGATCGCCGGGGCGGTGCGCAGGGGTGCCTGCCGTGCCGCCGAGAAGAACTGAAGATGGGTGCTGATCAACCGCGGAGGCCGCGAGAGAGCCAGCGTGCGCAGCAGGGTCAACCCCGCCGACAGCTCCAGGAACGAGGTGATCGCGCCACCGTGAAGTGCGGGCAGCATCGGATTGCCGATCAGGTCGCCTGCGGGCTCAAGCACGAAACGGCCCTCGCGTTCCGTCATCATGGCGTCGAGCATCTGGGCGAAGCTGCCCGGCGTCGGGCATGCCGGCGGGCGATCCGGCGTCACAGCGCGACCCGGTTGATCGAGAACACGCCCTGGGCTGTCGCGGTCAGATGGGAGGGGTCGGTGTCCCAGACCTCGGTACGGACGAACGCCAGATGGTCGGTTGCGTCGTAGCAGTGCGCCCATGCCGTTGCAGCACATCGCGTCGCAATGGGACGGATGTGGTCCACCTTCAGGTTTAGCGTCGAGATCGCCAGCCGCTTGCCCAGCCGGGACATCACCGCCACGCCGCATGCCTGATCGATGAGGCTCGTCAGGACACCGGAGGCAAGCACCTCGTCGTCGTCGGCCAGATCCTGACGCCAGGCGATCCTCATCGAGCTTAACCCGTCACCCGCCGAGATCAGCTCGATCGCGAGCCAGTTGCTCCACGGAATCCCGGCCGGTTGCAGCATCCAATCCTCGCCCATGCGCTAGCTCCTCTCGAGCGGTAGTCTCCACCTGGTCGCCCCGGCACATCAAGAGATTATCAAAGGAACAGTACGGTTTACATTCTCGAACCTCGACCTATCCTGTTCGTCGTCCATGGAAACGCGGTCGAACAAATTTCTGGTGCTCGTGGTGACCGGCTTTCTGCTGGGCACGCTCCTGATCTTCACGCTGTGGTTGTTCGATGCGCGCGATGGAGACGGAAATCCCTATCTGATCCGCTTTACTGGAAGCGTTGCCGGTCTGGAGAAGGGGTCGCCGGTGACCTTCTCGGGCGTTCCGGCCGGCCATGTCACGTCGATACGGTTCGACAAGGAGGACCCGTCAGCGGTTCTCGTGACCGTCAGCCTCGAGCCTCGAATCCCCGTCGTCGCAGGCGTGAAAGCGTCGCTCGCACGATCGGCACTTACCGGAACCGCGAACATCAGCCTCGATGGCGCCCGGTCTGGTGCGCCCCCGATCGTTGCGGCGAACGACGGGGAGCTTCCCGTCATCCCCGCCAAGGAAGGCGGGCTCCTTAGCGGCGGAGGGGACCCCGTTGCACTGGTCGAGAAGATCAGCCGCACCGTGGACTCTGTCACGCGCAACCTCGGCGCCGCTCAGCAGCAGCGGGCCAGCGATCGGCTGGCGGCGCTCGCGGAGAGTTCCGCCGGTTGGGCAGACAGGGCCGGAGGGGCGTCCGATAAGCTTTCCGGCGCGCGCGGTCGCGTCGTGGCCGTAGGGAACGCCTTGCAACGATCCGGCGACAGCGCACAACGGTTGAGAGCTGTCCTGGACGAACGTCGCGCGACCGTTCTCGCGAAAGCGAACCGCACGTTGCTGAACGCTCGAGACGGAGCTGAGCAATTTACGGCGCGCGTAGAGGCGGTTCGGCCCACGATCCGCAGCGCGACTGCCAAACAGGCCCAACTGCGTGAGACCATTCGTTCAGCAAGGAACAAGGTCGGTGCTGTCAGGGATACGGCCGTTCGCATCGATCAGGAGGGGCTGGGAGTGGGTGCTCCGTCCCTCCCGACCTACAAGCCGGGGTCACGGCAGTGATCGACCGCGAGACGATAGGACAGTCCTGGGCTGAGCTCGGGATGGCAGGCGGCCGGCCGTCCCGGCGTGATTTCTCGTCAACCGGTCCGGATCGCGCTATCCTCGATCCAGGAGAACGAGATGAGCGATGAAGATAGAAAGGGGCGGCGCCCAAGGAAGATGGGCAGACCGACGACTGAGGCCGCGCTCCGCCTGACCTCACACATCCTCAAGAGCGCCCGCGAACTGTTCTTCGAACACGGGTTCGACGGCGCCAGTGCCGACATGATCGCCGAACAGGCGCGCATCTCCAAGCGGACCCTGTACGCGCGCTTCGGCAGCAAGGCGCGCGTGTTTGAGGCGGTGATCCTCGACGAGATCGACACGCAGCTGCGCGCGCTCGAACCCTCCGGCAGTGATGAACCCGACATCGGCCCGCGACTGCGCGTGATCGCCGATCGCCTGCTCGAGTGGCTCCTGACGCCCCGGATCGCTTCCATGGAACGTGTCGTCATCGCGCAAGCCGTGCGCTTTCCCGCGCTTGCGGCGAACATCCACGATTTCGGTTACCAGCGGGCCGTCCAGTGGGTGGCATCGATTCTCGCCCATGCCAATGCCAAGGGAGAGCTTTCGCTGGCCGACCCAGTATTTGCTGCCGAGCAGTTCGTCACGCTCGTCGTGGTCGCCCCCATGCGCCGTGCAGCGCTGGGGTTGTCTCCGCCAGCGTATGACGAGGCGGCGCGCGATCGTGTCACACGCGGTATCGACCTGTTTCTTGATGGCTGCCGCCCGCGGCAGGGGGATGATTGCAGCGCGTGATGCCCACCACGGACGACGAGCCTCAGATCGGTGAGCGCGCGCGCCTGGCCGAGCTTATCCAGATCATGGGGCGCCACGGCCTGAACGGGCTCGCCTCGCGCTTGGGTCTGCTGCCCGGTCGCTCGGAGCAGCCGGTGGACGTCGGTACGCCCGAGCGGGTCGTCGCGCTGCTGCGGGACCTTGGACCTGTCGCGGTCAAGCTGGGGCAGGTGCTCGCGACCCGTGAAGACCTGCTCGGGCCGGAATGGGTGCGCGCGCTGTCGATGCTGCAGGACCGGGTTACCCCGCTGCCGTTCGAGGCGCTGGAGTCGACGATCCTGACCGCGCTTGGCTCCCCGATCGCGGACGTGTTCGCGAGCTTCGACCGCGAGCCGATCGCCGCGGCCTCGATCGCGCAGGTTCATGGTGCCACCCTGCTCGACGGAACCGAGGTAGTGGTCAAGGTGCGCCGGCCGGGGATCGCGGAACGCGTCGATGCCGACCTGAAGCTGCTCCGCCGCGTCGCGCGGCTCGCGGCGAGGCACTCACCGGAGATTCGCCGCCTCAAGCCCGACGACCTGCTCCGGTTCTTCGCGGAGAGCCTGTCGCAGGAAATGGACCTCAGCGCCGAAGCAGCAGCCTGCGAGAGCATCGGCGCCTTCCTGCAGCCGCTCGGCGTTCGCACGCCCGCCTTCTACTGGGATCAGGTCGGCCGCCGGATGAACGTGCAGGAGCGGCTTAACGGCATGCCGGTCCGCGCGATCCTCGACGGGGCGGGTGAGGGCGGTGCGGACGTCGCCAGCAGATACGCCGATGCGGTGCTGCGGATGATCATCTTCAACGGCCGGTTCCACGCGGACCCCCATCCCGGCAACGTCTTCGTCCTGGCCGATGGGTCGCTGGCGTTCATCGACTTTGGCGCGGTCGGCGTGCTCAGTCCCGCCCGGCGGAACGAGGTTGTCACGCTCGTCCTTGCCATCGCGAGCGAGGACACGCGATCGGTGACGGACGTGCTGCTTCAATGGTCGGGCGAAACCGACGTCGATCGCCAGGCGCTGACCCGCGACCTCGACGCGCTGATCGGCCAGTTCCGCGGGGCAGTACTCCGGCAGATCGAGCTGGCGGACATCTTCGGACGCGTGTTCGCGCTGCTGCGCACCTACCGCCTGGCGCTGCCACCCGACCTCGCCCTGCTGCTGCGCACCCTGCTGATCGCCGAAGGTTTCGTGCGACGGCTCGATCCCGGCTTCGACATCGCGGCGCGCGCCGCACCGATCGCGCGCGAACTGTTGCGGGAGCGGATCGGCCCCGCCGGCCTCAAGCGGGGCGGACGCCGGCTGGCCACGAGCCTTGGCCGTCTGGCCGCCGCCTCGCCCGAGCTGGTGGCCTTCGCCGAGCGGGTTGCGCGGTCGGGCGCGCTGCCGATCGAATTGCAGGGAGGCGCGGTTTCCTCAACTCCGGCATCGCCCCGGCGCGCCGATCCCAACGTCCTGTCGGCCGGCCTGCTGGTCGCTGGCGCGATCCTTCAGCGCGACCATGATGTTGTCGGCGCAATGTTGATGGCGTCTGCGGTGCTGCCTGCAGGCTGGGCTTGGTTTTCGAGCAGGCAGAGGCGCTGACTTCCTGCTGCCCAACCTTCCGCATACCCGATTCCCCACCCTTGCCCTATCGCGCGCTCGTTCGCCTATCGGGCTTCATCGCTGAGGAGTGGAACAATCCAAAGGAGGCGGCGTTCCCGAACAAGTAAACCAGTCGGTGTATAATCGGCACCCCTGGTTCGATCGAGCAAGGGCTTTTGCGTGTCGGAACAACCGGATCACGAACTGCATGTACCGACTGAGGAGTGGCGTGACTTCGGTGCTGCACTGAGCGACCTGATGCCCAGGCTGGCGAGCTACGCGCGATCGCTGGCCAGAAACCCCGATACTGCACAGGACCTTGTTCAGGAAACCTTGCTGAAAGCCTGGCGCAGCCGCGCGTCGTTCGAGCCCGGTACGAATTTGAAGGCTTGGACCTTCCGTATCCTCCACAACTCCTTTCTGTCACAGGTGCGTCGTCGAGGCGCAGGACAAGCGGGCGAGACCGCCGAACTCATCGATGTTCCGGTGGCGTCAAATCAGGAATCGGTCGTGACGTTGAGCGATGTCCGCCGCGTGTGGCCGCGCCTGACGCCTGAGCAGCAGCGGTGCATTCGATTCATCGGGATCGAGGGGCTAAGCTACGAGGAGGCGGCCACAATCGAGCGGGTTCCCGTCGGCACGATCAAAAGCCGCGTGGTGAGAGGGCGGCAGATGCTGCGCGCACTCTTGGATCAAACGAACAGCGTACCAGCCAAGGGAACAGCATCCCGGATCCTGTCGGTCGATTCGCCCCCTCGGTATGAACCTTCGCCCGTTGATGATGCACACTCAAAACAGATCGAACTGCTGCGAAGCTGGCGCGCGAAGCGTGCGGCCGCTCGCTGCGCCGTCGGATGACTTCTTGGGATCCGCCTGATCCCATTTGTGTCCCCTCCGTTTAGACCTGCGATGGACTGCCGTAGCGCCACGAGTTGGTGATAGCACGATGGCGATGCCGGCGGTTCGCGCGATGACGGCATAGCGGGCGGCATGGATGCGTCGTGCCCGATGGCCACGATCCCGATGTCGCGCACCGTGTCGAGCCGTTCGACGATCCCTTTCAGGTTGGCGGCCGATGGTGCTTCTGGCCGGCATCGCGCTGGGATGAGTTGATGCCGTGGGCTTGGCAGCCTGGCGATCCGATGATCGCGCAAGCCGCCTGATACCTCGCAGCAAAACCGCTCATTGCGGGCGTCAAACGATCATGTAAGCTGTCCGCTACGATCGCGTGCGAAGGGAGCTAGCGATGAATCCGATCCTGGTGGGATTAATAGCGGGCGTCCTCTTCGGCTGCGTTGACGTTGCCCTCATGCTGCCGATGGACTTCCCGGACAAGAAGGCCGCTCTCATCGCGGCTTTCTGCAGCCGTTTTGCAATCGGATTTCTGATCCCGCTTATAAGGATGCCAATCCCCCCCTGTTGCCGTCGGTGTGTTGGTCGGATTGCTGATCAGCTTACCAGACGCCATTATCACCAAATCCTACGTCCCCATCCTGGCCAGTGGCATCATCGGCGGCGCAATCATCGGATGGGCCGCGTCCCGATATACCGCGTGAAGCCACAGCTCCTCGCTTAGCGCGCTACGTGGCAGATGCGGCCTTCAGACACCGCTTACCGCTCGGCGATGTTGTTGTCGATCTCGGCCGTGCCCTCGTCGAGGAAGCGGGTGAGCGCCTCCCAGCGCCGGCGGCCATAAGCGAGCGCCTGGGCCATCGCCGATTTGGGCGACAGGCGGCGAAGGGCATTGTCGATCGCGACGCGCAGGTCCTCGATCTGTGGACGGCTGCGCTCCTGCCGGCATCGCTCCCGGACATCTGGCGGCGCGCCTCGTATCTCGTCCTCTAACCCACCTTTTAATGCTGAGCTTGTTGCCGTGAGCTCATCAGAGACGACAGCCTCGGGATATGGCGGCTCCCCGTAAAAAGCCCCGCCGCGCAAACCCCGCATCGATTGCGGTATTCAGGCGACGTTGCGCTGGGGCTGCGCCTGTTATTTCCCTCACCAAGCCACGAAAGGGTATGATCGAGTTGACAATCGTCTTTCCACCAGCTTCCGCTACTTTACCAAGACGATTTTCGTTACGGTCCGCTCCTACATCGAAATCCGGTCCGAGAACATCGTCCAACTCAGCGATATTACGCTTTATCTCGTTGCAGGTCCGGGTCGATGCCCGATCGTATGGGTTAGAAGAAGCGCTTAAGAGAACGGGTGGGATATCCTGCTTTACCGCTCCAACGTCTTTAGCTGGTTGGGAGGCAATAGATCGAACTGAATCCGGTCCGGTATTTTTGGATTCCTTGTGTCCCTCCTGAGCCGCGCCGGCAGACGCAAAAGTCAGTACCAAGATTGTAAAGGCAGCTGAAACTTTCCTCATATCTGTCCCTATCTACTATGATAAAATTCAGATATTCCTGTACCACAGGGTAATCTCTTGTGTGATATTGGAGACACCGGCACGGTAAGCTGCAACGATGGACGTCACTGTAGCATCAGTGGCTCTTGTTCGAGATTCGAAGGACCGCACTGCCACATCACGTGCTGCCCCGCTTGCAACCTCTGCGCGCACGACAATAGTGATCAATGGGGGAGCCTTCAGTCCCTGATCAAAGGTGGCCGTGAACTGCGAAATTTCCGCCGACATGATGTCCGCCGGTTTTTGGAAGTCGCTTCGCGCAACTCGCGTTCGGGAAGACTGCTCCAGCTGGTCAATCAGAGCTAGACGGAACATCTCCGGGACGGGTTGGGACCAACGTGCTTTTGCGAGAGCAGCAACCCGCGAGTTGGCATTGGTTTCAATGCTGTCAGGCCGTAGATTATTCGGAAATGAGAATTGGCGGACAGCAACAACCCGTGCATTGGCATCAGGCTGCCTTTGCGGGGGCTCACTGCGAAAGGAATATAGGTCCGCAGGCTTACCTCCGCCCAGAAGCCCACCAACACAGCCCGACAGCGAGACTAAGAGGAGCGCTGAAGAGATTTTCAACGTATTTTTCACTTTGGCAGCTCCATTTCTCGCGCTTTCCCCCTTCCGAGAACAGAGCGGGGATCTTGCTGTATTTGTCGGGTAAGTCGATCAAGTGACTCGGCAGCCTTTTCCAGCCCACGTAGAGCCCCCGCCACGCGATTACCTTCTGGCCCCTCAAGACCTTCTGCACTCGCGTTCAACTTAGCTATAAAAGCCCGAGCATCGTTCGTCGCGCTCTTCGCATTCGCGGCCGCTTCTCGGATGTCTGCAAAGGCTTGCGTACCATCGCCCTGAATAGCGGTTCTCGCAGCCGCCGCAGCCTGCTCGATGTCACCCGACGCTGAATCAAGGCGACGGATTGCATTTTGAGCATCCGCAAACATTGCCTTTCGACTGTTAAGTTCTGCCGTCACTGATCTGATGTCAGCGAGCATGCCATCGACCTTTGCGATATTTCGGTCAGAAAGTACCCGATTGACCCGATCGAATGATTCAGAAACCTTAGCGAGGGTCTGCCCTCCCGCCTCCAGCACCGAATCCAACGATCCGGGCTTCGCTCTTATTATCGGGGGCTGCTCACGCGACGCATCGCGAAGCAGTGGCCTTGTAGGCGAACCAGGAGTTAACTGGATAATGCTGACCCCTGTCACACCTTGGGACTCTTTTGAGGCAAATGTATCTACCCTTATCGGCGTATCCTCTTCGACCTTCACATCGATAATCACGCGGCGAGAGTTTGATGGATCTACACGAAGCTTTGTGATCTCCCCGACCTTGATGCCATTAAAGTCAACTTCGCTACCTTCGGTTAGGCCGCGCACAGGTCCGTCAAAAACAGCTCGATAATGGTCGAAGCCTTTACCAAATTGGTCATTACCTAGCCAGAGAATGAAGACGATCGCTGCGACCAGCAGACCAACTGTCAAACTACCTACTAGAGCGTAATTGGCATGTCTCTCCATTTAGTTGCCACCCGAGTTGAATCGCCGTGCTCTTCGGCTTTGGAAATAAGAGCGTGTCCATTCGTCTTCAGAATCACGTAGTTTTTCGACTGCGTCAGACGCGACGATTTTTTTGTCCGCCAGAACTGCTACTCGATCAGAGATTTGAAACAGGCTGTCCAGGTCGTGGGTGACCATGACGACAGTCAACTCCAAGGCATCACGCAGCGATACGATCAAGTCGTCAAATTCTGCAGCAGCGAGGGGATCCAGGCCTGCCGTTGGCTCATCTAGAAAAAGAAGCTTCGGGTCGAGCGCTAGTGCACGTGCAACGCCGGCGCGTTTCTTCATGCCGCCTGAAAGTTCTGCCGGCCGCTTATATGCGGCATCATTAGCAAGCCCGACCAAAGAGATTTTCATCTGGGCCAATCGGCTTAGAAATTCGCCTCGGATCTCGGTATGTTCAAGAAACGGCGCTTCGACATTCTCCTGAAGCGTCAGGGATGAAAATAGCGCGCCGTTTTGAAACATCACGCCCATGTTTGATGCAAGCCATTTTCGATCAGGATTATTGAAGATGTCCTGACCGCCTACTACTACCGATCCAGAAATCGGTCGCTGTAATCCCAACATCGTATTGAGCAAAACGGACTTTCCTCCGCCCGAAGCACCAACTATTCCCAGAATCTCCCCGCGATAGACGTCGAGGTCTAAATCTTCGTGGATTACCGTTTTACCGAACGCTGTTTTAAGGTCGCGTACCTCGATCACCCTTTCCCGCTCGGCCATCACAGGTCCAGTTTCATGAAAACGAGGGCGAAAGCCGCATCGAGAAGAATGATAGCGAACAATGCCTGCACGACTGCGGTCGTGACGTTTCTACCCAATACCTCGACGTCGCCCCGTACGGCCATTCCTTGGCGGCAGCCAGTGAGTGCAATGATGATGGCCATTACAGGTGTCTTGATCAGACCAAGCCAGAAATGCTGGAGGTCCACCGTCTGCCGAAGACGCTCTACGAAAAACACTGGTGAAATATCCAAAGAAGCCCAGCTCACAAGCAGGCCACCAAGAATGCCGGCAATCATCGCTGCGACTGATAATAGCGGGAGAGTAATGATCATCGCCAGCACGCGTGGGGTTACAAGCGCCTCTGTGAGATCGACACCCATGACCACCATTGCATCTGTTTCTTGGTTCATTCGCATAGCGCCGATTTGAGCAGCGAATGTAGACGTCGATCGGCCAGCCAGAAGAATTGCCGGTATTAGCACCCCAAACTCGCGCAATACCGACACCCCAACGAGTTGAACGGTAAAGACCGATGCGCCCAAGTTCTGCAATAGGTTCGTGCCGACCAATGCGACCACTGCCCCGATGAAGAATGTCATCGTCATGATGATTGGCAGCGCCTCGAGACTTCCCTGCTGCATCACGCTGACTAGCGCTCGTACGCGTAACCTGCGAGGGTTGATAACCGCTCTTCCAACGCCCACCTCAGAGCGGCCCAGGAACACGATATTACCATATAGCTCGCCCAGCGCTGTAACCACTTTGCGGCCCAAGCCTGTGAAAAAACCGTAGGACTTCCTGGGCTTTTTAGTCGCATGTTCCTGCATCGCTGGGGCAACGATGTCTAAGACACGCCGAAGCTGCTCTGGGACGTTGTCCCCTAAATCTCTGACACCAAGCGCATGAAGGAGCGCAAATGCGCCAGCACTGTCTACCCGCCCTAATTGGCTCCAGTCGATCTGATCAACTGCTGCCAGCGCATGGCCATTGGCGTTTTCTTCTACCGATTGAACCGTAGTGGCCAACCAATCGCCCGAAATTTTCGTTGCGTTGTTTTCGGTAAGAACGGCTGGTTCAGAGACAGGCAAAATGGCACCTATAGCCGTTTACGGTACGGTACGGTATACTTATTGCGAGAGCCTATGCAATAGGGAGTTCGCACTGCACGGGGGGCCGGGCTGAGCTGGCCGCTGCCGCACGGGATGAGCGACGGCGCGCTGGCGCTAAACCGCGAAGCGGGCAACAAGACCGGCTATCGGCGGTACCCCGAAGCCCGACTGGCCCCGGCTCCATCGCGAGATGCAGTGCAAGCATGTGACGCTGCAGATCTTGTTGCGGCCCTCAACACTGTCAGCGGCTACGATCTTTGTCGCGCGGCGCCGGCGATTGCGTCGGCGGCGCCGCGCTTCCTATTTCCGCGTCCAGCGAGCCTCCCGACTTGATCCGGTCAGCGACGAGCTGGCGGGTCGACTCTCCGATCGTCCCGACCATGCGTGCGCTCTCGCCCCGCTCGCGCGCGGTCTGCATGGCGGCATCGACGATCGCCTGCGCCGGCGCAAGGCGAGGATCGGCGTGATTCATCTCGGCAGTGTTCTTCAGAAATGCCGCGGCGAGCCGTTCCTGGCCCGGTGCATGCCCCGGCGGGAGAACCGGCTTTTCCAAGGCTCGGACCGCCCGCTGTAGCTGCGCCTGCTGTTGGGAATTGATCTGGATACCAAGCGCGGCCCCAATCTCCCGCACACGCTCTAGCGGCGTCTGCTGCGGGCTTATAATGGCATCGACCTGCCGCACCCCTAGGTAGGTCAGAAGGTGCGATTGATAGACCGGCCCCTTGGCGTGGCGAACATAGGCAAGCTCGGTGCGTGCGCTCGCGATAGCGGCCGACGACCCATCATCGTTGATGAGGCCACGCAGCCGCTCGGCCGCCTGCTGGCGCGCTGCGGGCAGATAGCGATCCAGTTCCTCGCGCACCTTGGTCAGCGTCAAGCGGTAGCGTTGCCCCTCGGGCGGCGCCCGCTTGGGGAGCATCGCGATCCCGGCGGGACCGATGCGCGCTTCGGGCGCGAGGTCGCGCCGTACTGCTGCGGCCGCGAGGACGGCGGCCATGCCGCGATGATCGCCCGTCAGGAAGCCGTGGCGGGACGCCTCCATCCATTTATCCTTGTCGATCGCGGCGACGCGGATCGGATGCCCCGCCTCGCGCGCGATCTGCGCCGCATGATGGCGCATCGTGCGCCCATTGCCTTCGCGGAAGGGATGGATGGCGTTGATCTCGTTGATGTGATTGCCAAGCCGGTCGAAAAACTCATCTCGCGGAAGGCCTCGAAAGCTATTCTGCTGGCCTACGTCCCCGAACCGCTTGTCGAGTTCGCGCGCAAGGTAAGGGACGGCGGCAAAACTCGATCCTCCCTTGGCTATGTTCACCGTGCGGTCCTGGCCCGCCCAATCGTAGAGGTCTTGAAACAGATGCTTGTGAAGCGCGCGATAGCCCTCAGCGGTCGCCGGAAACGTCAGGCGCGCAGCCTCAGCCCCGCGCGCCAGCATCAAGCGCCGCTCGGCCTCGGTGAGCATTTTATCATCGGTGATCCCCAGCTTGTTCCGAAGCGTCTCGGTGCCGGGATAGATGTAGGGATCGCTTGCCAATGTCAGGCAGCGATTTGGCGGGTTCCGGGCTGATAAAGGCTGAGGATGATCGATGCCATGAGGGGAGGTGGCACGCCTTCGTCGAGCATCATCGCGAACATCGCATCTTCATCGCCGGTCGGCGTCATGTCCTCGATGACGAGATTGGCGCGCGCCTCCGCTACATCTTCACGCCAAAGCGCTACCTGCTCGGGGGAGCCGCGTTCGAAATCCATTTGCCGGACGCGCTCGCGCAGCTTTTCAAGATCGATCTGAGCCACCGCGTCATCCTTTCTTCGGTTAACCAATACGCCTTCCAGCGCGATTTCTCAACAAATCACTCGCCAAAATCGCCATTCCCCTCGTCTCACGCCGCGCCCGAATGGGCGCGGCGTTTCGCGACGGCCGATCAGTATTCGCTCGCGAGCATGATCGTCAGCACCCGCTTTGTCTGCTGTTCATCCCACGGCGCTTCACTGCCATAGGTCAGGCTGGCGTCGTAGTAATCGACCTTCCAGAAAACGGTTTCGCAAATCTCCTTGTCGTCGCCGGGCCGGTCCTGCGTCCATTGCCCTGATCCAAGGCGATAAACCGCACCGAAATCATGCTCGCCATAAGGGTCGTTGTCGCTCTCGAATTGCGAGTAGCTCACAATCGCCGCCAGAGCCGTAAAGCGGTCCGCATCGGGGAGTGCCTGAAAACCTAAGGTGACGTTGGCAATCGAAGCGGTGCCAGGATGGCTCCGCGCCGCGTCGTTCAGTCGACGGATGGCATCTAGATGTTCGGGGATATGCATATCGTTCCTCCTGCTGGCATGGGCCGCAAGGCCACTCGGGCCTCACGGCCCTGCCTTTCCGGCGAGGAACGGGATGGGGAGGGAGAGCGAGAATCTTCGCCGCTGGCGCGGGCGAGCCGCCCTAGCGCGGCCGACACCTGCAGGGGCGTCGGGTGCCGGGCTTGGCGGATTACACGGGCGGCAAGATTGTCGTTCGGGAACGAAAGGGCAGGGTGCCCTTGGTGTTCCCCCCGCCGACGCGATGATCGCGACCGGCACAAAGGCGCGGTGCGAATGTCGCACGGCCTTTGGCAAGCGAGGTTTGCTACTCGCGATATTCTGCTTTCGTTCTCGTTCGGACTGACTCATAGAATCGTCATGCCGATCATGGCCGAACATCGCTGGCTCTACCCGATCGACTGGCCCGAGCTGTCGAGGCTTATCCGGTTCGACCGCGCTAAAGGGCGCTGCGAACATTGCCGACGCCCGCATGGCGGTCATGTATTTCATCTAGGCGATGGGCGCTGGTGGGACGCGGCTGCACGGCAATGGCGTGATGGGAGAGGGCGCCGGGTGGGCGTGCCGCGTGCGGATCTTGCGGCAGTCGTGCGGATCACGCGGGTCTATCTGGCCTGCGCGCATCTCAATCATGACCCCACCGACAATGCCGCGCGCAACCTGGCCGCACTTTGTCAGCGATGCCATATGATCCATGACGCGGCCGAACATCGGCGCCGGCGCTGGTTGAATGCCTATCGCCGCCGCGCCTTGGGCGATCTGCTCGATGTTCTCGGCGCGCCCTACGCAGCGCCAACAGGGTGTGCCACATGGCACACCCCTATCCGTATCAGTGACCTGTCGCCGCTGCGCATAATCGCCAAGGCGCCGCCCGTCCCTTGTGGGCGGGCGGCGCGCGCGGGCCTGAAAGGGCCGTGAGCGCGCCCGCACCGCATCGCGGTGCGGGCGCGCCGGCGATGGGCTCGATATGCGGATGCTCTAGCAAACCGGAAAGATGGGAGCCGATTGGAACCGGCCCCCATCCACTCGTCATGCCATTTCGTCGGTCATATCCTCTGCCTCGCTGTCGGCGTCGTCCATATCGGGATCGAAATCGTCCGCCTCGCCCTCGGGCTGATCGAACGCTCCGATCTGCATGGGCGCGGGGAGCCAGTGTGCCGGAAGCCGCTCCGATACATTGACCGCCAAGTCGCTCTTCTTCTTGATGGTGGCGCAATTTTCGGCGCTGGGGGCACCGCATTCCTCGCGCAGCAGGTCGATCAGCGCGGCCCGACGCATCTTGTCGAACAGGGCGATGGGGGCGCTCCAACGGGCGGCGACGTCCACACCGCTTGCACGGGCGATCTGCTCGAACTGATGATGCCGCTGACCGGGGCAACCGCCCGCAAACACCGTCCCGTCCACCGTCATGGCGACCAGTCCGGCCAGCAACGCCATCTTGTCCTCGCTGCTCATGGCGCGGATCGCCTCGAAGCGGCCCTGCGCGGGGATCGACGCGAACCGGGTCGCCATCATATCCTCGACGGGCCGAACATCGCTGGTTGCCATAAGCTCGTCGGGCACATCGGTCGTGACGGTCTTGGCCTGCACTTCAATCGCCATCTGATAGCTATGTGCGCCGTGGAGCAACTGGCCTGCGAGGCTGTCCAGCATGATGTCGAGCGCCAGCGCCGGGTCGGCCGCAACCGCTTCCTGCACGATCTGCGTCTTGATGCGGGTCAGGTCCGCGAACAGGCTGTTGGGATAGAGCGGGGCAGGGCCACCCTGCGCGCCGCCCGCCTTGGGCTTCTTCTCCGCCTTGGCGCGATAGATGCGCTTGCCAAGCGAGCCGTCCCGCTCGATCCAAAGCGCAACGCCACCAATGGCCTTCTGCTCGGCATTGTAGAAGCGCAGCGCGTCGGTGATGGCTTCGCGTTCCGCCATAAGCGGTTCGATGCGGTCGCTGTCTTCGCCCTCGGCTTCGGCAATCGCTTCCATTTCGGCATCCAGTTCCGCCAACCGTGCGGCCTCCGTCTCGGACGGCTCGCGCTCACCGGGATAGAGATAGCCCTTGTTGTAGAGGTCATAGGGCTGGCTGATGGTCGCGCCGACTTCGAACCAACCGATCGCACGATAGTCGGCAGCAAGCGCGTCCAGCTTGGCTTCGGCAAGTTCCTGCACGATTTCGGGCTGATCGGCGTAACCGCCGTCCCCTTGGCTGAACAGGTCCGGGGTGATGGTGCCGCCCTGATCGGCATAGGCGTCGCGCCCGACGAACAGGAACTCACCGCTTTGGGTCGTCAGCTTTTCTTCGGTGAGCATCCGGCGGATGGTATGGGCCTGACCGTTCGACGCCTTGAAAACGCGCATCTGCTCGGCATGGTCGCCGGTGAGGGTGAGCGCCTTGGCCGCGTCGATGGTCAACTGATCCTTGGCGAGAATATCGATCAGCTTGGGATTGAGCGCGGAGAGCCGCAGCATCCGGGCAACATGGCTTTCGCTATAGCCGAACCGGGCAGCAATATCGGAGGGGTCCATGCCGATGTCGCGCATCCCTGCGAACGCGCGGATCGCGTCGGCGGGGTGCATGTCCTCGCGCGCCGCATTTTCGGCATAGGAAAGCTCGATGGCTTCTTCCTTGGTCCGCATCTCGACGGGGAAGAGATCGCTATTGCTGACCTTCTTGCGCTTCACCAATTCCTTGAGCGCCCGATAGCGCCGCCCTCCGGCGAACACCCAGAAAAGGTCATCTTCCTCATAGACGACGAGGTTCTGCAACAGGCCATGTGCGGCGATGTCGTCGGCCATGCTGTCGATGGCGGAAGGCTTCACGCGGCGGCTGTTGAGGGGGGAAAGGCGAAGCTGCGACAGCTTGACGGTGATGATAGCCATGATGAAACTCCTATGATCTGTATCGATGGGGAGGGGTCAGCCTTCGAGGCTCGCGAGTTCGTCAAATTCGACCGATGCGCGCTGGGCGCTTTCGCCCGCGTAGGTCGCGCCGGATCGGGGATAGAAGAAAACCCGGTCGCCCTTGGCGTAGGGGGTGCCGTCCACGCCGGTCCCGTCCACCTTGGCCCGCTTCCAATAGGGGTCGCCCTTGTATCGAGTGTAAGCCATTGTCCTTTCTCCTTCTTTCGAGGCGCAGCCGGTTGCCGCTGCAACCGGGGTTGCCTCTCCGGCGAGGAGCGGGACGGGGAGGGAGGAGGAAAATCGATGGCCTGGTGCGGGCAGGCCGCCCTAGCGCGGCCGACGCCTTCAAGGCGTCGGGTGCCGCGCTTGGCGGACCACACGGGGCTGTCGATTTTGCTTCGGGAACGAAAGGGCAGCAGCCCTGGTGTTCCCTCGCGCCTGACGGGCCTCCGGGGGAGGGCCGTGGGCGCAAACAGGCCAGCACCGCGCCCTGCGCGGCCTTAGGTGTGCCACATGGCACACCTCACGCGAGGATCGTCACCCTCCTGGGACGAGACGCCGGCACGGTGGCTCGGTCGGCGCGCAGCGCCGATAGAGCCGTGCCCGGCAGGGTCGCGCCCGAATTTGTTGTCTTGGGATCGTTGCCGCTCTAGCGTCAGCTCCGCGTCTGCCGGACTGAGCGTGGTTCTCTCGATCGAAGCCGTTGATGCGGGGCTACCCACCCCATGATGCGGGGAGGAATGCGCGCGCGACGATGAGTTGGACCCTGTTCATTGATGAGTCCGGTCAGGATCAGCGCCATTCGCCCTATGAGGTGCTTGCGGGCATCGCGATCGAGGATCGGCGGGTATGGCCACTGATCCGCGATCTGTCCGACGCACAGCAGCATATCTTCGGAATGCGGTTGTTCGAGGCGTATGGCCGGGAAGCCAAGGCGCAGAAGCTCCTTGATCGCAAGACGTTCAAGCATGCGGCGCAGCTCGATGCGTTCGAGCATGCCGAGCGAACCCAGCTCGCGCGCGAATTGCTGATCGACGGGACAGCGGTGACGCGCAATCGGCTGACCGCCTTGGGGCAGGCAAAGATCGAATATTGCCGTTTCAGCCTCGATCTGGCGCGGCGTCATGGCGCGAGGGTCTTTGCAACGATCGTCCCGCGCGAAGCGCCACGGCCCGACCGCAGTGACGCGCTGCGCAAGGATTACGCTTTCCTGTTCGAGCGCTTCTATTATTTCCTGAACGGCCTTCCAGGCGACCCGATGGGCTATATGGTATTCGACGAGCTGGACCGCAGCGCCGCGCATATCCTGCTTGGTCAGGTATCGAGCTATTTCGTGAACACGCGCAACGGCCGAAGCCGTTCACGCCTCATCATTCCCGAGCCGTTCTTTGTGCATAGCGATCTGACGACGCTGATCCAGACGGCTGATATTGTGGCTTACGTCATCAGTTGGGGTCTGCGGCTACGCCGCATGACGGCACCGGCGCGGGAGGAGCTGCGCCCGCTGGTGGATCTTGTCCACCGACTGCAATTCAAACGGGAGACGGAAGGGGGCGATCGGATCTACGGGATGAAGCTGATCAACGATCTACGGCCAAGGCCCTTGGCCTGAAACGAGAGAAGGCAATGCACGCGTCGCCGCGAACAAAGCCTCCGCGATCCTATTTAATCGATTCGCCCCTATTTTCAATTAAGATTCGACGAGATGCCGCGCCGCTCGCCCGCCAGCGGGCGAGCGGCGCGCGATTTCCGGGGTCTGGTTGGGCGCGCCGCCACGCCCCGGCCCTCATCGGGCCGGGATCATGGAGGGCGATCACGCCGCCGCATCCAATTCGGAGACTGTCTCGATCGCCATGCGGCTCAACAGCCAGTCGGAAGCATCCTGCGCGAGCCGCGCGGCGGTGAAGATACACCTTTTGTCATTGCGAAGGGCCGCCAGCCAGCTCGCCAGATAGGCGGCATGGTCCTCGCGGTCGTGGAGTTTGATTCCGATCGTCGCGCTGATGAACGCGGCCCCAAGCTCGGCCACCAATTCCTCGCGGGCATAGTCTTCGCGCTTCGTGGAAATGAGGGTCGAACGGGCGAGCCGATCCACATGGCCGCTGGCGTGACATAGCTCGTGCGCGAGCGTCGAATAATAGTCATCGCTGGTGTGGAAGTCGGCAAATTCCGGCATGACGACATGATCGCCGCTTGGCTGATAATAGGGCTGCGCGCCGTGATGACGCACCGTGACGGGTACGCGGGCAAAGAGCGCATCCAGTTCGGCGTCCCGCTCGTCGGGATTGGTCGCGGTGATGATCGGGGCTGGGGTAGGATATTTCGCCTCGATGCCGTCGATCTGCTCGGCATTGAAGACGGTGTATCGCTTGAGAAACGCCACCTGACGCTTGCCGTCCTCGCCTCCCTGATCGCTGCCACGTTCGCCCTTGTCGGCGTCCACTTCGATCTTGTTGGCATAAACGACGGTCGAGCCCTTTTCGCCCTTGCGGACGCATCCGCCAAGCGCGAGCGCCTGCTTGAATGTTAGCCAATGCGGGGAAGCAAAGCCCTTCGTCATGGCGGCGACCCACAGAGACAGGACATTGATGCCGCGATAGGGCACGCCGGTCGAGCGCAGCGGGATATTCGGCGCGGTGCGGCCGTTCCACGACTTCGACCAAGGCCGGGTGCCTGCCTCGATCATGGCAATCATCTGGTCGGTGATCTCCTGATAGATGTCGGCGCGGTTGTCGTTGATACGTCCCATGATTTTTCCTTTCCTTTGAGGCTGAAAGCCGGTCGCAACAGCAACCGGCTCTGCCTTTCCGGCGAGGAACGGGATGGGGAGGGAGAGCGGGAATCTTTGCCGCTGGCGCGGGCGAGCCGCCCTAGCGCGGCCGACGCCCTGCAAGGGGGTCGAGCGCCGCGCTTGGCGGATTACACGGGCGGTAAGATTGTCGTTCGGGAACGAAAGGGCAGCCGCCCTTGGTGTTCCCCGCGAACGGTGGCGTCCGGGGGACGGCTCCGTGTCGTCACGGGGTCACGCCGCGCCGGAGAGCGCGTCGAATTGATCGAGCAGCGATGCCAGGGTGGACGTTGCGCGATCGGCGCGCTCATGGTTCCAGTCTGTCCGCCGCTCCCGATGAAAGCCACCCTGCATGAAGAACGGGTGCGTGTCGTCGATCAGGGCACAGAGCGGCGATGCGAGGATAAGTCCTTCGGCTTCCGCAGCGGTAGTGGCACGCCGCAGGTCGTGCCCGATAGCGCGGTTGCTCTCGTCGGTATGACCGTGAATGACGAGATAGCATTTCAGCGCCAGCTCGAGCGCGATAGCGAGCCGATAGAAGCGATCCTGTAAGGGGCGATCAATCGTCCCAGGCGACGGATAGCCCAGAAAGCCGCGCGCATTGCCCGCTAACGTCCTTGCGAGATCCAGGTCAGGGTGTGCCATGTGGCACATATGCGGCCGCTCGATCACAGCCATTGCCCCCCAAGCCCGGCCCTGAACTCGTAGGCGAGGACGGCGCCTCCGGCGACCAGGGCGGCGAGCGCGAACAGCGCGAGCCGCGCCGGGATGCCGGGGCGCGATCTGCCGTCATCGGTAATGGCAATGGCGGGGCCGATCACGAGCGCGAGGATCAGCGCCGGCCCCAACTCGTGGAGGACCAGGCCGGGAAGACGGTTCGGGAGCAGGTAGGGGTAATTACGGAGGACACGGCCGATCAGGACCGCGCCGACGACCAGCGACAGCGCCGCGCCCCAACGGCCGATCAGGATCGCCGCCGGGGAACCGCGTTCAAGCATTGGAGCTGTTTCCCGATGAACGCCGCCCGCCCGCAGGGGCGGTCTGCTGTGGCCTAGCCCGATCGTCACCCGGATGGGCGGAAACCCGGTGGCGGGGTTCCGCGGAGCGCCGCGATAGCGGCGCGCAGTAGAGCGCGGGCCGAAGGCAGGCCCGGCCTATTGCTTGATCGGGCTCTGTTGCAAACTCTGGCGCATTCGCCAAGATTGGGCTGCTGGATTGGCAGGATCGGTTGCGATGAACGATTTCAAGGGGCGGCACTTCACCGGAGAGGTCATCCTATGGGCGGTGCGCTGGTA
>NZ_JABWCU010000037.1 GCF_018491765.1 Novosphingobium profundi | reverse complement strand
ATGCAAATCCGTGCGGCCATCCTCAACCGCTTCACCGCGCTCGGAACGCCTCAAACTCAGCGCGTCGCGTGACCGAACGCTTTCAAAGGCCAACCGCTACCCGCTGAACGATTTGCGCAACAAAGCCCCACACCGGCAAAACTCAGTGCACGGGCCTGGTATAGGCCCAGAGCCTTGAGGTCGCGCGAAACCAGTTCCATGGCTGCAATTCCGCCCGCGCGGATTTCGCTGATGAAGTTTTCCCGGTTGGCGAAAGAGGTCCCCTCCCCCCAGAGACCAAGCCGCACGGCGTACGCGAGATTGTTGACGTCCGATGCGCCTGTTGCCGAGGCATAGAGAACGCGCGCAAGAGGGAGGTGGTTCTGAAGACGCACGCCTGCGATGCCCTGCTGAGATCCTTTGGTCTTTCCAAGCGCCCCTTCCCCGCCGGCGACCCCGCCCATTTCATGGGATTCGTCGAAGGCCATGATTCCCTCGTAGTCACTCCCTGCCCAGTTGAGCACCTGTCGAAGACGGGTTGCGTCCTGGCGCTGGCTCCGCAGTGTTGGAAAGGTCATGAACAGGATACCGTCGCCCATCGTGATGGGTTCGTCGATCTTCCATCCGGAAAGAGGCTGTATGTCGGCCGCAAGGCCACCGATAGCCTGCCAGTCGCGGCGAGCGTCTTCCAGCAGACTTTCGTTTTTGGACACCCAGATGTTGCGGCGCCGTCCAGATAGCCAGCTATCGAGAATGCAGATTGCGATCTGGCGCCCTTTCCCAGCGCCTGTGCCATCGCCGAGGAAATAGCCTTTGCGATACTGGTCGCCGTCTTCCTTGGGGGAGAGCCCAACGCCTTCCTCGTCTGGCTTGTAGCGACCGGGAAGGAATTGCGACCACGCGGTTCCGGCGTAGATGAGCGTCTCGAGTTGGGCTTCCGAGACGAGTTTGTCTCTGAGGACGCGCTCAAGGATCTTGGGTCGATAGTCGGGTACTGGAGCGGGAATCGATCCCATCGCGACGGATTCGACGAGCGCTGTTGGATGCGCGGCGGCGTTGCAGATGTCGAGACGGCTCGGTCGGTAAGGCAAGTAGACCCCAGATTGCTTGCCAAGCGGCCGCGGTGTTTCCAGAGAGGTATAGTTCAGTTCGATCGCAGCGTTGCTGACCCTGGGTTTGCTCAACGGAACCGCAGACGTTTTCCCGGAGCGTGCCGCCTTGAACAGAGAAATGCTGGCCTGCCCGGGCTGTTGGGTTGCAGGTTGGGGAGCTGGTAGCGTTCGGCGTGCGGGGATTACGATCTTGGAGGCAATCTTCGCGACGCTGTCGCCTTGGATGACCATTGGTTGGTTCGGGCCGGGGCGCTTGTCGATGACAAGCAGCCTGATTGCAATGCTAGTGCCCTGTTTTAAATAGCTTTTTTGGAGGAGGTAGCTTTGCGCGACAGTGCAGCCGTCGAAAGTTGCCTCGTAGATCTTGCGCATGGGTCCTTCGGGCGTGAACCATTCGGGCATGATGGCGACGATGCGCCCGTTCGCTGCAAGGCGGGAAATGGCGGAGCGCAGGTGTCTCACGGCTGCATAGCGGTCCTTTCCTCTCCCTTCTGAGCGGGCAAATGGTGGATTCATCAGGATCAGGGTTGGAAGGATGGCTTTAGGCAGATGGGCTGAAAGCATGGCGCCGTCGAACGAGGTGACGCTGGCGTTGGTGAATTGCATCTCGAGGATGGCTTTTCGCTTGCCATCGAGTTCGTTGAGATGAAGTCCCTTCACCTTAGGCAGCATGGCAACGAGAGCTCCGTTGCCCGCGCTGGGTTCCAGAACGGTATCCGAAGGCTTGGGCTGCGCCAGGAGGATCATCAGTCCAGCGAGCTCGAGCGGTGTGGAGAATTGCTGGAAGCGGATCTGGTCTTCGCTGCGTACTGTTTGTGTGGGAAGTGCGCGCGATAGCTGATCGAGGATAGCGATCTGCTCGATGCTGGTAATCGGCTCCAGGGTTCGCGCGTGGTGCACAAGGCCCTGTTCCATGATTTCGAAGCTGTCGCGCTGGGACCAGGCACCGTTGGCGTTGCTGCCGTTGAAGGCTGCATTGCAGGCTTCGTTGAGGACTTTTCGGTCCAGATCTCCGGTTGCGATAAGGCGGGATACAGCGGAAACGGCATCAAACTGGCGTGCTTGCTGGGTCGTGAAGAGGTCCGACATTAATCAACTCCTGACGTTTTCTGTTTCGTCGTCAGGTCCCCCCCTCCCCTTTCCTTCACTTGGTGCCTGGGAAAATGTCGTTGGTTCAGGCCACCATGTTTGCTTCGGCCCAATCCTCGTGCGGTTTTGGTGAGTGCCGCACGATTTCCAATCCAGGCCGGCGATAGGCTTTCAGGGCCCGCAAAGCCCCGTGTCGGCCAGGTGCGTTATTGTCTTCAGCAATGATGAGACGGCGGACTGTCTCCGGAATTGTGATCTGGTGGAGCCGCTCGGCCGTAAATGTGGCCCAGCATGTGACACCGTTCAGGCGTGTATAAGCCGCGGCATCTTCAAAACCCTCGGCAAGAGCAAGATGGGTGCTGTCCAAGGGTCTTGGCTTCCAGGCTCCCTTGCCCGGTAGGCCCAGCATGAACTTACCCGTTCGATTGCCGGTGTGTGGGTCGAGGAAGATGCGCGTTATCGCGACTATTTGATGGCCCTCACGGACCGCGACCAGAAGAGCTGGTTTGAATTCAGTGAACGGATGGGGCTTGTGAGGGCACCGCGGGTGGAAGCGAATATCGGGTAGTTCTAGGGGCAGGCTCCTGAGCCGCAGGTAGGCTTCGGCGAGTGTGCCGCGAACGGGGCGGCCTTGTTCCCAAAGCTTGTGGACGTTTCCGATGTTTCGACTGGGCCGATAGCTGGGGGCAGGGGCGCCAACGGTTTTGGGCAAAGCTGCGATTTCCCTGAGGACGTCGTGCGGGCTACAGCCAGCGAAACAGTGGACGATGATGCCCCGATCGCCTTGGCGAAGCGATAGGCTGGGATCGTCGTCAGCATGGGCCGGGCATCGACACATGGCGTAGTGTCCATGCCATTGGCCTTTGAGTGAGGCGACGATGTCGATGAGCTCCTGGGAGGGACGCTTGGCAATGAACCCCATAACTTGGTCTCCTTGCCAGAATCCGTCCCTCTTTCCCTCCTCTTTCAAATTCAAAGGGGAGGGCGCCGCAGGCGTTTTAGATCCTTTAAGGATAAGGATAGAAGGTTACGTGGGAGCGTTGCGGGCTGTGACTCGTGGACATTCCCTGAGTCGCGTGAACGGGGCCGTTCCCAATACCCCGAAGATGTGTTCCCAATACCCCGAAGGCCCGTTCCTGAAACCCCGTAGTGGTGTTCCTGAAACCCCGTCAGCGTTCCTGAAACCCCGAATTTTCAATTTCGAGAGGGCCAGGCACCATGGGAGAATGGCAGCATTTGCGCTGATTTTCTAGGATACTTTGAATGAGGGGAGGGCGGAGACCGTTTTAACCGAAAAGGGCGAATTCGCCATGGCACGGGGTTTCAGGAACGGGGCCGAGCGTACTCGTAAAACGCGTTTTACGAAGTGACACATCGCCTGATTATCAATCATTTAGCGCCAGAATTCCGCCATTCGAGAGTGCCAAAGGAGTGCGGTGCGATCGGCTCGATTCTTGTGCGAAGCGAGGGCAATCGGGGTTTCAGGAACACGTAGGTCCACTTCGCTGACCGGCACAGTCACGGGGTATTAGGAACGCATTGGATCTTTCGATTTTAGATTGAAGACAGGGCCGCGAAATGGGCGCGTGGGATCGCCTGTCGGGGTATTAGGAACGCTCGGTTGATGGCTGCATAGTGGACCGGTCGTGCCCTTAGGCTTGAGACTGATTGACTCGGGGTTTCAGGAACAGGCTATTGCATCGCAAATTTTCGCGGAACCTGAGACTTCCGCAAACCTGTGGCGTGCTGAATTGGGCAGTGGTTGGGCGCGAGTTGGGTCACAGGGGGCATTTAAGGCATGATTTTCATGCGTTCCTGAAACCCCGTGTGGACCTCGATATCGCCTTGCGAGGCGATGAATCGCTAAGATCTGTGGGGATTGTGGCGATTGTAGGAACGTCGATGGCCTGACTATTCTGCGTCTCTGCTCAGCTTAAGCTCGGGGTTTCGGGAACGCTGTCCTGGTGGCTCATTCGGCAGGTTGTGCTGCACTTCGTATAGATGTCTGGAGGCCTTGAGCCAGCGTTTGACGTCGATTCCTGGCGCGACCTGAACCATATCGGGATTTCAACGGGCCGGCCTGGGCCGTTCCTGAAACCCCGATTGAGGCGATGGCGTCTTGCTCTTGGCTGGGAACCTGGTTCGTTCTTTAGATGGCCGGCTTCTGCTTCTTGCAGAATGTGGTAAAAATCTGGACGATTTTCGGGTCGTCGCGCGCGATATCGCGCTTCTTTAGGAAGTCCCGAAAATCCTGAGCAACCAATCCCCGATCGCGCTGTGGTGAGGGAAGATGGGCGCTTGCGATGGGGCCAAAATCCGTGAAAGCAATGTGCCCGTCCGCTGGAAAAACCAGAGGCGCTTCGGTGGCTGGTTTTGCCTTTGCTGCCTGTGTTCTGGTTGGAGTGGATGAAGGAGGGCAGGGGATAGCGTCGTTGCTGTCGGTTTTATCCCGACGGATCATGCGTAGCATGGGCTCAGCGTTTGGCCGTGGTTCGACCTCAAGCGCGTAACCAGGCAAGTCGTTGCGCTTTACAATCTTGAGGATTTCAAACTTGAAGCGGCGATATGCGCCTTCTGCGCCCGACTTCTCGAAAAGGGTTGGAAGGGATATGGCGAAGCCGTCTTGGTTGTTGCCTCCGGCGTGCTTGCGCGCAACGCGGTACAGCCATCGTTCGCGGCCGCCTGTCATTTCGAAATAGGCTGGATCGATTGCGAGGACACCACCTTCCATCATGACGCCGTCGTAGAACCATTTGGCCAGCGTGATGCGCATACCACGGATCTTACCTTTGGCATCCTTGAGCTGGCTGTAGCTATCAATCCAGGAGAAGGTGCTGTCGACGCCTTCGTCAGCTCGGATGTTGGTTTTGACGGTCGTCGATTGCAGGCGGTCAAGGGCCTCGCTGAGCTGCTCGTAGTCCTTGCCGCCTGTCTTGCGGCGGATGGTCCTCAGCAAGTCGTATGGCACTATGTTTAACGTCTGCGGGATGTCGTTGCGGCCCTGGCGCTTGTATTCGATGAGGACCGATGCACAGTAGATCAGTATGTCGAGATCGTAGATCGTCGCAATGCCGTACCGTGAGTTTCCGGAAACGAAGACGGTGACCTTCCGATCGGGGCTTTCATAATCGATCGGGATGAGCCGCTTGCGCTTACTCAACGAGAAGAAGGGGCGCTCCATTGTCTCGCGCTGATCGCGGATCGGCAATGCAGTCAACTGAGGCAGGAAGAGATCGACCTGCGTTGTGTCGGATTTGGTCTTGGACATCGTTTATCCGATTGCGCTATCCGTAAAACGCGTTTTACGAACCTCTATCACATTGAAAATAAGCGAAAAAATCCGGTTTACGGCTTTTTTCGAGATACGCATTTGGCCTGCTCGAGAAGTGGTCGAAGAGCTTCCAGGATTTCCTCGATGGAGGTTTCGACTTCTGGTTTCAGATTAATTGTGATCCCCTTTGCAACAGTGTCCGCCAGGATTTGCCCGACTTCTCGACCGCTGGACGTTCGGACCATCGCCTTGGGGGATCGAACTTTGCGCGGCTTGGGGGCGGTTTGGGCCGCTGCAACCAAACGGCTGCAGACCTGAGCGCCATCGATCAGTGGCGAATTATTGTCGACCAGCTCCTTTTGCTCGAGAGCGATCTTGTCCGCTTCAAGCTCTATTGCCTCGAGCTTGCTTTCGTCCTTGATGAGCGGCGAAAGTTTCATGCCGTGTCGAATGGCAAGGTTGCCAGCGTTCCCGAAGGCCGAAACAACTGCGTTTGGTAATTCGGCGAGCTGCAGAATGTTGTGAAGTTTCTGTCTCGAAATTGCGAGCCGTTCAGCCATCCGCAGTGGTGAGCCGGCATAATAGGTCGCAATGGCGTGCTTGTAGTTGATCGCACGTTCGAGGTCTGTGACGTCTTCACGTTCACGGTTCTCGAGATCAGCTAGGCGGAATGCTGCTTCGTCGTCCAGGGTTTCGACCGAAGCGATCAGAAACAGCTCTGGGTGGTCGTGGGCGTTTAGCCACGACACGGAAAAGTGACGGCGGGTTCCGACGATGAGCTCATAGGGCAACTCTGCATCCGGCGTTCGCCGAATGACGACGGGCTCTCTGTTGCCGCCCTCGGAAAGGATGGAATCGATCAGGGTGCGGCATCGATCCGCAGTCAGCTGGTTGTAGTCGCGCGCATTGCCGGGCCAGATCGAGCATTCCGATGGCTTGACGCGGATTGTGAGCTTTTTGACCTTGCGGCTGAGTTCGTCCATCGCCGCGCCTCGGCGTTTCAGGAACGCGGTCCCTTCGGATCGATCAGGTGTAGGGGAGGGGGCTTCAGCGACGTGGTCCTCGGTTTCGCTGCTGTCGGCAGGCGAAGCGGCGCCGATCGTATCGATGGCCGATTGCAGAAGGCTGCGTCTCGGGGGCTTTCGCTTCGGAGTGGTCATGCGGCCTCCGTCAGCTTGCTCGTGCCGATCCGGCTAGCTCGTGAGGGCCATTGTTTGCAAATGTCCTCTTCGACTTCGCGGAAGACCATATTGAGGTTGTCCCTGCATCGGATGTAGGTTTGGTGGGAGCCGTAGGGCTTGTTGATCTCATAGATCGAGGACATCTGGATCCCTGCGTTCTTGATCTCTTCAGAGAGAAGGATCGGCGTCGAGAGCATCTGGCCCGCGTATGTTTTCTCCATAACCTGAAGCATCTGTGCTTCGTTGGTACGGTTAGGCTGAAACATGGTGCAAACGACTTTGATGAAACCGTAGTCTATGGAGGTGTCGAAGCGCGACACGAGTTCCATGGCTTCCCTGCAGGTCTGCATGAAGTGAATGGTCGACAGGTAGTCGAGCTGACGTGCAGGCACGGGGATGAGTAGGCCGTCTGCAGCGGTCAGCGTGTTGACGCCCAGAAATCCCATTGCCGGCGGCGGATCAAGGATGATGACGTCGTAATCGAGGCGTACTTCCTCGAGGCCCATTCTCAGCATCCGGAAGGCTTCCGCGATCGCGTCGGGACCTTCTTCGATGGTAGCGGTCATCTCCCATTCGGTGTCCTGGAGGCCGAGATTCGCAGGGCAAATGTCGATGTTAGGCCATGCCGTTCTCTTGATCGTCTTCTTGAACGAGTTGGCTTCGTCGAAACGCGGAGAGAGGAAGTTCGAAAGCGTGTGCGTTTCGTCGACGAGGCCCTCGATGTTTGCGTCGAACATGACGCTCATAGACGCCTGGGGGTCGCAATCGACGACTAGGACCCTGTACCCTCGAAGGGCAAGATAGTCTGCGAGATGCTTGCCTGTCGTCGACTTGCTGACACCCCCCTTGAAGTTCTGAACGGCTACCACGACGGCACGCTCTTCGGGGAGCTTGCCCATCTTGATATCGCCCGCCTCGCGAATGTGTGTAAGATCTTCGAGCGTATAGTAGCGCCGTCCGTTGCTGGTGATTTTTGGGCTTGGAAGCTTGCCTTTGCTCTCGAGCTTGGCAAGCCAGCGCGGGCTACGGCCGAGCCACTCAGCGGCCATGCTTGGCCAGAAGGTGATGTCCAGTGTTTTCTGGTCAGATGGGTCGATCGCGGCTTTTCGCAAAACGGTTTTCGCGTTCTCGCACGCGTCAATCATGGCCTTGAGAATCTGATTCGAGAGCACTGAAGGTCCCCTTTCAGGACTAGGAGTACATAGGGGTCCTGAAAAATGCAACGAAATGTGCCCTAAAAGTGGAACGCCCCCATTTTTGACCGCCTTTTTCCGGACCATCACTTTGCGAGGGTGCCTTCGATGATCCGCTGGTCATGGGTTGATTGGATCCATGGGCTGCACTAAAATAGCTGTGCGATAGTCGAACCAGGCCGGTAGGGGCTTGGTGATATGTTTTCCCGTAATTGCGCCGTTTCGGTCGTTCTTGCCTTGTTTAGCGTTCCTGTTTCCAGTGCTGCTCGACAGGCCGATGTCGCTGTTTTCTCAAGAACTACTTCGAGCGAATTTACGCTTCTCGAGCCTGGCAAGGAACAGGGCTCGCCTGTAGATGCGGGCGCTGATTTGCCTTTGAAAGAATTCCATCCAGATCTTCTGGGCGCATTCAAAGACATGTCAGACGTGGGAATCCAATCTGAGGTTTCATCGGGCCCGGCCCAAAGGCCAACGGATGGGCTGTTCATTCCGGCCTGGATGGGGGGATCGCCGGCGTTGCGGAGGCCTACGGATTTCAATCCAAGACTGGCCTGCAGCGACCTAATTTACGCTCCGCATCCATCGCTAACGGCGGAACAGGAAGCGCGCAGGAAGCAATATTTCGTGGCAATGGCTGCGGCGGCATGTGGTGAAGGTGTACCAGTTGCTCTCTTCGATGCTCTGATCATTCAGGAAAGCCGATACAATCCGATGGCGCGAAGCATAAAGGGAGCCTCTGGTCTCACACAGTTGATGCCTGGAACTGCAAATGGTTTGGGCGTTGTCGATCGGTGGAGCGTTCGCGAGAATCTCGAGGGAGGTGCTCGGTACTTGCGCAACCAGTTGGACAAATTCGGAGATTGGTCTCTTGCACTTGCCGCGTATAATGCGGGCCCCGGCAACGTCGAAAAATACGGTGGGATACCGCCGTTTGCGGAAACGCGAGAGTATGTGCGGCGCATCATGGCGAATGTCTCGATCGTTGGGTCTGCACACGCGGCGGCTCGGCAACGTCCGGTTCGTTCTGTGACTTTGGCGTCGTTTGGTCCGTAGGCTCGATATTCCAGAATTTGTCGAAGCCTGTGTGGCAGACAAAGCCTAGAGCGATAGCCAGGATCACAGGCGCGCCGAGCAGATAGTTTCGTTGCCAGCGCAGCCATCCTTTCGGGGCGGCTAGCAACCAATCTGCTTTGGTTTGCAGTCTCGGCCGCCACTTTTGGGCGACTAACTCATGAATCGTGACGACGATCGCCAGCGCTGCGCATATTAGGGCGCAGGCACCGACCGCAATGTATAGCGCGGTCCAGGCAATGATCGCTTCTGCATTCATTAGGGCACAATAACCTCGATGCCTTTGTAGTGGCTTAATTCGTTGCTGGGTAACGAGGTTGCATCATTTTTCTGCGTGCAAAGACGGTGTGGCCCAGGTTGAGTGAATTGGTGCGTGCTTTTGCAACCATGCCCCGCAGATAGGCCGATGCTGGTTTTTGAAGCATTCCATCCGCTTGCATTTGCCCAGCGATCATTACGCAAAGGGCCGTGGGGATCGAGCCGAGGGAAAGTTCGGCGCTGGCCAGCTCGCTTCGTTTGACGCCTACGAGGCGGGCGAGCGCAGGCGCCTTCTCGTGATCGGGTACATTGCCCAGGTCGATCAAGTCTGCCTGAAATGGAAAAAGATGCTTGGCCTCTGACCACGTAAATCCGCAGGTTTTGATCCCGTATGGATCGATATCTGCATGTGGGCCATTGGTACGTTCCCCGGCAACGATACAGACCATATCTGGTGAAACCGCATTTTCCGCCGAGCCGCTACTTACTGGATTCCTTGATTCCCGTTTGTATTGGAGGTGGACATTTTCGTCCGTCTGAGTGGACACAGTGTGTGCATTGGAGGTTGAAGCGTAAGCCTCCAAACTCTTGGTGATCGCGTCTTCCAGTTCCAGGCTCTCCGCTCGGTGTGTGAGGAGCCGCTCGAGGTCGTGCCTTGCATGACTGGCGAGTTCATGTCGTAGCGATGCTATTCGGCTTTCGTAGGAACGGCGGTCAATGTCGTCCTCGGGCATTGCGCCGAGTTTTGAGATGCAGGCACGCATTGTGCCGGCGATGGCCCGTGGCAATTGCCGGAAAAGTTCACGTTGGCGTTCTTCTTCGACGCGCATTTCCTCAAGGCATTCATGCAAGACGAGGAGAGCGGCCAGAGACCAACCAGATCCCTGTGGTCCCTTTTTGGTCCGCTTGTAGCTTCGATGGCCATTGGCTTTGGGCTGGTGCGGAACAATGAACCCCCAACGCGCGAGTTCCCGCAGAATGCGGCGAGGGTTCTGGACGCCCCAGAGGTCCTCGAGGGTGGCGTTCGATGCGCCCATGATTGGTCCGTTCGCGCTGATCCAATCGGGATCGTGTGCGCAGTAGCAGGCCAATTCGTAGATGCGCCGCCACGTTGATCGCGCTACGGGAGCGGTGATACTTCCTCTGCGCGCAAAATAGCGCAGTGTCTTCAGGATAGCGGCGCGGCTTGGTCGGTTTGAGGGGCTGAGCAGATCGAGGGATCTGTAAACGCTGATTGCCCATAAGCCTCGATCTGTGCTCGTTTCATGTTCGCAGAGCGAAGGGCGCACTTCGAGCGTTGTATTGATGCGATCTAGCACTTGCCCCAGAGTCATCAGGCCTCTGTGATTGTCAGGTCGATTGGCAACATCCATCTTATCGCTCCCGCGTATTGCGGCAGACGCACAGACACAACGAAACGCCACGAAAGTCGCGGTATGCCGTTGTCCTAAATGTCGGATTGGCCTATTTTGAGTGTGTCTAAATCACGTCGGCCCCGACTGATCGGAGCGCTGACCAATCCTCTAGGGCCCAGGCATTGCCTGGGTCTTTTTTTGTCTTGTGCGTGCTCCCTCTTCAGCCGTGGTTTAGGCTGGCACAGGCCAGCCCTATGTCGCGCAGACGCGCGTTTTCGCCGCGCAAAACGAGTTGCGCGAGACGGTCGTGGCTGGTAGGATTGAAGCCTGTCTTGACCTACCAGTTATGTTCAAAAGGGCCCGGTTGCCGCCGGGCCCTTTTTATTAGATCGGCAGCCGAAGTTGAACCGGCGCCATGGTTTCACCTCGTGGCTCGAAGCCAGATGAAATCAATTTCTCGATTACGGTATCGCGCCCTTCGCCGTCTGCCTTGAGAGCGTCGATACGCTCGATCATGGTCTTGGGCAGCCAGACTTCCAGCGGGCGTAGGCCCTGTTGGCGAAGGCGCTGGCGTTGGTTTGCCTTGCGAGCTTGGGACACTGTGCATCCTTTCTGTCGCGAGAGGGCGGTCTAGTCACGGCCCCCAGGGCGTGGTGCCATATGCGGCGGCTATTCGATCGGTTGTTGGCTGTATTGGGCAACCCGGTTGTGGTGTGCTGCGATCGCCGACGACGTCTTGTGCGCGTGTGACCGGCACAGGTTATCGCTGATCGGTGCAAAATCACCTTCGCAGGCCGGGATGATTTCGTTGAGGATGACGGCGATGTGCTTCGCGTATCGGCTTGCGGTCTTGCAGTGTGGGTTGAAGAACGCCATGGGGTCATGCATTCCGCTGAGCGCCACAAGGGTCTGGATCGGGTCGATATCCAAGTAGGCAAATATCTGGAAAAGATCGCCAATTGGTAGCGAGCCGGATGACAATTTGTCGAAGAATTGCCGTCGAGCCCGGTCGGAGATGAGCCCGCTGCGGTGGAGATCGCGAACGCTGACGTTCTTGCGCTTCATGACCTCTTTGATGATGGTCGCGGCACCGTTTGCGATGTCGATTTCAGAGCAATTTGCTGAGAATTGCGTGAGATCTACCGTTGAATTTGTGCTCATTTCAAGCCCCACCCGAGATGGCCGACGCGCAATTACCATTATGCAATTGCATAAGGGTATATTTCACAGCGTGGGGTTGTCTGGCAACCCTTAAAGCTCGTTCAAGAGTTGAAGGCTTATGAGAACAGCACAGTCGCGCACGGTAAGCGGCTGCTCGACTATGGCGGACAATCGTTCTTGGTAATCCCTGAATAAGTCACGGATTTCATTATCTAATCGCAGTGAAATTTTGATGTCGCCGTCAAAAATGATTTCACCGTCGAGTTGTTTGATTATCAAGGAATTTATATCTCTGTCCGACGTCACAGCCCGGGCTATTACACCAGGCAATGTTTCGTATTTCCCTGACCGCAGGCTTAGTTCCTGGATGGCCCTGACCGTGATGGCAAATCCTGATTCGCTAAGGCGAAGCGGATAGACGGTGGAACCTTTTTTGCTCACGAAACTGTTTATCCCTCTGTGGTGCACTTAGAGCCGTTAGCAGGTGTTTTTGGTAGATTGAATTGGCTTGGTGAGGTCGGGCAAGGATCATTCGTCCAAGCTTTGATGTGCAGTCCGTGCTGGATCACGATTTGAAAATTGGGTTGGAGTCATTTTGACCAAGCGATGTGGTCAAAAGTGTTCTTCTCTGGTGTCACAACGTATCCAGGGCGTGGCCAAAAATAACCTCAGCATGGGGACGAATTGACACCGCCTTGGGGATTGGATGTCACCCATTTTATTATCTCATTTGGCAAAATCTACATTTGCCCCATTCTTGTGGGTGTCTACCTGTTGAACGCATTTTCCTTGGGGTCCGTGATGCTGCTGCGCTCGTTGCGCGCATCTTCATGGAAAGAGGAAAGTGAAATGAAGGCACTCAATATGAAATCGGCCATCCAGGGTGTGGGTGGTCAGGCCGCGCTGGCAGCGGCTGCCGTTGCGTTCGCCGCGGTCGTGGGCATCGACCTCGCGATGGCCGGCACCGATACCACGTTCGACACCGCGCTGACCGAGTTCACCGGGTTCCTCGAGGGCTCGGGCGGCAAGATCATCACCGTGCTCTCGCTCGCCGGCGGCGTTGTCGGTCTTGCCTCGGGTCGCTTCTCGCTGGGCCAGGTCGCCATCCCGGTCGGCGTCGGCGTCGGTGCGGGCACCGGCGTGCCGATCGTCACGTCCACCGTCACCGCCACGATCTGACGTCTGGGGAGAGCTGCGCATGCCGCTGCGCAGCTCTCGCTTCATTCGGGGTCTGCTCATGGACGAATACAGAATTCCGAAGCATCTGGACGACCCGGAGCTGATTGGCTTCTGGACGCTCGACGAGTTCATCGTGATGGTGACGCCGTTCGCCATTGGCATTGTTACCCAACACATTGTGATTGGGCTTCTCGTCGCGGTCGCATCCTGGTTTGGCTATCGCAAAGTCCGCGCCGGGCGTTCGATGAATTGGGTTCTGCATCTGGCCTACTGGCACCTGCCAGGCGGCTTCTTCGGCCTCAAAGCAGCTCCACCTTCTCATCTTCGAGTGATGGCGGGCTGATATGGATCTTTCACATGCTCATGATCTGACGCAGCGCGCGCTGAAGCAGCGAAACTTGCTGGCGATGCTTTGCGTCGGGTTGGCTTGCGTGATCGTTTTTCTCGTTCTCGCGGCTTCGGCGAGGGACCGTGAAATCATTCTTCAGCCGGTTCTTCCCAAGGAAATGGCGATTTCGAGTTCGGGTGTTTCATCCGATTATCTTGAGGCGATCACGAGGGATACAGCGCAGCTGGCGCTCAATCGCTCGCCTGAGACGCTCAAATACTGGATGGAATCCATCCTGAAAATCACCGCTCCCGAGGCGAGAGGACCACTGAAGTCCAAACTGCTCGCCATCGTCGAAGAGCAGCAGGGTTCGCAGGTCACGCAATTTGTGACGATCGACTGGATACATGTCGATCCAGCCACACTGACAAGCGAGGTCGGAGCCGTGCTTCACACCGTCGTCGCGTCGAGGGATGTGAGCCGGGAGAACCGGATTTTCCGTTTCAAATGGAAGTACGAGGGCTTGAGCCTGAAGCTGCTGGGTTTCGGCGTCGTCCTCAACAAGGACGAGGCGAAATGAGCAACTTTTATGCAGCACTCGCGATCGCGTCGGGCGCGTCGCTGTTGTCGTCGATCGATTGCTTGGTGAAGCGACTTGCCGGGGCAGCGCTGGTTTGTGCAGGGCTCATGGCAGCTACGCCCGCGCTGGCAGATCAGACCGTTGTTGCAACGGACAATGGTTCGATCTCGTGCGATGCCTCGAAGGATGACCTGACGCGAATTTCCCTCAAGGACGATCAGTTCGCGTCCGTGTCGAAGGTGTCGAGTGGGGTCGCCAGCGAGGACTTCTCGGTCGTACACGAGCCGACCCGCGGAGATATCTACCTTTCCGTGCCTCACGAATATTCCAAAGCGACTGTTTCGTTCTTCGGGACCACGCAGAAGGGGTTCGTTTACAAGTTCGTCTGCCAGGTCAGCGGAAGCGAGGCCAAGCAGATCTTCGTTGCCAACGCGGAGATGGCCAAGCCCAAGGAGGCTGCGCAGCTGCAGCGTCAATCTGGTGTCCCTCTCGATAAGCGGGCTGTTTCGCTCGTGCAGGCAATGTTCGAGCAAAAGCCTGTCGCCGGTTTCGAGATCCGTGATCGCCCTCGCACCCCGGTCAATGTCGGATCTCTCAAGGTCCAGCTGGTCAGTGAATACGACGGCCCGGAGCTTTCCGGGCGCGTGCTGCGCATCGAGAACACGTCGAGCAAGCCCGTTGTCATCAGCGAGGATTTGATCGCCTCGAGTGGGGCGATCGCCGTCAGCATTTCCAATCCTTCGCTTGAACCGGGACAGGCGACCGGAGCCTACGTGGTCGTTCCCGGCGGAGAGATGTGATGGGCATTTTCGATCGCAAGGTGAAGGACCTCGAGAACCAGTCCGTCGATAAGCATGACGAACTCGATAACACCGGACTGATCCGCGAAAACGCGGCCGTCGAGAAGAAGCAGCGTCTGCTTCTATATGGCGGTGGCGGCGTGGTTGCCCTTGCTGCGATGTGGTGGATCCTGGGCGACAATGGGAAGGTCGACACTGCGCTCGAAGATTCATCGAACGATACCCAGGTCTCGACCGATGCCATGGTCAATCGGCAGGAGGCCGACCAGCAGTGGATGAGCCGATACGATCATCAGCTGACCTCGCAGGAAAATCGCTTGAAGGGGCTGGACAAGAACGCTGAGCGGGTTGGGCAGGTCCAGGACGAGCTCCAGTCACTCCGCGCTGAAAATCAGCAGATGAAGGCCGATACGCAGCGGGTTCTCGAGGCCTATCAGCGGGAAAACGATCAGCTCAAACGCGAGATCGAGCAAGGGGCGCCTTCCGGTGGAAGTGGCGCCCAGGGGCCGGTAGCCGCCGCAAACGCCATGGGCATTCCTGGAGCAGCTCGAGGGGGCGGTTCCGGTATGCACGAGGTGAAGCTGGTTTCCTTCGATGGACCTCAGAAGACGGGCGATGCTCGGAAGATCGACGGGGGCGGAAAGTCGGCGGCGACGTACACAGATAGCCCGAACTATCTGCCACCAAATTCGATCGCGAAGGCGAAAGTTGTTGTGGGCGTTGATGCGGCGACCAACGTGCGCAGTCAAAGCGACCCATTGCCGGTTCTGCTGAGGGTCACCGGACCGGCGCGCTCGGTCTTTTCGGACGGGAAGCTGCTTCGAACCGAGGTTCAAGGCTGCATGGTCAACGGTGCCGCCTACGGCGATCTTTCGTCGGAGAAGGTCTACGTCAAACTTCAGCGCATGACCTGTCCTCAGCCTGGTGGTCGCTACGCGGTTTCAGAGGTCAAAGGTTTCATTTCGTTCGGCGGCAAGGTCGGGCTGCGCGGCCGTGTCGTCAGTCGCGAAGGCGGTTTGATCGGGCAGGCTTTTCTTGCCGGTATGGCCGGTGGGTTTGGTCGAGGCTTTTCGGCGAATGCCAACTCGATTTTCTCGGGCACGAATGTGACCGTCGATGGTGAGAAGCAGCAGCTTTCGACGGGGGACATTCTCAAGGGCGGTCTGGGCGAGGGCGTTTCGCAAGCCGGTGACACCGTCTCCGACTATCTCATCGAGCGCGCTGAGCAATATCAGCCGGTGATCGAAATGCCGACTGGCGCCGATGTCGAGGTCGTTTTCCTCGATGGAACCTTCATTCGAAATTGAGGTGCATCATTATGCGTAAAGCTTGTCTTTTGACGTTGGTCGGTGTCGCGAGCGCGGGCATTGCAACGGTTGTCTACGCGGCCACGGACGCAGATGCGAACATCAAGCTCGCGCTTCACAAGCGGTTGCCCAAGACCGAACTGACGGCGGTTGATTGCGGGCGAGTGCCAGGTCTCTGCGAGATTCAAGCCGGCAGTAACCTGTTCTATACCGACCGGGGAGGTCGGTTTCTCATCATCGGCCGGGTCTACGATATGGAGACGCGGCAGGACATCACGGCGGCGCGGCTTCTCGAGATCAGCCCTGAAACGCTTGTCGGCGGGGCTGCCAAGTCGACCATGCCCGAAGATGAATCGGCAAACGCTGTCGCTGCGTCTGAAAGTCGTGCTCCTGTTGCGGGGGCGGCGGAAAAAGTCTCGCTGGCCGGATTGCCTCAGTCAGGAGCGATCGAGTGGGGAGGGGGGCCTCAAACCGTTACGGTGTTCAGCGATTTCCGCTGTGGCTATTGCAATCGCCTTCACCAGACGCTCGCCGATATGAACGTGAAGGTGATCGAGCGACCGATTTCGGTTCTCGGTACGCGTTCGATCTCGGATGCCGTCATCTGCTCGCGAGACAAGAAGGCTGCACTCACAAAGGCCTACAATCGCGAGCCTGTACCGGCCCGGCAGTGCGACACCGCAGGGCTGGACGCCAATGAAGCGTTCGCCCGCGAACATGGCTTCAATGGAACCCCGGTCATCGTGCGCAGCGATGGCGCCGTGGTTCACGGATATCGGCCACGCGCTTTCCTTGAATCCTGGTTGAAGGGAGCAAGCTGATGGTTCCCCGCTTCAAGATGTTGGGCTTCATCGTGGGCGTGTCGCTGGCCGCGTTCGTGTCGGGTTGCACTACGCTTGGCACCAATGTCAGTGGTTCTTTTCGATGTGAGGCACCAGACGGCCAGTGCGCTCCATCGATGACGATCGATGACCAGGCGCTGTCCGAAATCACGCGTGCGGAGGCGACGGATTTTCTCTCGCCTGCAGGTCCCTACAAGGTGGACGACGGCGACGGGGTGAAGACCCATATGGCCGCGGTCCAGGCCGAGGGGGAGCCTCTTTCAAATCAGCGCTATCAGCTCAGTGTAGTCTTTCCGGCTTATACCGATGCTGCCGGGGTCATGCACGATCGCAAAGCGGTTGCGGCTGATGTCGGTCTGCCTGGTCGTAACGCCAGTAGCGTCGAACTTGCCAATCGTGCGCGAGGAAATTCGACTTCGGTTGGGCTACTGTCTGCGGCCGAGGCGGCTCCGGTTCTCCTTTCACAATCGCGTCAGCAGATGCCAGCGCCTTCTGTCGCGCAGGGCGCGAGCGAGCCGCAGGGTGGGAGCCCTGTCGAGCGGATCCGCAACGAGGTGGATGAGAAGCTGTCGCAACATGCGCGCCGACAGGCAGCGTCCTTTCCCCCGCAGGAGTGACGGCCATGGCTTTCATGGACAACGTCCTGGATCTGTTTTTTGGGGATTCGCGGAAGCCAGAGCGCGAGGCGCGTGCGGCCGGTGTCCCCATGCTTTCCGAATATCTCGGTTATCGCTCGTTCGATGAGGATCGTAAGATTTTCTATCAACGGCGGTCGAAAGGTTTTTCGCTCGAGCTCGCCCCGCTCATCGGATGCGACGAGAGGACGTCCGAGATCATCGGGACGATTTTTGCAGATATTCTCCTGCCCGGTTGTACGTTCAGCATTGTCAACTATGCCAGCCCGAGGATCGCGGAAAAGCTGACTGAGTGGGTTCTGCCCAGGATCGAGGCAGGCGGCGTTTACGAAACCCTTTCGCGTCATCGGGCCGACAAGCTTCGTGCTGGTGCCTGGAAAACGATGGCAAGCGATGGGCCATTCTTTCTTCGGCACTATCGCGTGATTTTCTCGGTTGGCGTTCCGGATGGTGCGGGCATCAAGAACGATGATCTGGTGTCGATGCGCGAGGCGCTGATTTCGGCGTTGGATTCGATCAATGTGCCAGTGCGCCATCTCGAGCCGGTACATCTTATCCGGTTTTTCGATGAGATCCTGTGTGCGTCGACCGGGGCCGGTGACGATGCGCCGGGCTATAATCGGTTCGATCCGATAAACGAACAGTGCGTTCGTCGTGACCTTGTTACCCACATCGAACGCGACAGGATGGTGTTGCACGCGCAATCGCTGCGCCCGACAGGCAATGTCGTCGACGGCGTGCCCGAGTACGGTGATTTTGTCCCTGAGACCTTCGACGTTCGGTCGATGTCCGTTCGGCATTTTCCCGATCGTTGGGCTCCCTGGGACACCCAGAAGATCGTCGGAGACATTCTGAATCCCAAGCTCTGTCTCCCGTGCCCAGTTCTTCAGTCGCTCTGCGGTATTATTCCATCTGTCGAGACGTCGGAGTCCAAGGCAGGCTACAAGTTCGCGCGCACGCAGTCGCTCTCGGAAGGGCAGGGCGTCAAGCTGGTTCCCAAGCTCAAGGATCAGGCCGCAGAGTGGCGTGCCGTCCAGGAGCGGGTGAAGGCCGGTGAAAAGCTCATCCGCTGTTACTATGGGGTGAGCATTATCGCACCAAAAGGGCAGGGCGATACGGCTGAACGTAGCATCAAGGCGATGTACAAGGCGGCCGGTTGGGATCTCATCGACGAGACGCACATTCAGACGATCGCGTTCATGTCGCATTTCCCGATGATGCTGGCCGATGGCTTGCAGTCCGACCTCGAGCGCATGAAGCGCTTTCGCACGCTTCTTTCGTCGAATGTTGCAGCTATCGCGCCGCTGCAAGGCGAGTTCACTGGGGGCCACATCCCGCATTTGCTGTTTGTCGGTCGCCGTGGCGAGCCGCAATTCTGGTCGCCGTTCCAGAATTCGGCCGGCAACCATAACGTCTCCATTGCGGGCAAGTCCGGTTCGGGGAAATCGGTTCTGCTTCAGGATCTGACGGCAAGTCTTGCGGGCGCCGGCGCCAAGGTCATCGTGATCGATGATGGCCGCTCCTTCGAGCATATGTCGAAGGCCTTGGGAGGCTGTTTCACCGAGTTTCGCCTTTCAAGCGGTATCTCGATCAACCCGTTTCGCATGATTGATCTCGAGGTCGCAGCGGAAGACGAGGACTATCTCGTGGACTGTCTGGCTATGCTCAAATCGATCATCGCCCAGATGGCCCGCAACGAGAACAAGCTCAATGACACCGAGCGTGGTCTTATCGACCAGGCGGTCAACAAGGTGTGGTCCGAACACAACCGTGACGGGACGGTCGACCATGTCATCGCAGGTCTTCAGGCCGCGGATCATCCGGCTGCACGCGATCTTGCAACATCGATTCTGCCGTTTTCGCAGGAGGGGACCTATGGCAAGTTCTTTATCGGCGACAACAATCTCGATCTGAGTTCTGATCTCACGGTTTTCGAGCTGTCCGATCTTTCGTCGCGTGAGGAATTGCGCGGTGTGGTGCTGACCTCGGTGATGTTTGTGGCATCGCAAACGATGCGTCGCATGAATCGCAAGATTCCCAAGGCGCTGCTCATCGATGAGGCATGGCAGATGCTCAAAGGCGGCGCCATGGCCGATTTCGTCGAAACCTATTCGCGCACCTGTCGCAAATACGGTGCTTCGCTGATTACGGCGACGCAGTCGATCAACGATTACTACAAGTCCGACGGCTCACGGGCGGCGCTCGAGAATTCGGACTGGTTCGTCATTCTTCAGCAGAAGCCCGAGACGATCTCGGACTTTCGCAAATCCGATCGTTTCGAAATGACGAACTACACGGAAACCTTGATGCGCTCGCTTAAAAGGCAAGGCATCGAATATTCGGACGTACTAATCCGCGGCCCTGAGACTGAGGCGGTCTGCCGGCTTGTCCTCGATCCGTTTTCCGGCGCGCTCTATTCGTCGAGCCCTGATGTGTTCGCGCGCATCGAGGAATTCGCACACGCTGGATATTCGATGCCGCAGGCGATCGAGTTTGTTGCGTTTCCCGATCGTGCTCCTTCGCTTGATGGTCTGAAGGAGGCGGCGGAATGACCGTACATCTCGAGGTAGGCAAGAAGCATACTCGCGTTGAGCTAGTTCAGGCTTTGCTGGCGACATCGCTGCGCATGATGGGGTGGCTGTTGCTCAATGCCCTGGTTGCGATCGGGGCTGTGTCGCTCGTCGCGTTCGTCGTCGGGGGATGCTCATTTGAGGGGCTCATGCACCAGCTCGCAAATCTGTCGACCCGCTACATCGCGGCAGATCTTGGTCGGCAACACCAGTTCAATTCCATTCTCATCTGGATCGTGAGCGGCACCTTCTGCCTGACCGGGTTCTTTCGGCGGCATTCGCTTTTTGATCTGTTGTTCAAGGAGTTCGATCGTGTCTCAGCCACAGCGTAGGGGCCTTGGCGGTCTTCTCGATGAAACGTCCTCGGGTCGCACTGAGAGCGTAGCCCCCGGGCCTTCCACTCTGCCTGAAAGTGTTGGGTCCGGGGCGCGGAGTGAGGATGAGACCCGACGCGAATTGCCCGTTCGCAAGCGGCCGGTTCGGCGACGCGCGCGTGCAATGTGGGTCGATGTGGCCCTCGTCTTTGGGTTGGTCGGCATCGTGTGCTGGGGCGGGTGGGTCACGAAGAGCCTGCTCGGTAGCCAGCAGAGTCCTCACTTTGTGAAGCTTCAGCTTCAAGGCATAATTTCGGAATACCTTCAGGCGCAGGCGCGCTCTGGGAACAGCGATATCGTCGCGGCTCAAGAGACGGCCCATTTCATGGGGGTTCTCGATAAGGCGGTGGCCGAGGCGGGTTCTGGGGGCAGTGTCGTTCTCGTCAACGAGGCTGTCATCGGCGGATCGATTCCCGATGTGACCGCGCAGATTCGACGCAAAGTCTATGCGCAAGTTGCGATGCCGTCGCAGGCAGCGGCTCCGGTCAACGAGCAACCCCAAGGCGATGCCGCGACCATGATGAGCCAGGGAGCCGGCAATGGCGACGCGCAGTAGCAAGCCCGTCTTGGTCCCTCGGCTGACCCTTCGAGGAAAGTTGATGACGATCCTCGTTCTGGCTGTTGTGGCGGTTTGCTTCCAGGCGTTGTCGCACTGGGGCAAAACCCACGCGTTCATGGTCAACGAGAGCGAATCTCTGCCGAATTGGGCGTTTATCGTCGAATCCGGTAAAGCTCCGGCTCGCGGCGACTATGTCGTTTTCGCGCCGGGGCACGATCCTCTGGTCACCAAGTATTTCGGCGAGAATCCGCCCGCGTTTGCCAAGATTGCTCTGGGCGTCGCCGGCGATGTCGTGACGCGCAATGGGCGTGACGTCCTCATTAATGGCCATCGTGTTGCCAGCACCAAACCGAGGGCGCGCCTCGGCGATGTTCTGGCCGTTGGACCTACAGGTGTCATCCCTGCGGGCTGTGTCTATGCTGGCAGCGGTCACAAGGATGGCTTCGATAGTCGCTATGCCGCGATCGGCTTTGTGTGCCGTGATTGTTGATTGCCACTGAGAAGTGACCCGGGACGCGTATAAATTACCATTGAGAACTGACCCATGTTTCCCTCGCCTCCGACTGCCAGTCGGAGGGTCGTGGAGTGATCAGCATGGACTTACTCAGTGT
>NZ_JABWCU010000036.1 GCF_018491765.1 Novosphingobium profundi | reverse complement strand
CCGCCGCTCCGGCCCCGTCATCACCGTAATCTGCCCCATGCTGCGCTCCTAAGCTCGCTCATACGAGCGCTCTTAAGACCGGTCGTTCACTCACCGGACAAGGCGGGGCTCACCGGATGGGTACGCTCATCGGGCTTAGGGCCGCTTTGAAAGGGGCACCACGAACATGGCCGCGCTATCGTTCCTTTGGCTTCTTATCGGAGTTGTCGCGCTCCCATTCACGGCAGTTTTCGTGTCCGTGCGAAAGGCGTTCGTGTTTGCCTTGATGTGGTCGCTGCCTATGGTCGGCCCACTCATATGGCGCGACATAACTCACCATGCGCCTGCGGTGCACGACGGGAAGGAAGCGCGATCCGGGAAGCATAGGCTCCGCATCGCGCTTCCAGATGCCAGATCAAGCGACAGTCCTCGTCGGCATGAACATGATTGAGTTTGGCAAGAACGCCTGCTCACCATCGCTAGTGCCGATGAGCTGCATCAGATCATGGATCAAAACATCGGCTAGACCGGGCCAGTTTGCCGACAAGCCGAGCAGGTTGTCCAGGGCTCGCACTTTCTGCGCAACATGCAGGAGGTGCGTTCCGGGAGTTAAGATCAAGGCACGCGCTGCCGCTTCGTGAGCATCTTCAGGTCCAGGCGGAAGGTCCTTCCCTTCCGCTTCGGCTTGATCGATCACACAACGCATCACCGCGCACGCATCGCGATAGCGTTCCAGGGCTAAGGTCCATTCGGATTCGCGTGGACGCAGATACCCGGCTAGGTCGTTTTCAGTCATGATTCGCAAACTCCTGTTTTGCGGTTGTGATCAGAGGGCGGCGGTCGGTTGCACCCGACTGCTGCCCTCGCTCTGAGGTGTTGGGTTGGACGGCTCCCAGCGGCATCGCAATGTGCCAAGGTGATTTCGTTGTAGGACTCACATGAAGGAGCCGCCCGTGGAACAGATTATTCGCATAGGGATGGATACGTCAAAGAACGTTTTTCAACTGCACGGTGTCAATTCGGCAGAACAGCCGGTCTTGCGCAAGAAGCTGACGCGCCGGGAGATGGTCCGGTTTTTCGAGAAGTTGCCACCGACTGTCGTCGCCATCGAGGCCTGCGGCAGCGCGCACCACTGGGCGCGTCTTCTCGGTTCGTATGGTCACGAAGTGAGGTTGATCGCACCGCAACTGGCAAAACCTTACGTCAAGCGCGGCAAGAATGATGCGGCCGATGCAGAAGCGCTATGCGAGGCGATGAGCCGCCCCACAATGCGGTTTGTGCCGGCTAAGAGCGTAGAGCAGCAGGCCGCCCTCATGCTCATAGCGATGCGTACCAGGCTCATTCAGAAACGCACGCAGCTCGCCAACACCATCCGTGGCTTTGCGGCAGAGTTCGGAGTTACCGCAGCAACGGGCATGTGCCGGATCGAGCCCCTGCTCGAACGCATCGCGGCGGACGAGGCGATCCCGGAACTGGCACGGGAATTATTTGCGCTTCATGGCAGGGAATATTCGCAGCTCCTGATGGAAATCGAGCGGGTCGAAGCCCAGGTCATGGAATGGCACCGCAATGACGAATGTAGCCAACGGCTCGCAAAAATTCCCGGCGTCGGCCCAATCGGCGCCTCATTGCTAATGATGAAAACCCCAGACCCGCAACAGTTTAAATCCGGGCGAGACTTTGCGGCCTGGATCGGTTTGACACCCCGCGATCATTCGACTGCCGGCAAAGTCAGGCTCGGGGTCATTACACGAGCCGGTGATGAGCTCTTGCGCAGTACACTCGTGGTAGGAGCCACCGCCGTTGTTCAGCACGTCCGCCGTACCGGAGGCAAGAATGCCTCTGTCTGGCTCTTGGGATCGCTCGAACGCAAGAAGCCCAAACTCGTTGCGGTGGCGCTCGCCAACAAGATCGCGAGAATCGCCTGGAAACTGATGGTGAGCGGTGAGCAATATCGAAGAGCAGAACTATCGCCGCCGGCAGTGGCAGCGTGAGAGATTGGCCAGGCACGATGAGCAGCCGTTTGCTATCGTACTGAGCTGATGCCAAATCTTGCAGGAATTGAGCAGATGGTGCGATCGATCGATCCAAGGCGTGTGGCATTCCATCGGCACCAATGGCCGTTCGAGGCCGCTGAGGTGTTTGGAACTCATGCTGCGGAAACCATCTTGGCCAGCGACCATGTGCGGTCGCACCCACAGGCCGGACATATGGACGCAAGCGATCCGATCAAATTCTCCGCACAGCCCTTGCAAGAGGGAGCCGTCCACATATGGTGCTGGAAATCTGGACAGGGTGTTAAGCTCATCCCGACCTAAGGAATGGACGGGAATGAAGAAGACGAGAAAGCGCTACAGCGCGGAATTCAAGGCGAAAGTTGCGATGGAGGCGATCCGTGGTGAACTGACGCTGGCGGAACTGGCTGCGAAGCACGGCGTCCACCATACGATGATCGGGGGATGGAAGCGTCAGGCGGTGGACGGGATGGCCAGCCTGTTCGACGGCGGTGAGCAGGCGTCGAAGACGGAGACCGAAGCGGAAATCGAGAAGCTGCATGCCAAGATCGGGCAATTGCTGGTGGAGCGGGATTTTTTGGCGAAAGCCTCCGGTCGATGAGCGCGGGCCAGAGGCGATTGCTGATCGAGCCTGCTCACCAGCGCCTGTCGATCGCGGCGCAGTGCCGCCTGCTGTCGATCAGCCGGTCTTCCTATTATTATACGCCTGCGCCTCAGAGCGAGGAGACGCTGGCGCTGATGCGGGTAATCGACGAGACGTTCATGGACTGTCCGTGGTACGGCAGCCGGCAGATGGTGCGGCACCTGCAGCGGCTTGGTCATGCGGTGGGCCGCCGCCGGGTACGACGGCTGATGGCGCAGATGGGGCTGGCGGCGATCTACCAGCGCCCGCGCACGAGCGATCCGCACCCGGAGCATCGGATTTATCCCTATCTGCTGCGGGACATGAAGATCGAGCGGCCCAATCAGGTGTGGTGTGCGGACGTGACATATCTACCGATGCGCCGAGGCTTCCTCTATCTCGTTGCGATCATGGATTGGGCCACCCGCAAGGTGCTGGCCTGGCGATTGTCCAATACCATGGACGCGGCTTTTTGCGTCGAGGCTCTGGAGGATGCCATGGCCCGCTTTGGCAAGCCGGACATCTTCAACACCGATCAGGGCAGCCAGTTCACTTCGCAGGCCTTCACCGGCGTGCTGCGGGCGGCCGAAGTGAAAATCAGCATGGATGGCAAGGGGCGCTGGATGGACAACGTCTTCATCGAGCGCCTGTGGCGCTCGGTGAAGTACGAGTGCGTCTATCTGCACGCCTTCGAGACGGGTTCCGAACTGCGCGCAGGCCTGTCCCGCTGGTTCGCCTATTACAACCATCACCGGCCTCACTCACGCCTTGCAGGCAAAACCCCGGCAGAGGCATATGGGCAAATCGACGCTTCAGATCATGGGGGGCATGCCCCCCATGATCTGATCACCAGAATGGCGGCGTAAACAACAACCGGATGAGCTTAACTTAGCCGCAAACCTGTACAGGAAGGCGGGACCACCTCACTCCTTCTTTGTCAGCGCCTTCCGTTGCTTTCGAGGTACGCGGCCCAAGCCTCCTCAATAACCACACCTTGAGTTACCCCCCGACGCTGCGCTTCTTGCGAGATTTCATCAGCGACATTCGGAAGCACTTTGGCATGGACCTGCCCTGTCCTCGGACTTTTAGGCCGTCCACGCCTCCCGCCAGGTTCGCGCTGGACGAAGCCATGTTCGGCCGCGGCCTTGTCGACTGCCTCGACGCGGCTTTGATCGGCCTGCTTTGGCCTCGCCTTAAGTTGCCCAACGTTGATGCTGAAAGGCTTGTCCTCAGGCATCAGCCCCCTCCCCTACCAGTCGCTCAAACACGGCTTTCGCGAACGCAGAAGCGTTCTCTTGCGCGTTCTCGATTTTGCCTTGCGCCGGCATCGAGTAGAGATCTCCGCCGAACTCGAAGAAGCTTGAGAAGGCCGCTCGTTCCATCAGTTCGGGCTTGATCACGTCAACACCCTGATCGCTCAATGAGGCTTCGATCCCCGAATGTTGCTTCGATCGGACAGCCTTCGTCATGGTGAAGACAATCGCAAACGGAATGGAGCGCCCTAACGCCTCCTCTTCTTCTTGAATGAGCGCGATCGTGCGTGCTCCGATCATGGCATCAAGGGTTGTGGCACGCATGGGCGTGATCACGAGGTCGGCCTGGGAGATCGCGCGTGACATAAGGCGTGATGCCACACCCTCAAGGTCAACGATGACAATCTGCCCATCGCGGTCGTGCTCGCGAATGGTCTTGATAATGTCGGATTCGGTAATGTCAGTCAGAACCTTTATCCGGTCGGGCACTGTCCCACGCGCCGCCCATAAGGTGAGTGACTTGTTCGGGTCACAATCGAGCATCGTCACTGGTACGCCAGCATGAGCCAGTTCGGTCCCCAGGATTACGGCGGTGGTACTCTTACCCGCCCCACCTTTGGGCGACGCGATAGCTATGGTCGGCATTGTCTGTCCTCAAACCGCTTAAGGTTATCTGGTATTTAGAATTACCGGATAATCGGAAGCGGCTTTGAACGCTTACCCGGTATTACAGATTACCGGGTTTAATAAAATACCCGGTTTTTGACAAGACCGGGTTTTCTAAAAAACCAGATTTTGAAATATACCCGGTTGTCCGACAAATCTGGTATTTTTCAATACCAGGTAATTAGGAATATCGGATAAGGGCGGCGCACCGCGCCGCCCTTATCCGGTCAATCGTCCTCGTGGTCACGATCCTCTTGGCCGCCGTTACGGACCAGAACCGCAAAGCGCTCGACGATCAGATCAACACGGTACTCGCGTCGGCCCTCACGCTCAAAGCTGCTTTGGCGGACGCGGCCGGTGACGTGGATAAGGTCGCCCTTGCCGATCTTCTTCGCCCGCTCGACGTTCTTGCCGAAGAGGGTGAGATGGTTCCAGTGCGGGTCGTCTTCCCACTGGTCATCGACCTTGCGGCTGTAATTTGCCGCCACATCAAGGAACGCAACCTTGTCCTTGATCTCGATCTTGCCGACGCGACCGATGATCCGAAATTCTGCGATGTTCTGCATGGTCTTTATCCTTCGCTCTCAAGTTGCTGACGCAATTCGAGAGGTGGACCGCCTGACGCGGGCAAGCTGAAAAACGGAGGGTCCGCAACGCGGAAACCGTAGGCGCTACGCGCCGCTTTTCTGCTTGGGGCCGAAGGCTCAGGCCCGCTTAGGAAAGCGAGGACACCAAATGCGTCAAACAGCAACGAAGCGAAGGACACAGCCTTGTCGTGCGATTACGGAACCCGCTTGCCACCGCACAGGCATCGTGATCCGACCGGGAGAATGGCCGAGATGGAACCGACTTCAGTACAGGGAAGGGCAGGGGATGACTAAGCGACTTCAGCCGCCTTCTTCTCGGCATCGAGCCGCTTGTAGATCGCTTGGCGCGTCACGCCGACCAGCTTCGCGACCGCCGATACCTTCATAGCAGCGGGGCCTTCGATCAGCTCCTTGACCTGCTTCCAACGCGCATCGTCCATCACCGGGGGGCGGCCCAGCTTCGTGCCAGCGTTTCGAGCCGCGAGAAGACCCGCGTTAGTACGTTCCTGAATGACGTCACGCTCGAACTGCGCGAAGGCGCCGACCATATGGAAAAACAGGCGCCCCGCTGGCGTCACCGTTTCAAGCTCTTCGGATAAGGACCGAAATCCTACCTTCAATTCACCGAGTAACTGAAGCTCGGTGATGAGGGTCACGAGCGAGCGCGACAGGCGATCCAGGCGCCAGACTATGATCTCATCGCCAGCCCGGGCGAGCTTCAGCATTTCGGTGTAAGCAGGCTTGAAGACCGTTGAGCCGGAGACGCCATGGTCCTCAAATATCCGCTCCGCACCCGCTGCGCGAAGCGCGTCGATCTGCAATCGCATGTTCTGCTCGCCGGTGCTGACGCGTGCATATCCCAGCTTCATTGGGCCGCCTCAATTTCATAGATGGCCTGCCCGTTCATCGAGCGGTGTTTTTCGACCGCGCGCTCCTTGAGAGCAGAACGCAGTCCGGGCGGCATTCGAACGATGAACTGATGGGTCATGTCAGTATCCTTCCGGTTCTTGATTTGTTCAAATCTGAACGGAATGGACAATTCTGTCAACTTAGATGGACATTTTTTCAGATAAGTTGACTACCGAAAAATTCGCAGATTTTGTGCAGTGCACAATGCGCGGAAATGAGCCACTCCTGCGCGCCTGAATTTTGCAGGAGTTGTCAGTCAACTAAACGACCGTTTTGTTGACTGATTCTGAAGCCCACCATTACCTACCTCCGCCCGCGCTTACGGCGATCCGGGTGAGAGGCTTTTCACCTTGCGCCTTCCTTGAGGGCCATCTTGATCAAGCACGCCACCATCCGAGCATCATATGAACAACCTCGCTGTGTATGGCGTCACTTGACACCGAACGCAAGGGCGAGTACTGACAACACATGAAGATCAGGAATGTGATCCACAAAGGGTTGCGCCGCCTTGTGGTCGATGACGATGAGCGCGGTCTGGATCAAGCGGTAGTGCCGAAGCTACGCCGCATGATCGGCTTCCTTCAGGATATGGATAGCGAAGAGGAAATTCGTACCATTCCCAGTTGGAAAGCCCACCTGTTGACCGGTGATCGGAAAGGCACATGGAGTCTGTTCGTCACCAAAAATTGGCGGCTCACATTCAAGATCGACCAGAACGAGATCGAGATCATCGACCTCAATTACGAGGATTACCATTAGGAGGTGGTCATGGCAGCACTTGACGGAATTCGGATGAAGAACCCGCCCCACGTTGGCGGCTTCATCAAGCATGAAATCATCGAACCGTTCGGCCTGTCCGTGACGGATGCCGCCGAGGTTCTTGGCGTTACGCGAGCAACGCTTTCGACATTGCTCAACGAACGCGCGCACCTTTCACCGGAAATGGCCGTGCGGATCGAGAAGGCGTTCGGTGTGTCGATGGCAACGCTGATGCGGATGCAGAACAGCTATGACATTGCCCAAGCCCGCAAGCGGGCCGGGGAAATCAATGTCGCGCCTTTCCAGGGCAAGCCGCTCGACCCGCAGCCCGCACTGGTCTGATAGAGAACAACGTGATTACGACATGCCGCGCCACCGGCGCGGGCAGGGGGATATTTGAATGAAAAGTTTGCTCGAACAGCTGCCGTCCATCGTTGCGGAAGGCAAGCGCGAGGCCGAGCGTGTTATGGAGCGGGCCGAGAGCAACTACCGTCTCGGTTTGCAGACGCGAGAACTGGTTGTTCCCTCGCGGGATACTAATATCGAAGACCTTTTTAAAAATAAAAAGGCAAAGACCGAACAAGATGAGCACCCGAACCGGCTAATCTATGGTGACAATCTTCTGGCAATGGCTACGCTTTTGGCGGGAGAAGATGAGGGAGTATCATTTCGAGGAGCGGTTGACCTTATCTACATTGACCCCCCGTATGACAGTAAGGCTGACTATCGTTCCAGCATAGAAATCTTGGGTGCGGCGTTAGATCAATCCCCTACGGTTCTTGAGCAATTCGCCTACACAGATACTTGGGCGGAAGGCACCACATCATATCTCAAGATGATTATTCCCCGGCTCTATCTCATGAAGGAGCTCCTCAAGCCGGAAGGCTCTATTCTTGTGCATCTTGATTGGCACGTAGGCCACTATGTAAAAATCGCCCTTGATGAAATTTTTGGTCGCGATCATTTTATCAATGAAATTGTGTGGCACTACTACAATAAGATGCAGGGGAACGTGAAGCACTTCCCGAAAAACCATGATGTTATTTATTGGTATCGTAATGGTGAGACGTTTACCTTTAACAAAATCAAGGAAGAACGCGTCGAGAAGCAGCGGCAGCTAAAGCGCGTTTGGAGCAAGGAAAAGCAAAAGCTCGTCAATGCCCGTGATGACGATGGTAATCTTATCTATATTGAGGCAGAGGATCGAGGCGTCGATGACGTTTGGTATATGTCGATGCTTCAACCGGCTGATAAGACTGAAAACCTTGGATATAAAACGCAAAAGCCTGAAACTGTCGTTGAAACGGTCATAGCCGCTGCTTCAAATGAAGGCGATCTTGTGGCCGATTTCTTTGTTGGATCGGGGACGACCGCATCTGTAGCTGAAAGGCTTGGGCGACGTTGGCTTGCCTCCGACCTGGGTAAACCTGCGTGCATGATGACCCGGAAGCGCCTGATCGATCAGGATGCACGGCCTTTTCTCTATCAGCATATCGGTGATTATCAGGTCGAACAGATGCGTTCGACGTTGGGTAGCCGCTTTCGGATCGGCGACCTCGCAGAAATTGTGCTCGGTCTTTATGGGGCGTTGCCGCTTCCTGCGGAAGAAAACCCCAATAAGAATATGGGGCGCTTGCAGGGCAGCAAGACGCTTGTTCTTGCCGACAGCCCGAACAAGATGACCGGCCTGGCCACGTTGCGCCGCGCCATCGAAATCCGCGACAACCTCATGGGAGGTTGGGACAAGGTTATTATCCTGGGCTGGAATTTCTCACCGACCATCGGCCATGACATCGAGGCCTTGGGGCAGGGTGACAGCTTGGAAGTACTCGTTATTCCGCCTGACCTGCTCGATCGTTTGAAAAAGAAGGGCAAAAAGCTCAAACCGGACGAGGTAAGGTTTTCTTCGCTGCAATATTTGAAACTTGGCAACGTCAAACGGAAGGTGACCGGCGACAAAGAAACGCTGACCGTTGCGCTCGACAATTATGTCCTCCTCTCGCCGGAAGCTCTCAACCTTGATGAGAAGAACCGCGAGAAGCTGGAAAAAGTCGTCAATGCTGATCCGCTTGCCCTGATCGAATATTGGAGTGTCGATCCCGACTATGATGGCGAGGTGTTTCGCTCCGTCTGGCAGGATTATCGCGGAAACAATGAGAATGATCCCCATAGGGTCACAAGAAAGGCACAGATCACGGGTTTGCCAAAAAAGGAAGGCAAGCGGCGGGTATGCGTCCGTGTAGTCGATGTGTTCGGATTTGAAGCCGAAGCTACGATCGAGGTGGCATGATGGCGGGGATCAATAGCCTTTCGCTCGCCCAGGGACTTTCTGCGCAGGTCGAGGAAGCGTGCGCCGGACTGGAAACTGGCGAGGCGCCGATCCTCGATCAGGTGTCGTCGATGACGGCTGAATTGCTCAAATGGTGGTTTCAGACGGAATTTCAGGACGCGCGGCGCTTCAATTTTCATCCGGGGCAGCGTCAGGCGCTGCTTAACACCATCTATGCCCATGAGGTGCTTGGCGTCACCACGTTGCAAGACCTCTATCAGGCGGCCGCGCCCGATGTGATGCTTGCCAGTGCGCGCGATGCCGAAGTGATCCGCGCCCCGAAAAACGCCTATCCGAAATACTGCATGAAGATGGCGACCGGCACGGGCAAGACCTGGGTGCTGCAAGCTCTCATGGTCTGGCAGGTACTTAACGCGCACCGAGATCCCGACAGTGAACGCTACACCCGCAACTTCCTTGTCGTTGCGCCGGGCCTGATCGTTTACGACCGCCTGCTCGACGCCTTCATGGGAAAAGAACGCGACGGCAAGCGTGACTTTTCCATTTCCGACCTCGCCATCTTCCAGGAGCTGTTCATTCCCGATGCCTATCGGGATGAGGTTTTCCGGTTCGTGCAGGGTGCTATTTGCCCGAAGGAAGACATCGGCCGCAAAGTCACCGCTGGCGGCATCATCGCCATCGCCAACTGGCATGTCCTGTCCGAGGAAGGCGAGCCGCTTGAAGACGAGGACATCGATGCGCCAGGGGAAGAGATCGATCCCAAGCAGGTAGTCGAAAGCGTACTTCCGCTGACACCTGGTACGAGCAAAGGCAATGACCTCAATGTCCTTAACCGCCGCTACGAGCGCGGCGGCATTCTGACCTATCTCAAGGATTTGCCTTCGTTGATGGTCTTCAACGACGAGGCGCACCACATCCACGAATTCAAGCGAGAAGGGGAGGTGACAGAGGTCGAGTGGCAGAAGAGCCTCAACCTGATTGCTGCCCCTAAGGCGCACCGCTTCATTCAGGTGGACTTCTCCGCCACGCCCTACAACGAAGTCGGCACGGGGCGGAATTCCCGCAAATCCTACTTCCCTCACATCATCGTCGATTTCGACCTCAAGACGGCCATGCGCGCAGGCTTGGTCAAATCGCTCGTGCTCGACAAGCGATCCGAGATCGGGGCGCTCAGCAACGACGAACTCGATTTCAAGGCCGACCGTGACGAGAACGGCGACCCTATGCTGTCCGAAGGGCAGCGCATCATGCTGCGCGCCGGACTGACCAAGCTGCGCAAACTCGAAGCCGATTTCGCCGACCTCGATCCCGACAAGCATCCGAAGATGCTGGTGGTTTGCGAGGACACCTCCGTCACCCCCCTTGTCGCCGATTTCATGCGCGATGAAGGCCTATCGGATGACGAGGTTTTGCGGGTAGATTCCAACCGCAAGGGCGAGTTGAAGCCCGATGACTGGAAGCAGCTGCGTGAACGCCTGTTCGATGTCGATCGCCATGCTTCGCCGCGTGTGATCGTCAGCGTCCTGATGCTGCGCGAAGGCTTTGACGTGAACAATATCTGCGTCATTGTGCCGCTGCGCGCCTCGACCGCGGGCATCCTGCTCGAACAGACGATCGGCCGCGGCCTGCGCCTCATGTGGCGCGGCAACGAATATGACGACATCAAGCGGGAAAACCGCCAGATGATCGCCACCGGCAAGACCCCCGCCAACATGATCGACATCCTGTCGATCGTCGAGCACCCGGCCTTTCAGGACTTCTACGACGACCTCATCAATGACGGCCTGGCCGCCGAAGAGGACGACGATGATGACAGCAATGGCAGCTCGACCGGCGACCTGATTTCGGTCGGCCTGCGCGACGATTATGAGGGCTACGATTTCGCGATCCCGTTCATCCTGCGGGATCGAGTGGAGGAATTGGCTGACGCGCAGATTGACCCGTCAGGCCTCGAATCCTTCGGCGCGTTCTCGCTCGATCAGCTGAAGAAGCAGCTCGGACACGGCGACCGCTTCCATTCCGAGGACGTGCAGGCAAAGACGCGCTTCGGCGACTATCGCGTCCAGGGCGGCGTCATGACCGCCACCGGCTACAACGACTATCTCGCCCGTATCACGCGCCGGATCACCGAGGCGGTCACGCTGACCGACACCACGTCCAGCTCCAAGACCTTCGCCAACGCCGCGAAATTCCCCTACATCCAGATCAATCGCGCCGAATTGGCCGAAGGTCTCGACACCTACATCCGCACCCGCCTGTTTGACCGCGACTTTGTGCCGCTCGATGATGAAAACTGGCGCGTCCTGCTGATCGACGCCGTGACCGAACACATCATCAAGGTCTGGGCGCGTTCGATCCTTGAAGCCGAAGAATCTGTGCTCGTGGCCGACGCCGAGGTTGCGCATCGCCGCCTTTCGGAAGTGCCGAAACTCGCCATGCGCGAAGGTTCATCCCTCGCCGTTAACAAGGCGATCTATTTGCGGTTGCCGTACCCCTCCCGCAACGGCGGCCTCGAACAGGCCTTTATGGAAACCTGCGAGAAGGATGGCAGTGTCGATGCCTTCTGCAAGATCAACGAACAGAAGCACACCTTCGCGCGCCTGCGCTATGTGAAGGAAGACGGCTTGCCCGCCTTCTATTCACCCGACTTTTTCGTTCGCTGTGGCGAGACGATCTACCTTGTCGAAACCAAGGCGCAGGGGCAGCTGTCCTCCCCGAATGTGAAGCGGAAGCGCAAAGCCGCCGTGGCTTGGTGCGATCGCATCAACGAGTTGTCCGAGGATGATCGCAGCAATGCCGAATGGCATTATGTCCTGCTCGGCGAAGACACATTCTACGGATGGCGTGATAAGGGTGGCTCAATCGCTGACCTACTCGCCTACGCCAAGCTGCGGCCAGTGGACGAGAAAACGCAGCCGAAATTCGCGTTTTAGGGGGATCAATGGATAGGGGCGCGCACTTCTTTCAATGCGATTTTCAGATTCATACGCCGCGAGATGCGGCTTGGACCGGACCAGTTCCAACGACTGATGAAGATCGTTTAGCTTACGCAAAGACGTTAATCGCAGGATGCCGAGAAAAAAGCATTCATGCGATCGCCGTCACGGACCATCATTGTATGGCCTTCGTCCCCTTCATTAGACAGGCCGCCCGCGAAGAGCTTGATGGACTGGGAAATCCGGTAAGCGAGACTGATAGAATTATCGTTTTCCCTGGCATGGAACTCACTTTGGGAGTTCCATGCCAAGCCTTGCTAATCTTCGATGCCGATTTTCCTGACGATATGCTGCCGCTCATTACGGTCGCCTTAGCCATAAACCAAAACGACGTTTCGCAGCCAAAGGCTATCAATCCAGTCGTCAGAATGGACGGAATTACGTCCTTTGGCGACCTTTATAAAAAGCTCGACGAGCACGCCTTTTTGCGTGGACGTTACATTGTTTTTCCGAACCTCACCGACGAGGGCAAGCACTCTATTTTCCGAAATGGCCAGCAGGGGAAGTATGCCGAGATGCCCTGTGTGGGAGGTTACTCCGACGGCGAATTCAGCAAGCTTAGCGCCGGCGTCAAAAACCGCATTGCCGGGAAAGACCCGCAATGGGGCAGAAAGCGTGTCGCCTGCATTCAGACATCCGATGCACGCCGATCAGATCATGAGTTTCTCGGCAAACCCTCAACTTGGGTGAAGTGGGCGACACCAACGGCGGAAGCTCTTCGTCAGGCCTGCCTTGCGCAGGAATCGCGCATTTCCCTCGACACGCCACACGTCCCTGAAACCTACATTGCCTCGGTCAGCATCGGCAATTCCAAGTTTCTCGGCCCGCTCGATGCCGAGCTTAACCCCCAATACAGCGCCTTGATCGGTGGTCGCGGGACGGGCAAATCGACCGTCCTTGAATATGTACGGTGGGCGCTCTGCGATCAGCCCCCGTCGAATGTCGATGATGATACCCCGAATTATCAGTCTCGCCGTGCCCGACTGATCGAGCAGACTTTGAAGCCCTTGGGGGAGGGCGTCACCGTCACCTACATGCTCAACGGCGTTTCGCATGTGGTGCGTCGTTCAAGCCTTGACGGCGCTGTGCAGATGAAGATCGGGCGCGAGGAATTCCGACCGTGCTCGGAAGAGGAAGTCCGCACGCTTCTGCCGATTCAGGCTTACAGCCAGAAGCAGTTGAGTGATGTCAGTGTGCGCATCGACGAACTGACCCGTTTCATCACCGCGCCAATCAAGGGCGACCTCGATCGCCTTGACCGGAAGGCAGCTGATCGCGCCAACAACATGCGCGAGACGTTTGCGACCCGGCAGCGGTTTAACGAACTCAACCGCACGCTTGCCAACCGTGTTCTCGAACACCAGTCGATCACCGGCCAAGCGGAAAGCCTGAAGCAGTCGCTGACCGGCTTGTCCGATGCAGATCGCCAAACGCTCGATCAGGCCAATGACTATTCCAACGCCAACACCGAGGTTGAGCGTTGGCAGGCATCGGCCGAAACCATCCGACGCAAAGTCGATGAACTCGCGCAGATCGTCACCGACCAAGCCGGCGCTTTGTCGCCTGTCGCACCCGATAAGCCGGAAGCCGAAGCGGCGATATTGCAGGCGGCACGGCAGGCCTATGCGAATTTCCTTTCGGAAACGCAGACGGCTTTGAACACTCTGTCGCAGTCAGCGGAAGCCATCGCTGAACCTGCACCGGAAGCGGATGCCCCCTGGACGCAGTGGGACACCAAATACGCGGCTTTCAGGGCGCGCTATAATGAGGCGGTCGAACGCTCTTCTTCGCATCGTGAACGGCTCGAACAACTGCGCAATCTGGAAGCCCGCGCGGCGGAACTGGCTGCGGAATCTACCCGCACCCGTGAAACTCTGGCGTCTCTGAAATCTGCCGGAACGCTGTTCGATACCGCGCGAGGGGAGTGGTTGTCGGCGCAGGAAGAGCGCGATGCTCTGCTAACCCGCGAAGGCGAGGCATTGACCGAGCGTTCCGAGGGCGCAATTCGTGTGACCCTAAAACCCTATGCCGATGCGAGCGCGTTCGTGGATCTGCTCCGGCAGAACCTCACCGGCTCGCGCGTCCAATCTGCCAAAATCGAGGATTTGGGGCAGTATATCGTCACTGCCGAAGCCCCCAAGATGACGTGGCTGAAAGTGCTCGGCGAACTCGAAAAGCTGGCTGAATTCGAGCCGGGGAATGCGGTTGCCGAGGAACGCCCTGCTGCGCCAACACTGACAGCGGCAGGCCTGAAACTCGACCAGCTTGATCGCATGGCGCAGTATCTCAAGCCCGAAACCTGGCTCTCGCTCGCCCTGACGCCCATCAAGTCGGTGCCGGTCTATGAATTTCGCGCCAAAGAGGCGGACTATATACCCTTCAAGAATGCGTCTGCCGGTCAACAGGCGACCGCGTTGCTGCGCACTTTGCTCAATCAGCCCGGTCCTCCGCTCATTGTAGATCAGCCCGAGGAAGACCTCGACAACCCTGTCATGTTGCAGATTGTCGAACAGCTATGGGCTGCGAAGCGAATTCGCCAGATCGTGTTTGCCAGCCACAACGCCAATCTCGTTGTGAACGGCGATGCCGAGCTGGTCATCTGGTTTGGCTATCGCAATAGCGACGATCAATCTCGTGGCACGATCAAAGGGCAGGGCGCAATCGACATTCCCGACGCCCGCGAAGCGATCAAGCAGATCATGGAAGGTGGCGAGAATGCGTTTCGCTTACGGCGCGAGAAATATGGATTTTAGCTTTCACGTCACCGCCAAAAAAAGAGGCCGGTGGCGCGTTTGCGCCACCGGCCAGCACATTAAGCAACCTTGGACATTTCGCCTTCGTCCGTGGGCTGCTCGGGAAGAGGTGTAAAGCGGCGGGCAGGTTCGGGCAGCCAGCCAACGGGAAGCCGCTCGTTAACGGCAATGGCAAGGTCGCCCTTCTTCATCTTGGCACAATTCCCGGCGGCATCCTCGCCGCATTCATCGGCCAGGATTGCCAGCAGGCTCGTCTTCTTGAGCCGGTCGAAAAAGGTCTGGCCCGGGGTCCAGTGCTGGCGAAGATCGAGGTCAGCGGCATCGCCGTACTTGTCGGCAGTGGCCTGCCGGGCACCGATCCCGCCGTGATTGAAGATCGTGCCGTTGAGCGTGGTCGCGACCAGTGCGGCAAGCAACTGCATCTTGTCAGCCTCATCCATCGCGCGGATTGCCTCGAAACGGCCATCGGCAGGAATGTCCGCGAACCGCTCGACAAGCTGGGCAGGAAGGACGGCAAGACGGCTGCCATCCAGCATGTCCTGTTCGACCGTGTGGCGGGTTACGGTCAGATGAATGTCGGCGGCAAGGTTGTAGCTGTGCAGGCCGTGGAGCAACTGCGCGGCCATGCTGTCCAGCAGAATGTCGAGAGCAAGGGCAGGCTGCGCCGCAACTTCCTGTTGCAATGCCATCGTGCGGATGGCTGTCAGCCGCTCAATCATGCTAGCGGCATAAGGACCGGATTCTTCGGCCTTGGCGCTGGGCCGCTCGACGTAAACGGTCCAGTGGCGAAGGACCAAATCGCCTTTGTAGCCGAGATAGGCACAAACCCCGCCGTTGGCCTTCTGCGTGTCAGTGAACGCCTCGAAGCCTTCCGTAAAAGCATTGCGCTGCTCAAACAGCGTGGCGGCTTCCTCGCTGTCCTCACTGCCTTCGGCTTCCAATGCTTCAATCTGAGCATCGAGCGCGGCCAGCTGGGCCGCTTCCTCGTCGGTCGGTTCGCGCGTCTCGGGGCGCAGATAGCCACGGCTGTAAATGTCGTGGGGAGCCTCGGCGGCAACTTCGACGATCTTCCAACCCTCGGCCTCGAACCCGGCCCGAATGCTCTCCAGCTTGGCGGAAACCAGTTCGTCCAGCAAAGCTAGATCATCGGCATACCCCGTCTCTCCAAACAGGTCGCGGGTGATCGTGCCGCCCGCTACCTCGTAGGCTTCCAGACCGACAAAGCAGAAGGTCGATGAATCGGTGCGAACCTTCTCGGTCGTCAGAGCGCGGCGGATAGCGGCGGGACTGTTGCCACAACGCTCAAATGCCTCGATCTGTGCGGCATGATCCTCGCTCATGGTGAGCGCCTGAGCGGCTTCCATGCCGATCTTGTCGGCAGCGAAGGCTTCCAGAAGGGCAGGGGCCAGACTGCCAAGGCGCAGCAACTTGGCGACATGGCCGGTGCTGTAGCCAAAGCGGGCTGCAATATCCTCGGCGCTCATCCCGCCTTCATCGCGAAGCTGGGCGAACGCAGTGACGGCATCGGCAGGGTGCATGTTCTCGCGCTGGGTGTTCTCCACCAGCGAAAGCTCGATGGCCTCGGCCTTGTCCTTGATGATGACGGGGACAGGAAAGGCAGCAGTCACGTCCTTGCGCTTCCTGAGCAACTCGAGCGCGCGAAAGCGGCGCCCCCCAGCAAAGACCCAGAACTTGCCGCCTTCCTCGTAAACGCCAAGGTTCTGGATGAGGCCGTGCGCGTGAATGTCGTCGGCCAGAGCCTCAATCCCGGTCGGCTCGACCTTGCGGACGTTGAGGGGGGAAAGGCGGAGCTGCGACAACTTGAGAGTCATGGTCATGGTCGAAAATCCTCGAAAATAGGGGAGAAGCGAGGGCGACGGCTGCGCCGCCCTCGATGCTGGCCGATCAGTATTCGTCGGCGCGAAGGATCGTGATGACGCGGCAGGTCACACCCGGATCAACCGGGTCGTGCGATCCACCCTCAAGCGCGGCGTCGTAGCAATCGATCTTCCAGAAGCAGCGGGTTTCCTTCCACTCGAACGCCCCGAAGTCGCGCTCACCATGGGGGTCGTTGTCTTCGCTGAAATCGGCAAAATCGCGCACGATGCGCAGCAGGGCGGCGGTATCGATCCAGAACGGCGAAAGGTCCGTATCCTCGATCAGGGCGCGAATGCCCTGGGTCAGCACCACGCGCCCACGCTGGGGATTGCTAAGGTCGGCCCGCAGTTCATCGTTGAGAGTGGCAACGCGCGCTGCATATTCCCCGCGTTCGTCGTCGGACATTTTTGCGAAATCTGGCATGTGCTTGTTTCCCTTTTTCCTGATGGAGCCGAAGGCGATGGCGTCCATCGACTTCTGCCCGCTGGCGAAGCCGGGGGGTGGGAATGCACATGGAGAGCTGATCGCGGCGGAGGGGGATCACCCGCCCTGCACGGGAGCGTCAGCGAAGGAAGGGTGGGGATACCGCCGCGATCACCAAGCGCAGCGCGGCCTGCCGCGCGAAGACGGCCCGGCTCTTGGGCAGGGAGGGGGAGGCCGCCCCCTCCTTAGTCGGACAGGCAAGCCTGGCGGCCGCGCCGCCGCATCTATGAGCGAGGATCGTCACCCGTATGGGACGAAACCGTGGCATACGGGTTCGGTCGGAGCGAAGCGGAGATAGAGCCGTGCCGCAAGGTCGCTCCCGTTCCCCTCATCGCCAAAGGAAATTAAAGCCCGCCGAAAGGTGGGCCTTTTCTTTTTCCGCCAGTGGCTTGGCGCAACAGGCATCATGGACGGTGTCGAGCCGGATTGCTAGGCTCATCCCATGACCGAAATTGCCTCCCTTTTCCCTCGTTGGGCCTCAACCTGGGGCGAGCTGGCGCGCACGAACGCGCTGGCGCGATCGCAGTGCCGCTGCTGCGGGATGCAACAGCGGGTGGACGTGTCGATCCAGATTTTGCGCTTTGGCTCGCACGGCTCCCCGATCGACCTGCGCGACAAGTGCATGGTTGTCGGTTGCTACGGTTCCGTTTTCTATCTGGTGGCCCGCACTTACGGGCGGCAATGGATTACGATGGAAACGGGTAGAGAACCACGCGAGACAGTTGCTCCAGGCGTCAACGCAATCTCTCTTGATCTCGGTTCTCGCTCTTCCAGATCGCGTTAGACCTCCACACGCAGGCGCTATAAACAGCCTGTAAGGAGGCGCGATTTCGCCTTAAAAAGGGCATATTTCGGGCGTTTTAGGCCCCAAAACGCCCGAAATTCCGCATACCCGCATTTCGAGGACGGCTGTGCCGCCGCCCTCGGGATCTCCCTCACGCGGCGATCGTCTGCACAGGCGCATCCATATGGGACAGGATCAATTCGCTGGCAGCCTGTGCCGCGCTGGCAGCGCGGAAAATGGCCCGCTTATCATTCCGCAGGGCGGTCAACCAAGACGCCACGTAAGCGGCATGGTCCTCGCGCTCGGTCGGCTCCATGCCAAGCTGCGCGCAAAGCATCGCGGCGCCGATCTCCGCAATCAACTCTTCCTCGGCGCGAATTTCGCGGGCCTTGCTGTAATCGCGCAAGGTTTCGCGGGCCAGGCGCTTGGCGCTCCCGGTGCTGTGCACGGCCTCATGCGCAAGGGTCGCATAGAAAGCGTTGCCGCTTTCGAAGTCACCAAAGGCGGGCATCTGGATACGGTCGGCGGCAGGGTCATAGAAAGCGCTCGGGCCGCCCTCGGCGTAGGGGACCGGCCAGCGGGCAAAGGCGTCGTCCAGCTCCGTATCGCGCTCGTCGCGGTTCTTCATTTCGACGGCAGGCGCGGGATACTTGGACATATCGAGCCCGTCGATCTGCTCGACGTTGAACACAACATAGCGCTTCAGGAATTTGCGGGTTGCTTCCTCGCCCTCGCTGTTGGTGACAGGCTCGCCGGTTTCGCCGTCCTTGGGGGTGAAGGTTCCGGCATGAACGACAAGATTGCCCTTTTCGCCCTTGCGGACCTGCCCGCCCAGCTCGGCGGCTTGGCGGTAGGTCATCCAATAGGGATTGGCGTAGCCGCGCGTCATGGCGGCGGTCCAAAGCAAAAGGATATTGATCCCCCGGTAGGCGGTGCCCTCGTGACGACGCGGAAGAGAGGCAAGGCCCGATGCCCAACGGGGCGACCACGGACGGGTGCCCTCTTCGAGCATGTCGATAATCTGGTTGGTGACTTCCTCGTACACGTCTGCGCGCGGGGCGGTGTTGTGGCGGGTGGTCTTGGTCTTGCGGGTCATGTGCTGGTTCCCCTTTTTCCTCATGGAGCCGAAGGCGATGGCGTCCATCGGCTTCTGCCCGCTGGCGAAGCCGGGGGGGTTGAACCGGCACCGGAGGGCCGATCGCGGGGGAGGGGGATCACCCGTCCTGCACGGGAGCGCAGCGGACGGAAGGATGGGGACACCCACGCGTGAGCCAAGCGCAGCGCGCCTGGCGCGCGAAGACGGCCCGGCCCTTGCCGGGAAGGGGGGAGGCCGCCCCCCTTGAGACTGACAAACGAAAAAGGCCGCGCTAGCGCGGCCTCCACTTCGAGCGAGTATCGTGACCTGAATAGGCCGAAACCGCTTCGTGGGTTCGGTCGGAGCGAAGCGGAGATAGAGCCGTGCCGGCAGGCCGCTCCCGCTCCTCCCCGTTTTAGTTGTCCTGCTCGCCCATCTTGCGCGCCAGGATCGAGAAGGAATCCGCGATCAGCTCGGTCTTGTAGACGATCCCAGCGTCCCCCGAATGGCTGTTCTCGCGGGTCCGCCCGGTGATATGAACAAGGTCGCCTTCCTCGGCGTTCTCGACCTGGGCGGCGATCTTCGGAAAGCATACGACGCTGTTCCAATGCGTATCGGTCTTCCAGTCGTCCCCGTCCCTGCGATTGTAGTTCGACGCCACGCTGACATAGGTAACCTTCTCCAAAGGACGGATTTTTCCGATACGTCCGATAATCCGAAATTCAGCGATGTTCTGCGGCATCGAGGTCTTCCTTTCAGGCAGTGCGCGGCGCCCTCGCCGGGTTGTCAATTTAAGATGGATTAAAATTTCATTTAGTTGACGATCCTGCGACGACCTCGTTGCCATGCCGGAAGTGATACTTCGCGATGTTCTGAGGCGTTGCGTAGGTTTGGTAAGCCGCAATCCAGTTCTCGCTGATTGCCTTTTGGGCGGTCGCAAGCGGCACTTCGTGCCGGCAGACCAGGCGCCACAGGACATAGGCGAGATCGTTCTTATCCTTGGCGTTTGCGCGGCCCTTTCGGGGCTGAAGCCAGAGATCCCTTTCATTGAACGGCGCACCGCCAATCGAGATTGGAATAAGGTGGTCCAGCTCGTAGTCGGCCATGCTTTGGCCGGGATGCTGCTGATCCATGAGGCGGCGCTTGTACGGGCCGGTGATTGCATAGGCGGGGCGGGCCGAGCGGGCGTAGCCCGGTCGGCAGATAGTCCGATCTATGTTCTCCTGGGTCACGGCGGGGTCGATCGCTCCGGGCACGCCCTTGGGCGGGAGCCTGTCGGGCGTGATGAAAGCGCTGTCGACGCCGTTCATGGTCTGAACAAGGCCGGTTCCGGCCGCGCACACGCTGCTCGGCGCGAAGTCGGAGCAACCAAAGCTCTTGCGGTCCTGCGGATGGTTCCACCAGGCCGCGACCGCGACAAACGCTAGGCCGCCCAAGAGCGCGGTTGCTCTCACGCGCGCGCTTTCAGCTTGGCCATAAGCGCATCGTTCCAATCGCAACGCGGCGGGGGAGAGACAATTTCAAGGGCGCGGCCGTTCGCAGTGAGGTTTTCGGACCCGCGCTCGATGGCATCGGCCGCGGCCCTTCCGTGCTGCGAATAGATCACGACGCGGCGAACGTGATCGGGAATGAAGATGCTGGCGTAGCGTTCAACGCCGCAGACGGCGGCGCAACCCGATAGGTTGTTGAGGACAATAGCGGATTCTGCGTCCTCGAATCCTTCGGCCAGGTTCATGGTGTCGCTGGCGGGTGCGCCGAGTTGCACGACACTGCCGCGTGGATCGCCCAACGTGCGCTTCGGCTCGTCGAGTTGCGAAGATTTCCTACCGTCTCTGTCGAGGAAGATCCGCAGGAGCGCGCGCAATTCGCGGCCCTCAGTCATGGGCAAGATCAAGGCGGGCAAGCGCAGCTTGCTCCCGCCCTCATAGGTTATCGCGCCTGGCGCGAAGCGGCCGGCGCGAGAATGTCCGATACCGCGCTGCTCTTGGTAGAGCTGGCCGGGCGTGCCTTGCAGGGGAAGCGTGTAATCCCAAAGCTGCTTGCACAAGGGTGTCAGGTCACGCGCTGGTTCAGGCGGCCGAGTATCTCGGCCCGTGATCGCCGGATTCATCTGTCGGTTCTTGAGCGCGGCCAGGATCTCGTCTTGGGAGCATCCGGCAAAGCAGTGGAAGGCGTCACCTCAAGGTTTGTGCGCCAGACAACGATTTGGCGGACATAATGAGAACACTGGCTATGCCACGAGTTTGAAGCGGGCCATGGGATCGTTGAGGGTGCGGAACTCGCCAGGGGAGAGCCGGTTTGCCCTTTGCCACAGATAGTCGCCGGTCAAACTGATATGCACCCAGCCCATCGGCGAGAGATGGGCAAGCAGCGCATCATCGAAGGTGCCGCCGGATGATTGGAGATGCTGGGCGGCCCTGTCCATATAGACGGCTCTGTTGCAAACATTGGTGACGGCCGGGCAGCGTCACCCCGTCTGGGGATCAGGCAGCATTGGCAAAATGCTGATTGAGCACGTCCATGGCCTCGGTCATGACCGAGGGGCCAATGCCAAATG
>NZ_JABWCU010000035.1 GCF_018491765.1 Novosphingobium profundi | reverse complement strand
ACCTGACGGTGCGCGTCGTCGTCCGTGGGCCCCTCCTATCGACTACCGGGATAACCGCCAGACTACCGAAAGGTGGGGTCAATATTGGACGCCGATAGGGGGTCAGTTTTGCGCGCCGGTTGACAGCAAGGACGGTCCGGCGATCGGCACTGTCTGTTTGCTGCTCTGCGCTCGTCGCAAGTTTCCCGGCGCTATGCACCAGTTGCTTGTTGGCCGCCTTGGTAACAGGGTCAGTGTCGCTCAAAGGTCGACGCCGTCGCCCGGCGTTTCAATCCGGTGTAGGATCATGCCTGCTTCCTCGAGATAAGGCGCGTAAGTGTCATATCGCTGAGACAGGAAATAATCCCGCGCATAGCCGTCATGGACCGGGATGATGTGGCGCGAGCGCATTGTCTTTGCGAATTTGTAAACCGCGATTTCCGTCAGGAACGGCGCCATGACAGGAAGAGCCAGTATTTCGATGCCGGCTAGTCGATGCAGGGCCTTATCGAAGCTGTCTCCAGGATTGAGAAACCGATCATTCACGACGAAAGCGGCTATCTCCGGAATTTCATCGGCGAGTATCGGCTCATGACGCACCTTCAGCGCCTCTACTGCGAACGGTCCGAGTTCGCGCTTACCTGATTCGAATACCTTCGCATTCAAACCGGCCTCTCGCAATTTTGCGACCACATTCTTGGTCCCAAACATGGGGATATCGCGCTCGCCGACAATCGAATTAAGGGCCTTGAGATCGACATGATCAGGATGGCCATGGGTGAACAGGATATGATCCGCGCCGCTAAGCTGGGCGGGATCGACCCGCCCATCAACGAATGAAAATTTGCCGGGGTCGAATAGCAACCGTTGCCCACCATCACTGAGCATGAGGCAACTATGGACATATTTCTCGATTCGCATGACGAAACTCCGCGATCCCGGGGTTCGCCTCAGACGTGCTTGCCTTCGGCAAACTCCTCGACGAGCTTGGCGCAGAAGGCGGGAAGATCATCTGGATTGCGGCTGGTTACCAAGCCGTCATCCACTACGACTTCGCGATCGACCCACGTGCTGCCAGCATTGCTAAGATCGGTTTTTAGCGTGGGATAGGACGTCACCGTCCGTCCCTTGACCACACCAGCTTCCACCAAAAGCCAGGGTCCGTGACAGATGACCCCGACCGGCTTCTTCTGTTCAAAAAAATCCTTCACTAGCCTGATGACAGATGCTTCCCCGCGCAGCGTGTCGGCACCGACGCAGCCGCCAGGAATTATCAGTCCGTCAAAATCGTCCGATGAAGCCTCGGAAACAAGCCTGTCGACCTCGTAACTGCCCCCGGGATCGAGATCATTGTTATTGGTCTGTGCGTTATCGCTCTTGAGACCGAGAACCGTCACGTTGGCCCCGGCTGCCTCGACGGCTTCCCTTGGCTTGACGAATTCCGGCTCTTCCGTGCCGCGAGGCGCTATGAGAATGGCGATCTTCCTGCCTTGCAATGTCATGTATCTGCCTTTCGCACTGAACGTGATCCATCTTGTCAGGGCAACGGGTGGATCATCACGCCGTTCCAAAAGACAGCGGCCGATGGTCCATCCCTGAGACGGTCCGGGTCTAGAATCAGCCGGTACCGACTGACATGTCAGGAGCGACTCTGCGATCGGGATGCGGCGCCCAGCTTGTCACCGGCCCGTTCTGCTGCGCGCTAAGTTCTGTCAGATAATTGACAATGGCTGGGATACAAATCTCCGTTCCACATACTTTGCTCCTTGACCAACTGCGCATGTCATATGATATGCGCGGGCAAGGCGATGGATTTCCGCCGGGCTTCGGCCGAACCGCCTTCGGCTGATGATTCCTACCTGATGCGTTTTCGCAACAAGGAGGAATCGTGCGCACTAAATTCGTAATATTGCTATCGAACCTGAACGTCCTGACCTTTGTTCGGGACCGGCACGACCATGCTCTGTCCGTGTTGCGTTGGCTGGCGCTCCTTGTTCCCATGGCGGCGGCGGTGGGCAGTCTCTGCGCAGCCTTCCTCTGGAGCCTCGATGTTGCCACGCGCACGCGCTTTGCGCATCCATGGCTGCTGTTCCTCCTGCCGGTCGGCGGGTTCGCGGTCGGGCTGCTCTATCATCTGTTTGGCCGCAGCGTCGAAGGCGGCAACAACCTGATCGTCGAGCAGGTCCATGAACCGGGCGGCGGCGTACCTTTGCGCATGGCGCCGCTAATCTTCCTCGGCACCGTTGTCACGCACCTGTTCGGCGGCTCGGCGGGGCGTGAAGGCACGGCTGTGCAGCTGGGCGGCAGCCTTGCCAGCGCCTTCGCCACGATGTTTCGGCTTGATGCCGAGAGTACCCGCATCATCCTGATGGCGGGTATTGCCGCAGGTTTCGGGGCCGTTTTCGGCACACCGCTGGCAGGCGCCGTTTTCGCTCTCGAAGTGCTGGCAGTCGGCCGTGTGGAATATCGGGCGCTGGTGCCGGTACTGATAGCTGCGATTGTCGGCGACTGGACCTGTCACCAGTGGGGAATCCACCACGGATTGTACCATATCGACTATCTCAAGCGCGCTGTCGGACCGATTGCCGTCGACCCGGTGCTTCTGCTCGAGGCGGGCGTTGCCGGTGTGGCGTTTGGACTGGTCGGCCTGCTGTTCTCCGAACTGTCGCACGGCTTCGGCGACTTCGTGAAGCGCCACGTCCGCTTCGGGCCGCTGCGTCCCTTCCTGGGCGGCCTGGCGGTGATCGCTCTGGTCTATCTGCTCGGTACGCGCGACTATCTTGGCCTCGGCGTCTGGGCGCCCGACGCCTCGACACCCACCATCGCCGGCTTTTTCGCGCCGGGGCCTGACTACTGGAGTTGGGCGCTCAAGCTGCTGTTCACGGTCGTGACGCTGGGCACCGGCTTCAAGGGAGGCGAGGTAACGCCGCTGTTCTTCATCGGCGCGGCGCTCGGCCACGCCCTTGGCACCCTCTTCGGCGCTCCTGTCGATCTTTTTGCCGGTCTCGGGTTCGTTGCTGTCTTTGCCGGGGCAGCGAACACGCCTTTGGCCTGCACCATCATGGGCATCGAACTGTTCGGTGCTACCCATGCCGTCTACATCGCCGTAGCCTGTTTCGTCGCCTATCTGTGCTCAGGCCACAGCGGCATCTACCTGTCTCAGCAGATTGCCGTCCCCAAGCATCCGCGCATTTCCATCAGCCCCGGCATTACGCTGCGGAGCGTTCGCGCCGCGCGCCCTCAGATCACAAAGCAGGATCTTCGTAAAAATGACTGACACGGCTATTCTCACGTCCAGCGAGATCGGCATGCTGCGTATCTACATGGCGCCGCGTGATACGGCAGAGCCGCGCAAGGCATGGAAGCTGTGGTCAGCACGCCCGCTCTATCGTGAGCTTGTCGTCCAGGCCAAGGCTGCCGGTCTGATGAACGCCGTAGCCCATCATACCCATTACGGCTTCAGCAACCACGGGCCGGTGCTCGATCAGGGCGCGGAAACGAGCAATCCCTATCTGACCATGTGCGTCGAACTGATCGGCCACCGCGCCGATCTTGAACTGTTCTGCCAGCGGCATGCCGCCCTGCTGTCGACGAAGGTGGTCATCTACAAACAGCTCGAACATTGGTCGATCGAAGCCCCGGCAAGGCCGCATCAGGAGAGCAAAGCATAAAGATCCTTTCCGTCATCGTCGGAGCCGACAGCACTGCGACATGCCTCAATGCAGCCGTTCTCGCAGCGCAGAGCGTGGGGGACTGTACAATCGAAGCGCTGAATGTCGTGGTCGATCCCGGCCTGCTCGTTGCCGCCAGCGAAGAGGTCGATATGCAGCGTCTGCGCGAACATTGGGAAGGCACGGCCAGCGAGCGATCGGCCGCCTGCCACACGGCTTTCGTGGCATGGACCGCAGGAGCCGCCCAAGACGCGCCACCCGTTGCCTGGCGAACCATCGTTGGGGATGAGCAAGTCGTGGTGACGCAGGAGGCGAACAATGCCGACCTGCTGGTCGTGATCGCCCACGAGCGAAACATGGACGGCGGGGACGCCCTGCATGCCGCGCTGTTCGATAGCCAGAAACCGGTGCTGATCGTCCCGGTTTCCTGGAAGCCCCAGCCCGGTCAGAGCTTTTCGCGTGTGGCTGCCGGCTTGAGCGACTCCGATGCGGCAAGGCGCGCCATCGAGGCGGCCACGCCCTGGTTGGAAGTCGCCACTGACGTCACCGCTATTCGGATCGGCGATGCAGGTGATCCGGCGCTCAAGCTGGAAGCGCTGCTCGACGATGCAGGGATTGCGCACCAGCTCCACGTCGTGCCGCGCTCGCACGAAAACCTTGGTCAGCAACTCCTGACTGAGGCCCATCTGGCGGGAGCGGATAAGCTTGTGACGGGAGCCTATCGGCATAACCAGCTGATCGAATGGTTCGCAGGCGGAACCACCCGGCACCTGCTCGCCAAGGCGGACATCCCGCTCCTGATGGTTCGCTAAGGTTGAAGGGGGCGTGATCTGACGGGCGCATCGACACGACGCAGCAGAGACAGGTAGCATCGCGCGATGATCTCCATCCCGAACCTGACGCTCGCTTATCTGCTGCTCGAATGGGCGATCCGGCTCATCATGGTGGTGGTCATTCCGCTGCGGCGTCCGCCCGAAGCGGCGCGCAGTTGGCTGCTTCTCGTGCTGTTCTTGCCGGTGCCCGCCTTCATCCTGTACCGCCTGATCGGCCGGGCCGCGTTCCCATCCTGGCGGCGGGACCGCTTCAGGCGGGCGGCGCCGGAGCGGGAGAGTGCCGGGCAGGCGCTGATGAGCAGCAAAAGCGCGCCTTCCCGGACAGCTGTGCTTGCACAATGGCTGGGCGGTTTTCCAAACTGTGGGGGCAACGCCCTCCATCTGCTTGAGGACTATGACGGCACGATCGATGCCATGGTGGCAGCGATAGATGCAGCCCATGTTCGGGTGCATCTGCTGACCTACATCTTCGCAGACGACCGGACGGGACAGAAAGTCGCAGATGCCCTTGGCCGCGCACATGCACGCGGCGTCGATGTCCGCGTCCTGATCGATGCGCTGGGCTCGCGCCCTTGGGCAAAACGCAGCCTACCGATGCTGGCGGACCGAGGCGTCACTGCCCGCCTGGTCCTGCCGGTTCGCTTCGCGGCGCTTCGCCGTGCGCGAAGCGATCTGCGCAATCACCGCAAGCTGTGCCTGATCGATGGCAGGGTCGCTTTCGTAGGGTCGCAGAATATTGTGAACCGCGATTTCAAGCCCGGGATCGTAAATGACGAACTCGTAGCGCGGGTTGAAGGCCCGGTTGTCTGCGCGCTCGATGCGGTCTTTGCCAGCGACTTGTTCCTTGAGACCGAACAGACCATCGCGGCCTTGCCCGTGCCCGATGCCTCAGGCGCCTCAGAATTGCAGGCGATGCCCAGTGGGCCAGACTACCGCGTGCCCGGCTATGAGCGATTGCTCGTCGAACTCGTTCACGAGGCGCAAGAGAATATCACCATTGTCTCGCCCTATCTGATCCCAGACGAAGCCCTGCTGACCGCGCTCAAGAACGCGGTCGCACGCGGCGTCGCGATCGACCTTGTCGTTTCGCATGTTGTGGACCAGCGGCTCGTGAACCTTGCCCAGCGATCCTATTATACCGAACTGCTCGAGGCAGGCGTACGCCTCCACCGCTACCGCGACAGGTTGCTGCACGCGAAGAACGTATCGATCGATGGCCGCATCGCCGTCATCGGATCCAGCAATGCCGATGTTCGCTCCTTCATGCTGAATGCCGAGATCAGCCTGATCTTGCATGATGAAGCGTCCACCGGACCTCTCGCGGATGTCCAACGGGGATACATCCGCCGAAGCGACCGACTTTTGCTGGAGGAATGGCGTGATCGCCCGCGTGTTTCCCGCTTCTGCGAAAATCTAGCTCGCCTCGTCAGTCCTTTGCTGTGACCTCGCGCCTGCGGTGCCGGAAGTGTGCGGCGAGGCCGACGAGGAGCAGCACCGCGAGTACGGGCAGCAGAACATGGCCCACATCGCGGACGCGGCCAAAAGCAGCCTCGATGCCCTGACCGAACAGGTAACCAAGGGTCACGAAGACCGCAGCCCAAACCACGGCCGCCAATGCGTTGATAGCCATGAAGCGGGAGGCAGGAAGCGCTGTCGTGCCGATCGCGATGGGGCTGACAGTGCGCAGGCCATACAGAAAGCGGAAGCCGAACACGAACAGCACTGGCCGCTGCTCGAACACATCGATGGCGCGGCGGAACGCGGCCTTCTGCTGGACGCGCCGAACATAGCGATGATCGCGGAACCGGCGGCCGAGGGCAAAGAAGATCTGGTCCGCGATACAGGACCCGAGTGCTGCCGCCGCGATGGCCGCCGGGTACGCGATCAGGCCACGATGGACCATCACGCCGCCCAGCACGACCACCGTCTCGCCCTCGATCCCGGCGCCGAGGAACAGAGCGGCAAGGCCGTACTGGCTAAGGACCGTTTCAAGCGTCACGGCTTCTGCCGCTGGACCACCGCGCCTGCCTCATCCGGCGCGCCGGAACGGATTACGAGGAAGCGGCGCTCTGCAGGCGCGGCGTCCTTGACGATCTGCCGGATCGGGCCAACCGCATTGACGATCGCCGCGCCTGCCGGATTGGTCATGAACTTGGCCAGCGGCTCGACTGTATCAGTACCATCCTGACGCGCCGCCAGACCCAGCGTAAAGGTCTGCTTGGGCGCCAGTCCGGCGACCGCGGCCTGCAGGATCTGCACCTGCCCCTGATCGAACAGCGACACCTGGCTCTGTCCCTGACCTTCCAGCACGACCTGCACTTTGCCCTGCGCCTTGGCGAGCGGCACGAGGTTGTCGAGGCCTTGCCCCGAAGGCACGGCGCCGGGCACATAGGCGACGCCCTGCGGGCCCTGTCCGATCGGGATCGTGGCAATGACCTTGTTCGTGGCCGTATCTATGACGGCGACTGCATCGTCATTTTCCAGCCCGACATAGATCCGGCTGCCATCGCCTGAGGGCCAGAGCCCATGCGGCAGCGCGCCGACCGGCACCGAGGCGACTTGTTCGAAAGTGTCGGTCCGGAAGACCTTGACGATATTCTGCGTGCCGACCGTTACATAGGCGAACTGGCCTTTAGCTGTCCTGGCGATGTTGACGTGGTTGGTGATCGGCCCGGTGTCGATCGTCTTCATCACGGCGAAGGGCGGCTTGGCGTCGAAGACCATCACCTTGCCGACGTCCTTGAGCGTCAGCCATACCTGCTTGCCGTCAGGCGTGGCGGCGATGTCGGGGCAGAAGGGGCTGTTCTGCTTCACGCGGCCAACGATGCGCTTTGACCTGGTGTCGATGACGACGGTTTCTGACGAGAAGCTGGAACAGACGTAGCCATATTTCCCATCGGGCGAGAAGATCGTCATGCCCGGCCCGTTGGGGACAGCAATACGGCCCGTCTCCTTGAAGGTGGTCCCGTCGAGCACCGCTATATAATCCTCGCCGCGCACGCTCACCCAGGCTTCTCGGCCATCGGGCCGGACGAAGGCTTCATGCGGGGAGCGCCCGACATAGGCGGTGTGCTTCACGGCATTGGTCGCGGTATCGATGAAGCTGACCGAGTTGGACCCGATCGACACGACCGCCAGGGTACGGCGATCAGGCGAGAAGCCCATGCCATGGACCAGAAGCTGGCCGCGATAAAGCGGGCTGAGATTTGCAGGCGTGGGATCGCCGAGCTTGATGACCCCCAGCAGCGTGTTCGTCGACGGATCGATGACCGATACCGTGTTGGAAAACTGGTCCGAAGTGTAGAAGCGGTCCTGCGCACTGACTGCCCTGTCGGGCTGGGCATTGGGGACCTGCTGCGCAGATGCCGGGAGTGCGACCAGGGCAGCCGCTATCGGCAAGGTGCATGACACGATGCTCAGCGTCTTGTTCATTTGTCGTCTCCCATGTGATGATGCGCGCCGGCAGCGGGGCCGGTCTTTTCGGCGAGGATGTCCTGCATGACGGCGATCTCCTGCCGCTGCTCGACGATGATGCCCTGAGCCAGACGGCGCAGGCGTTCGTCTTTTCCATACCTGAGTTCCGCTTCCGCCATCTCGGTTGCGCCCTGGTGATGGGGGATCATCATTGCCGCGAAGTCGCGGTCCGGGTCGCCCGATGGCGCATTCATCATCGCATGGTGCATCCGCTCCATCGAGGCTGCCATCTGGCTTGCAAAGCCATCGGGCGATGTCGCCAGTGCGGCCGCCGATGCTGTCGCCGCGCAAAGGCCGGCCAATCCCCATAGCAGTTTCAAGTGAAGCCCTTTCGTCATGGCGCTCCGGCGATAACGCCCACAGCGGACGCAAGTGTCATCGTCGCAGTGCGCAACGGAAAAAAATGCGAGCTGCTGAGGAGCATGTGCGCCAACGCAGGCGTTGCCTATCGAACGGATGGCGCAACCGTCGCGATCGATCCAACCGATGATTTTTGCAGTTTCGATAGGATTTGACGATCAATGGTCTGGCTGGATGATCCCGCGTTGATCGCCGAACGCAAAGCGGCACTTGGTGCTCCGCACATCGCGCCGCTGGAGATATGGCGTGAGGGGCTCGTTGGCGCAGGACACCCGGTGCCGCATTTCGACCCGTTCGATGGCGGCATAAATGCGCGCCTTCTCCTGCTTCTTGAGACGCCGGGGCCCGGGCCTGATCGCACTCGCTTCGTGTCGCGGGACAATCCGTCAGGCACAGCTCGGAACCTTCGCCGCTATCTTGAGGCTGCAGGCATTGGCCGAAACGACATCGTTCAGTGGAACTGCGTGCCCTGGATCGTCCACGCCCCCGGCGCCCGCAATCGCGCACTGCGCCGCGCAGAGATTGCCGAGGGTCTCGCAACGCTTCCCGGCCTGCTTGCGAAACTGCCGTGCGTGCGGGTCTGCATATTGGCGGGACGGGTGGCTGCAGGTGCGGAGGCGCTTATCAAAGAGGCGCGGCCCGATGTATCAATCATCACCATGCCCCATCTTAGTCCGGCCAATGTCTGCAACAGTCCTGATGTCGGCCAACGGATCGAAAGCGCGCTGCTCGCCGCCAGCAACGCACTCATCAAATGATCTTAAAATGAGATTGGAATGATATAATCAATGCGTTGGAGTGATTGATCGGGCTGCGGTATCAATGGTGACAGGAGATCACCATGACCCTTGAACAATTACGCATCTTCGTGGGCGTTGCCGAACGCGAACATATGACGCGGGCCGCCGAGGCACTGGGCGTGACCCAGTCCGCTGCCAGCGCTGCGATTGCCGCGCTGGAAGCCAGACATGACGTTCCGCTCTTCAACCGCGTGGGTCGCGGCATCGAACTGACCGAGGCGGGTCGCATGTTCCTCGATGAGGCACGCGCCGTTCTTGGCCGCGCCGCGACGGCGGAGCTTACCCTAGCCGAGTATGGCGGTCTGAAGCGCGGCACCCTGCGCCTTGTCGCCAGCCAGACCATCGCCAGCTACTGGCTCCCCTCGCGCCTCGCCCAGTTTCACAGCCGTCACCCGGCGATCCGCGTCGAACTGGCAATCGACAACAGCGAAGGTGCGGCAGCACGGGTACTGGACGGCCGCGCGGAACTGGGCTTTGTCGAAGGTTCAATCGACCAGCCCGCACTCGCCCACTGGAAAGTCGGCGAGGACCGGATGCTGCTGATCTCGGGCCAGGCTGTCGATACTGTCGACGAGGACTGGGTGCGCGGCGCCAACTGGATCGTGCGGGAGCACGGGTCCGGCACGCGGTCGAGTTTCGAGGATGTGCTGCGTGATCGCGGTATCGATCCGGCAGACCTGGACATCGCCATGACGCTGCCGTCCAACGAAGCCGTACGGTCTGCTGTCGAGGCCGGCGCGGGCGTTGCGGTCCTGTCCGAACTGGTGGTGCGCCGCGCGCTTGCTGCGGGGCACCTTCATGAATTGCCGCTCGCGATGCCAGCCCGTCCATTTGAGGCGTTACGCCACAAGGAACGGTATCGCACTCGGGCAGCCGACGCGCTGACCGAACTGGTCAAGGAGTTTGGATGATGACCACGGATATCAAGCCCATCCTCGAAGGGATGCGCCCGCTCAGCCGGCTCGATCACCCGCGCGAGATGATCCGCCAGTTCACGCCCAACTGGTTTGCCGCAACCATGGGCACGGGCATCCTTGCGCTGGCCCTCCCGCAGATGCCGGGCATCGGCGCTTCGCTCAAGCCGGTGGGAGAAGTGATGTGGTTATTTAACATCGGGCTCTTCACCCTTTTTACCGCGCTCTATACCGCGCGCTGGATCCTGTTCGGCCACGAAGCGCGGCGCATCTTCGGGCACAATACCGTATCGATGTTCATCGGCACGATCCCGATGGGCCTCGCCACGATCATCAACGGCTGTCTCGCATTCGGTATCGCGCGCTTCGGCGAGGGCATCGTGCCGGTCGCCACGGTCTTGTGGTGGATCGACGCCGCCATGGCGGTGAGCTGCGGTGTGCTGATCCCGTACTTCATGTTCACGCGCCACCAGCATTCACTCGATGGGATGACGGCGGTGTGGCTGCTGCCGGTCGTGGCGGCCGAAGTGACGGCTGCCAGCGGAGGACTGTTGGCGCCGCATCTGGCGCAGGGCAGCGCACAGTTTGGGATGCTCGTCACGTCCTACATCCTGTGGGCCTATTCGGTCCCGGTCGCCTTCAGCATCCTGGCGCTGCTGATCCTGCGCATGGCGCTGCACAAGCTGCCGCATGAGGGCATGGCCGCATCGAGCTGGCTGGCACTCGGCCCCATCGGCACCGGCGCGCTGGGCATGCTGGTTCTGGGCGGCGATGCGCCTGCGATCATGGCCGGGCATGGGCTGGCCGATGTCGGCGCTGTCGCCCAGGGTATCGGCACAATCGCCGGCCTGCTGCTCTGGGGGTTTGGCCTCTGGTGGCTGGCGCTCGCCTCGCTCATCACCTGGCGCTACTGGCGGGCAGGTATCCCGTTCAACCTTGGCTGGTGGGGTTACACCTTCCCGCTAGGCGTCTTCACCGTGGCAACCTTTCGCCTTGGCACGACCCTGAACCTTGCCTTCTTCGGTATCGTCGGCACCGCCCTGACCCTGGCGCTCGCGCTGATGTGGATCGTGGTGGCCGCCAAGACCCTGATCGGCGGATGGCGCGGCAATCTGTTCGTATCACCCTGTATCGCCGCTACAAACTGATCGGGCATTGCGATCAGTAACGGCGTTCTGATCGCTTGCTTCTCACAGCAGCACCCGCCACCATTTTGCCCGAGAGGATACGACCATGGACAGACTGGATGCTGAGCTCGCGGCCGAAACAAGCCGCCGCCGTTTCCTGCAGAATGCCGCGCTCGGCGGTGCAGCCATCGCTGCCGCGCCCGCTCTGGCCCAAGGCATCACGCAGGGGCTGACCGACCTGCATCTGCCCGGCGGCAATGCGCAGCGCCCAATGACGAGCGCATTTCCCGGCAAGGGCAGCATGATCCTCCAGCGCGTCCATCCGCCCTTGCTCGAAACACCGATGGATGTCTTCGACCGCGACATGTTCACCCCCAATGACCAGTTCTTCGTGCGCTGGCACTGGGCAGACATCCCGACCTCGATCGACGTCGATGCCTTCCGCCTCACCGTTCGCGGGCACGTTAACAAGCCGATCGCGATCAGCCTGGAACAACTGATGCGCCTGCCACGGGTCGAGATGGCCGCGGTGAACCAGTGCTCGGGCAATTCGCGCGGGCTGTTCCAGCCCCGCGTCTCCGGCGCGCAGTGGGGCAACGGGGCGATGGGCAATGCGAAGTGGCTCGGTGTCCGCTTGCGCGACGTGCTCGATCTGGCCGGGGTGAAGGCGGGGGCCGTCCAGGTTCGTTTCGGCGCTCTCGACCAACCCGTGGTCGCCGGCGCTCCTGACTTCGAGAAGGCGCTCGACATCGATCATGCCCGCGACGGCGAAGTGATGATCGCCTTCGGCATGAACGGCACGCAGCTGCCGCTCCTCAACGGCTTTCCGATCAGGCTGATCGTGCCGGGCTGGTACTCCACGTATTGGGTCAAGATGCTGAACGACATCGAGGTCCTGCCCGGGCCAGACGATGAATACTGGATGGCCAAGGCTTACAAGATCCCAGCAACGCCCGGCGCCAACGTAAAGCCCGGCGCCAAGGACTTCCCGACCGTTCCGATCAACCGCATGATCCCGCGTTCGTGGGTCACCAGTCTGGGCGAAGGTCAGCGGATCGCACACGAGGCCTCGATCCCGCTCGGCGGCATCGCCATGGGCGGCGACTGCGGCGTGGCGCGGGTCGATGTGTCCACCGACGGCGGTCACCACTGGTTTGCAACGAAGCTGGGCCCGGATCACGGGAAATTCAGTTTCCGGCGGTGGGATGCGCAGGTTCCCTTGCCCGGCCCCGGTCAGACCGCACTCATGTCGCGCTGCTGGAACACGGCAGGCGTCGCACAACCGATGGCGCCGATCTGGAACCCCGGCGGTTTCATGCGCGGCAACATCGAAACCACTACCATCGTGACGGCATAAGGAGCCCGGCATGAAAGCGCCAACCCCAGGCATGCTGGCCATCGGACTGCTCGGCGTGACCGTCTTCACCCTCATGATGGTGGGCCCTCCCGGCAGTTATACTCCGCCGCCCGAACCCCATTCGACCGGGCCTGCACCCAGCAGCATTTCCGTGAACGGCTTTACCCTGGCCTCGGATACTGTCGATCTTCCCATCGATGAGCAGCAATATCCCGATGGCCCTCATGCCGATGTCATCAATGCGAACTGCACGTCGTGCCATTCCGCCAGCATGGCGATGACCCAGCCAGTGCTTTCAGCGGACCAGTGGAAGGCAACGGTCACCAAGATGAAGGATGTCTACAAGGCTCCCGTGGCGGAAAAGGACATTCCGGCTATCATCGACTATCTGACGGCAATGAGTGTCGCGCAGGATGGGGCGCCGACCGGAAAGGTGCAGAATCCTGCGCCGGATGCCTCTGGAGGAACGGGTTGAGGCACCACGCTGCGTGACGTCTGCTTTCGGGCGCTACCCTCGGAGCATCGAGCGGCGGGAATGGGCGCGAAGAGGCCTTTTTCTTGCTCGGGGAGAATCTTGTCCGGCGCTTAGCCCGCTTCCACGAAGGCGCATTCAAGCCGCACCTCGTCGAGCAGGCTTTCGATGGTTGCGCGTTGGGCATCGGTGCCGCCAGGCCTGACATCCCAGTTGCAATGCGGGTGTGTCTTCCTGTCGCGCACGATGACCTTGCCGACGGCTCGGCGCCAGGTCTGGGTGGTGCCGCCATTTTGCCGGACGAGGCGTGTTATCAGCAGGTGTTCGAGATCGGATGACGTCATGACCGCCGCATAGCTGCTCGTGTCGACTATTCCAACACGGCGCGCGCGCTCGGTCCGTCACCGGGAAGTGTCGAGGGCCAGCCTTTGCGTGCCAAAGGCCGGTTCCAAGGGCGGCGGCGTCAGCGCAATTGGCTGTCCTTGCTGCCGCGTCGGTTGATGCGAGAATGGGCGATCGTCTTGTCGCGTTGTCCCTGGCAGCCGACGCAGGTTCGCACACCCGGCAGAGCTTCGCGCCGACGGGGAGGAATGGTCTCGCCGCACTCTTCGCAGTATTCGAGCCCCTCGCCAGCGGGCATCCGGGCGCGTGCGCCGCGCACCGCGTCGTTTACCGTGTCATCAATCTGATCCTGCACCGCACCATCGCGCGACCATCCACCGGCCATATCCATTCCCATTCGTATCGAAGGATACGACGTGGGGACCCGATGCGGGCGATTCAATGCTGTCTCCCTCCCAGACACGGCGCTCAGCCACAGGGGAAAGGGGGCGTCGTCAGCTTGGAGGCATCCGGTGCTTCGGCAAGGTCGACCTCGTCGACTTCGCCGAACGTGCCGAAGTTGGCGCCGTAACGCGCGATGCCGGGGAGGCGGCGTCCGGGGCAAACCTGGATCTGGCCGTCGGCGTCTGCCAGGGGATGCGAGGAGCTCGATACGTCTTCCCACCCATCCTGGCTGCTGGTCGATCTGCTCGGCAAGGGAAAGCGGTCGGGCCGGTCACTGCCAGGCCAAATTCGCCCTCGAACGACCGATAAGGGTGCCTGGAGGCCACTACCCCGCCGGTGCATAGAGGCCCTTCTCCGCCCGACCCATTCCCGACACTCAGCGCCGGATTCCAGCTCCCGCGGTGCGGAAGGTCCCCTATCTGACACGACTTGCCTTTCGCCCGGCGCGAAGCCAACTGGTCGAAATTCGCCGACAGTCGTCAAACTGGGCTCATTCCCACCACAAATCGCCATTCATTCACCGCCCATCAGCGAGGAGCTGAATGAGTAAATGCGGGGAAAGCCAAGCAGGAGGTGCAGGCCAAGGATACGGTTCGAGCATTCTGGATCCACTTGGGACGGCTCCGGTCGGTTCGTCCTTGCGGCCCGGTGCCGCCTGCCCTAGGTGAGAATTGGTCGCAATTGCCCAGCCTGAACAGAATGAAGGGCGAACGATCCCGAAAGGCGAGCAAATGTCGCAAACCGAGGTCATAGCTGGACTGCTCGAAGAACGGCGCGACGAGATGGTGAAATATGCGAGTGCCGTCAGCGGTGACGAGGCTAGCGCGGAGGATTTGGTTCAGGAAGCATGGCTGCGCTGTGACCGGGCAGCTAAGACCGAGCCTCTCCTTAAGCCTGCGCGCCTGTTATGGCGCATCCTGCGGAATCTTTCCATCGACCGGGGGCTGTCGCGCGACATTCAGGGTGAGAAAGCGCGACAAACAAGATGAGAATCCAGCGTTGCGGGATTGGCGAAGGGCGTAGCCCGTAGCCGATGCCGCAACGCTGGAGGCGCCTTTTGAAGGGTGCCTGTGATGGTCGTGGCGACCGCTATGCATTGGGTTTTCCTGGGAAGGAGGACCTGGCGTGTGGCGGGCCGACACATCAACGATCATCAGGTGAGACTTTTCATGACCCACAGACGTAACGATCCCGTCGCCCTGGCAGCGGCGAAGGCCGGTTTCAGCCCGGCGACTGGCTATCGGGTGCTGCAGGATGCGCGCCTGCCTTCCCAGCGACAGGCCCCGCGCGGCCGACGGCGCCCTGATCCGTTATCGGGCATTTTCGAGGAGGTTGTCGTGCCGATGCTGGAGGCCGCTCCGGGTCTTCGTCCTGTCGCGATCTTCGAGGAACTGCGCCGTCGGTACCGGATACCGAGTTCGGCTCACGACGAACCCTGGAAAGGCGTATTCGCGACTGGCGCGCTCTTAACGGCCAGGATCGGGAAGTCATCTTCAGGCAGGTTCATGAGCCGGGGCGGCTCGGCATGTCCGATTTTACGTGCATGAACGATCTGGAGGTCGCCATCGCCGGGGCGCCCTTGGACCACTTGCTCTATCACTTCCGCCTACCTTGCGGCGGCTTTAAACATGTTGCGGACGTCGCCTCCGCGCACAAAGATCAGGCCTCCGGCGATAAAGCCGATAGCTTGGGCAAGCCCTTGTATGACGCGAACAGGGTCGCCTTCCCCATGGTGTTCCACAAGTTCCAACGCAGACAAGGTAAGCATGCCTGAACTGAGCGCGACAAGGCCATGTGTTCGCAGGCCTGCATCGTGCCCGTGGCGTTCGCGTTCGAACCCCAGGACGAGGCCCAGAACCGTTGCGAGCCCCAGCCTCATGAGGGTGACGGGGAGATCGTCCTCAAGCATTTTCGTCATTCGGCTTAAAGGTGATGACGCGATAAGCATAGTACAGCAGGACTGCTGCCATGATCACCAGGCCAGCAGGCCCGAGATAGCGATCGACGGCTGAAAATTGCTGGCCGAGAAAATATCCAGCGCTTGCAAGAACGCTGTTCCACACAGCCGATCCCAGGGTAGTGAGAAAGATAAACCGTGGAAAAGGCGTGCCGAATAGGCCTGCCGGAATCGAGATCAGCGTGCGCAGCCCAGGGATGATGTGAGCGACAGGAATGGCCCATGAGCCGTGCCGATCGAACCAGTCATCGATGCGATCGATTTCGCTGGCCGACAAGGTAAGCCAGCGCCCGTGGCGGTCAGCCAGCTTTTTCAATCGCCGTTCGCCACATTTGCTTGCCAACCACCACCAGAAGGCGGCGCCAGTGACCGTTCCTATCGTGCCGGATATGATGACAAGCATGATGTTGAGGCCGCCGTCAGCCGCAGTGTAGCCCGCCAGGGGCATGATCACTTCGGAGGGTATGGGAGGAAAAACATTCTCAAGCAGCATGAGCAGCGCGATGGCCAAGTACCCCATCTGCTCGACAATGGTTGTGATCCATTCCGTCATACGCCGCTATCCTGAAGATCGTGAAGATTTGCAGTGCGTCGCCAGGACGCACCCGGTGTCGCGCACCCCAAACATATCCGTGTGCAGCGCTATCCTCCTGTGGATCGACATCAGGCATTTCCTTTACGTCGGCGGGTTTCCCAGCCCTTTTTTGCGGCTGCAGAGCGTGTTTCCTCGCTCTGGCTCGATCCGCCCTTACGGCCGCCTTTGCGCGAACTCTCGTGGCTTTCTTTTTTGCGGCGGCCAGAGCCAGATTTCTTTCCGCCCCCGGCCTCCTTGTTGACCGTTGCCCAGGCGCGCCTCTCTGCTTCCTCCTTGCCTACACCACGGTCCTCATAGCCCTCTTGGATATGCTCGGCCTTGCGCTTCTGCTTGTCGGTGTAGCTCGACTTGTCTCCGCGAGGCATGATCCGTCTCCCTGTCGTTTGCCCCCATCAATCCTTTGAACGCGGCAACCGCCAATTCGTCCCGATCTTTGTCGATCGGCTCGCCGCAAATGATTGTCAGGAACCGCGCTCTGGACCGTTCCTTGCCGGATCGAAGCGCTCGCCTGTTTTTGGGCCTTTCAGAGGACTGGCCGCCCAATAGAGGTGACAGGGCGGTATGTTGCACCATTCGAAGTCTCGCTGCACATAAGCGAAATTGCGATCGATAAGACGGCAGATAGCAGTGCGCATCTGATATGCCGCAAGAACACCAGTCGGTTTCAGTGCCAGAGCGGTCTCGTGCATGATAATATCCGCCTCGGCATCACCCAGCGTCGAGAACGGCAGGCCGGTAAGAATGCAATCTGCTCTGCCGCGCGCTTCTGCGCGGATATAGCTGCGGACATCCCTCGCTGATCCCTCGACCACCACCAGGCGCGGGTCATTGCACTGCTCACGCAGCATGGCAGCGAAAGCCTGGCTGGTCTCGATCGCGATCAGCTGCGCATCAGGGCGCATGCGCTTGAGCATCTCGAAGGTGAATCTGCCGCTGCCCGGTCCATATTCGACGAGGACCTCGATGTTGGACCAGTCCAACGGGGCCAGCATGCGACGCACCATTCGGGCGCTTGCGGGAAAAGCCGATCCGACCATTGACGGATGCCGGACGAACTCCGCTGCGGCGATCCATCCTGCATCTTTCACGAAGCCTTTCTCCCTGCATGCTGATCGGAGCGAGGATGTCGACTTAGCCAGGATAGGGGTTTTTCCGTAGCAAATCGGCCAAATGCGCGGCGTTGCCAGCCACCATCTTTGCAGTTTCCGTTACCTTGTCCGGCATCGTCGCCAAATCCTTGAAATCCGTAGATCCCATCGCCTCTCCGACCCAATAGCATGCCGCGACTGCTGGAATGGTCCAGCCTACGTCGTTCAGGGCCTGAAAAAGCTGGGCGGATGAAAAATGCGCGCCGTCCTCATTGCCAACGATCGCCGCCACCGCGACTTTCCCATAGCTGGGCATGCGGCCCTGGTCGTCTGTCTCGGAGAGAAAAGCGTCCATCCGTTCGAGTACACGCTTGGCGATACTGGATATCTGCCCCATCCAGATCGGGCCGCCGAAGATGAGGATGTCGTGCGCGAGTATTTTCTCGCGCAGCGCAGGCCAGCCATCGCCGTCCCCTTCGTCGGATGTCACTCCGGCTTTGATATCGAGCGCTGCCACCCGCACTGTCTCAGTAATCGTGACCTGGCGGTGGGAAAATGCGCGCTTCAGCACCATGATCATTGCGTCGGTTGAGCTTGCCTCGTTCGCATCGCTCTTGAGCGTACAGTTGAGAGCTAGGGCCTTGAGTGGCATCGATCGCCTCCTTTGACGTCGGCTGCCGCAGGCATGCGACAATCCGTTCACTGAATAGAGAACTCATCAGCGGACAAAGGGTTCTATCTTCAAAGGAGATGCCGCAATGACCGAGACCGCCACGATGATCCACGAAGATGCGCTTCCCGGGCACGAAAGCAAACTCGAGCCAAAGCCCGAGTGGCAGCCTCGCTACAAGGGTTCAGCGCGTCTCAAGGACAAGGTTGCGATCATCACCGGTGCCGACAGTGGCATCGGACGCGCTGTGGCGGCACTCTATGCCCGTGAAGGCGCTGACATCGCCATCGTCTATCTGCTCGAAGATGACGATGCCGCCGAAACGAAGCGGATCGTCGAGGCCGAAGGCCGCAAGGCGATCACCATCCGCGGCGACATCGGCGAGAAGGATTTCAGCGATCAGATCGTGCGCAAGACGCTCGATGCATTCGGCAGGATCGACATTCTCGTGAACAATGCCGGCGAGCAGCACCCCGATGACGACATCACAGACATAACCGAGGAACAGCTGCGCCGAACCTTCCAGACAAATATCTTCGGTATGTTCTTCCTGGCGCAGGCCGCGCGCCCACACCTCAAGCCGGGCGCGGCGATCGTCAATTGCACGAGCGTCACCATGTATCAGGGCAGCAAGGATCTGCTCGACTATTGCTCGACCAAGGGTGCGATCACTGCCTTTACGCGGTCATTGTCGGAAAATCTGGTCGGCGATGGCATTCGCGTGAATGCGGTCGCACCGGGACCGATCTGGACCCCGCTCAATCCATGCGGCGGAGCGAAGCCGGAGAAGCTGGAGCATTTTGGCGAGAGCACGCCCATGGGTCGGCCGGGCCAGCCCAATGAAATCGCCCCGGCCTTCCTGTTCCTCGCCTGTGAGGATTCCAGCTACATGTCCGGGCAGGTGCTCCATCCAAATGGCGGGATCATTGTGAACGGCTAGATCGCTCGGTCCACGGCGCGCGGAACATTGCGACCCGATGCCCGAAGCCGCCGGATCGAGCTCAGCCCGGCAAATGAATACAGAATGTTCAACCGATGGAAGGAACTGACATGGCGGACCTGAGCCAAATCAAGGAGCATATGGAAATCATCGGCGCGGATGGCGTCCATATCGGCACTGTCGACAAGGTCGAAGGCGATCGGATCAAGATGACGAAAGCGGACAGCGGTTCGCACGCCGATCACCATCACTATTTTTCCGGAGGACTGGTGGCTGCCATCGAGGGCAATCAGGTGCGCCTCTCAGCAGACGGCTCAGCAGCCGTACTGCTGGAAGAGGAGAAAGGCGGCGAGGCGCTCAGCGACAAGTCTTCATAAGCGCAAAGAAATAGCCGGCCCTTTAGGGCCGGCCACTTCAGTCTGATCAGAAGGGGTAGTGGAGGCCGTAATAGCCATACACCTCTCGCCCGTAGGCGCGATCGTAGGCCGGCTCGCTGTCGCCTGCGTAGCGAGGCGCCTTCTCCAGAACGCTCTTGTCGAGGTTAACGACATAGCCGCCCTGATCGGTATCGTAGGTCAGCACATCCCAAGGCAGCGGGTAGTAATCGCTCCCCAGCCCGAACAGCCCGCCGAACTGCAGAACGGCATATTCAGCCTTGCCAGAGCGCTTTTCGACCATGAAATTGTAGATCGAGCCGAGCTTTTCGCGCTGGGCATTATAGACATTGGTACCCTCGACCTTGTTCGAGGCAATTAACCGATCGGTTTCGTTCGTGGCGATTTCTGCTTGTGCCATGACATCTCTCCTTCCATGTTTGGTATTCAGGAAGAACGTAGCAAATCGATCGACTATCCTCAGGTTGACCATCTGATCGTCAGGGCGAGCCTAAAATTCGTTCAATCGCTCACTGCGCTCGATCTGGCCTCGATACATTTAGACCGGCGACACCATGTATGTTAGCATTCGCCCATCGGATGACGGCGACCCAGCGAGCATTTGTCCGGCAGAGAGATTCGTGCTCCCGCTTGCGAGACTGGGGAAACGACATTGCGACAATCCATAAATATGGCCTTGACACCTGAACCGGCCGCACTGCCTTGCATTGCGCCATCCATGCGCGAGCAAGTGGACGCTTTCGACTGGAACACCACGCCGCTGGGCCCGCGGGCGACCTGGCCATCCGAACTCGAAATCGTCGTACGCCAAATCCTCGACTCGAGCTTTCCCAAGGCGATAGTTTGGGGTTCGGGCTTCACCACAATATACAACGACGCTTTTGTGCCGATCCTTGGGGAGAAACATGTCGCGCTAGGTCGTTCGTTCGCCGAGATATGGTCTGAAAGCTGGAGCGAGATCGGACCGATCGCCGGACGCGCCTATGCTGGCGAGCCAACCTATATCGAAGACTTCCCGCTGGTCATCAACCGCACCGGGCAGGACGAGCAGGCCTGGTTCACCTTCTGCTACAGCCCGCTGCGCCTGGCCGACGGCAGCATCAGGGGGATGATGGATACCGTCATCGAGACCACGGACACGGTCAGGGCGCAGGCCAGCCTCGCACTGGTCAACGAGGAGCTCGGTCACCGTCTCAAGAACACGCTGGCACTGGTGCAGGCGATTGCCTCCCAAACATTGCGCGGGGCTGCGGAGCCATCAGCAATCGAGAATTTCAACCATCGCCTTTCGGCACTCGGGCACGCGCATGACATCCTGCTCCAGCAGGACTGGGCCTCGGCATCGCTGCGCGAGATAATAGACCATTCGCTTGAGCCGCACGACCCCGGTAGTCAGATCATCCGCAAAGGCCCCAATCTCGCGATTGGCTCACGGGCTGCGGTAGCACTGTCACTCATGCTGCACGAGCTTGCCACCAATGCCGCCAAATATGGTGCATTGTCCGTTGCTGACGGATGCGTTCGATTGTCATGGACCATCGATGGCGACCATCTCGATCTCCGCTGGCATGAATCCGACGGACCGCCGGTGACGGCGCCGACAGCCAAGGGATTTGGATCGCGTCTGATCGCGATGGGGCTTGGCCGTTCAAGCGAAGTCGAGCTACGCTACGAGGCTACTGGCTTCAAACTCGATATGCGCACGCCGATCGCCAAACTCGCAAGCTGAACCTCATCCACTGACGACGGTGGTTCTATTGGGATGCAGCACCTTTCCTTTCCTGACACATGTGCTTGAATCGAGCTGACCGGGACCGACCTTTATAAGACGCTCAAAGGCGATTTTTCGTCGCCCAGGTCCAGACGAGCCGCTTTCCCTTTTTGGACAACCAAGACTGACCGATGGCGGAATGTCAGGTTTTAGTGTTTTTAGAGGCAAACGAGGATGGTGATAAACTTGTGGCGAGCAGCCGGGCGAATCCCCTCAAAATTTGTGACTGACGCCCAAGGCAAGCCTGACATCGGGCGTCGCGGCGTTAAGACTCGACACGCCTTGGACGTCCAGCTGGGTCGCCTTTCCAACCTTCCAGGCAAGCGACAGCGCAGCGCTGGCCAGCGTTGCGTGATCCGCCGGATCGCGAGAGCGCATCAACTCTAGTTCCGGCGAGACTTTTACCTTGTCCGAAATGCTGAACTGAAATCCCGCTGCCGCGCCATAAGCGTAAGCGCGCATTTCGTAGCACGTTGCTTCCGGAGGCAGTGCGGCCATCATAGTTGACGCTGGACGAGACAGGCCATCGCGGCGACGTCGGCAGGTCAGGCGTGTTTTTCGAAGTTGAATGGCAGCA
>NZ_JABWCU010000034.1 GCF_018491765.1 Novosphingobium profundi | reverse complement strand
GCGATCGCGGAACCGTCGAGGTCTTCAACTTCGGCCCCGACATCGACACCCTGCGCAAGAACTGCCTCGAAGAAACCGGCCTCCCCGCACCCAAAAAGCCCATGTGGCGCCACGAACTCGCGGAGGCCGCGGAGTAACCATGGAAAACAACGGAGCACTCAAGGGTCTTCGTGTCGTGGAAATGGGCCAGCTTCTCGCTGGTCCGTTTGCTGGCCAGCTGCTGGGCGACATGGGCGCGGACATCATCAAGGTCGAGCCGCCGGGCAAGGGCGATCCCTTGCGCATCTGGGGCCAGGGCGAAAAGAAGGTCTGTTGGGAAGTGGTCGCGCGCAACAAGCGCTCGGTCTCGGTCAACATGCGCGTTCCCGAAGGCCAAGCACTCGTTCGAGAACTGATCCGCCACGCCGACATCGTGATCGAGAATTTCCGACCCGGTACAATGGAGAAGTGGGGCCTTGATCCCAAGCAGCTGCTCGAGGAGCAGCCGGGCCTCATCATTTCGCGCATGTCGGGCTACGGCCAGACTGGCCCCTACTCCTCGCGCGCCGGCTTCGGCGGCATCGGCGAGGCGATGGGCGGTTGGCGCTACATCGTGGGCGAACCCGATCGTGCGCCGAGCCGCATGGGTGTCTCGATCGGCGACACGCTGACCGCGACGTACGGTGTCATGGGCATCCTTGCCGCGCTCCACGTGCGCGACACGACCGGCAAGGGCCAGATCATCGACGCAGCCCTTTACGAAAGCGTACTGCAGATCACCGAGAGCCTTGTCTCGGAGTACGACAGTTCGGGCTTCATCCGCCAGCGCACCGGCTCTATCCTGCCCGGCATTGCGCCCTCGAACGTCTATTACTGCTCGGACGGCGAATACATGATCGGCGCCAATGCCGACCCTCTATGGAAGCGCCTTTCGACCGCGATGGGCAAGCCCGAACTCGGCGATGATCCGCGCTATGCGACCCACCTCGCGCGCGGGGAAAACCAGACCGAACTCGACGAGATGATCAACGCCTGGACCAAGAACTACACGGTCGAGGAAATGGACAATCTCATGATCGAGTATGCGATTCCTGCCGGTCGCGTCTACCGCGCGCCCGAAATGCTCGCCGACCCGCACTTCGCGGCGCGCGAAGCGATCGTCGAGATCGAGACCGAGACCCACGGCAAGCTCAAGATGCAGAATGCCTTCCCCAAGCTTTCGGCAACGCCTAGCTCGATCCGCAGCCCCGCCCCCTCGAAGGTCGGTCAGCACAACGCCGAGATTCTGGGCGAACTGCTGGGCCTCGACGCCGATGCCATTGCCAAGATGGAAGCGGCGGGTATCGTCTGACGCCAACGGCCTGCGGGCGGAAAGTAAAAAGGGTGCGGGAGCTTCGATGGCCCCGCGCCCTTTTTCGTACCTCAGCCCGCGCGCATTTCGACCGTGACCGGATGGAGCGGCGATCCGCACGCCGCGAAGGCATCGAGATTGGCGAGCGTCGTCGTCGCGATCGCGGCCATGGCCTCGCGCGTGAAGAAACCCTGGTGGCCGGTGATGAGAACATTCGGAAAAGTCATCAGGCGCACGAAAACATCGTCACGGATCACGGTGTCGGATAGGTTTTCGAAGAAGAGATCCCCTTCCTCTTCGTAGACGTCGAGGCCGACGTACCCGACCTTGCCACTCTTGAGACCGGCGATCACCGCGCGTGCATCCATCACCGCGCCACGACTGGTGTTGATCAGCATGACCCCTGCCTTCATCCGCGCGATCGCGCCGCGCCCGATCAGGTGGTGGGTAGCCGGAGTGAGCGGGCAATGCAGACTGATCACGTCGCACTGGCCGAGCAGGTCGTCGAGCGCGGTGTAGCGCCCGCCCAGTGATGTGAGTTCGGGGTTGGGGAAGGGATCACTGGCCAGCACCTCGCAGCCGAACCCCTTCAGGATACGCGCGACGTTGAGCCCGATCCGGCCCGTTCCCACAATCCCGGCGGTCTTGCCGCGCAAGTCGAAACCAAGCAGGCCATCGAGCGCGAAATTGCCCTCGCGCACCCGGGCGTAGGCCTTGTGAATGCGCCGGTTCAGCGCGAGCATGAGCGCTACCGCGTGCTCGGCGATCGCGTCGGGCGAATAGGCCGGCACGCGCGCAACCTTGAGCCCCAGGGCATGTGCCGCGACAAGGTCCACGTTGTTGAACCCCGAACAGCGCAGTGCAACCAGGCGAATTCCGTTGCGGGCGAGGACTTCCAGTTCGGCCCGGCCCAACTGGTCGTTCACGAAAGCGCAGACCGCATCGAAGCCTTGAGCGAAATTGGCAGACTGTTCGGTCAGGCGCGTGTCGAAATACGTGAAATCATGCGGTCGCCCCAAGGCGACGTTGGCTTGATCGAGAAACGCGCGATCGTAAGGTCGCGTGCTGAAGACAACCACCTTCATGTGTCCAATCCCCCGCGAGCCAAGCCATCACCCTGCCCGAGATGGTATCACGCATGCTGCATTGCACAAGGCACAAGGCCTCGCTAGCCTCCCTCTGGACACTTGCCCAGTGCATTGCGAGAGGAACGAGCCATGGTCTTGCGCGAGGACGAGCCAAGGACGCAGCCGGATTGGCACGCCATCGGGATCGCCAGGGCCTGCAACGAACTGAACTCGAACGAAAACGGACTGACGCATGACGAAGCCGAACGGCGTCTCGCGCGCCATGGCCCGAACCTCTTGCCACGCGCGCGGCCACCACATCCCCTCCTGCGCTTCCTCGCGCAATTCAACAATGCGCTGATCTATTTCCTCCTGGCCTCCGCCCTCGCCGCGTTCTTCCTGGATCATGCGATCGATGCCGGGGTGATCCTTGCCGTGGTGCTGATCAACGCCCTGGTCGGCGTGATTCAGGAAGGACGTGCCGAGAAGGCTCTCGCGGGGATGGAAAACCTTATTGGTGAACAGGCCCATGTCCTGCGCGAGGGTCATCGCCAGGCCATTGCGGCCGACACTCTCGTGCCGGGCGACATCGTGGTGATCGAGGCAGGCGATCGCGTGGCGGCCGACTTGCGCATCGCCCGCGCCCGCGCGCTCTCGATCGAGGAAGCCACCCTGACCGGCGAATCCGTCGCTGCCGAGAAGCATGCAGATCCCGTTAGCCGGGAAGCACCGCTCGCGGAGCGCTCAAGCATGGCGTTTTCGGGTACGCTGGTAGTGCGCGGTCAAGGCACTGGCCTCGTTGTCGCGACAGGCACCGCAACCGAGATCGGCAAGATCGGCACGCTGATCCAGTCGGTCCCACGCCTTGTCACCCCGCTGCTGCGCCAGATCGACCACTTCGGCACGCGACTGACCTTGTTGATCCTTGCTGGCAGCATCGCGCTGTTCGCCTTTGCCGTGGGCGCGCGCGGCTACCCCTGGGTCGATGCGCTGATCGCGGTCGTCGCGCTCGCAGTCGGCGCGATCCCCGAAGGGCTTCCCGCCGTCATCACGATCACGCTTGCGATCGGTGTCCAGCGCATGGCCCAGCGCCGGGCGGTGATCCGCAAGCTGCCCGCCGTCGAGACGCTGGGCGCGACATCGGTGATCTGCACTGACAAGACCGGGACCCTCACCCGCAACGAGATGACCGTCACGCGCCTGTTCGTGCCCCAAGGCGAATGGCAGGTCAGCGGGGACGGCTATGCGCCCGAAGGGACCATCGTCGCAACGACCGATCTTGCTCCGGCCGATCCGGACGCCGTTTCAGCCGCGCCCTATCGCGATATCGCGCGGTGCGCAGCCTTGTGCAACGATGGCCGCCTTGCGCAAGGCGAGGACGGACAGTGGCAGGTGGTCGGCGACCCGATGGACGGCGCCGTGCTGGCGCTCGCTGCCAAGGCCGGGCTCGACGGGCTATCGCGAGACGCCGCGTGGGAGCGTCTCGATGCCATTCCCTTCGATGCCGCCTACCGCTTCATGGCAACCCTGCACCGTACGCCCGAGCGGGCGTGCATCGCCTATATCAAGGGCGCACCGGAGGCCATCCTCGCGCTTTGCTCGGACACGACCGACGTGGCCCACTGGAAAGCGATCGTCGAGGATGCCGCAAGCCAGGGCGAACGCCTGCTCGGCTTCGCCTCGCTCGCGCTTCCCGAGGGCACCGTGAGGCTCGCCATGACCGACCTCGCCGGTGCGCGGATGCTCGGACTGATGGCCTTCGTCGATCCCCCGCGTCCCGAAGCCCGTAGCGCGATCGCGCAGTGCCGCTCGGCCGGAATAGCCGTGAAGATGATTACTGGCGACCATGCTGCAACCGCGCTGGCCATTGCCCGCGACCTCGAAATCGAGGACCAGCCACGCGCGCTCACCGGCGCACAGATCGAGGCGATGAGCGAAGACGAACTCCACGAGGAAGTCCCCGGCACCTGCGTCTTCGCCCGCGCCAGCCCCGAGCATAAGCTGCGGATCGTGCGCGCCCTGCAGGCGCACGGGCTGATCGTCGCGATGACCGGCGACGGGGTCAACGATGCCCCTTCGCTGCGCCAGGCCGACGTCGGCACCGCGATGGGCGCCAGCGGCACGCAGGCCGCCCGCGAGGCCGCGCAGATGGTCCTGCTCGACGACAATTTCGCCTCGATCGTGGCCGCCGTACGCGAGGGGCGCACCGTCTACGACAACATTCGCAAGGTCATCGCCTGGACGTTGCCCACCAACGGGGGCGAGATCATCGCGGTCGTCCTCGCCATCATCTTCGACCTCGCCCTCCCGATGAGCGCGACGCAGATCCTGTGGATCAATCTCGTCACCTCGGTCACGCTCGGGCTGGTGCTCGCCTTCGAACCGGCCGAACCCGGGATCATGAAACGCGCGCCGCGCGGGCGCGATGCACCATTGCTTTCGGGCTTCATCGTGTGGCGCGTGCTACTCGTCTCGGTGCTCTTCGCGGTGGCCCTGCTGGGCGTCTATGCAGGTGCGCTGCGCCTTGGCGCGGACATCGCGACAACCCGCACGATGGTGGTCAACATGCTGGTCATCGCCGAGATCTTCTACCTCTTCAACGTGCGCTATCTCCATGTCCAGTCTTTGAGCTGGCAGGGGCTTCTGGGAACCCGCGCGGTGCTCGTCGCGGTCGCACTGGTCACCCTCGCCCAGTTCGCGTTCACCTACCTCCCGGCATTCCAGACGATCTTCGACACCCGGCCGCTGAGTCTCTTCGAGGGGCTCATCCTAGTCGCGATCGGCGCGGCGATCTTCATCCTGCTCGAAGCTGAAAAAGCCCTCATGCGCCGCTTGGGCTGGTTCGCGGAGCTGGCCTGACTGCTCCAATCCAGGCCACGCTGCACAATTCTCGCGCCAACATGGATCGCATTTCCTCCAAGTGTGTTATCGTCTGGGCTAAGGACGCAGACGGTCCTGGCGGAAGGGGAGCGGCACGACATGGGAACGGCCTTGACGGCACACTTGGTCCTTGGCGAGCACGGCATGATCGGCGACGCCCGGCACACCGCCCGTATCGATGCCCAAGGGACGCTTACCCACATGGTCTGGAACGATGGTGCGCAGGCGCGCCTGCACCTTGACGAAGCGCTCTATCCCAGGGGAATTTCCAGCATCGCGGTCAGCGACGCCCGTCTCGTGACGCAATCCTACCGCGCCGGGACAACGATCCTCGACACCTATTTCTCCAGCCGTTCGGGAGCCGTGAAGCTCACCGATTTCATTCCGGTCGCGTCGCAGGACGTTACCCCCGATGGCCGGGGTGACGTCTGTCGCGTCGTGCGATTCCTCACCTGCACGCGCGGAACGCTAGGCGGCGCGCTCTTCCTTGATCTCGACAAGGAGAGCGACATCCGCCCGCCCGAAGTCGACGACCTCGGCGTCTGGCGGTCGCGCCCCGGCGGCGTCTGCGTGCAGGTCGATGGTTCCTCGCCGATCATCCTCGAGCATGATCGACTGCGCATGGATTTCACGCTCAAGGCGGGTGAACAGGCGCATTTGGCGATTTCCGGACAGCACGCCGCGCAAGAGCCCGGTTTCCATGGCCTGGCCGCCGCACGCAAGGCACTTGCCCAATGCGACGCGTACTGGCGCAACGCCGATACGGCGAAGACCTGATCGCATCGCAGCGCCACGTTTTTCGATACTTGGACCAATTGTATCGATTGCGTTCATTCTTGGACATTGCGCTGCAACATTTCGAGGCCCATCCTTGCCACGACCCCTGCGGTTCTTCCGGACCGCTCCCGATCGGCAAAGCGGAGCCCGTGCATGAATGCCCCCGCCAGGACTGATGGCCCCTCGCATCCCAACGCCCATGCGCGCGAGCCGCTCGACGGCATCGCACAGACCCTCGACCGTTCCGCCTCGGCCGCGATCGCGCAAGTTACGAGCGGGCTTTCGCCCGCCACCATGATGCTCGCCGCCGCCGACTGGGCCTTGCACCTCGCTTCGGCGCCCGGCAAGCAAATGCAACTGGGCGCCAAGGCGCTGGGCAAGTCGCTGCGCCTGATGGGCTATGCCGCCCGCGCCGCGAAGGATCCCGATACCGACAAGGTTGTCGAACCGCTCCCGCAGGACCGGCGCTTCGATGCTCCCGAATGGCAGGAAGCACCTTACAACGTCCTCAGTCAGGCGTTCCTGCTCAACCAGCAATGGTGGGAAGCGGCGACGACCGGGATCGGCGGCGTCTCGAAGCACCACGAGGACATGGTGTCCTTCGCCGCGCGGCAGGTCCTCGACGTCTTCGCCCCCACCAACTTCATCGCCACCAACCCGCTCCTCCAGAAGCGCATCGCCGAGACCAGAGGCAAGTGCCTTGCCGACGGACTTGGCTACTTTCTCGAGGATCTGCGCCGCGAACTCAGTGGCAGCGCGGCGGCAGGCACCGATTCCTTCGCCGTTGGCAAGGACGTTGCCGCGACCGAGGGCAAGGTCGTCTACCGCAACCGCCTGATCGAGCTGATCCAGTACGCCCCGACGACCGAGACGGTGCGCCCCGAGCCCGTTCTCATCGTTCCTGCCTGGATCATGAAGTACTACATCCTCGACTTGTCCGCGCACAATTCGCTCGTCCGCTGGCTGACCGCGCAGGGCTACACGGTTTTCATGATCTCCTGGCACAATCCAGGAAGCGCCGACCGCGACCTCGACCTCGACGCCTACCGCCGGCTGGGCCCCCTCGCCGCGCTCGACGCCATCGGCGCGATCACCGGCAGCGCCAGGATCCACGCCGCCGGCTATTGTCTCGGCGGGACACTGCTCTCGATCACGGCCGCGGCGATGGAACGCGAGGGCGACGAGCGGCTCGCCAGCGTGACGCTGCTCGCCGCACAGACCGAATTCAGCGAACCGGGCGAACTCGGACTCTTCATCGACGAGAGCCAACTTCACGTTCTCGAGAACATGATGTGGAGCCGGGGGTACCTGGAAAGCACGCAGATGGGCGGCGCGTTCCAGATCCTGCGCTCGAACGACCTCATCTGGTCGCATGTCCTCCAGACCTACCTCATGGGCGAGCGTGCACCGGTCAACGATCTCATGGCCTGGAACGCAGACGGCACCCGCATGCCCTTCGCCATGCACAGCGAATACTTGCGCAAGCTCTTCCTCCACGACGACCTGGCCGAAGGCCGCTTCCGCGTCGATGGCCACGTCGTCTCGCTCGAGGCGCTGCGCGGGCCCCTCTTCGTGGTCGGCACCGAACGCGACCACGTCGCCCCCTGGCGCTCGGTCCACAAGATCCACCTTCTGACCAACGCCTCGGTGACCTTCGTGCTGACGAGCGGCGGGCACAACGCCGGGATCGTCTCCGAGCCCGGCCATCCCCACCGCCATTACCGCATCGCGACGCGCGACAACGGCAGCACGCTCAGCGACCCCGACGAATGGCTCGAGCGCGCCGCACTCAAGGAGGGTTCGTGGTGGAGCGAATGGGGCGCCTGGCTCGACGCGCAGTCGGGCGAACCGGGCCCTCCCCCGCCGCTCGGCAACCCCGACAAGGGCTATCCCGCCTTGTGCGACGCGCCCGGCCGCTACGTGCTCGAAAAGTAGAAAGGACGCGCCATGAACGAGCCGACCCTGATCGAGAACCGCACGTTCGACGAGATCGCCCTGGGCGACAGCGCCAGCGTGACCCGCACGCTCACCCAGCGCGACATCCACCTTTTCGCGCTCGTCTCGGGTGACGTGAACCCGGCGCATGTCGATGTCGACTACGCGCAGGGGGACATGTTCCACAAGGTCATCGCGCATGGCATGTGGGGCGCGGGACTTATCTCGGCGGTGCTGGGGACCGAGCTTCCCGGCCCTGGCACGATCTATCTCGACCAGTCGCTGCGTTTCACCCGGCCGGTCGGCCTCGGCGACACGATCACCGCCACCGTCACCGTCACCGAGCGCGAGCCGGAGACGCGGCGTTTGCGGCTCGCCTGCACCTGCATCAACCAGGATGGCGCCACTGTCATCACCGGCGAAGCCCGCGTGATCGCTCCTGCCGAGCGGGTCTGCCGCCCACGCGTCGCGCTGCCCGACATTCGCCTCTCCGACCACAGCCAGTACCAGCGCCTGATGGAAGCGGCCAAGGGCGGGCGCAACGTGCCGACCGCGATCGTCCACCCCTGTTCGGCCAGCGCCATCGCGGCGGCCTGCGAGGGCGCCGAAGCCGGGTTCATCGAGCCGATCCTCGTCGGCCCGATCGAACGTATCCACGCCGCCGCGCAGAAGGCGGGCAAAGACATTTCCGCCTTCCGGGTGGTCGACAGTGACCACAGCCATCATTCGGCGCAGCTTGCGGTTGAGATGGTGCGCTCGGGCGAGGCGCTGCTGCTGATGAAGGGCTCGCTCCACACCGATGAACTGATGGGCGCCGTGGTCAAGCGCGACACCGGCCTGCGCACCGAGCGGCGCATTAGTCATGCCTACGTCATGGACGTGCCCGGCCGCGCCGAACCGCTCGTCATCACCGATGCGGCGATCAACATCGCGCCCGATCTCGCCTGCAAGGCCGACATCATCCGCAACGCGATCGACCTTGCCCACGTGATCGGCAAGAGCGAGCCCAAGGTCGCGATCCTCGCCGCGGTGGAGACGATCAACCCGGCCATGCCCGCCACGCTCGACGCCGCCGCCTTGTGCAAGATGGCCGAGCGCGGCCAGATCACAGGTGGCGTGCTCGATGGGCCGCTCGCCTTCGACAACGCGATCAGCGAAAGCGCCGCGCGCGAAAAGGGCATCGTCTCTCCCGTCGCGGGCAAGGCCGACATACTCGTCGTGCCCGACCTCGAAGCGGGCAACATGCTGGCCAAGCAACTCACGTTCCTGGGCGATGCAGATGCAGCCGGCATCGTGCTGGGCGCGCGCGTGCCGATGATCCTGACGAGCCGGGCCGACAGCTTGCGCACGCGTCTCGCTTCCTGCGCGGTCGCGGTGCTCATGGCGCGCGCGCAGACCAAGGCCGCGCCCGGCCTGGCCGAGTGAGCGCACCGGCATGAAGGCCATCGTCGCGCTCAATTCGGGCTCTTCCAGCATCAAGTTCGGCGTCTACCGCCTCGACCAGGACCACCTCCCGGTACATTCGGCGGGCGGCAAGATCGAGAAGATCGGCATTGCCCCCGCCATGCGCATCGCCACCGATGACGGCGAAGTGCTCCTCGAGCGCGCGTGGCCGGACGGTGCGGCGATGACGCATTCGGACCTGCTCGACATTCTTTTCGACTGGGCGCGCGACCATGTCGAGGACCATGCGATCGTTGCCATCGGTCACCGCGTCGTCCACGGCGGCACGCGGCTGGTCGCGCCCGAACGGGTCACGCCCGCACTGCTCGACGAACTCGAAGCATTGTCGCCGCTCGCGCCGCTTCACCAGCCCCACAACCTCGTCGCCATCCGCAGCCTTGCCAGGCTCGCGCCCGACTTGCCGCAAGTCGCCTGCTTCGACACCGCCTTCCACCACGACAAGCCCGCCCTCGCATCGCGCATGGCGATCCCGCGCGCGCTGCACGAAAGCGGCATCCGCCGTTACGGCTTCCACGGGCTGTCCTACGAATATGTCGCAAGCCAGCTCAGGCAGATCGATCCCGAGATGGCCCAGGGCCGCCTGATCGCGGCGCACCTGGGCAACGGGGCCAGTCTGTGCGCGATGAAGGACGGGCGCTCGATCGATACCACCATGGGCTTCACCGCGCTCGACGGCCTCATGATGGGCACGCGTTGCGGGCGGCTCGATCCGGGTGCGGTGCTCCATCTCCAGACCCAGTTACGCTATAGCGCGCAGCAGGTCGAGACGATGCTCTACACCCAGTCCGGCCTGCTGGGCGTCTCGGGGATTTCCAGCGACATGCGCGAACTGGAGAGCAGCCCCGAGCCCGCCGCGCGCGAGGCGATCGATCTGTTCGTACGCAGCGCCGCCCGGGAAGCGGGAGCCCTGTGCGTTGCGCTCGAAGGTCTCGACGCCCTCGTCTTCACCGCCGGGATCGGGGAAAACGCGCCCGCCGTACGCGCCGCCATATGCGCGCGTCTCGCCTGGCTCGGCATCGATATCGACGCCGCGTCCAACGCCGCCGGCGCCCCTGTCATCAGCACCGCGCAGAGCCGGGTGAAAGTCCGCGTCCTGCCCACCGACGAGGAACGCATGATCGCGCTCCACACCGTCCGCCTTCTTTATGGAGACCCGTCATGAAACCCGTCGTCGATCTTTCCGGAAAACGCGGGCTCGTGGTGGGCATTGCCAACGAACATTCGATCGCCGCGGGTTGCGCTCGCGCCTTCGCCCAGGCCGGCGCGCGGCTTGCCGCGACCTACCTCGACGAAAAGGCACGCAACTGGGTCGATCCCGTTACCGATGCGTTGGGGTGCGAATGGACCGCGCCGCTCGACGTGCGCGTGCCGGGCCAGCTCGAAGCGCTCTTCGAGGAGGTTCGGGCGCGCTGGGGCGGGCTCGACTTCCTGCTCCATTCGATCGCCTTCGCCCCGCGCGAGGATCTCCACGGACGCGTCGTCGATAGCTCAGCGGAAGGCTTCGCTCTCGCAATGGACGTCTCGTGCCATTCCTTCGTGCGGATGGCGAGGCTAGCCGAGCCGCTCATGGCCCAAGGTGGCTGCCTGATGTGCGTGACCTTCTATGGCTCGGAACGCGTGGTCGAGCATTACAACCTGATGGGACCGGTCAAGGCCGCGCTGGAGAGCACGAGCCGCTACATGGCCGCCGAACTGGGCGCCAAGGGCATCCGCGTCCACGCCATTTCGCCCGGCCCGATCGCGACGCGCGCGGCGAGCGGCATCGACCGCTTCGACGAACTGCTCGACCGCACGTCGGCTTCGGTTCCGGTGCACGAGCGCGTCGACATCGACGACGTCGGCGCGCTCGCGGCTTTTCTCGCCAGTCCGGCGGCGCGGCGGATCACCGGCACCGTCATCCCGGTCGATGGCGGCGCGCATATTCTCGGCTAGCTGTTCTCAAAGCCCCCGGACGTAGGCGGCCACGGCATCCGCCCATTCCTCGGGCATCTGGTCGACCACGTCGACCCCGCCCCCCTCGAGCGCGGCGAAGCCCAGGTCCGGGCGCATCCCATGCGCGAGCACCGCGTGGTCGTAGATCACGTCACCGGTGTTCGTCAGGATCAGGGCCGGACGATCGAGACGCAGGATCGTCTCTTCCTGCCGGTACTGAAACGCGGCGTGGTGGCCATGCCAATAATCGCCCTGCCCCTGGAACGCCTGGACTACGTATTCGCAGATGCGCGAGGCCGGGACCGTTCCCTTTGCAAGCCCGGTGCGCGCCGCGTGCGCCATATTGAACTGCGTGCCGTCATCGAGCGCTGTCATTTCGCGCTCCTTGAGGTACATTCCGCCCATGAAGTCCTCGCGCTCGGCGTCGGTCAAAGGCATCGGGCCGTTGATGATGACCGCGCGCGTACGCTCGGGAAACTGGATGCCGACTTCGGTCGCCACCATGCCACCGGTATGGTGGCCGAGAACGACCGCTTGCGCATAACCCAGCGCGTCGAGGACGGCTGGAACGATCGCCGCCCAATCCTCGACCCGGGGAACGCCCGGAACCGGATCGGACATACCGAAGCCGGGCATGTCGATGGCGATTGCGTGAAAACCACGGGCGGCAAGCGGCCCCAGAACCCAGTCGAACTGGGCCGACGTCATGGGTGCCTGGTGCAAGAGGACCAGGGCACCGAGCGACCCATCGCCTCCGCCCTCATGCCGAAAATGGATCTGTCCATAGGGCCCCTCGGCATATCCTCGTTGTGACCAGCGCTTCACGTCATCACCTCATTCGCTTATTCTTGGCCCATCCGCGCACTGTCAGACAGCAAGCAGATCACCTCAAATCCAATCTGAACACCTGCACGTGCCGGCGCACACACCAAACATCGAAAATCCGACAAGCGGAATCCGGCACGACATTTCAATCTCGATTGTAGGCACGCGAGCAATCGAGAGCACCCGTGAATGGTATCGGTTACATCATGCCGCATCGCAGCAACGGCCGGCACTCAACACCGGCAATTCCGATGAATTGCGCACTTGGTTTGACCATGCGGCTGCGAAATCACCCGATCGTCAGGAGATCATGAAGCCCCCAACGATCTGAAGGCACCTCCCAACCAATCCCGAAGGCACACCGCTCCGCTTGCACCCCCGGCACCGAAGTCGATATTTAAAATACATAAATTCAATTATTTATATCAATAGCTCTGACGTCACACGCCATGCCCCCTTGCATAAAATTTCGAATCACGCATTCTCATGAAAACGAACATCATCCGGCGCAGGAAGATCCGCAAGGATCGGAAAGCGCCATCACGAGAAGCGAACCGAACCAAGGCTGGCTGGCAGCGCCCAGATGGGCGCTCGTGCTTTCCGCCACTGGCACGCGGCGAGTGTGGAATTGTCCCTTTCCGCGCTCGCCCCGTCACCCTGATCGGTTTCACTTCACGTGATAGAGGCGATGCAGCGAGCGAACCTCCTCCCGACCGCTGCATCGCCTCTTTCCCGTTCCGGCGACCGACGTGTCGCCCCCAATCGCACGCGCCTTGGCGCAATGGAGACCGTCCGATGGCTGACCGCCGCCCGCTCCCCGAGGAACTGTGCGATCTTGCAGAGGCTATCGCTTCGGGATCGATCCGCAGCGAAGATGCGGTGCGCGCCGCCATTGCCCGCGCCCAGGCCAATGCGGATCTCAACGCCGTCGTCGCCATAGAGGCCGAACGGGCCCTTGAGGTCGCCCGCGCCTGCGACCGCGAACGCGCCGCAGGCAACTTGCGCGGGCCGCTCCATGGCGTTCCCCTCGCCCACAAGGACATGTTCTACCGCGCCGGGGAGCTGACCGAGGCCGGCTCGCGCATATGGCAAGGCTTGCGTCCCGACGAGACCTCCCCACTCATCGCGCGGCTCGAAGCGGCCGGCGCCATCACCATCGGCCGCCTGCACATGGCCGAATTCGCGCTCGGCCCCACCGGGCACAACGCCCATCTCGGGCGCTGTCGCAACCCTTGGAATGAAGAAGCGATCTCGGGCGGCTCGTCCTCCGGCTCGGGAGCAGCCGTCGCTGCCCGCATCGTGCCCGCAGCGCTTGGCTCGGATACCGGAGGTTCGGTCCGCCTGCCCGCCGCGTTCTGTGGCGTCGCCGGGCTCAAGCCGACGAACGGACTGCTGCCCGACTACGCCATGATGCCGCTCTCGCACACCTGCGATACCGCCGGGCCGCTGGCCACCTCAAGCCGGGCGCTGGCACTGCTGATGAACGCGCTGACGCTCAACGGGCGCGATTATGGCGCGCAGATCGGCAGGGGCCTCGAGGGTCTTCGTATCGGGCTGCCCACCCGCTTCTTCAACGAAGACCTGCACCCCGAAGTCGCCGAGGCCTACGCCGCTGCATCGAGCCTCTTCGCCGAGCTCGGCGCTCAAGTTGTTGACGTCGCGATCCCGGACCATGCCCCCTACACCCGCCTCGCCGGCACGATCGCACTTTGCGAAGGCGCACGTTACCACGCCCGCCACCTTGCAGAGCAGCCGCAGGATCTAGGCGAGCAAGTACGCAATCGCCTCCTCGACGGCGCAGCGACCACCCCCGCAGCCTACAGCGCCGCGCTTGACCAGCGCGAAGCCGCACGCGAAGCGATGCTTGCTGGCCCCTTCGTGCACGTCGACCTGCTGCTGACTCCGGCGACGCGCATGCGCGTCCCCCTTGCCAGCGAAGTCGAAGTGACCGCCGGTGCGGCAATGCAGGCGATGATCGGTGATCTCTCCGCCCTCACCCGCGTCGTCTCGGTGCTTGGCTTCCCGGCGCTCGTCACCCCGATGGGATTCGACAGCCGCGGCCTTCCGCTCGGCCTGCAGCTCATCGGCGCGCCGCACAGCGAAGCGCGGCTGATCCAGGCCGGGAACGCCTACGAAGCCGCGACCGGCTGGCTCACCCGCACACCGGGGCTCACCGTCACGGCCTGACCTTCTCTCCCACACCTATCCGGAGTTTCACCTAGATGGACATTGGTCTCTTCATCCCGATCGGCAACAACGGCTGGCTGATCTCGAAGAACGCGCCCCAGTACAAGCCCAGCTTCGCGATGAACAAGAAGCTGGTGCAGACCGCCGAGGGCTACGGCTTCGATTTCGCGCTCTCGATGATCAAGCTGCGCGGCTTCGGCGGCGAGACCGAATTCTGGGACTACAACCTGGAAAGCTTTACGCTGATGAGCGCGCTCGCGGCGGTAACCGACAAGATCAAGCTCTTCGCCTCAACCGCGATCCTCACCCTGCCCCCGGCCATGGTCGCGCGCATGGCGATCACCGCGGATTCGGTCGCCCCGGGCCGCTTCGGCGTCAACATCGTGACCGGCTGGGCTCCGGGCGAATACACCCAGATGGGCGTCTGGCCGGGCAATGCCTACTTCGGCTACCGATACGACTATGCCACCGAATACGTCCAGGTCATGAAAGACCTGTGGGAGAAGGGCAGCTCGGACTTCAAGGGCGAGCACTTCCAGATGGACGATTGCAAGCTGCTGCCCAAGCCATCCTCGTCGATCAAGATCGTCGGTGCCGGACAGTCGGACCGCGGCATGGAATTCGTCGCCAACTATGGCGACTACAACTTCGTTACCGCAGGTGGGATCAACCAGCCCACCCAGCACCGCGGGCAGGTCGAGCGCCTCGTCGCCGCGGGCGAGAAGAGCGGCCGTGACGTCGGCGCCTATATCCTGTGCATGGTGATCGCCGACGAGACCGACGAGGCCGCCATGGCCAAGTGGGAAAGCTATCAAGAAGGTGCTGACATGGGCGCTCTTGCCTGGATGCTCGACCAGGGCAACGCCGACACAACCGCCGGCGCCGACAGTACCGCACGCCACATCAACCTTCCCGAAGGGGCGATCAACTTCAACATCGGCACGTTCATCGGGTCTTACGAAACCGTCGCCAAGCTCCTCGACGAAGCCGCCTCGATCCCCGGAACGGCCGGCATCATGCTGACGTTCGACGATTTTGAGAAGGGCCTGGTCGACTTCGGCGAAAAGGTGCAGCCGCTCATGGCGTGCCGCGCGGATCGTCTCGCCACGGCTTGATCAAGTTCGAAGGCGCCTAGCCCTCCCGCAGGACCGCCTGCGGGAAGGCTAGGCGCGAAACGGCATCTCACACCCTCGCTTTCCGTGGCGCCTCGAACGGCATGGAAGTCGAACTGCAACGGCGGTCGTCCTAGCGCGGCCGCCGTACTTTTGTGTCTGGAGTGGAGGCAGGCAAGCGCGCCTTGATCGCGCCTTGCGCCGTTCCGGCCAGTCCCTGCCTCAGGTCCGGCTCTCGTACCGGGCGCCGTGACGTACCGTCAGGGCCGCCATCACCGCACCAAGGATGGCGACGAGCGAAAGGCCGGCAAAGGTCACGCCGTAATCGCCGGTAAACGTATAGAGAGCCGCCATGACCGAAGGCCCCAGGATAACGCCGAGGAAGGTGTAGACCAGCGACCCGCCGATGACGCGCCCCGCGTCCTCAGGCGCGCAATAGTGCGTGGATTCCGCCATGAGCACGCCATTCCAGCCACTCATCGTGAAGCCGAAGAGGCAGAGGATGCCGACCTGCACCGCGCCGGGCAGGACGTCGAGACGTCCCAGCGCCAGCATGCAGCCAAAGGCAACGAAGCCGATCAGCGCCAACACGCGGAAACCGCCGAACCGGTCGCCCACGCCGCCCCAGCAGATGCGCCCGACGGCCCCGCAGGCCTGCATCGCCCCCGCCACGCCGCCCGCCTGGAGCAACGTCCAGCCATGATCGACGAGCATCGAGACCGCAAAAGCGGACAGCGAAAGCTGCAACGAAGAGTAGAGCATGCCCAGCATGGCGAGAACGCGCAGGCGACGATCACCCCAGACCAAACGCTGCTCGGCGAGAAAATTGGCTTTAAGCCCCGGCGCGAGTACCGCTCTGCGCCCACCGGGTCGCGGGCCGGCATGACGCCCCAGAAGCACCAGCAGCGCGAGGCACGGTACGGCCGTGATCGCGAGCGCGACGCGCCATCCGATGAGCGGCGCCAGCACCGGATAAAGCAGGCTTGCAAGGACGCCGCCCAGCGGAACCCCCGCCTGCTTGATCGAGAAGATCAGCGAGCGGCGATGCGGCGGCGTCACCGCGCCGAGGATTTGCGCCGAAGCCGGATTTTGAACCCCGTAGCCGACGCCGATGATCAGCGATCCAGCGAGGGCAAGCCAGGTGTTCGCGCACGTGAGCAGCCCCAGAGCCAGCGCATAGCAGGCCAGCGCCAATTGCTCGATACGCACCGGGCCGAAGCGCCCGATCAAAGTTCCCGCACAGGCCGACGCCAGCATTCCCGAACTGTAGATCACGCTGATCTGGTAACCGACCCAGTGCGCCGACAAACCGAAATCGCCGGCCACGAGCGGAGCGATGCCCGTCAGAACGAGCGCCGTCGCCGTCGACAGTGTCTGGACAGCCGTAGTCGTGACCAAAGCGGGCAGGATGGCTGGCGGTCGCTCCGTATGTGCGGGCGAAGTGGCGGCAGACAAGCGGAAATGGGCCATGCCCAGGGTATAGTGTAAAGGGTTACATCGCGCAATCCGAGCGACTGAAATCGTTGATAGCGCCAATCTCACCGGATTTACCGAAATACGCCATTTTTCGAAACGCCCACATCGCCCGAAATCGAGAGATGTAATCCATACCTTCGGCTTAGCGAGACGACCCCACCATTCGCCGCGCTGCAATGGATTTTACCCGAGGCGAATCACCTGCCAGATCCGTCGGCTGCCCCCTATGCGAATATGGATGGACGTTGGAGCCAACGCGAGCCGATACCACTCTATAGTCTTTCATTTTATATATATAATTCAATTAGATAAATCTGATTTTTAGCCTGAAGGTTAGGTCGGGAATTTCGTCAAAGGATAGTCAAATGGCCTATTCCCAAGCCCCCCGGATTGCGATACACCTTTGAATGTAATCGTTCTCGCACGCCTGCTGCTGGCTCCGATCAGGCGCCCGAGGAGGCGAGAGACACAAGTACGAACGATACGGGATTGGTCATAACGCGCGACGACGCGAAGGGGAAAACAATGCAGATGAGGGTAACCATGCTTCCGACACGGACTTCGACGTTCGCGCTGGCTATGGCCATCGCTTCGGCAACGAGCGCCACCGCCGCAATGGCCCAGGAGGCCGAGAGCAAGGGCGGCCAGATCAGTGAGATCGTCGTTACCGCCGAAAAGCGCGAAAGCACGGCACAGAAGACCCCGATCGCGATGACGGTCGCCACCGGTGACGAACTGGTCAAGAACGGCGTCAGCGACGTCAACGGACTTACCGCGATCGCGCCCACCCTCGGCATTGCGCAGAACAATCAGAACACGATCATCACCATCCGCGGCGTTTCGAGCCGCGACTACACCGAAACCGGCAACCCGGCGGTGGCGGTGAGCATCGACAACTTCTACCTGCAGAACGGCACCGCGCTCAACGTCGGCTTCTTCGACCTCGAACGCATCGAAGTCCTGCGCGGCCCCCAGGGCACGCTTTATGGCCGCAACTCGACGGCGGGCGCGATCAACATCTCGACCGCCAAGCCGAGCGACAAGCTCGAGGGCTCGATGGCGCTCGAGTACGGCTACAAGAACCTGATGATCGCCGAAGGCATGCTCAACGTACCGCTGGGCAACGGCTTTGCCGCACGCGGCGCCTTTTCGGTCCACCAGCGCGATGCCTACCGCGACAACGGTAGCCTGGCATCGACCGGCGGTGCGGTCACCAAGGGCGGGAACGACGACGTCAGCCAGGCTGCGCGCCTGCACCTCTCGTACGACGATGGCGGCGCCTTCACCGGCCTCATCACCGGCGAATACACGCATGTCGGCGGCGTCGGCGCCGTCATCAAGGGCATTTCCTATGACGATGTGAAGGCTGACGGCACGCTCAAGCTGGGTAGCGACACGAAGTGGGCGCTCGACAACCAGGGCTTCATCGACCTCGACATCAAGAACGTCCGCGCCAACCTGAATTACGACTTCGGCCCGATCACGGTGTCGTACTACGGCGGCTACCGCACCCAGCACCTGCGCCGCGACAACGACCAGGACGGTGGCACCGACTACCAGTACGGATTCCCGACCGACGGCACCACCGACACCCAGAACCACGAACTGCGCTTCAGCACGAATGGCACCGGCCCCTTCGGCATGCAGGCGGGACTCTACTACTTCTGGGACAAGAGTGACGCTCTCACCTACTTCCAGGTCCACGGCCTGGGCGGCACCACGCCCTACAATTTCTACACCTTCGACTATGATACAACGGCCAAGTCCTATGCCGCCTTCGCGCAGGCCTATTACGAGATCACGCCTGACATCAAGGTCGAGGCCGGTGCGCGCTACACCGAGGAAAAGAAGCACCAGGTCGGCTACAGCCTCATCGCCGGCACTTACAGCGACGTCGATGCGCGCTACAGCGGCGGCAAGGACACCTACCACCTGGGCGTCAACTGGCAGGCAACGCCGGACAATCTCGTCTACGCCAAGTTCGACACCGGCTTCAAGGCGGGCGGTTTCCAGAATGGATACACCTATGGTCCGGAAAGCATCAAGGCTTACGAAGCGGGCCTGAAGAACCGCTTCCTGGGCAACACGCTGCAGGTCAACCTGTCCGGCTTCCTCTACGACTACACCGACCTGCAAGTGCAGCAGAACGATCCCGAAACGGCGATCTCGCGCATCTTCAACGCCGGCACCGCGCGCATCTATGGCGGCGAACTGGAAACCAACTGGCTCCCGACGCTCGCCGACAAGGTCGACTTCACCGTCGCCTACCTCCATGCGCGCTACACCGACTTCGAGAACAGTGGCACGCAGTATGCTGGCAACACCCTGCCACAGGCCCCCACCTGGGCTCTTTCGGGAGGTTACAGCCATGACTTCATGATCGGCGATGGCAAGCTTACCGCCCGCGTGCAAAGCCGTTACCAGTCAAAGTCTTTCTTCACCTTCCGCAATTCGGACGCGGAAATGCAGAAGGCCTACACCAAGACCGACCTCATGTTGACCTACGTACCCAGCGAGACCTCGGGCTTCGAAATCTCGGCCTACGTGCGCAATCTCGAGGATTCGGTGATCCTGACGAGCTCGGAAGAAGCCTCCTACGCTGGCGGTTACCTGGTGCAGTTCGCCGATCCGCGCACCTGGGGCGCCCGCGTCACCTACCGCTTCTGATCACCAGCCCGGAACGGGGGGCTCTCTCCTCCTCATCCCCCGTTACCTAGGGCCGCGAGAGAGGCCCCGGACTTGCCAGTCCGGGGCCTTTTTCGCCATCATCGCGAACGCGCGGCAAACGGTGCCGACCCAAGCGAACGGATCGAAAGGACCCCGACACCATGCCCCGCCTCCCAAAGATCGGACGAACCGCCTTTGCGCTGGCGATTTGCGCCACCCTCGCATGTCCGGGTGGCCCGCTTGCCGCGCGGGAGCACCCCGGGCCGGGCGAAATCCGCACGAGCCAGGACAACACCCACCAACGCCTCTTCGTCCTCAGCGACATCGGCAATGAGCCCGACGACCAGATGTCGCTGGTACGCCTGCTCCTCTATTCGAACGAGATCGACATCGAGGGGCTGGTTGCCACGACGTCGACCTTCCAACGCAGCGTGACCCACCCCGAGACCATGCACGCGATCGTCAAGGACTTCGGGGTCGTCCGACCGATGCTCCTTCAAAACGCCCCCGGCTGGCCAAGCGCCGCGCAGCTCGACGGGGTGATCGCGAGTGGCCCGGCCGGATACGGGCTCGACGCGATCGATGCCGAACATCCCAGCAAGGGCGCACTGCAGCTCATCGCGGCGGCCGATCGCAAGGACCCGCGACCGCTCTGGGTCAACTTGTGGGGCGGCGCCAATACGCTGGCCGAAGCGCTCGCCCACGTGCGCGCCACGCGCAGCAGCGAAGCGCTCGCCGCATTCGTGCAGAGCCTTCGCGTTTACGCGATCTCCGACCAGGACGATGCGGGACCATGGATTCGCCGCGAATTCCCCGAGCTGTTCTGGATCGGCACCCCTTCGACACCCGACAGCGGCGCGTTCGCGCAGGCGACCTGGACCGGGATCAGCGGAGATCAATACTATCGCAATGGCGAGGGTGCCGACTTCACCCCGGTCAGCAACGAGTGGCTCGACAGCCACATCCGCAAGGGACCCCTGGGCGCTCACTATCCACACTACTGGTTCATCATGGAGGGGGACACGCCCGCCTTCCTCGGGCTCATCCACAATGGCCTCGCGTCATGGACTTCGCCCGACTGGGGCGGCTGGGGCGGTCGCTACATTGAACGCCAGCCATATGGCGAAACGCACCCGATCTGGACCCAGGGCGGCGACCTGTTCTACCGCGTCGCCTCGCAAGACACTGTCACGAGCTCCGATGGCCGCCCCCACACTTCCGACCAGGCCACGATCTGGCGCTGGCGCGAGGCCTTCCAGAACGATTTCGCCGCCCGCATGGACTGGACAATCAAGCCCTTCGCCCAGAGCAACCACGCGCCCGAACCCGTCATCGACGGATCGGGCGGACAGGACGTGCTCACGCGGACGTTGCGCGAAGGCCAGTCGCTCACGCTCGACGCGTCGGCCAGCCACGATCCCGACGGCGACGCGCTTCACTACGCCTGGTTCGTCTACGGCGAAGCCGGAGTCGCCAGCGGAACCCGCCCGGCCCTCGTCGAACTGGCCGATGCCGATACGGCCAAGGTCACGATAGACGCGAAGGCGAGCTGCACGCCAGGATGGCTCGCCAAGCTGGCGCCGCCCTGCCCGGCCAGCGGCACGACCCACGTGATCCTCGCCGTGACCGACAATGGCACCCCGGCACTCACTCGTTATCGGCGCATCCTAGTGACCGTGGAATCAACGCCCAAATAATTGCGCCGTGTTGCACAGTGCACACTTGTAAACCTTTACATACGCAGCACATAAGGGCAATTTGGTGCCTGGTCCCTCCGGAGTTTCCAGCATGCACGCCAAAACCGGCTCCCCATCGACGAGCGTTGCCAGCGTGAAGAGCACGATCGAGGGACAGGTCCGCGCAGCATTATCGCGCATAGCCGAGCGCGATACCACCGTGCGGGCCTGGACCCATGTCGATGCAGCGACAGCCCTTGCCCGAGCCCGCGCGCTCGACGCTCTGCCCATCACGGCCTGTGGCCCGCTCCATGGCATCAAGGTCGGCGTCAAGGACGTGATCGCGGTGGCGAACATGCCGCTCACGCACAACTCGCCGCTGTTCACCGGTCAGGTCGCTTCGCACGACGCGCCCTGCGTCGAGACGCTGCGCGCAGCGGGCGCAGTGATCCTGGGCAAGACCGACACCACCGAATTCGCCGCCGCCGGACGCAACGCCGTCACGGCCAATCCACACAATCCCGAGCGGACGCCGGGAGGCTCTTCCGCCGGCTCTGCCGCCGCGGTCGCCGACCGCCACGTCGACCTCGCCCTCGCAACGCAAACCGGCGGCTCGACGATACGGCCGGCCAGCTTCTGCGGTGTGCACGGGTTCAAGCCAAGCTGGGGCCTCGTCAGTCGCGAGGACGTGAAGTTTTACGCCAACAGTTTCGACACGGTCGGCTGGCACACGCGCAGCCTCGCGCTGATCGACCGCGTCTGTTCGGTCTACGGTTTCGCCCAGGCGGGCCCCGTACCCGACACCGGGGACTTGCGCCTCGGCTGGTTTCGCACGCCCTGGTGGGACACGATGAGCGCCGATGGCCAGGCCGCGCTCGAAGGTATCCTTGCCAAGCTGGGCGAAGCCGGAATCGCGATCGAGGTCATCGACCGCCTGCCCGACTTCGAACACCTCAACGATGACCATCGCGCGATCCTGTTCCGCGAAGGCGCCGCCGCCTTCCGCAACCTGGCGCAAGCCCGGGGCGAGCTCCTGCATCCTGACTTCCATCTGCGGGCCGGGTCGCTCGACCAGTTCGACGATGCCCGTCTTCGCCAGGCACGCGACCGCGCCGCACTGGCGATGCTGGCCTACGAAAAGGCGATTGCAGGGCTCGACGGTGTGCTGGCACCCAGCGCTCCGGGCGTTGCCCCGATTGGTCGTAGTCCCGGCGATCCGCTGTTCAACCAGCCCTGGACACTGCTCCAGGCCCCCGTCCTGAACCTTCCGCTCGCGCGGGGGGAAGGTGGCATGCCAATTGGCATCTCGTTGACGGGCCCCCGCTATGCCGACCGCCGCCTCGTCGCCGTTGCCCAGCGCCTGGAAGACAGTCTTGCCTCGCGGGGGATCTTCCCGACCGACGCCTGAGTGGGCCGCGTCAGCCCTTGCGGCGACGCTTGCCCGGCGCCCCCGTCGACTGACGGACGATCAGGCGGTGCGGCAGGATTACCTCGCGCGCAGGTGGTTGCTGGTCGGCCGGAAGCAACGCATCTAGCATGAGCCGCATCGCCGCCTCGCCGATCTCGACGGTCGGGCTGTGCACGGTGGTCAGCGGCGGGGAAGAAAAGGCCCCGAAGCGCAAGTCGTCGAAGCCGGCGACCGAAACCTCGTCGGGGACCGAGATGCCACGGTGCTGCAGGGCGCTGAGCGCGCCGAGCGCCATCTCGTCGTTGGCGCAAGCAACGGCCGTGAATTCGGCACCGCCATCGAGCAGGCGCACCATGGCGTCATAACCCGATTGCAGCGAAAAGTCCCCCGGCGCCACCAGTGTCTCGTTGAATTCAAGTCGCGCGCGCGCGAGCCCGAGCTTGTAACCCGAGAGACGGTCCTGCGACATGTATTGACCGATCGGACCGGTAATCGTCGCGATCGCGGTGTGGCCGAGTTCGGCAAGGTGGCCGACGACGAGCGCACAGGCTTCCAGGTTGTCGATCCTGACGCGCGGGAGGCGTAATTCGGGCGGGTATTCGCACGCCGCCACGATCGGCGGCACCTTGCCTTGCGCGGGCGGGTTGTTGACGATGTCGGGCAGGTTCGTTTCGAGCAGGATCATGCCATCGGCCTGCTTGCCCGCGATCATCGAAGCATACTTGTTGAGCGCCTCGAGATCGCCCTCGGTGATACCGAGCAAGACACGCATGCGGTTGGCACGCGCAACATTCTCGATCCCCTCGACGAAGGCCGAGGTGAACGGGTTGTGGATGCTGGGCACGGCAACGATAACGTTATCGCTGCGCTGGCGACGCAGACCGGCGGCAAGGTGGTTCGGCTCATAGTTGAGATCGGCAATCGCCGCCTCGATCCGCTCGATCGTCTTGGGACGCACGAGCGAGGGCGTGCTAAGGGCGCGCGAGACGGTTGCCACCGAAACCCCCGCGACGCGAGCAATGTCTTTTATGTTTGCCATTGCCCATATCGGTACAATTGCGAGCAAGGCAGCACAAGTGCCGCCACTGCCCCCAACGCTGCAAAAACGCCGCCCACACAGTTCATGCACGCCGCCATCCGATCAGCTGCGCGCGATGACCCCTGCCGCCAGCCAGGCGAAGGCCATTGCCGGCCCATTCGTGTTGCCCGAGATCGGGGTCGGCATTGCCGAACAGTCCGCAACATAGAGCCCATCCACGCCGTGCACCTTGAGCTGCGGATCCACGACCGCGCCCGGACCGGAATCCTGCGAAGGCCCCATGCGGCAGGTGCCCGTGCCGTGAAGGCCGGTCGAGATCATCCAGTCGGCAGCGGCAAGGATCTGGTCGTCGCTCTGGACTTCGGGTCCAGGCACGGTTTCCTCTCCGAGGTAGGGGGCCAAGGCAGGCGCGTGCATGATCGCGCGCACCCGGCGCATCGCAGCCAGGATCGTGGTGCGGTCGGCTGGGTCCGAGAACCAGCACGGCGCCAGGCGCGGCGGCGCAGCGGGGTCCTTCGAGGCCATCTCGACGAAACCATGGCTTCCGGGGCGCAGGCAGAACGCGGTCGCGGTGATGCCGGGAACCGCCTCGGTCTGGCCACGACCGGCCTCGGGCTTGTCTTCCGCCGACGAGGCCATCGAATAAGGCGAAATGCCGATCTGCAGATCGGGCCAGTCGCTGCCCGCCTCGAGCGAGGCCATGATCGAGACTTCGGGAAGCAGCGAGGCCATCAACCCCTTGCCGGTCAGGATGTACTTGATCCCGTGCCAGTAGGGACGCCAACCCCGGAATTCGTGGTTGAGCCCCTTGGCGTTCTTCAGGCGCCAAGAGATCGCGAACATCATGTGTTCATTCATATTGCGGCCAACCGCCGCGTTCTCGTGCACGAGGTCCACGCCATGCTTCGCGAGCACGTCAGCCGGACCGATCCCCGAGAGCTGAAGCAGCTTGGGGCTTTGCAGGACACCGGCAGCCAGGACCACCCGCTTGCCAGCGATGATGCGCGTGCGGCCACCTTGCGTCACCTCGACACCGGTCGCGACCTTGTCCGCGAAGGTCACGCGGTGGACGAGCGCCTCGGTCAGGACCGTCAGGTTGGATCGCCGCCCCGCGTCGCGCAGGAACGCGGTCCAGGCGGTGACCCGCTTGCCCCTGTCGTCGACGGTCTGCTGCGTGGGCCCGGCAACTTGCGTGCCGGGCGTGTTGACGTCTTCGTGGAAGGGAATTTGGTTCTGGCGTGCAGCCTCGAAAATCGCCTCGGTCAGTTCACCGTCACCGCGTACCTGGGTGACCTGCATCGGCCCGCCCTGCCCGCGCGCGCCATAGTTGCCGCGCCCGCGATAGTCTTCAAGTTCGCCATAGGCCTCCTCGATCGCGGCCCAGTTCCAGCCCCGGTTGCCCTGCTCTTCCCAGGCGTCGTAATCGCGCGGTTGGCCGCGGAAATACCAGGTGCCGTTGACCGCGCTCGAACCGCCCAGTCCTTTGCCATAGTACCAGGTTTCGCCCGCCGGGCGCCCTTCCTGCGCATCGGCGGGAAAGGGCCAGTACCACTTCGGCTTGGTCCAGATCTTGACCATGCCGCGCGGCATGCGAACCATCAGTTCCTCGTTGCGCCCCCCGGCCTCGAGCAGGAGGACGCGCTTGGTCGGGTCACGGCTCAGCCGATCGGCGAGAACGCAGCCGGCCGAACCGGCACCCACGATGATGTAGTCATAGCTCGAAGCGACTTGGGCATCGGACATCGTTCAGGAAACTCCGATCAGGATGCAGCAGCGCCGGGGCGATATGCGGGCGCGAAACGGAAAAGGAGGAGGCTGAGACCCATGGCGACATAGCTGGCCGCCGGAAGCCAGGCGTGCCCAGCCTTGACCGCCGTGACGACGGCGGGCGTCGCCGGCATGCCTGCCGCATAGCCCGCCATGCCAAGAAACCAGGCGCCGGCCGCGCCGCCCACGCTCATGCCCAACTTCACGCCAAAGCTCGATGCGGCAAAGAGGAACCCTTGCGCGCGGTATCCCGAGCGCCAGGCGCCGTAATCGACCGCGTCGGCCATCAGCGAAAACAGCAGCCCCCCGATCAGGCCCTGCCCAAAATAGGCGAGGATGTTGGTAGCAAGCAGCCACTGGAGGCTGTCGCCCATCGGGATGAGCGCGGTGAACAGTGCGGCCAGGGCCGCGCCGATCCCGCCGGTCAGCCGTTTGCCGATGGCATTGGCGCAAATACCGGCCAGGCCGGTGCCGACGAGCACGGCCAGCATCGTCAGCGTGAGCGTCGAAGTCAGATCGCCATCGCCCATCACTTCGCTCGCGTAGAACACGAAGGACTGGAGGTGCCCGGTGAAGCCGACCCAGAAGAAGAAGTTCACCAGCATCGTTGCGATCCACGGCCAATTGCCACGCGTGGCGCTGAGCGACTGGCGCGTGGTGAGCTGCTCGACCTCGTCCGCCGTAAGCGCCACCCGCTCGCGCGTGTTGGCAAAGGCATTGAGCATCGCGACCACGGTGACCAGCGCCAGACCGATGGCCAGGACAAGGAAGCCCTTGGCCTCGTCGCCCTTCGCGAAATGGCGCACAAGCGGCAGCGCGGCGTAGCTGATACCCACGGTCGCCGAGGAACCCAGCAGTTCGCGCAAGGCATTGACGGTGTTGCGCTGGCGCGGATCGCGCGTGAGTGTAGGCAGCATCGAATTGAGCGGCAGGCTCACCGCCGAATAGAGCACGCCGAGCAAGGTGTAGCTCGCGAAGATGAAGGCAATCTTGGCCATTCCGGCAAGCGGTGGCGTCCAGAACACCAGCACGCCGGTAAGCGCGAAGGGGATGGCAAGCCACAAGAGCCAGGGACGATGCTTGCCCCAACGCGTGCGCGTGCGGTCGATGGCAAGCCCCATGAGCGGGTCGAACGCGGCATCGAGGAAGCGCGCGAAGAGGAACAGGCTTGCCACCGTTCCCGCGCTGACGCCGTAGACGTCGGTGTAGAAATAAAGGAGGTAGGCGCTCGTCATGCCGAACGACAGGTTCACGCCGAAATTGCCGAAGCCGTAGCTCAGCTTCTCCCGCCAGCTGAGAGCGTCCGGCGCGCGCATCAGCAGGCGGCCTTGACCGCGCACAGACCTGGAACGGTGCGTGCGAACGACAGCGAAGCGCGGATTTCCTTCAACGGATCGGGCACGGCATCGATCTCCAGAATGGCCCATTCAAGATCGGGACGGGCGAGCATGACCTGCGCCCAGCCTCCGAAGTCGACGGATCCCGCGCCCAGCGCGCAGAAATAGGGACGGTGCGCGTGGTGGACACCCTTGTCGATCGGAATGCGGACCGGCATCGGGCCGGTCGCATCCTTCCAGTGCGCGGTAACGATGCGCTCGGCGTGGCGGCGCGCCACTTCGACCGGATCTCCGCCCGAAAGCAGGATATGCGCACTGTCGGGGCAAAAACCCACATAAACCGGATCGGTCAGGAGCATGAGCAGGTCGACGTCGCGCGGCTGGCAGAACATCGAATGCGCCTCGGTGTGCAGCGCCAGCTTGACGCCGTGGCGCAGCGTGACCGCCCCGAGACGATTGGCGAGACTGGCAGCAAGACGGGCCGCGTCGAGATCGTTGAAGATCGGCGGTTCGGCGTCCCAGCTCGCGCGCATCGGCAGGCCGATCACCATCGAAGTACCGCCCCACTGCGCAATGCGCTTCGCCAAGGTCTCGCCATCGGCTAGCCACTTCGCCTCGCGTTCGGGATCGCCAAGGCCGCCTTCGATCGCGATGTCCGCGAAAAAGCCGCCCGCGATCACCAGTCCGCGCCGCTCCAGCTCTTCGCCGGCCGCCTCGCTCGACCCGTAGGCGGCGATGAGATCGGCTGCGCTGAACGGCGAAAACGTCAGCTCGATCCCGCGCATGCCGCTCTGCTGAAGCGTGTCGAGCATCCGGGTCCAGAAGGACAGGGGCTCCCCCTTACCCAGGGCGATCACCTGCTCCTCGTTCTCGACACCCCAGAAGCCGGGATCGAAGAACGTAATGAGATCGACGCCAAAAGAGAGCATGGAAACGGTACCTTGGGGAAAAGAGCCAGGACCCGGCGCCGCGGCACCGGAAAATGTAATGGTTTACGTTCCACCAAAAACCGCACTCGCGCGCTCTTGTCAAGCTTCCTGCCAGTGCACTTGCGCATTTGGCGGTATTTCGGCAAAGTTGAATGGTATCGTTTTCACAAAGGCTCGCGTTGCCGTCCGACAAGCCGAACGCGCGCACCACCTGTTTGACGCAAAAGGAGCGAGGCGTGCCAGGCACGACCTCAAGGAGAGACCCCAAGATGTCTGCAATTTCCGATACCCTCGGTGGCTGCGCGAGCAAGGCGCGTTCCGGCCCGGTCCGCATGGGACTGGTGGGAGGCGGAGCCGGCTCGTTCATCGGGCCGGTCCATGCCCTCGCGGCCCGCCTTGACGGGGACATTCGCATCGTTGCCGGGGCCTTCAGCCGCGACGCGGTCCGTTCGCGCGAGGCCGCTGCGACCTACGGTGTCGATCCCGAGCGCGGCTACGCCTCTCTCGAGGACATGCTGAGCGCCGAGGCCGAACGCGAAGATGGGATCGAGTTCATCACCATCGCCACACCCAACGCCCACCATGCCATCGCCGCGCGCGCCGCGATCGAAGCGGGCATCGCAGTGATGAGCGACAAGCCGATGACGGCCACGCTGGAGGAAGCCCGCGCGATCGTGGCGCTGCTCGATGAAATGCCCGTACCCTTCGGCCTCACCTATACGTATTCCGGCTATCCGCTTGTGCGCGAAATGCGCGAGAGAATCGCGGCCGGTGCAATCGGCACCCTGCGCAAGGTCGTGGTCGAGTACAACCAGGGCTGGCTCGCCGGAGAAGCCTCGGGCAAGCAGGCCGAATGGCGCGTCGATCCAGCGAGCGCCGGGCTTGGTGGCTGTATCGCCGACATCGGCGTCCACGCTTTCCATCTCGCCGAATTCGTGACCGGCGCGCGCGTCGCGCAGATCAACGCCGATCTTGGAACCGTCGTCCCCGGACGCGTACTCGACGACGATTGCCAGATGTTCCTGCGCTTCGAAGGCGGCGCGCGCGGCGTTCTGATGGCCTCGCAAATCATGACCGGCGAAGGCAACGACCTGGCCATCCGCATCTACGGCGACAAGGGCGCTTTTCGCTGGAGCCAGGAAAGCCCGAACCACCTGACCTGGCTCAAGGCCGAAGGCGGCCTGGAGATCGTGCGCGCGGGCGATGCCTCGCTCGGCGTCTCGGCGCTGGCCGGCACGCGCCTGCCCGGCGGGCACCCCGAAGGGCTCATCGAATCGCTCGCCAACCTCTATCGTGATTTTGCGGGCACCTTGCGCGGCAAGGACGGCTCGCTCGTCCCGGGGGCCTACGAAGGCCTGCGGGGTATGGCTCTCATCACCATCGCCGTGAACGCGAGCCGGAACGGCTTGGGCTGGGTCAACCTCACCGTCTGACCTTACCCTCGAACAATCAAGGACCAGCACCATGAAGACCATCAAGGGACCGGCGATCTTCCTCGCCCAGTTCGCCGGGCCGCAAGCCCCTTTCAACAGCCTCGAGAGCATCGCCGACTGGGCCGCCGCGCTCGGCTACGAGGGGATTCAGCTGCCCAGCAACGACGCGCGCCTGTTCGACCTTGAGAAGGCGGCCGAAAGCCAGACTTATTGCGACGAGATCACCGGCATGCTCGCCGACAAGGGGATCGCGATCACCGAGCTCTCGACCCACCTCCAGGGCCAGCTCGTCGCGGTCCACCCGGCCT
>NZ_JABWCU010000033.1 GCF_018491765.1 Novosphingobium profundi | reverse complement strand
CCAGCGTGGGCGCTGTCGTGAACTTGAAGGTGAGGGTGGCGGTCCAGTTCTGCGCCGTGGGCGTGTTCTGGCCCATCGTGACGAGTTTGGCGTAGCGGACCTGCGCGACGGTCGGGCTCAGGAAGCTTATCGCGCGAATGTGGATCGAGACGAAGCCCTTGTCCCCGTAGATGTTGGAGGGGGCCTTCTCGTTGGTCGACTTGACGCTATCGAGGTAGCGTGAGCCTTCGGCCTTATCGCTCATGAGCATTACGGCATAGGCGTTCTCGCGCGCGGCATCATCGAGCCAGCCTTCGCGCAGGCGAATGTACTGCGCCACGAAGAAGCGGTTGACCGCATCGTCATAGGTCTGGGGCTGGGGGCCTTTGAGCGCGGTCACGACCTGCGTTTCTCCGGTCGATTTGTCGACGCGGATCACATAGGGCTCGACGGTCTTGAGCGGGGCCAGCATGGCGACCGCCCCGGTCGAGACAAGCGCCATGGCGCACGCGCATCCAGCGACAGTCCAGGCAACCCGCCGGGACTGGATTGCGGCGCGCATCCGGTCGTATTCGAAAGTCCGCGCGCTTTCGAGGTACTTGCCTTTGTCGGCGGCTTTGACCTGGGCCATGAGACGTTTCCTTATGAGCAGGGAAGGTAGGACAGCTCGATCTCGCGCTCATCGCGCGGCGAGAGAGCGGGGGTGGGCTTTGCGGCTTGGGCCGCGGCGCTCGCGGCGGCTGCGGCCTGTTGCGCTTCGGGCGGAATGGGCGTGTCGCTGGACGGGCTCGGTGCCGGGGTGGCGGGCCACCCGCCGCTCTGCGAGGGCGGGAGCGGCACCGGCAGATTGGGCATGATCGTGCCGTACATGTTGGCCGGGCGTCGGTGCTTGCCGTCACAAACGGCAGGCGGCTTGATGTGACTCCCGGTGCATGCGCTGAGTGCAAGCGCACCCAACGCTGTGAAAATCAGCGCTTTCATAAAAACTCCGTCAGCAATGTGCCGCGTTAGGGGCGTTCAAAACTTATTTGCAGGCGACCTCATGTTCTGGTGGCGGTGCCGCCTGCGCGACTGGCCGGCGCGGGCGTGCGGGCATTGGCGAGACGGCGAAACATCATGCGGTTGGCGAGGATGTTCATGCCGGTTTGCAGGAAGCCGTGACCGCCAGAAGATGCGCCGCCCGCGATGCCCGCTGCGATCGCAGGGGACTGGAAGAAGAAGATGGTGCCCACGATATAGATGGCGCAGCACGCGATAGTGGCGGCCATCATCGCCCCGATGTTGAGGTCGGCGGCCGTGCCCTGATCGACGATGAAGGCGGCTGTGCCATCCCCGACAACGGCCATGATGCCATCCATCGACGCTTCCTGAAGGCCGGTGATGAACTTGGTCATTATCGCCATGACGACCATGAGCAGGACGAAGTTCAGGGTCTGCTTGAGCCAGCCATCGAACACGAAGCGCGAGGAGTTGAAGAGCAGGCATCCCAGCGCCAGCGGGGCAAGGGCCACGCAGATCGCGACGGAAAGCTTGGCGAAGATGACGACGCAGAATCCGACCGCTGCTGAGAGGAAGCCGAAGACATAGAGCACGGCGATGCAGCCATAGGTGCAGATCGCGGCCTTGAGCTGGATCAGGGGCGTGCGAAAGTCCGTCATTCCCTGAGACGGCAAGTTCTGGATTGCCTGATTGGCGTTTTCGAGGCGCGCCGCGAGCTTGTTGGTGTCCGAGACATAGGTGTCGAACGTCGTGCCCGGGTTGGTGACTGCGGTCCCCGATCCCGCTGCGATGATTTCCGAGGGCAGGTCGGTGACAATGTTGACGACGAAGGCGGTGTACCCGACCGAACTGGCTACCGCGATCGCGAACCCGACCTTCCCCGCCTGGAACACAAGTTCGCGAAGTGGCGCCTGGATGGCCCCGCGCAAGACGGCAAAGCCCAGTAATAGGAAGTAGATGGTCGCGGCTACGCCAAGCGGCGCGGCCACGAAGCTGACAAGTCCAGACCCGAAGCTGGAAACCGCCGAGGTGATGGCGCTTTCGACATAGTCGTACATGGTCGTGAAAAGGACCATGAGATTGACTGAACTGGACGCCATTGGCTGAGCCTTGCCTTGTCGTGAGAGAGCTTGTCAGAGCGAGGGGGCGGCCGGTCACAAGGACCTGGGCCACCCGGTTACTGCGTGTTGCCTCCGAAGGCCTTCACGCTTGCCTCGCCTGCGGCCTTGGCTGCGTTCACCCGCGCGGCCTCGAACGTGGTGAAGCAGAAGTTCTGCTTCTGGTCCGCAGGCAGGTGCGCAAATTCGCCCTCATTGCACTTGTGCTCCCAATCGGTGAGCAGGTTGTGATCCGCCATGAGTTCCTGTGTCGTGGGGACCTGTACCGGTGCTTCTTGCTGGCAGGCGCACGCCGCGAGCGTGATCGAAAGGGCCATGAGCTTCTTCTTCATCGTCAGTTCCTCAGGATGTTGGCTTCGTAGAAATTGGCGGCGCTGGCCGCCGTCGCGGCCTCGGCCGCCGAGATCGAGAGGTTGGCCCGCCCCGCCTGAGCCATCTGAAGCGCCTGCATCTTGAGCTGGTCGTTCTGGAGCTGGGCCTGTTCGGCGGCGATCCGCGCCTGAAGGTCCATCACGTCCTTGGGGTCGGTGGCGGTGTCGAGCTTGGCTTGCAGCGTCTGGAGGCCGGCCATGCGGGTTTGCGACACTGCCAGCGTGTTCTCGCCAAAGGCGGCAGTCGCAGCGGCCGAGCCAGTCGCGTCCTTGAGCGCCTGGCTGTACGCCGCATCTGCGCTTGTCGTGCCCGAAAGCGTGTACTGCGACTGGATGCTGCTTGCGGACGAGCTGAGCGAGCCGATCCTGGAAAGATCACCGCCGAACAGCGTGCCAGCGTCCATCGTCGTGGTGGGCATGATGTTGCGCACCGAGCTGTCCGACAGGTTTGAGGCCACCGAGTTGATGTTGGTGAGCTTTTGCAGCGAGTTGAGCTGGTTTTGCGCGGTCTCGATCTGCTGTACGCCCTGGTCGATGATCTTGGCGGTGTTGGTGACAGTCGAGATCGTCTGGAGGTAGGTCGAGGAATCGAACACCGGAATGCCCTGCGCCGCCGCGGGGGTTGCGGCGAGACCGAGCGCGAGCGGCGCGGTTCCCAGCAGCACAATGGTCTTTATGCGCATTTCAGCTTCTCCTTTCGTTGGCGTAGAAGAGCGGCAGCCATGCCGCCGGATCGGTGCCAGTCTGGGCAATGGCGGCCTCCATGACCTCCAGCGTTTCCGCACGGCCGGAGAGAACCGAGAGTTCGTCGAGCATCCCGTTCAGGTCGAGCTTGGCCACGATGGAGGTGTGTCCTTGCTTGATGAGGAAGCACCGGCTTTCGGGCGTCAGGTCTTCCTTGATCAGCCGAAATTCTGCTTCCGTGAGGCCAAGGCCCTCGCAGTAATCGGATCGCTTCGCATCGGAGTTGGGCAGGAGGATCTTGGTCGCGGTCTGCTCGATAATCGAATGCGCGATCGAGGAGCGCAGCGCGTCGGCGGGCGACTGCGTACCGAAGACCATGAAGGCGTTGCGCTTGCGGAAGGTCTTGAGGCCGTCCTGTGCGAACGACTTGAAGGCATCGTCCTGCAACGCCTTCCAGAACTCGTCGATATCGACAACGACGCGCTGGCCGTTGAGCAACTCATCCACGCGGTGGAAGAGGTAGAGCATCATCGGCGTGCGGATTTCCGGGTTTTCGAGGAAGTCCGTCATGTCGAAGCCGACAAAGCGGGCCGCCATCGAGACTTCATCGGCCGGACCATCGAAAGCCCACCCGAGCGCGCCGCCCTGGCACCAGCGCTCGAGCCGCGCGCCAATGCCTTCGGCGTCGGCATAGCCGAGCATTTCGCGAAGCGCGCTCATCGAACGTTGCGGCGCGGGCAGGCGCATCACGGCATCGAGGCCCTCATCGATGGTGCGCTCTTGCGTAACGGTGAGGGGCTGGTTTTCGCGGCGGACCAGGACGCGGATGAACTGGCGCAGGAAGGCCATGTTGTCGTGGGTCGGCTCCAGCCCCTTGAGCGGGGCAAAGCCGGTTGGCTCGCCGTTGCGCAACGCCAGGTAAGTGCCGCCGCAGGCGCGCACGAAGATCTCCGCGCCGCGGTCCTTGTCGAAGAAGATCTGCTTGGCGCCGGTCTTCTCGAGCTGCGCGAGCAGGAAGTTTTGCAGGACCGTCTTGCCGCCACCCGTAGGGCCGATGATGAGCGTATGGCCAATGTCGGCGCGGTGGAAGTTGAACCAGAAGGACGAGCCGGCGCGCGTCTTTAGAAGCGTCACCGCCTCGCCCCAATGGTTCCCCGACTTGCGACCCGCCGGGAAGGTATGAAACGGGCTCATCGCCGCAAAATTGCGGCTGTTGATCACGGCGGGCCGCGCCCGCATCTTGAAGTTGCCGGGAAGCTGCGCCCAGAAGGCAGCTTCCAGCGCGACGTCCTCGCGCGCCATGACCATGCCGGTGTCGGCGGCAGCGGCGCGCGCAATCGATAGGCGTTCGAGCAGCCGCTTGCGATCATCGTCGATCACGGCAATCGAGAGGTGATGCTCGCCCATCACGAAGCGGTTCGACATGAGATCGTCGACGCCATCGAGCAGTTCCTCGGCCTGACTCACGCCGGCATCGTCCGAGGAGACCATCTGCTTGTACTTCTTCTGGAAGCGCTCGGCCGCGACCGACTTCACCAGCGGCGCGAAGCTTTGTGTAAGCACATAGGGGAAATCGAGCGTCAGGAGGCTGTTGAACTGGCCGCTACGCGTGTTCGCGACGTACTCGCGCACGCCGAACATGCCCAAGTAGTGCGACCTGTCGGGAAGCCGGATCTCGGCGGCCTCGCGCCCGAAGATGATCCGCGAATTGTAGATCGCTTGTCCGAGCCGCCCGTGGACGAGCGGAATGCGGATGCGGTCGCCGGTCTGAATAAAGTGCAGCACTTCCATGGGCTGGGAGAACAGCACGCCGTCCCGTTCGTAGAGCGAGAGCGGCACCGGGTTGGTGTCGGCCAGCATGCTCTCGAAGTCGCGGCACTTGTCGGCCATGATCGCCAGAGCGCGATCGTCGGCGGCGTGGCTGGCATCCGTCTTGCCGAACAAGCGGATGAGCTGGTCGCCCGCCATGTTCGAGGGGCGCACCACGATCGTGACATAGAACTCGTTGTGGTAGAGCACCTTTTCCTTGAGGCGCTCGGAATACCTGGCTTGCAGGTTGCGCGCGAAGGCGGACTGAAACTCGCCGTCCAGCTCGGGATTGGTGGCGGTGCGCACCAGGTGCGTCCAGACGGCCACGCGGTCATCGCCGATCGTGCGCCACGCGATATTGAGCTTGTTGTGCCAGGTGTTGAGGTCAGCAATGTCGCAGGTTTCAAACGGGCGCCCATCGACCCGGTACATGCGCATGAGCGAGCCGTCAGCGAGCGCAACCACGATGTCGTTGACGTGCCGGGTGTAGGGGATGAACTTGATGTCATCCTCTTCGCGAAGCGTGACCTGTTTGTGCTTGAGGGCGAACCTAGTCATTGCCGAACTGCCTGCGCTTCACGCCGGTCTTGAGGCGGACGGGAGAGTAGCTCCCGCCCCCCCAGAACTTGCGATTTTTGGAAATGAAGGTGGTCTGGAACCACAGGCCCCAGAGCCGGAACGCGTTGAAGTCGTAATGCACGACCATGCGCGCCGGGAAGTAGAGAGCGCCGAAGAGGGAGAGGGGATAGAAGGGGTTTCCGACGATCCCCCACAGCACCATGCAGACCATGATGATCGGCAGGATTGCCTCGAGCGGCAGTCCCATGAACACCGATGGCCGGGTCAGGGCGAGGAACACCTTGTCTTCGGCGATCTTTTCCGTGTCCATGTCAGGCGCTGCCACCCATCCAGCCCACGATCGTCGTGGCCGAGAAGATGATGCCGATCCCGATCAAAACGGTGACCGCGCGGCCCCAATCCATGCGGCCGGTGAGCTTGGCGTAGCCCACTGCCATGATGGCGATGACGCCGACCACCGAGGCAATGGTGATCATCCAGCTCTCGATGGTGTCGAGGCCGCTTTCGATCGAGGTCTGGGCAAAGGCGGTCTGTGACACGGCCATGGATGCGAGGATGCCGGCAACGCCGACAATCTGGCGGGCGCGGCGATCCGAGAGGAGGCGACGAGCGGGACGACGAAAGAACTTCATAGACTTCTCCATGGTGAGGTTACCGTTCCATCTGGTTGGTTTGGATCGGCTCGATCTGCCGAACCGGCGTCGGCTCACGAACCGACACATCAAGGCCGCGCCGCAGCACGTCCGAGATCATTTGGCGGCCCTCCTGGGAGACGGCCTCGATGCGCTGCTCATCGCCCTGGAATGCCGCTTCGAGGTGGCGGCGCATTTCCGCTTCCGCCTCGAGCGCGTTGGCAAGTCGGGGCTCGGCCTGGCGCTGCTCATGCGTTCCGCCCAGGAAGAGGTCGGCCAGCTTTTCGCTTTCCCGTTCGGCGGCCCGAGCTTTATCCCTGCTCGCCAGAAACTCGGAGAAGGTGTTGGGGCTGGCCGCATCAATCGCGATCTCCGCCGCCTCGACGACCTTCTCCGCTTCCCCGTCTTTCTCGGCCTTGTCGCCTTGGCGCAGACGCTCCGAATCCTTGCGCTCGCGCTCGGCTTCCTCACGGCGTTGGCGATCAACGGCTTCGCGCTCGGCAAACGAGGGCTCGTAGCCATTGACCTCAAGGCCCGAATGCTCGGCGGCTTGCCATACAGCCTTGCGAAATTCTGGCGAGCCGTCGACCGAGATGCCTTCCCAGCCATTATGCTGCGCGAGCTTCACGAGGTTCTCGACCGTCTCGCGATCGTCGCGGTTGGCAACGATCCGCTCGTTCGAGATTTCGAGTGCGGGCGTCTGGGCATTACCCGGTGTGAACAGACCGACCCGGCGTTCCGCTTCGGAGCGGCCCTCGATAGCGCGGATCTCGTACCGCTTGGCAAGTTCGTCGGGAATGGAGAACGCTGCCTGGGGGGCAGCTTCCTGAGACGCGTCCCGTTCTGCGGCCCGAGGGGCCTGTGCAATGCTGTTTTCTTCGCTCATTGGAAGACCTCGATTCCGGTGCTGACCTGACCGAACACCCATTGTTCCGGCGCTTCGATTGCGCTGCCCTCCTGCGGCGTGGAGGCGAGGATGGACGGGGAAGAGGAAAGGTCGGGGAGCGCGGGCGGCGTTTCGATCGCACCGACGCGCGCAGCAGCGGCCCAGACGCGCTTGACGTAGCCGTTGCGAAAGCCCCGGCTCATCGAGCCGGTGTTGTAGAGCGAATAAGTGACGCTGATCGCGTCGAGGCCTGCGTAGTGCTGCCTGGCCTGCGCGTAGCCTTCCTGCAGGACGCGTGAGGCAAGGCCGAGGTTGGTGCACGGATCGAAGGTTTGCTCGATTGTCGTATCGAGGCGCGCGAGGTTGCTCGAGTTGATCTGGCCAAGACCAATATCGACCGAGTGTCCGGCTGCCACGTAGCGCTTCACCAGCGCCACCGCGTCGGCCAGGTTCGAGGCGTGCACGCGCGGCCCCTTGTTGACGTTGATCGCAAGCGGATTGCCTTCGCTTTCCGCGACGAGGAGGGGAACAAGCGCTTCTGTGGCCACGCCGGGAGCGCATTGCTGCGCGAGCGCAGTGAGGGCGGCGACGGTGTAGATCATCAGCCGACCGTCGTGACCGTCGAGGTCTTGGTGTTGATGAGATACGCGCTCGTGGTGCCGTCGCTCTGCGTGCTCTTCACGTAATAAAGCGTCTTGCTCAGCTTCTTCGTCTTGGCCGAAACGCCGCCTTCCGAGCAGGACGGAAAGGAGCCGCCAAGCGCCAGCGTCTTCCAGAGCTTGGTGATCGGTGGCACGCACTCAGCATAAGTCGTGGGCGATCCAGGGGTGGCTAGGCAGAGGATGACCTGACAGCCCCAGGTCGAGGCATGGGCCTCGTGCGGCGCTGCGGTGGCAAGCGTTCCGGCTGCCATCAGCCCGAGCCCACCGAGCAGATTGGGGCACTTTGCAAGCGGACGAGCGAACATGAACCAGCTCCCTGTTTACGCTGACGAGTGTTGCGTTTTTGGGTATGGATATGTGATATACAGAATATTCAGTCGTACATCAATGCGTGATTGGCTATTACTGTACTGTTAGTTTGGGGCTTGTCGGCTCTTGATGGCGTTGTAGCCACTTCCTACGGATCATGTTTGGGCTGGAATGACGGCCCTCCATGAGAACGCAAAAGGGTTGGCTCTTTGCCTAAAAGTATCGTGTTCCTAGCGGAAACCGGAAAATCCCCATCGCTTGCCGAGCAGACGGCGGCTTGCGTGGGCGAAGACGATCTCGTCGTGAGTTCGCCAGAAGTCGGTTTTAATGAACTCGAGAAGGTTCTGGCCAAGCACGGCAAGCCACTTGGGCGGGGAGACACCGTTAAGATCTTCGACCTTTCGTGCTTGGCGGTCAGCACCTCGACTGTGCTGCGTGTGGTGCTCAAGCTGCTCAAGGGCGGTATTTCCATCGAACTTTGCGGTCTGGGGGTCACGATCACCCCGGACCGGGACAGCGATCTGTTTCTGCTGGTGGAAGCCTTCGACGGCCACTGGCGGCAGATCCACGGCATCAAGACCAATGAAAAGCGCGAAGCGAAGGCCGGGCGCAAGCCGCGGCTGACCATCGAGCAGTTGCCTGACATCCGAAAGCGCCTGGCCGAACAAGGAGCAACCCACGAGAGTGTTGCGAAGGATATCGGTGTCGCTCGCTCCACGCTCTTCGGGTTTCTGAAAGCCCATAAGGACGTGTCAGGCTGATCGTAGAAGGGCGGCGGGAGGCATCCCCAGCGCCGTGCACAGTCCGGCCAGCTCGGTCAGCGTTATGTCCCGGGCCTCGCCTTCAAGAATGCTCACGATGCGCGCTTCGGGCAATGCGCTTGCACAGGCAATATCGCGCACCGCCAGCTTGCGCTCCTGAACCGCGACTAGGGTCTGGACGTAAAGTGTTCGATAGACCGACATGGCTTAGCTGCCGGCGCGATAGGCTGCGGACTGTCCCGCGGCCGGAGTTTCGCCTTCGATAATCTGGCTGCGCTTCTCGTACATGGTGCAAAGCAAGCGTGAGAGGACTTCCCATGAGCGCTTTGCGACTTCGGAAAGGGTCTGCGCCTCCGGGTGACTGGCAATGTAGCGGCGTGCCGCCTCGCCCATCTCGCCCACTGAATGGCTGCCAAGAAGAGCGAGCAGGCCACCTTCGCGCTGCCCGGCGAGCAGATACTGCCACATGTCGAGATCGTCCGCGATCGCTTCATAGAAACCGCTGCTCCAGGCGGTAAGGTCAAATTCACCATCAGCCCTCACGGCAAGGATCGGCGCATAGCGCGGATCGGGAGTGGCCATGTGCGCGCGGGCTTGCACAAGGCGCGAGAGAAGCTCCTTGCGGGCCCGCGTTTCGATCAGATCCCGTGAAACGGTCTGTGTCGAAAGGGGGCCCATTATCGCATCTACCCAGTGATTATCGGGCATAGGCTCGAGCGAGACCACTGCACCGGCCAGAAATCCATCGGCCAAGTGGAGGTCGGGGCGCGTGTCTGGGGCTTGTGCCTGCCAGTGGCGGTAGCTTGGGAGATCCATGGCGATTCCTTGCGGTTGGGGGGGATGGTCAGCCCGAGGGAATGTTCCTGAAGTCTTGCCAGTCGCGTTCAGCGCCGAAGCGCTGCGCGCGCCGTATGTGAATGATGGTCCCCACGATCAGGCAGACGGTGGCCGTGAAGGTGGGTGTCTGGCTCATGAAGACCACGACGATGGGGCGGTTCACCACGCCGAGGTAATGGACAACGTGAGTCAGCACCGAAATCAACTGCATGGCTGTGCACAGCAGGGGCCACAAGCGCCGCGCGCGCGACGCGATCAGCCCGAAACCAGCCAGTCCGACTAGATCCTCGGCGACCGATATTGTGCCCATCGCCTCCTTGGAAAGGCCCACCGTTTGAATGAGGGCACCTTCGAACCAGGTCATCATGAACATGAGCAGCAGGACACCCGCGCCTGCGCGCTCTGGGTCGCCGCCTTTCCAGAGGCTGAGACCGATCGCGATGAAGATCGCCACGAGAAAGCCGAAGTAGAGGACCTGCATCACGCTCATTGAACGAAGCCATCCGTACAGGCGGCCCGGATCGGACGTGGATTACAGCAGTCTCTCCAGAGCATCAGCAATCACCAGGACCAGAGCCAGCGTGAGAGCCATCACGAACGCAAGTCCAATGACGGCCACGAAACGACCGGACGGGCCAAAGTGGAGATCGAGGCGATCAACGAGCGTCATGTCGCTGGAGGCGCCCTGAGAAATTCCAGGCTCGACCAAGGCGGCAGGCGCAAGATCCTCAACCATGGACGTTGTCCGGTTCTTGCGCTCAGGATCATCGGTGACGATAGCAATGCCAACCTGCGACGGTTCATATATCAATGGTTCGTATATGGAATCGTTGCGGTTTTCTGCGGTTTCCAGCAATTCTCGATAGAGGCGCACGACTTCCTGGCGGGTCGGAAGGTTCCATTTTGTGCGAACGCTTGAGACGCGCTGGTCCACGGTATGTCGCGAGATGCCCAGTTCGTTGGCGATTTCCTTGCTGGTCTTGTGCAGACACAACTGATCGAGCACCTCGACCTGCTTGTCGGTCAGGCTGTCCAGCAATTCACTGGCGTTGTCCGCGTGTGCGTCCCCAAGGCGGCATAGTACGTTCATGGCGTCTATGCTGCGAACCGTAATCAGTTCACCGCGTCAGGGTAGCCGCAAGGGTATGCGCCGTGCGTGGTATGCGATGGATCGCATGGTTTATAAATTGAAGGGATTTCAGGAAGCTGACTGAACCGTCAGAAGGTCAATCGCAGAGCAACCGAGGCCCTTGGCAAGTTGTTCGACGACTTCGAGCGTGGGATTGGCCTTTGCCCGTTCGATGAAGGACAGATGCGAGGTAGCCACGCCGGAGCGGATGGAAAGCTCCACCTGGGTCATTTTAAGCGCGGCACGGCGCTCTTTGACGTTCGTGGCAAGGTGGGTCGCCAATTCAGAAGCTGCCTCGTCCACTTGCAGATATTGCGCCATACGTCGGGATCACAGCCTTCCATCATAGTCGCTCGGGAGTAAGAGTCTGCTCCGCTTTATAGCGGATCATCCCACTGATGCCATTCTTGCGTTTGATACGCTAATGGTGAATGGCAACCGATGTGTGAGCGGCCGTGCTTTGTCAGCTCTGATCGAGCGGTCCGGGCCCAGGGTTGACGTGCCGACTGCGCCGCGCATAAGTCGCGGCCAGGACGGCAGGTGCGAACGCGACCACGTGACCCTGCCGTCCGTCCTGCGCCTGGACTGTTCAGCGTTCGTCGAATGGCCATTGGCTTGGGCGCCAACAGTCCATGCCCAAGCAATGCTCATCGTGGATGGTGTGGCCGTTGCGGATGCACCGATGGGTCCGTTTCTCAGGGTGCCCCCTGCCCGGTTCTCGCGCTGAAAACACACTTTCCATAACCCGAGAACTTTCGTTTGCTGATCGCAATAGCCCCTTTGGCGATCAGCAACAGGGTGAACGTACTTCAACGATCGACAACGCCCAACAAAAGAGGGGCGGTTGACGCCAACACCTACTGAACAATCGCCGCGGCCCGAAACTGATAGCGGATTGAACACATTTCCCTTATAGACCCAACCATCAGCGCTGGCTGATGGTGCATCAACGCTCAAAGAATGGAGGGCGACAATGCGAGTGAGCTATTTCGACCCCGCGCAGCGAGCAGCTGAAAAGGCTGCTGCCCGCCTCGCTGACGATGAAGCACTGGCTTCTGGCCGAGTTTCTGCTGCAGAACTCAACCAGCGCAATTTTGCATTTGCCCACGTCGATTTTTCCAAGGTTCGGATCGACTTTAGCGACCACATCCCAAGCCTCTAATGACCCCTGAAAATTTGCAGGCGGTCCTCAAGTCCGCTGAAGGGAGCCCCGATGTCGTGCTCGTCGGAGGGCAGGCAATCGTTGTCTGGACAAGCTATTATAATCATGCCTCCGAATTTCAGCCTCCAGCGGATCCCGTCACCACCAAGGACGTGGATTTTTATGGAAGCTCGCGTCAGGCACTAGCAATTGCCCGCCTAGTCAACGGAACCGTTCGGATCCCCCAGACCGACGATGCCACACCAAGCAGCGCTGTCATCGACCTTGGAACCACGAGCGATGAGGATGAACGCATCGACTTTCTCGATCATGTTCAAGGGGCAGGCGATAAGGCAGTCAGTGCAGCCGCGATCCCCCTGAACTTCGAGATGCATGGACCCGATGGCCCATGCATGATCCGGGTCCGGGTCATGCATCCGTTTCATTGCCTCAAGAGCAAACTCTCAAACAAATCCGTCCTTGGCCGCAACACAGCGACAGCCAACGCCCAGCTGGAAGCCACGTCCACGATCTTACGCGAATTCATCGATGACATGATTAGCCAAGGGCAGGACGAGGGTGAGGGCGCCAAAATCTGTACAAAGATCGCGACCGATACCGTTAAAGAGCTCGGAAGCTTTCTTGAACGTGACATCGTCGGCCGGGATGCTCACCTCAACATGCAGCACGATCCACTTGAGAGCCCGATCCAAAAGTTGTTGAGCAATACCAGCATGTTATGATTCACGCCGTCCTTGCGAGAGATGGAGTGATCAATGGCATGGACTGGCATTGCTCGAGATGAGCATAGCCGCAAAGGATTGCGGTATCCAAGCGACATGACGGACAGGGAGTGGGCGTTGGTGGCACCATTCATTCCTCCGGCAAAACACGGCGGTCGGCGTCGCAGCACGAATATGCGCGAAGTGGCCAACGCGTTGCTCTACCTGGCCTCGGCCGGATGTGCCTGGCGCCTGCTGCCCAAATGCTTTCCACCGGTCTCGACGGTTCGGCGCTATTTCTACGCTTGGCGTAACGCGGGATTGTTCGAGGTGATGAACACGCTGCTGGTCATGAACCTGCGAGAGATCGAGGGGCGTGAAGCCTCTCCCAGTGCGGGCATCATCGATAGCCAGAGCGTGAAAACGACCGAGAGCGGCGGTCCGAGTGGGTATGACGCGGGCAAGAAAGTCAAAGGTCGAAAGCGTCATATCCTGACCGACACCTCCGGCTTTCTGATCTCCATCCTCGTGCACACCGCCGATATTCAGGACCGGGATGGCGCCGTCGACGTGCTCAAAAGGATTTGCCAGCGCTTCCCTTGGTTGCGCCATATCTTCGCCGATGGTGGCTATGCCGGTGACAAGCTCAGAACGGCACTCGCCAAAGCCGGGAACTGGGTGGTCGAGATCATCAAACGATCTGATCAAGCCAAGGGCTTTGAAGTCCTCCCGCGCCGCTGGGTCGTCGAGCGCACCTTCGCCTGGCTGGGACGGTGTCGCCGCCTCGCAAAGGACTGGGAAGCGACCATCGCCTCTTCAACCGCCTGGGCTATGATCGCTTCTATCCGCATGCTCATCCGCAGAACCGCAAGGTATTGCTACGCCTGAGGAACTTTTGAATCGGGCTCTGAGATCCTGCGTTATTTTCGGGATGATGAGCGCCTTCCCGAGACCTATCGCGTCCACAACATTTCAAAGTCGATCGACCGCATTGTTGCGAAGCGTGATGGCAGACAAGCTCGAGCAAAAGCACGATCATAGAGCCCGGTTTGAGCTAATTTCACCTAAGTGCCGCGAACTCTCTGACGCCTGCTCTTATCGGTCCAGCCGATTGATATCCTCTTCCGGGTTATACTGAAGCCAGTGCGTTCCAGGCAGCTGATTATTTGGATTGTAGTCCATCGGCGCGCCAAACGGAATCCGTGGCCCCTCATCCGGAGCCTTCTCCGGCAATGGCATTGCCACACTGCCCCCGCCCCCAAAAAGCCCAAATAGGCGGGCGGCGATATAGATAGCGGCACCCGCCTGAAGGAGACTGAGAGTGCGTTCTGCGCTCCAAAAGGCAGCGAGTAGCCCCACACAAATAGCGATAGCAGTAAGCCATCGCAGTCCCACACCAGCGTAAAGCTTGAATATCAGGTACGATACAACCGCGGCCGTAATTGGATTAACTGGTGATGCCCGCCAAAGATTCGCGATTACGTCGATCATCGATTTGTCACCCCGACTTTTCAATTTCTCGATTGGCGCATAACCAAGCCCAACACAACCCAATCTGCATCTAGACACCATAAGGGCACTCATGCCACTGACAAAATTCAAAGAGTTTGCTCCATCGGTCGTGCAGCTAAACGATGCCGAAATCGATAACCCACTGTCTGTTCCGAGATTGGAGATGGCCAGTGAGCACATCTGCGGCCGCCATGTCAAAATGATCTACGCCCCATTCGATCACATCAATATGTCGGCCCGGGTGATCATCGTTGGCATGACACCAGGCCGGTTTCAGGCGACCAACGCACTTCGCGCCGCGCGAGATGCATTCGCCCAAGGACGATCACTCGAAGAGGCCGCGGCCTATGCCAAGGCACATGCCAGCTTTTCGGGCGAGCCAATGAGGACAAACCTTATTCGCATGCTCGATTCCATCGGACTTGATAAATGGCTGGGGCTCTCCTCCACCGCCACACTATGGTCCGAACGGAACGACCTGGTCCACTTCACCTCAGCCCTTCGATACCCCGTATTCGTCGATGGACAGAATTGGTCCGGAACGCCTGACATGGTGAAGACGCCAGCCCTTCGCCGTTGGTTGGAGGCGTACACGGGTCAAGAATTACGCTCTCTGCCCGACGCTCTCCTCGTCCCCCTCGGTCCTAAAGTCGCTGCGGCGATGCAGGCAATGGCAGCACAAGGCTTGGTTGATGAACGTCGTATCTTGGCTGGTTTGCCACATCCAAGTGGGGCGAATGCAGAACGAATTGCCTTCTTCCTCGGTGAGAAATCCGCGGAGTCCTGTTCCATTAAAACCAATGTTGCCAAGCTTTCCCAAGCTAAGGCTCAACTCCAAGCCCAAGTACGTACTCTTACCCCTGTCTGACCGCCCCTTATGCTCAACGGAATAGCATCGTTCTCCATATGATCGAATCTATGTTCCCATAATGTTCTCATAGGGGGTATAAGCGCCCCTATGAATGACGCACGCGCCATATGCTTAGCCCCTATCAAACCCTCCTTGCGAAAATCGCCGACGAAGGCCTCTGCCGAAGCCGTAGTAAAAGACATTCGCCGACAGACGCGGCGGCATTTCTCGGCCGAGGACAAGATCCGTATCGTGCTCGACGGACTGCGCGGCGACGACAGCATTGCCGAGTTGTGCCGGCGCGAAGGCATCGCCCAGAGCCTGTACTACACCTGGTCGAAAGAGTTCATGGAAGCCGGAAAACGCCGGCTCGCTGGCGACACCGCTCGTGCTGCGACCACGGGCGAGGTCCAGGACCTGCGCCGCGAAGCCCGTGCGCTCAAGGAATGCGTGGCGGACCTGACGCTCGAGAACCGTCTTCTGAAAAAAAGCATGATCGCGGATGGGGGCGACGACGAATGAGGTACCCCGCCACGGAAAAGCTGGAGATCATCAGGATCGTCGAGCAGTCGCATCTGCCCGCCAAGCACACACTGGACAAGCTCGGCATTCCTCGCCGGACATTCTACCGCTGGTATGATCGCTTCCTCGAAGGCGGCCCCGAAGCGCTGGAGGATCGCCCCTCGGCACCGAGCCGGGTATGGAACCGCATCGGCGAGGATATCCGCGCGCAGATCGTCGAAATGGCGCTTGATGCGACCGAACTCTCCCCTCGCGAACTGGCCGTGCGCTTCACCGACGAGAAACGCTACTTCGTGTCGGAAGCCACGGTTTACCGCCTGTTGAAGGCCCATGACCTGATCACCAGTCCGGCCTACACCGTGATCAAGGCCGCTGACCAGTTCCACACGAAGACCACCCGACCGAACGAGATGTGGCAAACCGACTTCACCTACTTCAAAATCATCGGGTGGGGCTGGATGTACCTCTCGACCGTGCTCGACGACTACTCGCGCTACATTATCGCCTGGAAGCTGTGCACCAACATGCGCGCCGAGGACGTCACCGACACACTGGACCTGGCCCTCAAGGCATCGGGCTGCGACAGCGCCACGGTTCTGCACAAGCCCCGGCTACTATCGGACAATGGCCCCAGCTACATTGCGGGCGAACTCGCCGAGTACATCGAGGCCCAGCAGATGAGCCACGTGCGCGGAGCCCCGTTGCATCCGCAGACGCAAAGCAAGATCGAACGCTGGCACCAGACCTTGAAGAATCGCATCCTGCTGGAAAACTACTTCCTGCCCGGCGACCTCGAGGCCCAGATCGAGACGTTCGTGGAGCACTACAATCACCAGCGCTACCAAGAGAGCCTGAGCAACGTGACGCCCGCTGACGTCTACTTCGGCAGGGCTCCCGCCATCATCAAGCGTCGCGAAACCATCAAGCGAAAAACCATCGCACATCGCCGCTTGCTTCACCGCAAGCTTGCCGCCTAACATCAACCCCCAGACGAGGCTCGCTCTCCGCTAATCCACGCCCTGATCTGTGCCAAATGTTTCGACGACGGACACTCCTCATGAGGAATAATTGGGTCGAGGATATTAAAGAAAATTCACCCGAACGTGACCGCTGTCACTGCGTCATGATGAAATATTTTGTTAGGCCCCCGGTGTTAACCCGCCCTAGCCAACTAAATGTTATCGCCACGCCGTAACGGCCTCGCAAAATTTCATTTTCTTGATTTGATGAAGGTATTCTATGTCGGTTTCGCTTTCGAAGAACCAGTCTGTCAGTCTCTCCAAGCAGTCCAGCTCAGCCCTCACCTCCATCACCCTTGGGGTCGGCTGGGATGTCGCAAAGCCGACCGGATTTTTCGCCAAGGTTTTCGGAGGCGCGTCGGATAGCATCGATCTCGACGCTTCGGCCATCGTGTTCGACGGCCGCACGAATGTTGTGGACACTGTCTGGTTCCGCCAGCTCAAGAGCAAGGATGGTTCGATCCGACACAGCGGCGACAACCTGACCGGTGAAGGTGACGGCGACGACGAATCCATTGCGATCGACCTCACCCGACTTCCGGCGAACATCGAGCACGTCGTGCTCACTGTTAACAGCTTCCGCGGCCAGACTTTCGACAAGGTCGACAATGCCTACGGCCGCGTGTTCGAGACGAACTCGAATCGCGAGCTTGCCCGCTTCAACATCTCTGACAGCGGTGCCCATACTGGTCTGGTTCTGGCAGTGCTCTCGCGCGCCAGTGGCGAATGGACCTTCAAGGCTGTCGGCAACCGCGCAAACGGCCGCACGGTAAACGACCTCGTCAGCTCCGCAACTGCGGCGATCTGACGGTCACGCCATACCCCGGGGCGCATTAGCGTCCCGGGACGATATCATTTGCATTAGGGGGACTTCCATGCAGCTTCAGCGTGGTGAAAAGCGCGGCCTTTCTGATCTTGGAATCCAGGCTCAGTGCACAGTGAAAATCGACTTTGGCCTCGACGGTGTCGACATCGCTGCCTTCGGTCTCAACCAAGCCAAGCAGATCGGCGATGACCGATACGTGGTCCTTTTTTCGAACACGGCATCTCCTGAAGGGGCGATCCGTCTGACCCCCTATTCAGATACCGCCAGCTTCAACCTCGATCTCGACAAGCTGCCAGCCTCGATCGATCGCATCGTCTTTACGGCTACCCACGACACGCGCCCAATCTCTGAGGCGCGGCCACTGGTTGTATCTGTCGATGGCAACAAGGCCGTCTTCAACGTCGCCGAGCATCTCACTACCGAAAAGGCAGTGATGATGTGTGAGATCTATCGCCATTCCAGCGGCTGGAAGCTTGGCACCATTGCTGCCGGATTCGCAGGTGGCCTAGCGGCCCTCATAACGCATTTTGGGGGCGAGGTGGCCGATGCGCCATCCCCAGCTCCTGTGCCCTCTCCTGCACCTTCGTTTGCGCCGACACCTGCCTCTCCGCCGCCTCCTGCAGCGCCGACGCCAGCACCGGTGTCCCTCAAGAAAATCACCCTTGAGAAATCCAACTCAACGGTGAGCTTGAAGAAGACCGGTGCGAGTTTCGGAGAGATCGTTCTCAACCTCAACTGGAACCAGGCAACAACGCGTGGTTTCTTCGGCGGAACGAAGAAGCTGGATCTCGATCTTGGTGTCCTGTTCGAGATGCAGGATGGCTATTGCGGCGTAATCCAGGCACTCGGCAATACCTTTGGCGACTTCAATGTCGAGCCGTACATCGAACTCTCCGGCGACGATCGCACCGGAGCAGTGGCTGCCGGTGAAACGATCCGGGTCAATGGTCGCCATTTTGACCAAATCAAGCGGCTCGGTGTGTTTGCCTTGATTTATGAGGGCGCTCCGAACTGGCAGCAAACCGACGGCGTCGTTCGGATGAACATTCCCGGCCAACCCGAGATCGAAGTTCACATGAACGAAGGCCGCAATGATAAGCGCCTATGCGGCGTCGCAGTCATCGAGAATGTTCGAGGTGAACTGCAGATGAAGCGTCATATGAAATATTATCCCAGCCAGAAGGGCTTTGCCGATGATATCGGCCTCTACATGAACTGGGTAGGCGCGACTAAAGACTAAGCTGCCACATCTCTATGCAGGCAATCGCCTGACAAGTTCCTATTATATTTGGGGTACATCATGAAGCATTTTACCGGATCGATCGTGTTTACGATCATCTGTCTCATCGCGGCCGGCGCGCTCGGCTACTCTGAGAGCGGCCTGATCGGGCCTGCTCTTTCGATGGTTTTCCTCGCCGGCGTTCTGGGCGTGATGGAAACGTCGCTCAGCCTCGACAACGCTGTCGTCAACGCCTCTATCCTCAAGGATATGGATGAGAAGTGGCAGCGCCGCTTCCTCACCTGGGGTATTCTCATCGCCGTATTTGGCATGCGGATCATCTTCCCGATCGTGATCGTGTCCGTCGCTGCCTGGGTATCCCCAATCGAAGCGACCCGTATCGCCCTTTCCGATCACCAGCTCTACGAAGAAATCGTGACTGGTGCCCACATCGGCATTTCAGGTTTTGGTGGGGCATTCCTGATGCTCGTCGGCCTGAGCTTCTTCTTCGACACTGACCGTGAGCATCTGTGGCTGAGCTTCATCGAGAAGCCCCTGGGCTTCATCGGCAAGATTCCCTTCGCCCCCTATGCGACGACCGCTCTCATCATTTGCGGCCTGTCTTTCCTTGTCGGCCCGGCCGAACAGAAGACTTTCCTGATTGCCGGACTTTCCGGCGTCGCCACCTATTTCGCCGTTCAGCTGTTCGGTGACATGATGGGCGGCGAAGAAGACGAAACCACCGGCAAGGTGGTTCGCTCAGGCGCTGCGGCATTCGTTTATCTCGAATTCCTCGACGCATCCTTCTCGTTCGACGGCGTCATCGGCGCCTTTGCCATTACCAACAATATCATTCTGATCGCTCTGGGGCTCGGCATCGGCGCCATGTTTGTACGCTCAATGACGGTTGCGCTGGTTCGCGGCGGCCATCTCTCCGAATTCCGCTTCCTTGAGCCTGGCGCATTCTACGCCATCCTCGCGCTCTCCGTGATCATGCTTCTGAGCATTCGCATCGAGACCCCTGAAGTTGTCACCGGCCTCCTCGGCGCCGCAATCATCGGCGTTTCGCTCTGGGCATCGATCAGCCACAAGAAGCGCTACCCTCACGAATACGAGGAAGACGGCGAGGTCGAAGCGATCCTGCCGACCGGGAACGTCGTTCCTAACCTTCACAACGTCTGAATTACATCCGGCGAGATAATTTTCATCTCGCCGGAGCCCCCAAGCTCAGGGTTCGAAGTCATGGCAATGATGCCAGAGGCCCTGCGGGTTAGGGTTTTCAAGCTACCCTCGCTGCGCCCCCTTCGGGGCAAACATCGCAATCGCATTCAAGCCCTAGCTTGACCAAAATTCGAGGTGCGCTCGTCAGACTTCGCCTCGCAAGCATTCTACCTCCAATATACATGGAAAGGACTACCTCATGGCAATTTCACTTTCGAAGGGCGGCAACGTCTCGCTTTCCAAGGAAGATCCCGGCCTCGACGAAATCATGATCGGCCTTGGCTGGGACGCCCGTGCGACCGATGGCCAGGACTTCGACCTCGACGCGTCGGCCTTCCTCCTCGCCACCAGCGGCAAGGTGCGCAGCGATTCTGACTTCGTGTTCTACAACAACATGAATGGCGCCGGCGGTGCAGTGGCTCATCAGGGCGACAACCGCACCGGCGAAGGCGAAGGCGACGATGAACAGATCGCCATCACCCTGTCGAAGCTTCCGGCCGACATCGACAAGGTTGCGATCGTCGTGACCATCCACGAAGCCGAGCGCAAGAGCCAGTCCTTCGGCCAGGTCTCGAACGCATTCATTCGCCTGGTCAATGTCAAGACCGGCAAGGAAGTCGTCCGCTACGACCTGTCGGAAGACGCATCGGTCGAGACCGCGATGATCCTTGGCGAAGTTTACCGTCACGGCAACGACTTCAAGTTCCGCGCCGTCGGTCAGGGCTTCAAGGGCGGTCTTGGTCCGCTTGCCACCAACTACGGCGTCAGCGTCGGCTGATCCCAATCCGGGGGGCACACGCCCCCCGGTTCCCCTACCATCTCGCAGGACAGAAATTTCATGGCAGTATCACTCGTCAAAGGCGGCAACGTCTCGCTTTCCAAGGAGGCTCCGGGCCTCACCTCTGTTACCGTCGGTCTCGGCTGGGACGTGCGCAAGACCGATGGCCAGGCCTTCGACCTTGACGCCGCAGCCTTCATCCTCGGTGATAACGAGAAGGTCATCTCGGACAGCCACTTCATCTTCTACAACAACAAGACCTCGCCCGACGGCTCGGTCGAACATGGCGGCGACAATCGCACCGGTGAAGGCGACGGCGACGACGAGACGATCAAGATCGACTTCGCCAAGCTTCCCGCCAATGTGAAGAAGGTCGTGATCGCCGTGACCATCCACGAAGCCAAAGAACGCGGACAGAACTTCGGATCGGTTTCGAATGCCTTCGCACGCGTCGTCAATGATGCCGATGGCAAGGAACTGGCTCGCTTCGATCTCTCGGAAGACAGCAGCACCAACGGCGCGATGATCTTCGTCGAGCTCTACCGTGGCACCGCCGGGGACATCAAGGTGAAGGCCGTCGGCGAAGGCTGGGAGAACGGCTTGGCCGGTCTCGCTAGCGCCATGGGCGTCAACCTGGGCTGATCAAGCCAGAGCGGCGCCTCCAGGCTCCGCAAAAGTCGGACCGCCGGGCTGCAGTTGTGGCCTTGGCGGTCCACTCATTTTTGCATGCGATAAGGAACTGAAATCTTGAAGGCGATGACCCCCGGCGAGAAACGCGCCATTTCCGATCTCACTTCCAGCCGCGACATTGAAATCCTAGTCGCGCATGAGCCCGCCGAAATCGATATCGTCGCATTCGGTCTCGATGCAAATCGCAAAATTGCAGACGACCGATACACCATCCTTTTCAGTAATGAGCGCAGCCCCGAAGGCGCTCTTTCATATTCCAAGACCGACAGCGCGACAAAACTCGTCATCGGTCTCGATCGGCTGCCCGCCTCGATCGACCGAGTTACAATCACTGCGACACACGACAGCCTTCCCCTGCGTTCTGCGCAGGCGCTTTCTGTTCAAATTGGTAGTGCGGCTCACCTCGATTGCAAAGCCAATTTGGCAGACGAGAAGGCTCTTATGCTCGTCGATCTCTACCGTCATGGCGGCGACTGGCGCATTGGCGCGGTTGTTCAGGGCTTCTCCGGCGGCCTTGCAGACCTAGTGCGCCACTTTGGCGGCGAAGTCGAAGAAGCCCCAGCTCCCTCGACAGCAGAGCCCCAGGCCCTGCCCTCTCCCAGTCCAGCGCCAGTGTCTCTCAGCAAGGTCGATTTGCGCAAGAACAAGGTTGGCGTTTCGCTAAAGAAGCTCGGCATCGAGAACGAGCAAGCAGAGGTATCCGTCATCATCGATGCCAGCGGCTCGATGGGACATCTCTACGGTGATGGAACCGTTCAAGAGACGGTTGAACGGATTGCTCCAGTCGCCCTTCGGCTCGATCATGATGGCACAATGCCAACGTGGTTCTATGCCTCGAAATGCAAACGTGTCGAGGATCTGACCGCCAACAATCTTGATGGTTTCGTCTCTCGCACTTGCCCTTCGCCTGGCGCCAAGATCAGCAGTGAGCCAACCTCGATGAAGGACATTATCGACGGCTCGCGCCGATCCACTGGCGCCTCCATCGGCTACGGCAACGATGAGCCGACTGTCATGAACGCCATTCTCGCTCAAGAACCTCCGCATCGCACCACGCCTCTCCTTGTCATCTTCATCACCGATGGCGGTATCACGCGCTCAAAGGCGATCTCGGAGATCCTTCAGCGTGCATCAAATAGGCCGATTTTCTGGCAGTTCGTGGGCGTTGGCCGGGCCAATTATGGCGTCCTCAAAAAGCTCGACACCCTCACTGGCCGCATTGTGGACAACGCCGGCTTCTTTAGCGTCGACGATCTCTCACAGATCAGCGATGACGAGCTATATGACCGCATCCTTTCCGAATTCCCGCAGTGGCTGAAAGCCGCACGCTCACACGGCATCCTCGCCTGACCCCTGCTCGCCACACCGGCCTCCCATTTTCAGGACCCAAAATGCGCATCTGGTTTAATCGCGGCTTCTCTCTTGCTCCCATCGCCAAGGCTATGATGGCCGCTGACCCTACCCTTGAGGTGTTCGTCAGCACAGGGGCAGGTTTGCCCATCTATGAAGGGCCTACCCAGACCTGGGTCGAACCGAAACTGGACGATCAGGCATATCTGGATTGGGTCTGCAGCCAGATCACAGAACATGCGATCGACGTGTTCGTACCGACAGCACGCCGGCATCTCTTCGCCTCCGCCGATATGCCATGCAAGGTACACCTGCCTGCTGACATCCCAACGCTTGATCTGCTGGAGGACAAGTTCCTGTTCGCCAAGGAGCTGGAAGCTGATGAGATCCACCTTCCAACCATTTGCGCCCAGACCAAGGGCGAACTGGTCGAGATCCTGGCTGAGTTTCGTGCCGCCTATCCAGACATCGATCCCTGCGTGAAACCACGGCTGGGCGTGAATGGGCATGGTTTTTGGACTTTGTCCAAGACTGTCAGTCCGCTCGCTCACCTGATGAACCCGGATGCACGACGAATCCGTGAGGACCTCTTCATTGCGGCCCTCGCAGCGGAGGAAGAAGAGGAACGAGTGATACGCCCTCTGGTGCTCATGCCATTCCTCCCAGGGCCCGAAGTCTCCTTCGACGTCCTTGCCCACCGGGGCGCCATTCTCAAGTATGTCGCTCGTACCAAGGAAGGCACTCGTCAGCGTCTGCAGACGTCTCACCCTCTCGAGGCAGCAGCCAAGGCCCTCGTGGATCGCTTCTCGCTTCATGGGATTGTCAACGTGCAGTTTCGACGCGCAGAAGACGCCTCCTGGAAGGCGCTCGAGATCAACTCTCGCCCAGCCGGCGGATCGGTTTACGGTGAGCCCTTCGGGACCCAGCTGATTGGCGACTGGGGAGGCCTGCTCTCGGGGCGTTTGGCCCCGGAACAGGTGTCTAAACCAACCCTCGATCTCAATCTCGAAATGGCGACTGGTCTGCGCGAACTCAGCAGTAAGCGTGCTGCATGACACAGCTCCAGTCCGGACAGAGAATCGACGTTCCTCCACGCAGCGGCGCTACGATACGCTTTGACGGACAGGATGCTGCACGGGTAGCGCTAGCGGCCATCTCCCCTGACGGACGGGTGACGGCATTCGCTGAGGTCAGTGCGGGCGAATGGTTCCTATCCGCTTTCGAAGAGGCTGGTGAGCGATACGATATAGTCGCGTATATTACCGACGATCGCCATGGTGGCTTCGTCAATTCCGCCTATCCCGCGAAGGTTGAAATCGCGGGCACTGCGTATGACTTTCCCGCCCCTGTGCAGCAGTTGGCCGCCGTTATCCTGGGCGAAGTCTACCTCAAAGATGGGAAACGCCGCCTCAAAGTCTCAAACGAGGGTTTCACCTTCGGGATCGATGCATACCTTCGGGCAAAGCAGTTGTCTTCGATCACGATCCCTCATCGCAACCGACCCTCACCGCTTCCCGGAGGTGGCCCCTCTCCGAACGAACGAAACCGTCCTAACCCAACACCAGGCTCCGCACTCGCCAGCGGAAGTGGGGTAATTGTCGGCCCGGATCTGGTCGTAACCAATGCACACGTGATTGAAGGTGGCAGCACTTTCCAACTTGGACGCACACGCAGCACTTTGACACCTATTACTGTAGACGAAGGCCACGACCTGGCTTTGCTCCAAGGGTCCGTAACCGGTACGCCGCTGCCCATCCGCCTGCCAAACCCTCTCTGGCTTGGCGAAAGCATCATGGCGTCTGGCTACCCCCTCATGGATGTATTGGGGGCAGATCTGAAGGTCACAATGGGGAACGTCTCAGGCCTGACCGGAAAGTCTGGTGATGTCTCACGTTTTCAATTCACCGCGCCCATTGCCTCAGGTTCCTCGGGGGGCGCAATCATCGACGAGTATGGAAACCTCGTCGGGATCACGTCCGCATCACTTGCTCATGAGAGCATGCGGGAGCGCGGGAGCATTTCGGAAAACGTCAATTTCGGGATCCGTGCCTCGCTAGTCTTCGAAATGGCTGCAGCCGCCGGCATGCCACTTCCGTCGATTGCCAGTCTCAACAACGGCAGCCGCCGAGATGCTGTCGATCGTCTTCGCCACGCCGTTATCAGCATCATCGTTATCGCCTAAGGAGGATTGAATGGGTTTCAGATTTTCCAAGCGCATCCAGATCATGCCGGGCGTGCGGCTTAACCTTTCAAAGAGCGGGGCATCCTGGAGCCTTGGACCTCGCGGGGCCTCTGTCAGCGTCGGAAAACGCGGCGTATATGGCAATGTCGGCCTCCCCGGCACAGGATTAAGCTGGAGGGAGCGGCTTGATCGTCCCAGCGGCCGTTCATCGACAAGCGCCTCCACCCGGAACGCTCCATCGATGCCCTCAACCGTGTCAGCACGGCTCGTGGATAATCAAATTCAGCTTTTTGACGGCAACGACTATCCGTTGGACCCAAGCCTCATTTCTGCGGCGAAATCTGCCATGAAGGAAGAGATTCGAGCCTTCCTTCATGAACATGAAACCGAACGCAATGGCTTCATCGACAGTCTGAAAACACTGCATCACGACGTGCCTCAAAGTGTCCGTCAGGCAGTAGGTCCAGCCAATGGAAAGCCTCAACGTGAGCAGTTTGCCTCGCAAGGCGATTTCATGGCCGCCTTGATGACCTGGAATGCTGACCGGGCAAATGCTGGCTGCGACGATGATCATATAGCTGAAGCGCTCTTGCAAGCCCTCGGTGAATTGCAGTGGCCAGCCGAGACCAATATTGCAATTTCCCTTCAGGGCGGCCGCCTGCTTCTCGATGTCGATCTGCCAGAAATCGAGGATATGCCCACTAGTCGATGGAAGGCCCTCATCTCCAAGATGAGCCTCGAAGAGAAGCCTATATCCCAGAAGGATATCTGCACCCTCTATCGTGATCATGTCTCATCGATCATGATCCGGCTCATCGGCCATTCTATGGCAAGCTCAGGTGCAATTCAATCTGTCGGCATATCCGCTTACACCCAGCGTGCGTCAGCCACTGGCCATGTAACGGACGAATATGTCGCATCCGTCACGGTTACACGAAGCGCTTGGAATGGGATCAATCTTCCTAAAATACATGAGATTGATCCGGACAATCTTCTACGCCACTTTGGTGCCAAGCTAGAAGCGAATGCCCGAGGCAAACTGCTCACGCAGACGCCTCTGACTTAGCTCGCCAATCACGGTGCGAGGACCAGATTGAAATGGCTCGGAATCGCAGATTCCAAACATATTAGGAAATGCCATGAACGCTTACAGCGACGCTGTTCGTAATGCCCTTAAGAATGATCCTGACGTCATCACCATCGGCGAGGTAGCTTCAGATGCCTATGCCCTGAAAGCTGCGAGCACAGGGAAAACCCGACTTTACGGCTACATCGGTGAGACTCAGACCCTTGAGGTGCCCCTGGCGACTGGGCATTTGAAGCTGTCTGTAGAAAACGGTCCTGAGATCGATGACTATTGCGACTTCGCAGCGCGCGCCAACCCGAAGCGCGGTTTTCTGATCGTTTCGAAAGTTCTCGGCCGTCACCTTCCAGCCAGGCCTGATGCCATGCGCTCGACAATGGCTGATCTTGCGCAATCCTTGCCGGCCGATCTTCCCCAGCCGATCGTCTTCCTGGGGATGGCAGAGACTGCGACTGCACTGGGCCAAGGCGTCTTCGCGGCCTATCAGGCACTTCATCCTTCGTCTTCGTCGATTTACCTTCAGACCGCACGACAAACGGTGCACGATGCAATGACGATCGCTCGGTTTGAAGAAGGCCACAGCCACGCCACATCGCACCTCGTTCAGGTCTGCGATGCCAACCTTGCTGACATCGTCAAGTCTGCCCGAAGCCTCGTCATCATCGACGACGAAAGCAGCACGGGGAACACTTTCGTATCGGCCGCGGAAGGAATTCTACCCGCTATGCCGATGCTCGAGCGGATCGAAACCTGTTGCATCACAGACTGGAGCGGAGGGGCTTACCTCGCACGTATGCCCCGTTCAAGTCAGCGCCATTCCATCCTTTCTGGCTCTATGGAATGGACGGCTGGATCGACTATGGCGCCTCCCAAACTTGCAGCAGGCTCGAATGGTTCCGGTACGGCGCCAGCTGGGGGGATGCGTAGCCGATCGGGGTTGCGTCGGCCCGAAGCATCTTCAAGACCGCCAGTCAATTGTCACCCTGGCGAAAGGATTCTCGTCCTTGGAGACGGAGAACACTCCTACGAAGCTCTCCTCATAGCCGAAGAGATCGAGACTCAAGGAGGCCTTGCAGCAGTGCAGAGCATCACTCGCACCCCTGCCATCCTTGGTGATGCTATGGCGACTGTTTCGCAATTCACAGATGCTTATGGGTCCGGCGCGCCTTGTTTCCTTTACAACATCCTCGCGCATGAACCGGGCCGAATTCTTGTAGCTTCAGAAATCTTGGATCGTCAGATCGACGAGGGAAGAAAAGCCGTGCTGGAGCTCGGCGCTGACATCCCAGTCGAGATGATCCTTTGCTCCTATCAAGACGAGACCCGATAAAGCCATGCTGATCCTTACGGACCTCGACGACACTCTTTTCCAGACTACCCGCAAGTGCCCCGCAAATGCCGGCGACCTGCTAGCTATGAGCTTCCTCGTTGACGGGGCGGAAAGCGGCTATGCTACCACTCGCCAGCAGCGCACATTGACGTGGCTCAGCACCGGTCAGGTCGTACCCGTGACCGCTCGTGACCGGGACGTTCTTGCCCGGGTGAACATCAACCAGGCACCCGCAATCTGCGCCAACGGAGGCTGCGTCATCGACAAAGATGGTCAGGTCGACCAACACTGGCATGACATCCTCAAGGAGCGCGCCTCCAAAGACACTGCTGTCCGCGCAGTCTATGATGCCGCCACTGCCACTCTCAATACCCAAGAATTCCGGCACTGGATCGTAACGGAGGGCGACCTTGATCTCTACATCGTAATCAAGAGCAATACTGACGATGCTGGAGCCTCTCTTGCAGACCTCGAAGCCACGCTCAGCTGCGACCTTCCGACCGGATGGCGAGTGCATCGCAACGGCAACAACCTGGCATTCCTTCCGCCCTGGCTCAACAAGCGTGAAGCCGCCCGGTATCTCATCGAAAAGTTCCGCGACGAAGACACCCATCTGCCTGTTGTAGGCATTGGGGACAGCCATTCCGATGTTGGTTTCATGGACCTGTGTGACTTCGCAATGACACCGACCAGCTCCCAGCTCTGGCAGCACGTCACCTCCAACAACGCCTGGTGCTGAGGACATCAATGATCACTACTCTCGAAACCCACATCACCCCATTTTCCGGCACCTATGATCTCAGCGATGTCCAGATCCTGCTGAAGCCAGCTCGGATTCTTTCAACACCGGTGGCCGAGAAGGAAAAGCTCATCCAATCCGGCGCTGCGCACTACTCGGAAATGCTTTCATCCGAATCCGTGCCTGATGAGCGCTACATGCGGCTCTACCGGGTTGCGCTTGCGCGTAATGCCTCGCGCCTCAAGATGGATGTTCACCACCTGGCTCGGCGGATAGCTAGCCGCCCCGAGACCAAGAACGAGTGCGTGATTGTATCGCTTGCACGCGCTGGTACGCCGATCGGTGTCCTGCTGAAGCGAGAACTCGAACGAACGGGCGTCCAGGCCCACCACTACTCTGTCAGTATCATCCGTGGGCGCGGCATCGATGAGAACGCGCTGCGATACATCAAGGAACGCCATGGCACCGAAACTGCGGTCTTCGTAGACGGTTGGACCGGCAAGGGAGCTATCACCAAGGAACTGGTTCGATCCCTGGAAACGAGCGACCTTGGCTTCAAACCCTTCCTGGCCGTGGTCGCCGATCCTGCGGGCTGCGCGCACCTCGCGGCAACCACGGAAGACTATGTCATTCCAAGCGGTCTCCTCAATGGAATCGTTTCTGGCCTGATCAGTCGATCCGTTCTTAACGACACCGTCGTCGGGCCGGGCGACTTTCACGCCTGCCGCTTTATGTCTGAGCATGGTCCCCATGACATCAGCTCGGAATTCATCGAATGCGTCGAGGCTTCACCTCTCACACCCAATCGCAAACCCGACTGGAACCAGAGCCGGGCGCAAGTTGCAAAAGCAAACTGCGAACAGCTCCTTGCCGATCTGATGGCCGAAACAGGCGTCAGTGATGTAAACCGGATCAAGCCGGGCATCGCCGAGGCAACGCGAGCCATTTTGCGGCGTGTGCCAGACCGGCTCTATGTCAGCGACCTGGAAGACCCCGAGATCCAGCACCTTGTGCATCTCGCCACCCAAGCTGACGTGCCGATCGAAGAACGTGATCTTTCGACCTACCGCGCCGTCACCATCATAAAGAAAGTCGGAGGCGACCAAGAGTGAGCGCAATCGCTTTGGGGGCAACCCTTTACGTCCCTGTTCTTCGTTCCAATCTCCTCGACGTCGTGTCGGGGAGCAATCCTGATCTTCGCTCAATAGTCGTCTGCCTGGAGGACTCGCTCCGGGATGATCAGGTCGAAGAAGGACGAAATAGCTTCGTCCAGTTTCTTTCGCGCATGGAAACGCTCGGCAACCGAATCACGGTCTACGTTCGCCCCCGAGATATCCAGATGCTGCATTGGATGCTTGCCCTTCCCAACATCAATGCAATCGACGGCTTCGTTCTCCCAAAGGTCGAAACCTCCAACATCTCCCAGTGGCTCGCGCCCATGACTGCCCACGATCACAAGTTCATGCCCACGATCGAGGGAGCAGAAGCATTCGACCGTGTTGCTCTCGAGCAGCTCTGCCGACAACTCATGCCATTCCAGGAGCGTGTGACGGCAATTCGCATCGGCGGAAATGATATTCTGAACGTGCTTGGCGTGCGCCGATCAAAGAACCGCTCCGCTTACGACGGCCCGCTTGGCAACGTTATTCGCGACATGGCAGCGACGTTCATACCGGCAGGTTTCGCCGTGGCAGCCCCTGTTTTCGAGCACTATTCATCGCTCGAATTGCTGCGGGAGGAAGTCGAGCAGGACCTCGAACACGGGCTCCTCACGAAGACCGCTATCCACCCTTCGCAGATCCCCATCATTCACGATTGCTATCGACCCAGCGCCGATGAAGTTCAGGAGGCTCGCTCAATCCTCGACAAGGATGCCCGGGCTGTCTTCGCTTCGGCTGGGAGCATGTGCGAACCGGCGACCCACCGGCGCTGGGCTGGGAACGTCATTGCACGCCTGCAACAATTTGCATTGAGCGATGACGAGGACGACAACTTGGCTACCATCATGGTTGCATGATCTGAACGCCTGATCATGCTGTGAGTGAGGTGTCTGTTTTCCAATGAATCTAACAAAACAGACACCTCCTCAACCAAATTTTGCTACGTTCCGGATCACCAGCCCGGCTAATCTGAAAGCCGTAAGCGATGTTCTCAGCCCACGGCGGTCCAGGGCATGAGTTCGCCGAGGGCGTTGGCTGGGTGACCATTTGCTAGCCTGGTGAGTGTTTCGGTCATCCATGTGTGTGGATTGACGCCGGCGATCTTGCAATTCTCGATGAGCGTGGCGATCACCGCCCAGTTATCGCCGCCCTCGTCGGAGCCGGCGAACAGGGCATTCTTCCGATTGATCGCGAGCGGACGGATCGCGCGCTCGACGACGTTGCTGTCAAGGTCAACGCGGCCGTCATCGAGGAAGCGTGAGAGACCATCCCAGCGGGTGAGCGCGTAGCGGATCGCTTCGCCGAGCTTGCTCTTGGCGCTGACCTGACGGTTCCGGGCATCGAGGTAGTTGTGCAGGTCATTGACGATGATGCGGCTGCGTTCGTCACGGACCTGACGGCGTTGTTCGGCGGGGTTGCCGCGTATCTCGTTCTCGATGACGTAGAGCGAGGCGATGCGGCGAAGTACCTCGGTGGCGACCGGCGATGTATCGGCGAGCTCGTAGAATTTGCGGCGCACGTGCGCCCAGCAGAACGCGAGGCTGATCTCCTTGCGGCGCCTGGCGAGCGCGGCATAGCCGCCATAGCCATCGACCTGCAGGATGCCCGCAAAATCGCCGAGATGCGCTTGTGCCCGTTCGCCCTTGCGGTCGGCGGCATAGACGTAGGCGACCATCGGCGGATCACCGCCGCCCCAAGGGTGATCGTCGCGGGCATAGGCCCATAGCTGGCCGGTCTTGGTCCGTCCGCGGCCCGGATCGAGTACCGGCGCGGTGGTCTCATCCGCAAACAGCCGTTCTGATCGTCGTAGTCGCTTGAGGATGTGATCGCGCAAGGGACGCAGGTACCATGCTGCCCGGCCGACCCAGTCTGCCAGGGTGGATCGATCAAGCTGGATGCCTTGCCGGGCGTAGATCTGCGCCTGGCGGTACAGGGGTAGATGATCGGCATACTTGGCGATCAGCACCTGCGCGATCAGCGCTTCGGTGGGAATGCCGCCCTCGACGATCCGTGCCGGTGCCGGGGCCTGCACAACGGCGCTCTCGCACGAGCGGCAGCCGTAGCGTGGGCGGCGGGTGACGAGGACGCGGAAGGTGATGGGCACGACGTCGAGGCGTTCGGCCACGTCTTCACCGATCTGGTGGAGCGCCCCGCCACAGCAAGGGCAAGCCCGGATGCCATCGACCTCTTCCACATGTGGAGCGGCGTGCAAAATTGACCCCCTTAGCGGGGTGATCGGCGTCTAAAATTGACCCCCTTCATCTCATTGTGAGAAGCGCCGCCGTTTGGGTTCCGAACGGCGGGTACAGGGATGTTGGTTGT
>NZ_JABWCU010000032.1 GCF_018491765.1 Novosphingobium profundi | reverse complement strand
GCATTTGGCATTGGCCCCTCGGTCATGACCGAGGCCATGGACGTGCTCAATCAGCATTTTGCCAATGCTGCCTGATCCCCAGACGGGGTGACGCTGCCCGGCCGTCACCAATGTTTGCAACAGAGCCGCGGTGAGGAAGCGGCCGTAGTCGAGCCGTCCGTCGGCAGGGAGGTAGACGCGGATGCCGTCGATGGATAGCGGCACCTGGTAGCGGTCGAACCCGCGCAAGAAGATGAGCTGCTCGTTACGCGATCCGCCGCTGTTGGTGGCCGAGACTCCGGGCATGAGGTTGACCGCGTCGTCGAGCGTGTTGCGCTGGAAGGTCTGCATGGCTCTGGCGTCGAGCGTCTGGAGGTCGATTCCGGGTTCCTTGCGGCTTTGCCCGGTAACCACGATCTGGCCGAGCGTGAACGTGCTCTCGGCTTCGGATCGGGAGTCCTCGTTGCTCGTCTGTGCCTGTCCAGGCGTAGAAAGTACGCAGCCGAGCGTGGCCGCGAAGGCGGTCATATGACGCATGTTCCTGTAATCCCCCTGATTGCCCCGGAACCGCGCGAGGCTGTCCTGCGCGATCCCGCCAAGCTATATTCCATTGAATATTATATTCCGCAGGATATAGTAAAGCCCGAAAACGGAGTGGGGGTATCATGACGTACTTTGCAGGTAGGCGTGTGACTTCGCTCCTTGCGGTTATGGCGGTTGCGTTGGTTGGTGGTGGAGCACACGCGCAAGAAGCCATGGGGGAAGCGAACCGAAGTGAGGTGGCCTGTACCGACAGGGCGCCGCTTCCCCCAGAATTCGCCTCGTGGGTCACTCCGGAAACGCTGACCGCTGCCGGCGACCGGCAGTCGCTGCCCAAAGCCACGATCGGACTGGGGCGGGCCGTCGATGCCCAGCTGCTCCCCACGCGTTCCGTAAGCTATCAGATTCGCCCGGAAAAGCCCGGTGGATCAGTAAGCTACGGCGGGCTCTTCACATTTCGGATCGAACGCACAGGTACCTATAGGATCGGCCTTGGCAGCGCGGCCTGGATCGACGTGGTGCGTGAAGGCAAGGCGCTTGTCTCGACCGCGCATGGTCACGGGCCGGAATGCTCGGGAATCCGCAAGCTGGTCGCATTCGCGCTCACGCCCGGCACCTATACCCTCCAGGTTTCGGCCAACGCGGACCCGCAAGTCGAGATCTTGATTGCATCCGCTTCCTGATCATGCGTGTGAGGAGGAGGTGGCTTGTACCATTGGCGGGCACGGCGCTGCTTCTTGCGACGGGCGCGCAGGAGCCCGCAGCGTCGAGTGACGATTCAGAGGCGCAGATCGCGCTGGGGCGGCGGCTGTTCTACGAGGCTGACCTCTCGATCAACGGGACGATGTCCTGCGCAACCTGCCACGAGCAGCGCCACGCGTTTGCCGACGGCAACCGCGTCCATCCCGGTGCCCTCGACGATCCGGGGCGGCGCAATGTACCGGGCCTTGCCAATGTCGGTGAATTCACGCGTCTGACCTGGGCCGACCCGCGCCAGACCGACCTCGCAGGCCAGGTCGACGTGCCAATGCTCGGCGAGCACCCAGTGGAGATGGCGATGAAGGGCCATGCCGACGAGATCGCCAGGAGGCTGGGGGCCGACCCGTGTTACCGTTCGATGTTTGCAGACGCCTTCGCGGGTGAGGGGCCTGGGATCGACTACCCGCGCGTTGCGCGGGCACTGGCGGCCTTCGAGCGCACACTGGTCTCGCACGATGCGCCCTGGGATCGCTGGCGCAAAGGCAAGGATACGGTGTTTTCAGACGAAGCGCGGAGCGGTGAGGCGCTCTTCGCAAAGGACTGCGCGTCCTGCCATGCGGGCGAGAACCTGACCGATGAGGCCTATCACCGGATTGAGAAGGAGGGCGCTTCGGGCGCGGACCAGGGCCTTGCCGAAGTGACCGGAAAGCCTTCCGATCGCGGGCGCTTTCGCACCGCGCCCCTGCGCAACGTCGCGCTGACCGCGCCCTATCTCCACGACGGATCGGCGCCGGACCTGCCACAGGCGATCGCACGTCACGCGGGGCTGGGCGCCTATGACGGGGCGACGATGGCGCGTCTCGTCGCCTTTCTCGAGAGCCTCACCGATCAGCGCTTCGTTGAGGCACCGGAGCTTGGCCTGCCGATGGAAGCTTGCGGCAAGGCGCTCTGATTGGAGCGAAAACCATATAGGTTAAATTGCATATATTCCGTTATTTATATCGCAAACATCATCTGTTTTCGAGATTTTATGCGAACGATCTCAGATGCGTGGCACGGCGCCCGGCGTGGCGATACCTTCGTTTTGGAAAGCGCGCAGGACCCGCAAGTTGACGTCGGATTCGAAGGCTTTCTCGAACCTCGTGTCGAGGACGTAGGCCTTGAGGCGCAGCCGCACGCCGACGAGGTAGTCCGAGACCCACTGGTTGACGAGGATCACCACGGGCTTGGCGAGGAAGACGTAGCGGCTCGAGAGCACCGCCTCGTTCACGATTTCGCGGGCGCGTTCGATGTCCTGGTCGGCGGCGATGGTGAAATCCATCACCACCTGCATGTCGAGTGCGCCGTAATTGCCCGAAGACGTGATGTCGTTGAGAAACTTGCTGTTGGGGATGGTGACGGTGTTGTCGTCGAGCGTCTGCATGCGCACCGAGCGCAGCCCGATAGCGGTTATGTCGCCGTATTCGCCCCCGAAGCTGACACGGTCGCCGACCTGGAAGGGGCGGTCGACCATCACGATCACGCCCGCGATGAACGAAGCGACGAGGTCCTTCATGGCAAAGCCGACCGCAACGGCGACGGTACCGCCAATGAGCGCGAGCGTCGTCTCGTCGAAACGGAACGAGAGCAGCAGGACGAGTGCGGTGGTCGCAACGTAGATCAGGAACTGCCCGATCGTGCTCACCTTGTGGAGGGTGAGACGCCGCGAGGAAAATTCGTTGCCGAAGGCGGCGACGAAGCGCGCAAGCAGGCGCAGCAGCATCCACGCGCCGATCACGACGAACAACGAGGTAAACAGTCCGCCCCAGCGCACGATCTCGGCGAGGCGATCGAGACTGTCGAGGTCTACGTCCGCCTGCGCGAGAAGTGGCGAGGGAGCGAGCAGGGTGAGGATTGCCGGGGCAAAGCGAAGCGGTGCCTGGGCCCGTCGGGAACGAAGGCGCGTCATTATCGGCTCTCCCGGATGATCAGGTTCTGGCGCGCGAGCAACCGCGCGACCGTGATCCACCAGTGCATGGTGATCTGGTATTGCCCCTTGTCCGGCACGACCGCGCCCATGCGTTCGAGCCGGCGCAGGGCGTCGCTAATCTCGAGCGCGCCGAGATCCGTGCTGGCGTGAATGGCGTTGGCATCGGCGTAGTCCATCTGCAGCAGCACGCGCAGCACGAACTGCGCTGAGAGCGGCAGGACGGCGAGGCTCTCGAGCGAGGGCGTGTCGAAAGTGCGCACGGTGACTTGCCCGGTCTCGCTGTCAACGAAGAGCGAGCGCCGCCAGTAGTCGAGCGCGATCGCGGGATTGCCGCCGACATAATCGGCGAGGCGCTCGAAATAGCCGCGTTTGCGGCGCTCCGAGGCCGAGACGTCCTCGCCGAATTCGAACACCCCGTCATCGACCATGGCGTCGAAATCGGGCGTGATCCCGGCCTGCCCGGTGCGTCGCTCGATAAGGGCGCGCAAGTCCTGCGTGCTCCATGCGGGTAGCGCAACAATAGCGTCGAACAGGATGCGCTCGTTGCGTGCGCGCTGGAGGAAGTGCCAGGCGGCCTGCGAGAGCGCGAAGGCCCAGCAATGGCCCTGGGCGCTGCTGGCGCGTGCGAGGGCGATCATCCGGTCGAGTGCGGCAAGTCCACCGATCGCGGGGACGATGAGGCGCTGGATGTCGTCGATGGTGACGAAGGCGCGGGCGCTGGCTTCGTCCAACTCCTGAGCGATCCGCTCGGGCAGCGTTTCGACCCAGTCGGCGGGCGGGCCAGGCGGAACCTCGAAATGCACGTGCTGCCAACTGCCCTCGACGCTTGCGGCAAGATCCCGCAGAAAGCAGGATTTGCCGAGCCCACGCTCGCCGATCACGAGCGTGAGCGATCCGGGGGCGAGGACGGGCAAGGCGCGGTGGCCCGGGCGCTCGTGTCCCTGGCTCAGGCGGGCGGGCGCACGGTGCGGCTCGAAGTGTGCAAGTGTCTCGGGCGGCAGACGGTGGAAGCGCCCGCTCGCCTTGTCTTCGGCGACTTGGCGTTCGGCAGCGATCCGGGCACGCTGCTCGAGCATTTCGCGCACCAGCGCCATGTCGCGGATGCGCCGTGCAATGACCGCGTGCACACCGCGCACCAGGAGCAATGCCCCGACAGCAGTCCGGCCGAGCAGACCTGGAAGTCCGCCGGGGTCTCCGGCGATCCAGCGCAGCAGGCCACTCTGGCCCGCGTCGGCTGCGGCCAGGGCGACGATGCGCGTACGCCACCAGTCGGTGAGCAAGGCGACCACGACGGGAACCAGCAGCCAGGCGAAAGTTACCACCCAGGAATAGATCGCGCCTTCGCCGACACTGGCCCGGGTCAGGTCGAGCAGCAGTGCGACGACCAAGAGACTGCCCGCGATGAGCTTGAGCGATCGCCAGCGCAAGGCGGCGCGCGGGTCGTCCGCACCATTGCCGCGCGCCAGCTCGTTGACGAACTGGACCGTTACCAGCGTGGCAAGCGACCAGAACACCACGATCCACACGAAGCGCAGCCCCGCCGCGGCGAGTTCGGCGGGCCAGAACCAGTAGAGCGCTATTGAGAGCATCAGCCAGTCGAGCGCGGGGCGGATCGCGCGCCAGTGCGCCAAGGCGCTGGTCTGGAGCGAGCGGATCACCGTGCGCGGGCGCTTGGCGGCGGCATCCTCCTGCGCGCGGGCGAGGAGAGCGTCGCCGCGCTTGCGCCACCAGCTGAACAGGAGGCCGATCAGCATGAGCCGCATGATCGCCAGGACGAAGGCCGGCGAGGGGCTGGTCAGCCGCGCGCCAGCGCCCGAAGCCATGCGGCGCCACGACTTCACGTTGAAGTGGAGCTCGAGCGCGATTTCGGAAATCTCACGCCGGACCTGGGCGACACCCTCGCTGCCGAACCCGGTCACGCGCGCGCGCTTGGTCGGGCTCAGCGACCCGAGCAGCGACAGGCGCGAGCCGTTGAGCATCTTCATGGCGTCGCGAAGTGCGGTGCGCTGGCGCCAGAGCCGCGCGGCATGGGCTTCGCGCAACAGGGCGGCGTTGCGTTCGAGAACCGCGAAATGTGCCCGCAAGGCGCGCGTCTCGGGCGCGGTCGGGTTGAGTGCGCGATCGAGGGGGGAAGGCGCCAGGGCATCGGGAGCAGGGTAGTCGGGCGTGTCGAGTTCCCGGCGCAACTGGCTGCGCACGGCGGTCAGTTCCAGAACGAGCTCGTCGTAGAACGTGTCAGCGCCGGTGTCGCCGACCTGCTCGGCTTCTTGCGCGCGGCGACGCCAGGCCAGCGCGTTGTCGGCAATGGTGACGGCCTCATTTCCGCTTCGGGCCATGTTCGAGCGGAACTGGGCCTGGGACTGCTCGGTGCGCAGAAGCCGCGCACGCTCGCTTGCGACGAGGCGTTCATGCTCGCTCGCGGCGGTGTCGGCCGCCTGCTGCGCCTTGCTGAGTTGCTGACGGGCGTTGCGTAGCTGCGCCTCGGCGCGGGCGATCTCGTCCGCCGCGCCCGAGGTGAGGCCTGAGGCGGCGGCAAGCTTGACCAGGTCCTCGGGCGGCATCTGGAAGATCGTGCGCTGCGCACGGGCGATTTGTGCCTCGAGCCAGGCGATCCGCGCCCTGTTGGGTGCGTCGTCGGGAGGCGCGGGCGCGTCTGCGATCGGGGCATCGCTGAGCAGCGCGGGCTCGTCGAGCCCTTTGTAACTGTCGAGGAGGTTGATCCGAAGCGCTCCGTCTGGGACGGGCTTTCCGGCGAGGAAAGCCTGCAGACCGGTAAGTTCCTGCGTGAGCCGGACGACTTCGACGCTGTCCGAGCTTTTGGCTTCGTGGGCCTTGCGGTAGGCTTCGTGAAGCTTGGCGTGCGCAGCCAGCAGCGCTTTGCGTCGATTGGCGGGAAGTCGCAGGAACGTTGCCTGGGCGAGTGCGAGCCGGGCCTGTTCCGGTACGAGGCCCTGGAGTTGCGCAGGGTCCTGCGAGACGCGTTCGAACAGCGCGGGGTCCTTCAACAGCCGCGCCACTGCGCGAAGGCGCGGCGTATCGATGCCCGCGAGCGAAGAGCCGAACAAGTCCTTGGCATCGATCGCGGGATCGAGATTGCCCGCGATGAGCGCGTGGATCTGCGCGGTGCGCGTGGCAGGGGCACCGACTGGCGACGAGGCGGCGTTGGCTGGCGTAGGGCTGGGTGCCGGGGTGGGAGCGGCGAGCGCGGAATGCCCGAAGAGGAGGGCGAGGCTTGCAAGGCAAGCGGCTAGCGGAAGGCTGGCGCGCGGCGATCTCATCGCGTGGTGATGCCGTCTATTCGCGTCGGCTGCAACCGGGCGTTTCATCGCCACGGTTCGCCGCGATGCTCGGGATGCGGACACGAGCGCGCAAGGTGTGTTTGCGCGCAGGGAGCGAGGCGGCAAGAGGGGGGCGGCATTGCCCGGCGCGGTGCCTGTCTTTCGTTCACGCAGTTTGATCAGATGGAGCCCGAGATGCCGCAATCCCTGGAAGAACCGGTAGGTGGAGTTACGGAGTATGAAGCCGCGCGCCGCGCGGCACTTATCGGGCTCGATCGCAAGGCGCTCGGTGCACTGCTCGCGCCGGACCTGGTCTGGACCCACGCCAATGGGGGCACCGATACGCGCACGAGCTATCTGGAGAAGCTGGGCGCCGTCCGCTTCGAGGCGATCACTCCGCTTAGCGAGGATGTGCTGGTGCTGGAGGGGGCGGCTTCGATCAAGTCGGTCTTCGCAATGCGCCTGCGACTTCCGGACGACAAGGTGCTCGAATTGAAGACGACGGCCTCGGCGGTCTGGACACGGCAAGCGGGCGGCGCCTGGGTGCTGCGTCGGTTCCACTCGGGCAACTTCAGCGAGTGATGTCCGCACCGGGCCGCGTCGGTCCGGTGCGGCGAAGGTTTCAGTGCTCGTCGAGCGTGCGCTCGGGGAGCAGAAGCATGCAGGCGAGGATCAGGAGCGTTGGCAGCGTGCAGGCGAGGTAGACGAGCGCCGAGCCCGATACATAGCCCTGCTCGATCGCGTGGCGCAGCGCTGGAGCAAGCCGGGCGAGTTCGGGGACTTTGCCAGCAAGCGGAGGGAAGCCCGCCTCGCGCACGCTCGCATCGACCTGGTGCGAAAGCACGACCCCCATGAAGGCTACGCAGAATACGCCGCCCAGAGTGCGGAAGAAGGCGACCGCCGCGCCCGCCGTCCCTGCAAGGTCGCGCGCGACGAGCGTTTGCACGACCAGCACCAGGTTTTCCGAGACGATGCCGAGCCCGGCGCCGATCATGGCGACCCCCGCCGCGATCTGGACCAGCGAGGTCGTGCTGCCGATCAGGGCCATGACGGCATAGCCGCCACTGATCAGCAGCGCCCCTGCGACGAGGGGCAGGCGATAGCGCCCACTGCGCGCGATGTAGCGCGAGACGAGGAGCGAGGTGACCACCGTCGCGCCGGCTTCGGGGATTGCCATGAGACCGGCCTGGGTCGGGGTGAGACCACGGCCGAGTTGCAGATATTGCGCGAGGAACACCGCTGAGCCGAAGAAGGCGACGCCCGTGCCGATCCCTGCGAGCACGCACATGAGGACGTCGCGGCGCAGGAGCAGGTCGACCGGCAGGATCGGCATGACCGCGCGGTGTTCGACGTAGGCGGCCGCGGCGAGGAGGGCGAGGCTTACCGCCAGGAGCGCAAGGCTGATCGGCGCGAACCACCCTTGCGCGGGGCCCGTCACCGTCACCCACAGCATGACCGCGGTGATGCCGAGCGAGAGCAATGCGGCACCTTCGTAATCGATGCGCACGGCTTTCCATACGGGGCGCTCGAGGCGTAGCAAACGCTGGACCAGGGCGATCGAGACCACGGCGACCGGCACCCCGATGAAAAAGCATGAACGCCAGCCCAGGTTGTCGGTAAGCAGGCCGCCGAGCGTGGGCGCACCGAGTGTCGCCACCGCCATGATCAGGCTACGGTAGCCGACCCACTTTGCGCGTTCGCGCGGGGGCAGGATTTCCACCGAGATGGTCTGGATGAGAATGATGATCCCGGCCGCGCAAACCCCGATACCGGCGCGGCAGGCGACGATCAGCCAGGCCGAATGCGAAAGTCCCGCGCACATGGAGAACAGCACATAGCCCGCCACGCTTCCCTGCATCAGGCGCTTCTTGTCGAACAGGTCCGAGATGCGCCCCCAGATCGGCATGGTGATGGTGATCGTGAGCATCGAGGCGGTCACGATCCAGGAGTAGGCGGCCTGGCTGGCCCCGAGCTCGCCCGCGATGCGCGGCATCGCGGTCAGCACCACGAGGTTGGAAAGAGCAGCGACGAACAGCGACATCGTCAGCGCGAGCATCGCGAGGTTCGCCTGGCGCAGCGACATCGGTCCATATGTGGCCGCAGGGGAAAGCTTGGGGGAGGGCGTCGGTGTCGCCAGCGCCTGCCCGGGTTGCTGTCTTGGCTCAGACAAGCAGGTTGTCCCGCATGGTGGGCCCGGCGTATTCGCGCTTCATCAATCCACGATCCTGGAGGATGGGGACCACTTCCTGCACGAAGCGCTGGTAGTCGCCCGGGACGCGGCTGCGCGGGTTGAGCATGAAGCCGCCGTTCGCGCCGGTCTCGAAGTGGAAGGCTTCCATTTCGTCGGCGATCACTTCGGGCGTGCCGATGAAGCAGGGCATATCGGTCATCCACGCCGAGACGTATTCGGCCATCGTCGTCGTCGGCGTAGTGGTGGCCACCGCGTCGTCGATGTAGCTCCAGTTGGGACCGAGGTTGCGCTCCTTGATCTCGGCAACCGTCTCGTGGACCGGGCGCGCGGGATCGAGCCGGAACCCGTCGACACCCCACCACTGGCTGACGAAGATCATCGCCATCTGCGGGGGGATCGCATCGAGCAGGCGCTGGCGGTTGTAGGCGGCTTCCTCGGGCCCCGAAACGACGTCGAACCCATAGGCCCACAGTACGCCAAGGTCACGCGGGGAACGCCCGGCGGCAATGGCGGCTTCGTCCAGCTTCGCGCGGTGCGCCTTGGCCTTCTCGAGGTTCCAGGGGATCGCGAACTGGAAATCGGCGTAGCGGCCGGCCAGCTTCATGCCCGAGGCCGAGGCGCCGGCCTGGACCTGAACTGGCCGGCCTTGCGGACAGGGCGCGCAAGGGAGCGGCCCCATGACCTTGAAGTGTTCGCCTTCGTGGTCGATGCGGCGCACCTTGGTGGGGTCGGCAACGCGGCCGGTTTCGCGGTCCCACAGCATGGCGTCGGGATCGACCGAATCGAACAGCTTGTTGATGACCTCGAGGAACTCCTCGGCGCGCTGGTAGCGCCATTCGTGGTCGGGCGTCGTGTCATAGCCGAAGTTCTGCGCCTCTTGGGGAAATCCCGAGACGACCGCGTTGTAGGCGATGCGCCCGCCGGTCACGTGGTCGATGCTCGAATAGAGCCGGGCCACGTTGAAGGGGTGGTGGTAGGTCATCGACATGGTGGTCACGAAGCCCAGGTGCTTGGTTGCCATGGCCATCGCGATTGCGAGCGGGAGCGGATCGTGGCGCGGCCAGCCTACGCCCCATTCGACCGTGGCATCGGGCTTGCCTTCGAACAGCGGGGTGCCCGCGACGTCGGCGAAGAAGGCGCCATCGAACTTGCCCTGTTCGAGGATGCGGGCGAGATCGATGTAGAGATCGGGCGAGCCATAGGGCTTGTAGCCCGACCAGGCCCCCTTGACCCGCCATTTCGCCATCGTGTGGATGAGCGAGAGGTCGGCGACGAAATGGATGAGTTCGGATTGCGCCATCGGCGGCTCCTGCTGGGATCATGAAACGGTGAAGCAGCGGCCACCATCCCCTCGCGCCTTCGATTGACAAGGACCCGAGGGAGCCGTTCTCGCAAAGCGAACATTGGCGGCAGGGGCCTGCGGCTTTGCCCCGCGAATTTGCGTCACGCGCCTTCTGCGTGGATGTTCACATCGCGAGAGATCGGGGCGATGCGCACTGGTCAAGCGACCGAGCGCGCGTAGCCTCGCGGTCCTGTCAGGATGGAGCGCCGATCATGCCGCCACTCAGCCCGCCCGGATGTCCGCGATCGTCAAGCCATGAAGGGAATGCCCGATGAGCGCGCCGCGGCTTCGCGACTATCTCTCCTACGGCGTGGGGATGACCGGCAACCAGATCATGCGTGACGTGCCCACCGCGCTCTTGCTGTTCTACATGACCAATGCGCTGTTGATACCGCCAGCCTACGCGGGCTTCGCGATCCTGCTTCCCAAGATCTGGGTGATCTTGGCCGACCCCGTGGTGGGCATGCTGTCGGACCGCACGCGTGGGCGCTGGGGCGCGCGCAAGCCCTTCCTCTTCGTCGGCGCGGTGGTCTCGTTCGTCGCTTTCGTGATGCTTTTCAACGTGGCGGTGCCATCCTCACCGCTGCTGGCGACATGCGTTGTGGGGCTGCTCTACCTGCTCGTCGCGACCGGCTATTCGATCTATTCGGTGCCTTACCTGACCCTCGCGGCCGAGATCGGACGCGAATCGCGCGAGCGCACCCGGGCGCTCTCCTACAAGCAGTACTTCTGCCTCGTCGGGGTGCTGGCCGGGCTCTCGTTCGCGCCCTGGCTGATCGAGCGGTTGGGTGGCGACAAGTCGGCCTACGGCACGATGGCCTGGGTGGTGGGCGCGATCATGCTGGTGACGACACTGGCAACCGCGGTGCTCGTGCCGGTTCGCCAACCGCTCGCGGCAAGCCCGCGCATCGAAGGGCACATGCTTGCCCAGGTGCGCGACGCGTTCCGCCATCGCCCGTTCCGCATTGTTTTCGTCGCGGCGCTTCTCCAACTGATCGGCTTCGGGGTGACGCAAGGTGGCGGCCTTTACTTCCTGATCTACACGATGCGGCTTTCGATGGACGTGATGGGGGTCTCGATCCTGGCCTCGGTCGCGGGTTCGGGCTTGGCGCAGATCCTGTGGGTTCGTCTTGCCAATCGTGCAGGGCCGGTGCGCGCCTATCGCGTGGCTTCCTTCTATGCCGCCGTGGTCGCGGGCGCAGTGTTGCTGGTGCCGACCGGGAACGTGTGGGCCTATGTCGTCTACGGCTTCGTATCGGGCACGGCGTCGAGCGGCTACACGCTGCTTTCGTTCGCCTCGCTGGTCGAGGCCATCGCGCTCGACGGGCCCGACAGCCCCCGCAAGGGGCTGTTCGCGGCGGCCTATACCGCAATGGAGAAGGCGACGCTGGCGATCGGCGGCTTCCTGGTCGCCATGGCGCTGTCCTTTGCCGAATTCCAGCAGGGCGCTCCTGCTGCGGACCAGCCGCAAAGCGCGCTTCTGGCGATCCCTGTCGTCTACGTGGGTGTGCCCGCAGTGCTGAAGCTGATCAGCGGCCTGGTGCTGGGGCGCTATTTTGCAACACCGGCGACCAGTCCGATGGAGCCGGCCGCCAGTCATGAGCCGCCGATCTGCCCGGCGACCTGATCGGTGGAGCCGCGCCGCGTCAGGCGGCGCTGATGAGCACGCCCTGGCTGGCCCGGATGGCGCTGGCGGTATGTTTGAGCGCATCGGCGAAGCGCTCGACCGCCACTTCGCTGCGCATCGAGGCCGAGAAATAGGTCATCGTCAGCACGGCATCGGCGCGTTCGCCGGGTGCTCCGATCGGGACGGCGATCGACGATGTGCGCGTTGAGCTGCTGCACGGCTTGGCGGCATGGCCATCGCGCCGGACGGTCGCGACGAGAGCGCGTAGCGCGGCTGGTTCGAAGGCGACGGCGTCCTTGCCGTCGCACGCGACCCAGTCGAGCAGCGAGGCAAGCTCGTCCTCGGGAATGGTCGAGAGCATCGCGTGGCCGGTCGCGCTGGTCGCCAGCGGCACGGTGAAGCCCGGGCGGCATGGCTCGAAGGTGAGCGAAGTCTCCGAATGGGTGGCGTCGCGCACGACCATGTGCCGCCCCACGCGGGCCGAGATGAAGACCGGCCAGCCGATCCGGCGGGTGAGGTCGCTCATGTGCGGATGGGCGACGTCGACGATGCCGGTTTCCATCGCGTAGCCATGCGCCAGCGAGTGGACGAGCGCGGTGGGTCGGTAATGCTTGCGCATCGGCTCCTGCTCGATGAGCCCTTCGTGCATCAGTGTCTGCACGATGCGAAAGGCCGTGGGATACGGCAGCTTGCCGTGACGCGCGATATTGGTGATCGAAAGCGATCCGTGGCGGTTGATCGCCTGGAGGACCGAGATCGACTTGCTCACCGACTTGATCAGAACACCGTTTTCCATAGACCCCCCGTCTCCATTTCGCACTGGGGCGCCAAAAGGAGAGGCAGATGGCCTGGCGACGATTGTGCCCCCGGCCACGGCCCTTTGCGCGCCCGTTGCCTTCGGTATGATCCTCAGCCCGTGAAATAGCGGAAAACGCGCGGTTTTTGTCGTTCGTGCCGAACCTTCCACGTCGCCTGGGAAGGGTATCAAACGCGATTCGGGAAAGCAAACCTTGCCGCTTGGAGCTGGCGGTTGGGCACATGGATTTTGCCGGCGCTGTTCACGATGCGAACAAATTCGCCCCCGGATGGTGCGTGCTGCGATGCTAGTAGAGGCACATGTTCTCGCGCATGGTCGATCCCTCGTACTCGGTCCTGTAGAGGCCGCGCCGCTGCAATTCGGGGACGACTTCGTTGACGAAGCGGGTGAAACCTTGCGGAACCCCCACGCGCGGGGCGATCATGAACCCGCCGTTCGCGCCGAGCGTCTCGTGTTCGGCTTCCATGAGGTCGGCGATCTGCTCTGCCGTGCCCACCCAGCCGCCATCGGGATTGAGCCGCGAGCGGGCGTAGTCTCCGACCGTGGTCGTGAGGTCGGTATGCGCCACGGCGTTGTCGATATAGCTCCAGTTGGGCCCGACGCCGAGCGCTTTCACTTCGGCGACGGTGTCGTGAACGGTGCGTTCGGGATCGAGGTAATAGCCGTCGAGCCCCCACCACTGGCTGAGGAACACGATGGCGAGCGGCTTGGGAATGGAATCGACGAAGCGCTGGCGGTTGTAGGCGGCTTCCTCGGGCCCCGAGACGACATCGAACCGGCGCGCCCAAAGTACGCCGAGATCGCGCGGGGTGCGGCCCGCGGCGATCGCGGCCGCATCGAGATCGGCGCGGACCTTGCGGTCCCCCTCGGTCGACCCGCTTGCCGCGAACTGGAAGTCGGCCCACCGTCCGGCGAGCTTGACGCCCGAAGCCGAGCCGCCGGCCTGGACCTGGACCGGACGCCCCTGCGGACTGGGCGCGCAGGGCAATGGTCCCATGACCTTGAAATGCTCGCCTTCGTGGTCGATGCGGCGCACCTTCGCCGGATCGGCGACGCGGCCGGTCTCGCGGTCCCACAGCATCGCATCGGGATCGACCGAGCGAAACAGCTTGTCGAGCACCTCCTGGAATTCTTCGGCCCGGCGATACCGCCATTCGTGGTCGGGCGTGGTGTCATAGCCGAAGTTCTGCGCTTCCTGCGGAAAGCCCGAGACGACCGCGTTGTAGGCGATCCGCCCGCCGGTCACGTGGTCGACGCTGGAATAGAGCCGAGCCACGTTGAAGGGGTGATGGTAAGTCATCGACATGGTGGTGATGAAGCCCAGATGCCTGGTTACGCTGGCCATTGCGATCGCCATGGGCAGCGGATCGTGCCGAGGCCAGGCGACGCCCCATTCCACCGTGGCCTCGGGCTTGCCCTCGAACAGCGGGGTTCCCGCGACGTCGGCGAAGAAGGCACCATCGAACTTTCCCTGTTCGAGAATGCGGGCGAGGTCGAGATAGATTTGGGGGTTCCCATAGGGCGCATAGCCCGCCCAGGATCCGGGGTAGCGCCACTTGCCAAGCGTGTGGATAAGCGAGAGGTCGGCAACGAGATGGATCTTCTTCGACAAGGACATGCTCGTTCTCCTTCCAACTGCGACGGGGTTGCGTAGGGGAAACAGGCCCGCCGCCGGGGCAAGGGTCAAGCAAGCGGGTGCGGCGCTGTTCGGATCGTGAACATGGCTGCGTTTGCATGCGGCGAAATTTGTTCACGATCCGGAAAACCGCAAAGGCAGGGGATGGTCGCGGGCCTTGGGACGAGGCCTATTCCCAGCGCTGCGCAGCACGATGCGCCCGATGCGAAGTTCGAGAGTTGAGGCTCCAGGCGCGGATCACGCGCCGGAGCAACGAACGGGAGAGTGATGTCCTGATCCTGGCGCAACGACAGACAGGGGGGACTACATGAAAACCGCGTATCTGCTGCTGGCAACGGCTCTGGCGAGCCTTTCGGTGCCGGCCTTCGCCGAGGAGCCCGGGACAAGCGAAAATCCGGACGGTAAGACCGACGAGATCACCGTCACGGCCACGCGCCGCGCCAGTTCGCTCCAGTCGACGCCGGTGACGGTCTCGGCGCTGGGAAGCGAGGACCTTGCCAAGCTGGGGATCCAGCGGGTCGATCAGGTCGCCGCGCAAGTGCCCAATTTCTACATGCAGCCGGGCATCGCCAACTCTTCGACGATCTCGCTCAGCATGCGCGGGCGCGGGGACAACGCCGGCGGCTTCGGCACGACCGAGCAGCCGGTCTCGTTCTATTTCGACGACGTCTATCAGGCGCGACCTTCGGCGGTGAATTCCGAACTGGCCGACATCGAGCGCATCGAGGTGTTGCGCGGGCCACAGGGCACGTTGTTCGGGCGCAACTCGATGGTCGGCGCGGTCAACGTGATCACGCGCACGCCCGACGACGTGACTTATGGCAGCGCCTCGGCTTCCTACGGCAACTACCAGACGCTTGCGCTCAAGGGATCGCTTGGCGGGGCGCTCGTCCCGGGCGCGCTTGCGGCCTCAATCTCGGGCGTGTTCCGGGACCAGGGCAAGGGCTATATGCACAATGTCGCGACCGGCAAGGACATCGACGAACGTGACTTCTGGGGCTTGCGGGGCAAGCTCCACTTCTATGGATCGGACGTGTGGGACGTGGTCCTTGCCGCCAGCTTCACGCGCAACCGCAACGACGGCTTCGTGACCTCGCCTTACGCGTCCGACATGGTCACGCCGCTCACCGGAGATGGCCGCGACACGGCAACGACCGCGCCGCAGGCGGGATCCACCGACACGCTGGGACTGAGCGCGCACGTCGAGGCGGACCTGGGTGTGGTGACCGTGCGCAGCATCACCGGCTATTCCACCGTCAAGGACTACTGGAGCGTGGACCTGGTGGGCGGCACGATCGACAAGTTCGGCGACTACGTCATGGCCTACAATCGCCGCAGCCGTATCAAGCAGCACCAGTGGACCGAGGAACTGCAGCTCTTCGGCGATGCGCTCGACGGCGACCTTTCATGGATCGTGGGTGGCTTCTACTTCACTGAGACAACGCGCCAGTCCTTCAACGATACGATGTACAATTATTGGGACACCGACACCTCGACGCCCGATGCCTTCACAACGGTTCCCGAGCTCTACTACCGCAATCGGGCCAACAGCTACGCGGGCTACGCGCAAGTGAGCTACAAGCCGTTCGACGGCTTCGAGGTGGTCGCGGGTGGTCGCTACACTTACGAGACCAAGCAGATCGACGGGTACTTTTCTCCCGCGGCCGAAGACGTCTACGGCGACACCTCCCATTACAGCGCGGTCACTCCCAAGTTCGGAATCAACTACCAGGCCAGCCCGGACGTATTCCTCTATGGCTCGATTTCACGCGGGTTTCGGGCCGGTGGCTACACCTCTGCGGCAAACAGCCGGGAAGTGGGGGAAACGCCATTCGGGCCGGAGAAGGTCTGGGCCTACGAGTTGGGTCTCAAGTCGGACTTGCTCGATCGCAAGCTGCGCCTCAACTTCGCCGCCTTCATGAATGACTTCACGGACATTCTGGTCGGCCGGTTCATCGACGGGACGGCGATCTCTGTCCAGTTCAACGGGATGAGCTATCGCGCGATCGGCCTTGAGCTCGAACTCAACGTCAAGCCGGTCGAGGGGCTCGACATCTATGCCAACGGTGGGGTGCAGAAGGTGGGTAACATCGCCTATGTGGCCGGCGCCCAGGTCTCCAAGCCGATCAGCATACCCAACTACACGGGTTCGACCGGCTTTCGCTACGAGACCGGACTGTCTGGGGACGGCGTCTACCGCCTGCGCTTCGGGGGGGACTTCATCTTCCGCGACAGCACATATGGGGATCTCGACCATACGCTGATCACCCGGACTTCGACGGTGCGTGAACTCAATGGCGAAATCTCGGTGCTGCGCGACGACGGCTGGAAGTTCAGCCTGATCGGCAAGAACCTCGCCAACCGCTTCCAATGGCAGAACGGGCTGAATTTCAGCTTCATGGGCGCCTATGGCCGCCAGCCCATGTTGCCACGCACTTTCATGGCCGAGATCAGCTACGCATTCTGACTGAGAAGGGCGAGCTTGCCACGAATGAGGCAGGCTCGCCCTTGGGCTCAATCCTGCGAGGGGTAGACCGGGTAGGCCGGATGCGGCGGGGTCGCGGCGGGCGGGCTTTCCTTGAGTTTTTCCATCGCGATCGCCACGGCCGCCTCGAGCTGGGGATCGTGGCCAGCCGCGACGAGCGCGGGATCCTGCTCGACCTCGACGTCGGGATCGACGCCGTGGTTCTCCACTTCCCAGTGGCCTTCGGGATTGAACAGTCCCGCGCTTGGCGCGGTGACCTGGCCGCCGTCCATCAGGATCGGTACGTCACCGATGCCGACGAGGCCGCCCCAGGTGCGCTTGCCGACGAGGGTGCCCAGTTGCAGCCGCTTGAACATCCAGGGCAGGGCATCGCCGCCCGACCCCGAGAGTTCGTTGGCAAGCATGACCTTGGGACCGTAGATCGCCGCGTTGGGCGAGACTTCGACCCGGCCATAGCGCGGCGCGGCGTAGGACAGCGGCTTGCGGCCGAGCACTTCGACGATGTAGTCGGCCAGCTGGCCGCCGTTGTTGAAGCGCTCGTCGATGATCGCGCCCTGCTTGTCGGTCTGCGCGAAGTAGGCACGGTTGAAGTAGGTGAAGCCGCCCTCGGCGGTATCGGGCAAGTGGACGTAGGCGAGCTTGCCGCCCGAGAGCCGGTCGACCGTGCGGCGGCTGTCCTCCATCCAGGCGAGCTGGCGCAGCGAAGCCTCGTCGCGCAGCGGCACCACCGTCACATCGCGCGCGCGCGTGCCGTCGGCCTTGGCGATGGTGAGGCGGGTGGGCTTGCCTGCCGTTCCCTCGAGCCATTTCTGGACACCCGATCCGGTGTCGACGGGCACGCCGTTCACCGCGATCAGGCAGTCACCGGTCCGGATCGCGAGGCCCGGCTGGACCAGCGGGGACTTCACTTCGGGCATCATGGCGCTGCCGCCATAGATGCGGCTGAAGCAGAAGTGCCCGGCGTGCACGGCGTAGTCCGCGCCGAGCAGACCTCCGGGCGTCGCGTCGGGGTCGGGGATGTTGCCGCCGAAGCCACGCATGTGGCCGACCGAGAATCCGGTCAGCATTTCCTGAAACACGTAGTTCAGGTCCGCGCGCGAATGGAGCCCGTCGACCAGCGGCTGGAGGGCTTTTTGCGCGGCCACGGTGTCGTAGCCGTGGAAATTGGCGTCGTAGAAGTACGAGCGTTCGACACGCCAGACCTCGCGGTACATCTGCTCCCATTCGGCCTTGGGGTCGGTCATGACCTGGATCGCATCGAGCTTGGGATGGTCGGTGTTCTCGTCCGAGGCTTCCTCGTCGGCGGGGATCAGGCTCCAGGCCAGCGTTTCGCTCTCGGGATCGTCCGAGGAGGGCGATCCGACGAGGATCCGGGTGCCGTCGCCCGTGAGCTCGTAGGCCACCGCGTCCTGCGACAGAGGCTCGGCCTTGCGCTTCTCGGGATCCCAGCGCACGAGGTCGGCGACGGGCGATCCGAACGCGCTGGTCGCGTCGGTCTCGAGCCAGAACAGCGCGCCCTCGTTGCCTGCCTGAAGGCTGGTGTAGCCAGCGGGAGGCAAGGGCAGGGTCACCGTCCGCGCCTGGATCGTATCGATGCCAAGCCCCGCCAGATCGATTGCGACGGGGGGCGGAGCCGTGCCCTTCTTGCCCTTCGACTTGCCGGCGCCCTCGTCATCCTCGTTCGGGTTCGCGTCATCAGCGGGACCGGTTTCCTCGTCACTGCGCGGCGCGACGGGAGAGGGGGTGGTGGCGAGCAGCGGCAGGGCGTAGATCGAGGACGTGACCGCATAAAGGTCGCTCGTCATGTCGAGACCAGCTTCGGTGGCCCCAGCGTTGTTGCTGGCGAGGTAGTAGAGCACTTTGCCCTCGCGATCGAAGGCGGGATTGGTGGCGTCGACCATCCGGTCGGTCAGGACCGTGTGCGATCCGCTGGCGAGCGAGAACAGCACGAGGACGTGCATGTGGTTCGCCTCGTAGCGCGGGTAGACCAGCCATCGCGAGTCGGGCGAAAAGGTCATCGCGTAGTTGCCGCTGGAGAAACCGCCATAGGTGTTGGCGTCCTCGACCAGGCTCGCCTTGCCAGTGGCGATGTCGGCCAGCCAGACCCGCATCTTGTTGTCGTGGAACACGATCTTGCGCGAATCCGGAGACCACGTGGGCTCGAAGTAGTACGTCGGCTGGGTGTCTAGCGCGATCGTGCGGACCGAGGCTGGGGTTCGCGGGCTCCTGTCCTCGTTCCCGTCCTTGCCCCCGCCCTTGCCTTCGTCGGCCAGGGTGGAGATGGTGAGGGCGTACTGGCCCCCTGCGTCGGAAAAGTAGGCGATCGACTTGCCGTCCGGGCTCCAGGCCGGTTCGCGCTCCATCGCGCCGGGCGTGTTGGTGATGTCACGCGGGGCACCGTACTTGGCCGGTACGGTCACGATCTCGCCATGGGCCTCGACCACGATCCGCTTGCCGGTGGGCGAGGGGCGCACGCTCTGGACTTCCTCGCCCACCGAAAGCAGGCGCGGGCGCACGTCGGGCATGTCGCCGGTCACGGTGATCGGCACGCGCACAGGCTCGCTGCCGGGGACGAGCGTGTAGATCTGGCCGAGACGGTCGAAAACGAGCGTGTTGCCGTCGGTGGACAGCGAACGGATCGCCGCGCCGTCGTTCTTCCAGACTTCGCTTACCGCGCGGGTGGCCGGATCGTAACGGAACACGCTGATCGGCCCATCCCGGCCGGAAAGGAAGTAGATCTTGCCCTGCATGTAGACCGGCGCAAAATCGGATTCGATGCCGTGGGGCAGTTCGGTGCTCTGGAGCGTCTGGAGGTCGGTGATCCAGATGCGGCCGGCGGTTCCACCCCGGTAGTTGCCCCAGGATACGAACGAGCGGAACGAATAGCCGAAGGCCGGCGCCATCTTGTTGTAGACGATGGCCTTCCCGCCCGGTTCGTAAGCGCCTTCGTAGGCCGAGGGCAACGGCAATGGCGTGGCGACGCCGCCGCTGGCCGGGACCGAGTAGAGCCGATAGGTCCGCACGATCCGGTCTCGGCTCGAACGGAACAGGACGGACTTGCCGTCATCGCTCCAGCCCACGGGGATGTCGTTCGAAGGGTGCCAGGTCAGCCGCTTGGGAATGCCGCCTCCGATCGGAACGGTGAAAACGTCGAGATTGCCGTCGTATTCGCCCGCGAAGGCCACGGTTGCGCCATCGGGCGAGAACACCGGATTGGATTCGATACCCACCCCGCTGGTCAGCCGGATCGCGCTGCCGCCGGTGCTGGAGACCGTCCACAAGTCTCCGGCGTGCACAAAGACGATGCGGCCTGCGTGGATGGTGGGCATCTGCAGGATCTGGGTCTCCTGCGCGCCGGCGGGCAGCGCGACGAGGGTGCCCAGACTGGCGCCCAGGCAAAGGGCCCCCAGGGCAAGCGAGCGCGATCCAAGAGTGCCCAATCCGGTAATGCCTGTGAGGGCCGGCTTTGCGAATCGCATATTTTTACTGTCCCGCTTTGGAATTTCGTCATGCATGATTGCGGCAAACCGATCGATTGCCAACCTTACAACTGCGTTCAAACGCCGAGGTATGGCCCAATTTCAGTCGATTGCGGGGACAATCAGAGTAGCATTGGACCGCGCAACATTCTCGATTCAGCTCCTTCCTTCGGGCTTGTTGAAGCTGCGCTGGATACGAGCCAATTGTGCCATGTCTATGAGTTCGAAAGAGTGACAATGGATGTAACTGGAAATTTCGTATTAAATGAATAGAGGCGATGTTATTATTATTGTCGCTTGGCATTTTAACTGGGTGAGGTGTTCCGGATGGCAAGATCGCTGGTCGTGTGCTGCGATGGCACCTGGAACAGCGCCGATCAGGATGGCGCGCCCACAAACGTAACCAAGATGGCGCGGGCAATCCTGCCCCAGGCACAGGACGGCGCGGCCCAGATCGTCTACTACGATGAGGGCGTGGGCAGCGGCAACTTTCTCGACCGGATCGTGGGTGGGGCCTTCGGGACGGGACTGGAGACAAATGTTCAGCAGGCTTACCGCTTCCTTTGCCAGAACTACCAGCCGGGCGACCGCATCTGCCTCTTCGGCTTCTCGCGCGGGGCCTACACCGTGCGCAGCCTGGCCGGGCTGGTCAGTCTTGTAGGCCTGCTGCGCAAGGGTGATCTCGACCGTATGCCCAAGGTCTGGGACTATTACCGCACGCCACCCGAGGAACGTGAACCGGAGGCGATCGATCCGGCCTGGATCGGCGGACGCTCTCCCGAGGTGACGTTTATCGGGGTGTGGGACACAGTCGGTGCGCTGGGTATTCCCGGTAACGGGTTGGGCCGGATCGGGCGCAAGCGTCATTCGTTCCATGACGTGAAGTTGGGCGAGCGGGTCCGAAATGCTTTCCAGGCACTTGCCATCGACGAGCACCGCAAGACGTTCGCTCCGGCGATTTGGGAAACCGCCGGACTTCCTGCGCACGAACAGGCGGTTGAACAAGTGTGGTTCGCCGGCGCGCACAGCAACGTGGGAGGCGGTTACCCGGACAGTCTCCTCTCCGACATCGCCTTGCTCTGGATGTTCGACAAGGCGCGGCCCTTCCTCGCACTCGACGAAGATTACGTGGCTCGCAAGGTTCAGAAAGTGGAGGCCGGAGCGCCTCGCGGCGTACTCGTTGATTCGTCCAAGGGGGCGTTCTGGAAGATTCAAGGGCGCATCGACCGCGCGCTCGGGAAGGACCCCACCGAGCAGATCCACCCGTCTGCGATTGACCGGTTCGATTTTTCGGGGCGCACGCCGCGTCCCGCGCCGGACGCGGCGCCCTACAACCCGTTTCCCTATCTCCCTGCAAACCTGAAGCGCTATCTTCAGGGCAAGGGGCCGATCGCCTGAGCGCTCGGACGGCCGAACCGGTTCAGAACAGCCCGTCGTCGAACACGTCGTCGTCATCGTCCAGGGCACCTCGCGATGGGGCGGCGATGGCGGGCATGCCGGGCAGGCGGAACCGATCGTGGATCAGACGCTCGTCGGCCATGGTATAGGTATTGGCCATTGCAAGGAGGAAGGCGCACAGGCCCTCGTGCTCATCAGACGGCATGCTATGCGGCGTGGTTGGGACCAGGTTGCGGGCGACCTCGGCAATCTCCGGCGCGCGTTCGAGCGCGGAACCGAGTGACGACGCGGTCTGTTCGAGCAGATCGAGCATGCCGATTGAACCCTGTTCGACCGTGGCCAGCGCCATGTCGGTTGTCTGGGCACAGTCGCGTATTGTTTCGAGCGCGCGATCGAGTTCGTTGCCGGCGATCTTGTCGCCGTCGTTCGATTGGGCTCGCATACCCTCGCAGATCGTGATCAATTCGCCTTCGGCCGCATTAATCGCTGCGATGAGAGTGTCGAGCTTGTCCGAGTGGCTGCGTATCTCATTCGCAATGATCGAGACCGGACGCCCGATAATCTCAACCTTTCGGCAGCGCAAGCCGATGTTGATGGCCATCTGTCGAACATCGATGCGCACGTTACGGATCGCCGCGACACGCTGGGTGACCTCGGTCAGCGTTGTTACGATCACCTCAAGGGTTTCCTCGGCCTGGGCATCGGCACGGTGCAACTGGGCAATCATCGCCGCGGCCTGGGCTATGTCGTCCTCCATCCGGCGTAGGAACAGGGCACTGGCATCGTCCGCTTCGACGTCGTCCGAGGTCGTGTCACCACCATGCTCCTGGAGGGCGCTAAGGCCATGCGCGCTGCTGCCGAGGCGGCCAATCGCGCTGAGCAGCGCGGTAGCGTCGCGCCGGTATTCGAGCGCCGTTTCCTCAACGAGCGCGGCGAGCAGGCGCTCGGCGTGATCGCGTCCGCTCGGCTGATCGAGGGTGGCCCCGCTCAAATGCACGGCCATGAGGTCGCACCCCGCAACCGCGTGCTCGAGCCTCTGGCGGGCGCGGTCACCGACCTGGATTGCAGACAGCGCCGAGGCCAGTTCGGTCTGGATCGAGCGCGCAAGATTGCCTGTCGTCTGGGCCAGTTCGGCTAGGGCATCCTGGTGCGCGCGCAAGGCATCGGCGTCGCGCAACAGGCGATCGGGGACATGAGGTATGATCTTGCGGCATTCGCAAAGCAGCAGGGCGTCGATGGCCTGCATGCGTGAGAGACTTTGGTCGAGCGTGAGTAGGGTCTGAGCGAAGCCTTCGGTCTCGGCAGTGCCGGCCTTCAGCTTACGGCTCATCTGGTCGGCGAATTCGACGAAGGCGGTTGCGCCCGAGGCGGCGATCTTGACGTTCATCGCATAAATGTCGAGCACGCGCAGGCAGCGCTGCACTTCGTCGATATGGCGGTAGAGGCGGCGGGAAACATCGCCGATGCGCGCGATGTCGGAGGCGCGCTCGGTCACGCTCGTGGCAACTTGCGAAAGGCGGGTCGCCGCTCGGGTCAGCGTGGCGACCGAGGAGGCTGCCTCGCCATGCTCGAAGACTTGCGCAACTTCCTGGAGGGACGCCAGGATGATGTCGATCGTTTCGACCGTCTGGCCAAGTGTCGCACCGGCACGGTCGAAATGCCCATCGAGATCGCAGGCTATGGCGTGCAGTTGCGTGCGGGCATTCTCGCTCGGACCGGACAGGTCCTGGGCGTCCTCGAAGGCCTCGGGGCGTAACGCGTTCATTGTTTAGCGCGCACTCGCGTGGAGCATCTCGCGCGGAATCGCCGACAGGGCGACGATGCGGTCGACCGCGCCGTGGGCGATGGCTTCCTTGGGCATGCCGAACACGATCGAGGTCGCCTCGTCCTGCGCGATGGTGCGCGCGCCGGCCTGCTTCATTTCAAGCATCCCGCGAGCACCGTCATCGCCCATCCCGGTCATGATCACCCCTACCGCGTTCGAACCGGCCACGCGCGCGGCGGAGCGGAAGAGCACGTCCACCGAAGGGCGATGGCGCGAGACGAGCGGGCCGTTGCGGACCGAGACGAGATAACGCGCGCCTTGCCGTTCGAGCAGGGTGTGGCGGCCGCCCGGCGCGATCAGGACATGGCCGCGCATCACGGTGTCGCCATCCTCGGCTTCCTTGACGCTGACCTCGCACAGGCTGTCGAGCCGCTTGGCGAAGGCCCGGGTGAAGTTCTCGGGCATGTGCTGGACGACGACGATCCCCGGCGCGTTTGCGGGCAGGGCCTGGAGAACCTCGCGCAGCGCTTCGGTGCCGCCGGTCGAGGCGCCGATGCATACGACCATCTCGGTGGTGCGGCTCATTGGGCGTCCATCGGGCGGGGGCAGGACGGCGTCGGCGGTGAGCTTCTTTTGTGGTTCGAGCGATGCGGGGGAGGCCTTGCGGCCATGGACCCGCGCGCGCGCCGCACCCTTGATCACGTCGCGGATGGCGACGCGCGCCTCCTGGAGGTGATCGGCCACCCCGACCCGGGGTTTGAGGATCACGTCGACGGCGCCGGCTTCCAGTGCCTGCATCAGCGTGTCCGAGCCCTCTTCGGTCAGCGAAGAGCACATCACCACCGGGACAGGGCACTGGCTCATCAGTTTGCGCAGGAAGGTGATGCCGTCCATCCGCGGCATCTCGACGTCGAGGGTGATGACGTCGGGCACTTCCTCCTGGATACAGCGTGCGGCCGCGAAGGGGTCGGCCGCGGTGGCGATGACTTCCAAAGTGGGATCCTCCTCGAGGATGGCCTTCATGGTCTGGCGCACACTGGCGCTGTCGTCGACGATGAGGACACGCGTTTTCGCGGAAGGCATGGGGATCATTTCCTCTGGAAGACCGTGCCGGCGACACTGGTCAGGTCATGCTGGAAGCCGCTGATCGATTCCGAGTGTCCAAGGAACAGGTAGCCGCCCGGGCGCAGCCGTGCGCTGAGCCGGTTGACGACGGCCTCTTGCGTTGGCTTGTCGAAATAGATGAGAACGTTGCGGCAGAAGATCAGGTCGAAGGGATCGCCGACGGAGTAATGCCGGTCGATCAGGTTGAGCTGGCCGAAGGCGACCTTGCGGCGCAGCTCGGGTACGATGCGCACTTCGCCTCGGGCGGGGTCGAGGGCATCGAGGACATAGGTCTTGCGCAATTCGGGCGGGACGGGGCTGATCATGTCGCGCGGATAGATGCCGCGCCGCGCGGTCTCGAGCACGCGGGTATCGATGTCGGTCGCCACGATAGCGTATTCGAAGCCGGCGTTGCGGCGGGCGAAGGCGTCGAGCAGCATCGCAATCGTGTAGGGCTCGGCCCCGATCGAAGAGGCCGCGCTCCAGCAGCGCAGCGCGTGCCGCCCGGCGTCGCGCATTTCGGGAAGGATTGTCCCCGTCAGGTAGTCGAAATGGCGGGGCTCGCGGAAAAAGTCGGTCTTGTTGGTGGTGACCGCATTGACCAGGTGTTCCAGTTCGCGCGCATCGCTGTCGAGCGAAAGGATCCACTTGCAGTAGTCGCGCAGGCTTGCCTGTCCCGTATCCCTTGCGCGGCGACGCAAACGGCCTTCGAGCATCGTGCGCTTGGCCGGTTGCAGGTGTATGCCCGTGCGTTCGTGGATGAGCGCGGCGAGCGCCTTGAAATGCGCCGGGGCGATATGGTCCTCGTCCGCATGGGTCTCGAAGGGGAGATAGGCAGCGTTGTTCATGGCGGTCCCCTTCGTGGGGTGGGATCGGGGTGGACGTCGTCAGGCGGCGCACCCGAAATCGGCATCGTCAGCGTCGGGCCCCCCGCTGGTGAGGTCGAGTGTGAAGCCCCGCGCGCGCTCCTGCTGGTGGGCCACGCTGTTGGGACGCGGCGCGCTCGGACGGCTTGCCGCCGGCTTCTCGGTAGATTTGGGAACGGGCTTACGGCGCGGCGCGGCGGCGCTCGAGTGAGTCGGCGCTACGCCGCCGATACCGCCGGCAAGCTGGAAGAAGGTGATCGACTTCTGCAGCTCCTCGGCCTGGCCCGCGAGCGATTCCGACGTCGAGGAAATCAGCTCGGAGGCATGCGCGTTCTGTTGGGTGACCTTGTCGAGCTGCTGGATCGCGTCGTTGATTTGCGACGCGCCGATGTCCTGCTCGCGGCACGCGGCGCTGATCTCGGAAACGAGCTCGGCGGTGCGGCGGATGTCGGGCACCAGCTTGGAGAGCATTTCGCCCGCCTCGGCCGCCGCCTTGACGGTGTCGGAGGACACCGCGACGATCTCGGAAGCCGCGCTCTGGCTGCGTTCGGCAAGCTTGCGAACCTCGGAAGCGACGACCGCGAAGCCCTTGCCGTGCTCGCCCGCGCGCGCGGCTTCGACGGCGGCGTTGAGCGCAAGCAGGTCGGTCTGGCGGGCGATTTCCTGGACGATGCTGATCTTTTCGGCGATCGTACGCATGGCCTCGACCGCCTTCTCGACCGCGACGCCCGAAAGTTCGGCGTCCTTGGAGGACTGGCGCGCGATCTTCTCCGTCTGCGCGGCGTTGTCGGCGTTCTGCTTGATGTTGGCGGCCATCTCTTCCATCGAGGCGGAAGCTTCCTCGGCCGAGGCGGCCTGTTCGGTCGCGCCTTCGGAAAGCTGCTGAGAACTCGTCGCCATCTGGGTGCTGCCGTTGGCGACGTGGCTCGCCGCGCCGCCGACGTTTCCGGCGAACTGGCGCAAGTTGTCGACGAGCGCGTTGATCGAGGTCTTCATGCGCTGGTGGTCGCCCTCGCAGGCAATGTCGACGGTTTCAAGCAGGTTGCCCGTGCTCACCAGCGAAAGCACGCGGTTGCCTTCCCCGATCGGGTCGAGGATGGCGTCGAGCATGCCGTTGATACCGACGATCAACCCGGCGAAATCGCCCACGAAGCGCCGGTCGTCACCGCGCTCGGAAAGCCTGCCGGCGGTGGCGGAGAGGATCATGCGCTGAATCTCTGCGGTGATGTCGCGCAAGTTCGCGCGCAAGGTTTCGATGGTCTCGTTGATGAAGGCCTTCTTGCCCGGGAAGCGTTCGAGCGGAGCATCGAAGTCACCCTCGGAGAACGCCTTGACGCAGGCCATCGCCTTCTTCTTCACCGCGATGTGGCCGGCCACCATCTCGTTGATGCCGCGCGCCATGACAGCGAAGTCGCCCGCAAACTTGTCGGCCGGCACGACGACGTCGATGTCGCCCCTGTCGTGCTCGACGGCCATGTGATTCATTTCCGCGATCAGCCCGGAAAGATTGGCGCGCAAGGTCTCGATGGTTTCGTTGATGAAGGCCTTCTTGCCCGGAAAGCGTTCGAGCGGAGCATCGAAGTCACCCTCGGAGAAGGCCTTTACGCAGGCCATCGCCTTCTTCTTCACCGCGATGTGGCTGGCGACCATCTCATTGATGCCGCGCGCCATGACCGCGAAATCACCCGTGAATTTGGCGACGGGCAGGACGGCGTCGATCTCGCCGCGATCGTGCTCGGTGGCCATCGTGTCCATCTCCTGGATGAGGCCGCGCAGCGTCGCGCACAGATCAGCGATGCGGCCGAGAAGCAGGCCGACTTCGTCGTTGCGCTCGTTGGTTACCACAAGGTCGAGATTGCCCTGCGCGATCGAATCCACGACCTGAGTGACCTCCTCGAGCGGCTTGACCGCGAGTTTGCCGACCATCCAGATGCCCAGCAGCACCATCGCCGGGATGAGCAGCGCCATGAGCGCCATGAAGACGATCACCATATCCAGCGTTGATTGGCCGTTTGCCACGATTTCGGCCTGCCGGGACTGGGCGCGGCTGACGAGGGCGTCGATCTGCTGGCGGTGCTTGTTGTAAATCGTGCTCACGCGGGAATAGCTTGCGCGCATCGCGCCAGCATCGCCCCGCGCGATCGCGGGAATCAGAATGTTGTCGACTTCCTCCCAGAACTGCTGGCCGGTCTGGGCGGATTCACCTTGCAGCTTTGCGAGGAGATCAGGGTCGAGGCCCTGTGTCTGCCAGGCGTTCTTTCTCTGCCGATACTGGGCTTCCAGCTCTCCGAGCCGAGCGCGCCGCTGAGCCAGTTCCGCAGGATTGGCGACGAGCTGGCTGACCTCCAGGTAGGGTTCGATCACGAATTCGGGCGGCGGCAGGATATCGCCGAGAAACTCGGCGATCATGGCATTGCGATCGACGAGTTCGCCGCCGAGCCGAATCCGGTTCACGCCGATCGCGGCAATCGCGAAAGTTGCCAGGATCGTGATCACGATCGTCAGGCCGCCAACGGAGATCTTCTTCTTGATGGTCATCATGCTGCTGTTTCCGATGTGAGGGCGGGCAGGCGAACCGGCTGGTTCAGGCCGCCTGGATCATGGCGGAGAGAAAGGCCGCATCCTCGTGGCCGGTGAGGACGTGGGCGATATCGACGATGACGACGAAGCCGCTGGCGCGGCGCACGACGCCGTAGATGTACGCATTGTTCCAAGGCATGCCGATGTCCGGCGCACTGTCGATCTGCGCGGTCTCGAAACTGCCCACGCTGATCACTCGGTCGACGACGACGCCCAGCGCACGCGCGCCCTGCGCTCCGGCCAGATCGAGGATGAGTATGCGCGTGGCGAGCGTGGGCTGGGCGGGAGGCAGTGCAAGGCGACAACGCAGGTCGAGCGTGGCGACGCCTTGCCCGCGCACCTCCGTAAGCCCCAGGAAGTGCGGTGGGCCATTGGGGATCGGGGTTGGCGGGGCATAGTCGAGGATCTCGCGAACGCAGGCGACCGGAACGGCGAAGACATCGTTGCCCAGGCCAAACTCGACGACCTGGACCTCGTCCGCGCCGCTCATGCCGCGTGTCCCAGCGGGCTGTCCAAGCCAGCGTGTCCTCGCTCAAGTGTGGCGAAGATCGCAGGCAAGTCGGGCAGGACGATCACGGACTGGTCCTGACGCACGAGTTCGCGCACGAAGGTTCGGCGCCAGCGCATGCCGATGACGGGCGGCGCACTGGCGCTGTCGCGATCGAGCAGGGTGACCTCGTAGACTTTGTCGGCGCGCAGACCGATCTGCGTTTCCTCGCCGCCGAGCAAGGTCTCGATGACGACGATGCGGGTGTCCGGGCTGGGGTCTTCAATTGGCATGCCGAAGGCGACGTGCAAATCAGCGATGGGAATGATCTTGCCCCGGAAGTTGATCACGCTGCCCACGAGCGCGGGCGCTCCGGGGACGGGTGTCTCGGGAAGGAGGTCGAGGATCTCGCGGATGCTGATGGCCTCGATGGCGAGGCGCTCGTCGCCGATGTCGAAGGTCAGGACCTCGAGCTGGCCGGCCTCGTCCCAGCGGGTGGCGGATGGATCGGTCATGGACATCATGGGGGTCATCCGGCTGCGCGCAGCCGCTCCTCCTGCTGTTGGCCCAGCGCGACGAGCTGGACGATGTCGAGAATGAGTGCGACCCCGCCATCGCCCAGGATCGTCGCACCCGAGAAGCTGGGAAGGCCCCGATGCAGGCGCGACATCGACTTGATCACGGTCTGGTGGCTGCCGATGATCTGGTCGACGACGAGCCCGACGCGCTCGCCACCGGTGCCGATGACGACGATCTTCTGGTAGGGATCGGGCCGGGTCCCGGTGGCGAAGAGTTCGCGCAGCCGCAGGAAGGGTACGAGGCGGTCGCGCAAGGTGATCATCGAACGCCCGCGCGAGCGGATGTCCTCTTCCAGCGAAAGTTCGATGCATTCCTCGACGGCGGCGAGCGGGATCACATAGTTGCCCTGTCCCACGCGCACGAGAAGTCCCTCGATGATCGCCAATGTAAGCGGTATGCGCAAGGTGATCGTCGACCCCTTGCCGGGTTCGCTCGTCAAGTCGATCGTACCGCGCAGGCCTTCAATGGTGCGCTTGACGACATCCATGCCGACACCGCGCCCGGACAAGTTGGTAACCTGCTCGGCGGTCGAGAATCCGGGGTGGAAGATCATCTGGAGCAGGTCCGCATCGGCAATCGCCGCTCCGGGGGCGAGAAGTCCGTTCGCCTCGGCCTTGGCGCGCACGCGCTCGCGGTTGATCCCGCGACCATCGTCGGTGATCGTGATCAGGACCTCGCCGCCCGCCTGCTCCGCGGCCAGGCGGATCGTGCCGCTCTCCCGCTTGCCGTTCGACCGGCGTTCTCCGGCGGGCTCGAGTCCATGATCGCAGGCGTTGCGCACGAGGTGGACGATGGGGTCGGCGAGCTGCTCGGAGACGGTCTTGTCGATCTCGGTGCTCTCGCCCTCGGTGACCAGTTCGATGGTCTTGCCGGTCTCGTGCGCGAGGTCGTGGACGAGCCGGCGGAAGCGGCCGAACAGCGCGGCAATGGGCACCATGCGCAGGACCATCGTGGTGTCGCGCAGCTCGCTCGCCAGCCGTTCGACCTCCTCCGAGATCGAGCGGAGCGCGAGTTCGCCTGCCGGTCCGCGAATGCCGCTGTCGGCAAGCTGGGCAAGGCGGCTCTGGACGATGACGAGTTCGCCCACGCGGTCCATCAGAACGTCGAGGCGGCTGGCCGGGACGCGTACGCTGTCGCCAGCGCCCCCCTGCATGCGTCCGGGGCTCCGTGCAGGCTGCCCGTCCTGTCCGTTCGGCACGGGCGCCGCCGCCGTCGCGGGGGCGGTGATCTCGGGATTGGGCTCGGGCAAGGGGGGGGAGGCGAGCTCAAGGGGTTCGACCTGGAGCTCCATGTCGTCCATCACGAAAATGAACACGTCGTCGATCGCCTCGCGCGCGATGTCGCCGCGCAGTTCGACGTCCCAACCCAGATGGCACTGGCTGGGATCGAGCTCGGCGAGCGGGGGGATCGCGTCGGGCAGCGCGATGATACGCGCCAGCCCCGGTTCGACCAGTTCGGCAAGCTCGTCGAGCAGGATCAGCGGGTTGGTGCCGTTTGCCATGGCGTCGAGAGGGAGCCGGAATACGAGGTGCCAGCCCTTTTCGGCGTTGCCGTTCGCCGGGGCGTCGGTCGCGAGGTCTTCGTTGTCTGAAGGTGAGGCCAAAGCCTCGTGAAGCCGCGCCAGGATCGCCTCGCCCGCGGTTGCGAGCGCCGGGTCATCGCTCTCGACGAGTGCGCGCATGTGGTCCATCGCGCCGAGCGTCACGGCGACGAGGTCGGGCGAGGCGGGGGCAAGGCCCTTGCGCACGCGGTCGAAGGCGGTCTCGCAATGGTGGGTGAAGGCGGCGAGGGCGTCGAACCCGAACATCGCGCCCGAGCCCTTGAGCGTGTGCATCCCGCGAAAGACCGTGTCGATCAGCTCTCGGGAGGCAAGATCGTGCGTGAGGTCGAGTAGCGCCTGCTCGGTCGCGTCGAGCAGATCGGCCGCCTCGATGCGGAAGGCGGCAACCGGATCGTTGCCGGACATCAACCCAGGACCTTGCGCGCGACCTTGAGGAGATGATCGGGTACGAAGGGTTTGACCAGCCACCCGGTCGCCCCGGCCGCGCGGGCCTGCTCCTTGAGGCCGACATCGGATTCGGTGGTGAGAAAGACGATCGGCGTGCCAGCCTGGATCGGCAGCTTGCGAATCTCGCGGATCATCTCGAGCCCGTTCATGCGAGGCATGTTGAGGTCGGTGATGATGAGATCGTACTTGGCCATGCGTGCCTTGCCCAGGCCTTCGGCGCCGTCTCCGGCCTCCGCGACAGTGTGCCCCGCGCCCGAAAGTGCGATGCGGATGGCCATGCGCACGCTGGAGCTGTCATCGACGGTAAGGATGGAGCTCATTGCGGCGCCTCCCCCTGAAACCAGAAGGCGGTGTCGGCGCTGGAGGGGGCAGTCAGGCTTCCGCATCGGCGCAGCAAGGCGCTCAGCGCTTCGTTGGCGGGCGTGGTCAGGCGCAGGCTTTTCTGGGTTTGCGCCGCCTGGACACGCGCGGCCTCGAGCAACTGGATCAGGCTGAGATCGGCGTGCTGGAGGGCGCTGGCATCAATCTCGACTTCGGAATGGGTCTCGAGGCCTTCGAGCAAAGCCGCATGGATTGCGGGCGCCTCTCGTAATGTTGCAACTTCGCCCAGGGAAACCAGCATCGTCGATCTCGCGGATTGTCTGTGTCTCCAGCGGGATCTAGCAGGCGTCCGTGAGGATATGCTTGGGCGTGCTTAGTAAGTTTTACGGGGCACGGTGCATCGGGACTGACAAGGATAGTTTCCCGTCAGGTGCGGCCCTTCGCGCCTGACGGGGAATGGTGTCAGTCGGAAATGCCCATCAGGCGCTTGTTGAGCGCGCGGTCCGAGCCGCTCCCGGCAAAGTCGTCGAAGGCCTTGTCGGTGACGCGGATGATGTGGTTCGCGATGAAGGGTGCCCCTTGCGCCGCGCCCTGTTCGGGGTGCTTGAGCGCGCATTCCC
>NZ_JABWCU010000031.1 GCF_018491765.1 Novosphingobium profundi | reverse complement strand
AGCTGTCCGACTATCGTGGCGACCGCGGTAGAAGCCGTTGTTGGCGGCGTGTTCCGCTGCGGTGAGAGGCCCTCTAAGCGACCGATCTGATTCGGTCAAACCCCTTTTTCAAAAAAAGTTCATCTGATCGGCATTTTTTTGAAACAGACCGTTTTCTGTCACTTTTTGTCCCGAGACAGATGTCCGACGTAATATTCGTTCGCACAGGAAAGCCCCGCCTCGGAGGGGTCTGAAACCAGTCCCCAGAATCGCCGATCTGGCTTCCATTCCAACGCGCATTTGTTCGTCGTCGTATCCGGCCCCACCTCCTTGTGCGCCGCCCCGGCTCGCAAGCCGGTTGCCCGCAACACGCCTGTCGGCGTAGGCCTGAGGGCGAACGCAGGTCCCATCAGCATCGTAAGAGGCGAGATCCCGACATGTCCTACTGGCCGCTCATCGGCATTGCCCTCGTCGTGCTGGGCTTCGTGCTGCGCCTCAATCCCCTGCTGGTGGTGGCGGCAAGCGCGATCGTCACCGGATGCCTGGGTGGGCTCGATCTCGTCGAGGTGATCGCCGCGCTCGGCAAGGCCTTCAACGACAACCGCTACATCTCGGTGACCTGGATCGTGCTGCCGGTGATCGGGCTGCTCGAACGCTACGGCCTCCAGCAAAGGGCGCGCGCGCTGATCGCTTCGGTGCGCGGGGCGACGATGGGGCGCCTGCTCGTACTCTATCTCGGCCTGCGCCAGCTCACCGCGGCGCTGGGCATGAAGGACATCGGCGGACACCCGCAGGCGGTGCGTCCGCTGGTCGCGCCGATGGCCGAAGCCGCCGCCGAACGCCGCCACGGCAAGCTCTCTCCCAACGAGCGCGACCGGGTGCGCGCAATGGCGGCGGCGACCGACAACGTCGGCCTCTTCTTCGGCGAGGACATCTTCTTCGCGATCGCCTCGATCCTGCTCATCCAGGGCGTATTCGAGGCGCAGGGGTATCCGCTGGCCCCCTTGCAGCTTTCGGTCTGGGCAATTCCGAGCGCGATCTGCGCCTTCCTGATCCACGGGGGGCGCCTGCTCGCCTTCGACCGGAGCCTCGCGCGGCGGCGAGCCCGGCTGCCGGAGTCGCATGCATGATCACGCTCGAATGGCTCTACGTTCTGACCGGGGTGGTCTTCACACTCTGGGCGATGCTCAGCCTGCGCGACCGTTCCAATCCCAAGCGCTGGGGCAATGCTCTGTTCTGGGGGCTCCTGGCGGCGAGCTTCTTCTTCGGCTCGCACCTCTCGGACCTCGCCAACGGAGGGCTGGTGCTCGCGCTCGTCGCGCTGGCCGGAACCGGACAGCTGGGCCGCAGCCATCCCGAGACCACCGACGAGGCGACCCGCGAGCGCCTGGCGCTGCGTTTCGGCAACCGGCTCTTCGTGCCCGCGCTGGTGATCCCCTTCACCGCCGTCGCGGGCACATTGCTCTACACGTATACGCCGCTCGGCCAGTCGGGCCTGTTCGAGGCGCGCCGCGAGACGCTGATCCTGCTTGGACTGGGCGTGCTGGCCGCGCTCGCGCTGGCCATGGCCTGGTTGCGTCCGCCCGCGCTCGCCCCGCTCGAAGAAGGGCGCCGGCTGATGGATTCGATCGGCTGGGCCGCGATCCTGCCGCAGATGCTGGCCGCGCTCGGCGGTGTCTTCGCGCTCGCGGGAGTAGGCGGGATCGTCGGCCACATCGCCGGAGACGTGATCCCGCAAGGCAACCTGCTGCTCGCCGTGCTGGTCTATTGCCTGGGCATGCTCGTCTTCACGGTCATCATGGGCAACGCCTTCGCCGCCTTTCCGGTGATGGCCGCCGCGATCGGCATTCCCGTGCTTGCCGTGCAGTACCACGGCAATGTCGCGCTGATCGGCGCGGTGGGCATGCTCGCGGGCTTCTGCGGCACGCTGCTGACCCCGATGGCGGCCAATTTCAACGTCGTGCCCGCCGTGCTGCTCGACCTCAAAAGCCAGTACGGCGTCATCCGCGCGCAGGCGGGAACGGCGCTGCCGCTCTTCGCCTGCAACGTCCTCCTCATCTATTTCCTGGCCTTTCCATGACCTGTCTCGATTCCCAAGTCGCCGCCCGCTTCGCCCAGATTGCGCTCGGCCACGTCGCGCGTGAATACCCCCACAAGCTCGACCATGTGATGGCGGACGACGCGGACGTACTTTCGCCGCGCACGCTCCACCCGGTCTTCTTCGGCAGCTTCGACTGGCACAGCTGCGTGCATGGCTGGTGGACGCTGCTGACCTTGCGCCGGCGCTTTCCTGAGATGGCCGAGGCGCAAGCGATCCGCGATCTGGCCGACACCACGTTCACGTCCGAAAAACTGGACATCGAACAGGCCTATCTCGAACGGCCCTTCGCGCGCGGCTTCGAGCGGCCCTATGGCTGGGGCTGGTTGCTGGCGCTCCACACCGAGGCCGCGCGCCACGGCGATGCGGCCTGGGGGGCGCGGTTCGAACCCTTGGCCCGCCGTTTTGCCGACATGCTCGGCGCCTATCTGGAGAAGCTAACCTACCCGATCACGGTAGGCACCCATTTCAACACCGCCTTCGCGCTGGTGCTGGCGCGTGACTGGGCGCAGGATCGCGACCCCGCGCTGGCCACGAGGATCGACGCATGGGCAAGCCGCAGCTTCGGTGCGCGGCAAGACTACCGCGGGTGGGAACCGGGGGGCGACGAATTCCTTTCGCCCGCGCTCACCGCCGCGCTGTTGATGAGCCGGACCGAGCCTGCGGCGGAATTCGCCGTCTGGTTCGACGCCTTCCTCCCTGCGGGTGGCTGGTTCGACGAGGAGGTCCACCCGGTCACCGTCTCGGACCGCAGTGACGGCAAGATCGCCCATCTCGACGGGCTCAATCTCAGCCGGGGCTGGTGCCTTCGCGAGATCGCGCGCGTCCTCGGGCCCGGCCACGCCCGCAGCGCCCTGTTGGAAGAGCGTGCCCAGGCGCACCTTGCCGCCGCCCTCCCCCATGTCGCGGGCGACTACATGGGCGAGCACTGGCTGGCGAGCTTCGCGCTCCTTGCGCTGCTCGCCAGCCCCGAGCACAGTTAGTCTTCGGCCGCCGGCGCGGGCACTGCAGCCACGTCCTCGAGCCCGCCGCCGAGTGCGGTATAGAGGGTGACCGCGTTCTGCAGTTCGGTCGCACGCAGCGAGACGAGCGTCTGGCTGGCCGAGAACAGGCTGCGCTCGGCGTCGAGCACCTCGAGATAGATCGCGATGCCGTTGTCGTAGCGCAGCCGCGCGGTACGCGCGAGGCGACGCTGCGCCTCCACCGTGCGGCCCTGGATCGCGATCTGCTCGGCGTAGCGCCGCCTTGCGACGAGACCGTCGGCGACTTCGCGAAAGGCAGTCTGAACGCTGGCCTGGTAGGCCGCGACGAGCTCGTCGGCCTGCGCCTTGCTGAGCCTCAGCTGCCCTTCCCGCTTACCCCAGTCGAAGATCGGCAGGCCGAGCGTTCCCCCGTAAGTCCAGCTGTGGTTGGCCGAATCGAACAGCGAGCCAAGCGCGGTCGAGGCGAAGCCCAGGCTGCCGGTCAGCGAGATCGTCGGGAAGAACGCCGCGCGCGCCGCGCCGATATTGGCGTTCGCCGCGCGCAGGGCGTGCTCGGCCTGGAGCACGTCGGGCCGATTGGCGAGCAATTGGCTGGGCACGCCCGCGTCGATCGGCACGAGCTGCCCGGACAGCGCGAGCCCGGCCGGAAGCGGCTCGGCCACAGGTCCGCCCACGAGCACGTCGAGCAGGTTCTGCGCCTGCTCGGTGGTGCGCTGGATGTCGGCGAGTTCACTTTCCGCCTGCGTCAGCAGCAGTACGGTCTGGTCGTAGTCGGCGGTCGAGGTGACCCCGGCATCGAGCCGCATGCGGGCGATGCGCTCGCCCTCGCGGCGGCCTTCGAGGCTGCGGCGGGCCAGCGCGAGGCGCTCCTCGCCCGCGCGGATGTCGAAGTAGGTCGCGGCGACCTGCGCAATCAGCGAAAGGCGAAAGGCGCGCGCGCCCTCGACCGAAGCCAGCCAGGTCTCGCGCTGGGCCTGCGTGAGGTTGCGCACGCGCCCCCACAGGTCGAGCTCGAAGGCGCTGACGCCGACATTGGCGCCATACTGCGAATACGTGATGCCATCGGGCAGGTTCGAACTGTCCGTGCCCGTGGTGAGCCCGCTGCTCGCGCCGAGCACCGACATCGGGGTACGGGTGCGCGAGGCATTGCCGTCGGCGCCCAGCGCGGGGAGACGGTCGGCGGCCTGGACGCGGTATTGCGCGCGGGCCTGGTCGATCCGGGCATAGGCCTGGGCGAGGTCGCGGTTCTTGGCAAGTGCCGTCCCGATCAGCGCCTGGAGCCGCGGGTCGCGGAAGAACTCGCGCCAGCCCAGCTCGGTCGCGAGCGGGGCCGACGCTCCGTCCTGCGCCGGAGCGGGCCCGGCGAAGACCGGGGCCACTGCCACTTCGGGGCGCGCATAATCGGGCGCCATGTTGCAGCCCGCCAGCGCACCGGCGAGCACGAGTGATGCGCACTTACGCATGGGGCGCCTCCTCCTGGGGGTTGGCGGGCGGGTCGCGGTTGTCCGCAAGCCAGCGGGCGTCCTCGCCTTCGGGATCGCGCCGCTTGCTGAGGTACTTGCGCGCGAGCAGGTAGAACACGGGGGTGAAGAACACGCCGAGCACGGTCGCCGCGATCATGCCGCCCATCACACCCGTACCCACCGCCTGGCGGCTCGCCGCGCCCGCGCCCGAGGCGATCGCGAGCGGCACCATGCCCAGGATGAAGGCAAGGCTGGTCATCAGGATCGGGCGCAGGCGCTGGCGCGCGGCCTCGAGCGTGGCTTCGCGCGGCTCGCGGCCGTGGTCTTCGTCCTCGATCGCGAACTCGACGATGAGGATCGCGTTCTTGGCGGCCAGGCCGATGATCGTGATGAGCCCGATGTTGAAGTAGACGTCGGCCGAAAGCCCGCGCGCCAAGGTAAAGGCCACCGCGCCGAGCACGCCGAAGGGCACCACCATCAGCACCGCCACCGGAATGCCCCAGCTGTTGTAGAGCGCGGCCAGCAGCAGGAACACGACGATCACCGAGAGCCCCAGCAAGAGGCCGATCTGGCCACCCGCCTGCTTTTCCTCGTAGGCCGTGCCGGTCCACTCGTAGCTGAAATTGCCCGTAAGGTGCTTGGCGGCGAGCCCTTCCATCACCTCGAGCGCCTCGCCCGAGGCGTGGCCGGGCGCCGCCGCACCCGAGATCGAGAGCGCGGGATAGCCGTTGTAGCGCTCGACCTGCACCGGCCCCGAACGCCAGTCCGCCTTGGCGAACGAGCTGAACGGGACCATCTGGCCGTTCTCGCCGCGCACGCGCAGGTTCATGATGTCTTCGGGCGTCATGCGCGCTTCGGGCGCCGCCTGGATGTAGACGCGCAAGGTGTTGCCCTCGCGGGTGAAGTCGTTGGCATAGGCCGAGCCGAAGCCGATCGAGAGAGTCTGGTTGACCGACTGGATCGAGAGCCCCAGCGAGCGCGCCTTGACGCGGTCGATGTCGACGTAGAGCTCGGGCGCATCGCCCGGCCCGTCGGGGCGCACCTGCATCAAGGCGGGGTTCTGCGCCGCCTCGGCGAGGATCGCGTTGCGCACCGCGACGAGACCGGCGCGGTCGTCGCCCGAACGGTCCTCGATCTTCATGGTGAAGCCGGTGGCGTTGCCCAGTTCCTGGATCGCGGGCGGATTGAGCGCGAAGACGGTCGCCTGCGGCAGGCCGAAGGCGAATTTCTGGAAGTCGCCGATCAACGTGTTGAGGCGGCCTGCCTCGTCGCGGCGCTCCTCCCAGGGCTTGAGATCGACGAAGGCGAGCGCCGCCGCCTGGCTCTGGCCGAAGAAGTTGAAGCCGACGAGCGAGGTCACCGAACGCACTTGCGGCTTGGCGAGGAGATAGCCCTCGACTTGCTCGACGACCTTGGTCGTGCGCTGCATCGTCGCGCTGGTAGGCGCGTCGATGTTGATCATGAAGTAGCCCTGGTCCTCCTCGGGAAGGAACCCGCCGGGCAGGCGCGCGAAGAGCAGCACGGTGATCGCCGCCATCACGCCCGCCACCGCCAGCCAGCGCAGCGGCGCGGCGAGCATGCCCCCGACGGTGCGGGTAAAGCGGTCGGTCGCCGCGCCGAAGCGGTCGTCGAACCAGTAGAAGAAGCGGGTCAGCCAGCCGCGCGGACCAGCGGGGATCGCGGTGCGGTCGTGCTCGCCCTGCGCGTTGCCATGCGCGGTCAGCAGCGTCGCGCAAAGCGCCGGGGTGAGCGTGAGCGCGAGGATCGCGGAGAAGAAGATCGAGACCGAGAGCGTCACCGAGAACTGGCGGTAGATGCCGCCGGTCGAGCCCGGGAAGAACGCCATCGGCACGAAGACCGCGACGAGCACGAGCGTGATGCCGATGATCGCGCCGCGGATCTGCCCCATCGCCTTGATCGTGGCGAGACGCGGGGGCAGCTTTTCCTCGGCCATGATGCGCTCGACGTTCTCGACCACGACGATGGCGTCGTCGACGAGGATGCCGATCGCCACCACCATCGCGAAGAGCGAGAGCGTGTTGATCGAGAAGTCGAAGAGATAGAGCCCGAGGCACGAGCCGAGCAGCGCGATCGGTACGACCACCGCCGGGATGATCGTCGCGCGCCAGTTCTGCAGGAACAGGAACATGACGAGGAAGACCAGCACCATGGCCTCGACCAGGGTGTGCGCCACGCTCTCGATCGAGGCGTTGATGAAGGGGGTGGAATCGAAGGCCACGTCCCACTTCAGCCCTTGGGGGAAGTTCTGCTGCAGCTCTCCCATGCGCTCGCGCACCGCCGCCGCCGTCTCGACCGCGTTGGCGCCCGAGGCGAGCTGGATGCCCATCCCTGCGATCGGCTTGCCGTTGTGGCGCGCGTTGAAGTTGTAGCTCTCCTGGCCGAGTTCGACCCGGGCGACGTCGCCCAGCCGCACGGTCGAGCCGTCCTGGTTGGACTTGACGATGATCTGCTTGAACTGCTCGGGAGTGGAGAAGCGGTTCTGGGTGACGATCTTGGCCGCGAATTCGGTCTCGCGGGTGATCGGCTGTTCGCCGATGCCGCCGCCCGCGGTCTGGCTGTTCTGCTCCTGCACCGCGGCAAGCACTTCGCCCGGCGAGAGCGAATAGCCCGCCAGCCGCGAGGGATCGAGCCAGATGCGCATCGCGTATTGCGAGCCGAACAGGATCACGTCGCCCACGCCATCGACCCGGCGCAGCTCCTGGAGCACGGAATTGTTCGAGTAGTTGCCCACCTCGAGCGGGGTCATCTGCCCCTCGGGCGAGGACATCGCGACGACCATCAGGAAGCCGCCGACCTGGTCGGTGATCTGGATGCCGAGCTGGCGCATCGCCTCGGGCAGGCGCGGCTCGGCACGGTTGATGCGATCCTGCACCTCGCTGCGGATGGCGTTGAGGTCGGTGCCCGACTGGAAGGTCAGCACCAGTTCGCCGGTGCCGTTCGAACGGCTGGTCGACTTCATGTAAAGGAAGCCGTCGAGCCCGTTCATCTCGCGCTCGAGCACCGATGTCACGTTCTTGTCGAGCGTCTCGGCGTCGGCGCCGGTGTAGATGTAGGTCAGCGTGAGCGCCGGCGGCGCCACCGAGGGGTACTGCTCGATCGGCAGGTTGACGAGCGCGATCAGCCCGCCCAGCGCGACGAACGCGGCGATCACCCAGCCGAAGACCGGCCGGTAGACGAAGAAGCGATCCATGCCCTTACGCCCCCTTCGCGGCCTTGGAAGCCTTGGCAGCGTCCTTCGCGTCGACGGCCTTCTGGCCGGGCGTGAGCTTGGCCCAACCCTCGACGATCACGCGTTCGCCGGGCTTGAGGCCTTCGGTGACGATCCACTCCTTGCCCAGCAGCGCGCCCAGGCGCACCTTGCGCGGCTCGACCGAGCCGTCCTTGCCCAGCACCGACACGATCGCCTGCTCGCCCTGGAACTGGATCGCGCGCGAGGGCAGCGTGATGCCGTCCTTGCGCACGCCGAGCCGGATCCGCCCGCGCACGAACTGGCCGGGGGCCAGCAGGCGTTGGGGGTTGTCGAAGCGCGCGCGCAGCGTCTGGCTGCCGGTTTCCGGCGAGACCACGGGGCTCGCGAAGTCGAGATGGCCGATCGGGCCGTAGTCCTCGCCGTTCTCGAGGATCAGCGAGACCTCGATCGCGTCGAGGTCGGGCACCGCGAGCTCTCCGCTGCGCACTTGCGCGAACATGTCGAGGACCGAGGCGCTCGAGGCGCTGAACACGGCGTAGACCGGAGTGACCTGGTCGATACGGGTAAGCAGCGTGCCGCTGGCGCCGCTGACGAGCGCGCCCTCGGTCACTTCGGCGCGGCTGGCGCGCCCTGCGATCGGCGCGCGCACCGTGGTGTAGCTCAATTGCAGCTTCGCGCGGTCGAGCGCGGCGCGCGCCTCGGCAACCTGGGCGCTGGCCTGGCGCAAGTCGGACTGCGCGGCGTCGAATTCCTGGGCGCTGACCGCGCGTTCGGCGATCAGCGGCTGGTAGCGCTTGACGATCGAGGCCGCGTTCTGCTGCGCTGCAACAGCGCGCTGGAGCGCAGCCTGCGCGGATTCGACCTGGGCCTGGTAGTCGCGCGGATCGATGGCGAAGAGCGGCGTGCCCGCCGCGACATTGGCGCCTTCCTCATAGAGTCGGCGCAGCACGATACCGTCGCTGCGCGCGCGCACTTCGGCCGAGCGCACCGCCTCGATACGTCCGGGCAATTCCAGCATGTTGGGGACCTCGTGCCGGGTCACCAGCTGTGTGGTGACCGGCACCGGCGGCGGCGCGGCCGCCTGTTGCTGGTCGCCGCACGCGGCCAGAAGGGCCAGAAGGGAAAGTCCTGCCACTGCGCGAAAACGCAGCCTGCCAAGGGGTCGCGACACTGTCTCACCGTATACATTGGAAGTTTGATTTGGGCGGCCTCTATCGCAAGTGCAATAAGTGGACAACCCCTGTCCGTTTCCATTCGACAACGTATTGCGACAAAGCGTATCTGCGCTAAGGAGGCGTCGGGCAGCGACGATCGGAAAGGGTCAGAGGGAGACAGCCATGCGCGCAGACGCGCAAGAACACCGCCGCAGGCTGATCGAGGCCGCCTCGCACGTCTTTGCCGCGCAAGGGCCCGACACGCCGCTGCGCGCGGTGGTCGACGAGGCCGGATGCGGGCGCGGCACGCTCTACCGCCATTTCGCCGACCGCGAGGAGCTGATCATGGCGGTGGTCGAGAGCGAGATCGAGCAGACGCGCGAGGACATCGAGAACCGCACCGGCGACCCGACGCTGCTGATCGACGTGCTCACCCGCCAGAGCCGCGCCGCCTCGATCCATTTCCCACTGCTCTGCACGATCGACGAAGTGCGCATCCAGGCCTTCGTCGACCGCCTCAAGCCCCCGTACGAGAACATGCTCGAGCGCGTGCTCGAGACCGCGCGCGCCTGCGGCCAGATCGACGACGGCTTCAGCCTCGAGATGCTGCACACCACGATCGAGATGCTGGGCGCCGCGCGCTCGTCGAAGGCGCGCCCGGAGGAGGAATCCTTCGCGCTGGCCCTGCAGATCGTGCTCGAGGGGATGCGCCCGCGCCCGCCCGGCACCGGCGTGCAGCACCCTCCCGTACCCGGAAGCGGTGGGACATAGCGCAAGCCCAATGTGCGCTTTGGGGTTGCGTCCGTGGCGCGGAGCGGGGAAACGGGCTTTCGATCATTCTACACGCTTGTTGATGGCCGGCCGTCCGGGCCGGTCTGGGGGAAATCCTTGCACCTAGTCCTGATTGCCATCCTGCCGTTCCTCGGTTGCCTCCTGCTCGCCGCCTGCGGGCGCCTCGGGCGCGACGGACAGACGCTGATCGCGCTCGTGCCGGTGCTCGCCGGGCTGGCGCTGCTGGCCAGCCTCGTTCCCGATGTCCTGAACGGGCTGATCCCCGCCGTTCGGATCGACTGGGTGCCCGCGCTCGACCTCGCGCTCTCGCTGCGGCTCGACGGCCTCGCGCTGCTGTTCACCGGCCTGATCCTGGGCATCGGCCTCCTGATCGTCGTCTACGCCCGCTTCTATCTGCCGGGCGACGAGGCGCTGGGGCGCTTCCTCTCGCTGCTGCTGCTGTTCCAGGGCGCGATGGTGGGCATCGCGCTTTCGGGCAACATCCTCCTGCTGCTGGTGTTCTGGGAGCTGACCAGCCTTTCCTCGTTCCTGCTCATCGGCTTTCGCAGCGACAAGGCCGAGGGCCGACAGGGTGCGCGCATGGCACTGGCGGTCACCGGCGGGGGGGGCCTTGCCCTGATCGCCGGGCTGCTGCTGCTCGGCCATATCGCGGGCAGCTACGAACTCGCCGACATCCTCGTTCGTGGCGAGGCGATCCGCGCGTCCTCGCTCTACCCGCTGGCGCTGGTGCTGATCCTGCTGGGCTGCTTCACCAAGTCGGCGCAGTTCCCCTTCCACTTCTGGCTGCCCCATGCGATGGCCGCGCCCACCCCGGTGAGCGCCTATCTCCACTCGGCGACAATGGTGAAGGCGGGCGTCTTTTTGATGGCGCGGCTCTGGCCGGTGCTGGCGGGCAGCGAGCTGTGGTTCGAGATCGTCGCGACGACGGGCCTTGTCACCATGTTGCTGGCGGCCGTGATCGGATTCTTCAAGCAGGACCTCAAGGGCATCCTCGCCTATTCGACCGTCAGCCACCTTGGCCTGATGACGATGCTGCTCGGCTTCGGCACTCCCGCCGCGGCGATGGCCGCGCTGTTCCACCTCGTCAACCACGCGCTGTTCAAGGCGGCGCTGTTCATGAACGCGGGGATCGTCGACCACGAGGCGGGCACGCGCGACATCCGCAAGCTCGGCGGCCTCGCCACGCTCATGCCGATTTCGGCGACGCTGGGCATCGTCGCCGCCGCCTCGATGGCAGGCCTGCCGCCCTTCGGTGGGTTCCTGAGCAAGGAGATGATGCTGGAAGAGGCCGCGCACACCGTGCTGGCCGGGCAGGACTGGCTGTTGCCGATGCTCGCCGTGCTCGCCGCCGCCTTTTCGGTCGCCTATTCGCTGCGCTACATCGTCCACCTCTACCTTGGCCCGGTGCGCGAGAGCTATCCCGCCAAACCGCACGATCCGCCGCTCGGCCTCTGGGCCCCCTCGGCGCTGCTGGTGGTGCTGACCGTACTCGTCGGCCTCTTCCCGAACGCGCTGACCCACGCCTTCATGGTGCCCGCGATCGACGCCGTGACCGGCGGGAGAGCCCCCGCCTTCCACCCCGCGCTGTGGCACGGACTGACCCCGGCGCTGGCGCTGAGCGCGATCGCGGTGGCCTCGGGCGCCTTCCTGCTCTGGCGCCACGCCGGGCTCCAGCGCGGCTGGGACGGCGCGCTCCTGCCCGACGGCAAGAGCCTGTTCGAGAGCGGCGTGGAGAAGCTCGTCGCCCTTGCACGTCTCGTTTCGCAGGCCATCCACAACGGCTCGCTGCAGCGCCAGCTCGCGGCGCTGTTCCTCGCCGCCGTGGCGCTCGGCGCCTGGGGCATGGCGCAAGGCGGCTACACCCCGGGCAGCCACCCCACCCTGCCCGCACCGGCGGTCGCGATCTTGGCCTGGCTGCTGCTGCTTGCCGCCATCGTCGCGGTGCTCGTCGCCCAACAGCAGCGCTTCCTGACGCTCGTCTTCATCTCGGTGATCGGCCTCGTCGTCAGCCTCGCCTTCGTCTACCTCTCCGCCCCCGACCTCGCGCTCACGCAGATCTCGGTCGAGACGGTGACGATCCTGCTCATGCTGCTCGCGCTCAATCTCCTGCCCAAGAAGCCCGCGCGGCTTTCCAGCATGCCGCTGCGCCTGCGCGACGCGGCTATCGGCCTCGCCGGCGGCGGGGCGACCGGTTTCGCGGCCTGGGCGGTGATGACGCGCGAGCCCAACGACCCGATCTCGCGCTACCACTGGGAGAACAGCCTGTCGGGCGGGGGTGGGCACAACGTCGTCAACGTGACGCTGGTCGACTTCCGCGGCTTCGACACCTTCGGCGAGATCACCGTGCTGGGCATCGCCGCGCTGACCATCTTCGCGCTGCTCCAGCCCGCCGCACGCGGCGCCGCCGGACAGCGCCTGCGCGCCTGGATCGTCGACCTGCCGCGCTCGCCCGAACGCCACCCGATGATGTTCGCGGTGGCCGCGCGCGTGCTGCTGCCGCTTGCTTCTATCGTCGCCATCTACATCTTCCTGCGCGGCCACAACGCGCCGGGCGGCGGCTTCATCGCCGGGCTGGTGGCCTCGATCGCGATGCTGGTGCAGTACATGGCCTCGGGCTTCGAATGGACCGATGCGCGCCGCCGCATCGACGAACACCTCCTGATCGGCCTCGGGGTTACCATCGCCGCGCTGACGGGGCTGGGCTCGCTGGTCTTCGGCGCCCCGCTCTTCACCAGCGCCTTCGGCCATTTCCACATCCCGCTGCTGGGCGACGTCGAACTGGCGAGCGCGATGGCCTTCGACGTGGGCGTGGGCATGACCGTGATCGGCGCGGTCATGCTCGCGCTCGCCGAACTGAGCCACATCGCGGTGCGCGCCAAGAAGGAGGACGGCGAACACGCCGACGCCGGGCCGATGGACATCGACCCCGCCAAGATCTGGGACGCGGCCCATCCCGCCCAGCCCGTCGGACGCGGGGGAGAGCACGCATGAGCATCGAATTCCTCATCGCCACCGCCATCGGCGCGCTGACCTGGGCGGGCATCTATCTCAGCCTGCGCGGGCGCACCTTCCCGGTCGTTCTTGGCATCGCGATGCTGTCCTACGCGATCAACCTGTTCCTCTTCGCGATCGGCCGCCTCAAGGTGGGCGCGCCGCCGATCTTCAGCGAGGACGCGGCCACGTACACCGACCCGTTGCCCCAGGCGCTGGTCCTGACCGCGATCGTCATCTCCTTCGGCATGACCGCGCTGATCGTCGTGCTCGCGCTGCGCAGCTTCCTCGAGACCGGCACCGACCAGGTCGACGGCGAGAGCGATCCCGCGATCGACCCGCTCGAGGGCGACCACGAGGAATGGATCGCGCGGCGCAACGCGCACAGCCTCGACATGATCGGGGAGACGCGAGCGTGAGCCTTTCCGTCTCGGCCAACCTCGCCGCCTCGCTGATTGCCGCGCCGATCATGGTGCCCTCGCTCGCGGGCACGCTCTCGCTGATCTTCCGTCGTCGCCGCCGGGCGCTCGCGGCGGGCATCTCGATCGTCTCGAGCCTGCTGCAGCTGGCGATCGCGGCGCTCCTGCTGGCGCGCGCGCTGCACAGCCCGCCCACGCCTTACGCGATGGGCAACTGGCCCGCGCCCTTCGGCATCGTCCTCGTGCTCGACCAGCTCGCGGCCTGGATGCTGCTGCTCACCGCCATCGTCGGTCTGGCCGTGGCGAGCCACGCCGCGCTCACCGGGCTTGACCGCAAGGGCTGGAATTTCCACCCGATCTTCCAGTTCCAGCTGCTCGGCCTCAACGGGGCCTTCCTCACCGGCGACCTGTTCAACCTGTTCGTCTTCTTCGAGGTCCTGCTGATCGCCTCCTATGGCCTGATCCTCCACGGGCAAGGCGCTCGGAGGCTGACCTCTGGGGTCCAGTACATCGTCGTCAACCTCACCGGCTCGACGCTGTTCCTGATCGCGCTGGGCATCCTCTACGGCGTCACCGGCACGCTCAACATGGCCGACATGGCGCAGCGCGGAGCCGCGCTCGTGCCCGGCGACCGCGGCCTGTTCGAAGCGGGCGGGCTGCTGCTGATCGCGGTCTTCGCGCTCAAGGCCGCGCTGCTCCCTCTCCACTTGTGGCTGCCGCGCGCCTATTCCTCGGCCGCGCCCGCCGTCGCCGCACTCTTCGCGATCATGACCAAGGTCGGCGCTTATTCGATCATCCGCACCGCGCCGCTGATCTTCGGCGACGAGGCGGGCGCGATCCTGCTGCCCGCGGCTTTGGGCACCATCGCGCTCGGCTTTCTCGGCATGCTCGCCGCGCGCGGCCTGCGCGACATGGCCGCCTTCGGCCTCATCGGTTCGACCGGCACGCTGCTTGTCGCCATCGCGCTGTTCGACGCAGACGGGCTTTCCGCCGCGCTCTACTACCTGCCGCACACCACGATCGCGGCCGCCATGCTGTTCCTCACCGTCGACCTTGTCGTGCGCTGGCGGGGGATGGAGGGCGATGCCATCGTGCCCACCCCGCGCTTCGCCGGAAGCGCGCTGCTCGCCTTCCTGTTCCTCACCGCCGGCGTCGCGCTGGCCGGCCTGCCCCCTCTGTCGGGGTTCCTTGGCAAGCTGCTGATCCTCGACGCCACGATCGCCACGCCGCTCGCGCCCTGGATCTGGGGCACGATCCTCGTCACCAGCCTGCTGGCGGTGGTCGCGCTCGCCCGCGCGGGATCGACCGTGTTCTGGAAGCACGACGCCAGCCCGCCCCGGCCCGAAGGGCGCGAGGCGCCCAACCTCGCCGAGGCGCTGCCCGCCCTGTTCCTGCTCGCCGCGCTGGTCGCGCTGACCGTGCTCGCCGGGCCCGCCACCCGCCTGACCCGGAGCACCGCCGCACAAGTGCTCGACACGCCGCTCACCCTGCACGCGGTGCTGGGCGAGCCCGCGCCGGGAGACGCCCGATGATCGCCCGCCTGCTCCCCCACCCCGGCCTCACCGCGATGCTGCTGGTGATGTGGATGATCGTGTTCAATTCGCTCAATCCCGGCGTCGCGCTGCTTGGCCTCGTCTTCGCGGTGCTGGTGCCGCTGTTCAGCGCCCCGTTCTGGCCCGAGCGCGCGCGCATCCGCTTTGGCTGGCCCCTCCTCGCCTATGTGCTCCTCGTCGTGTGGGACATCGTCGTCGCCAATTTCCAGGTGGCCCGGCTCATCCTGTTCAAGCGCACCCGCGATTTCCGGCCCGCCTGGCTCTCGATCCCGCTCGAGCTGCACTCGGCCGAAGCGATCACGGTGCTGGCGGGCACGATCAGCCTGACACCGGGCACGGTCTCGGTCGACATCTCGACCGACGCGCGCCACCTGCTCGTCCACGCGCTCCACACCGAAGACCCCGAAGCCGAGATCGCGCAGATCAAGACCCGCTACGAACGGCGCCTGCTGGAGATTTTCGCATGATCGAGATCGCCCTCACGATCGCGCTGGGCTGCGTAGCGCTGGCCCTGGTGCTCAACTTGTGGAGCCTTCTGAAAGGCCCCACCGCGCCCGACCGCATCCTCGCGCTCGACACCATGGTGATCAACGCGATCGCCCTCATCGTGCTCTTCGGCATCCACGCCGACACCAGCGTCTTCTTCGAGGCCGCGCTGCTCATGGCGATGGTCGGCTTCGTCAGCACGGTCGCCTACACCAAGTTCCTCCTGCGCGGGGACATCGTCGAATGAGCCCCGTAACGCTCCTCCCCACGCTTCTGGATGCGCTGACCGCCTTCCTCATCGTCTTGGGCGGCGCCTTCGCGCTGATCGGCAGCTGGGGCCTGGCCCGCCTGCCCGCGCTGATGACGCGCCTGCACGGCCCCACCAAGGCGAGCACGCTGGGGGTGGGCGGGATCATCCTCGCCTCGATGCTCTGGTTCGCCCACCACGGCGAGGGGGCTTCCAGCCACGAACTGCTGATCACCCTGTTCTTGTTCCTCAGCGCGCCGATCTCGGCGAACATGATCGCCAAGGCCTATATCCACCGCCGCTTCCGGCGCTGCAGTGCGCCCGAGGATGTCGAGACCGAACTTCCCGCCCCGCCGGGCGAGCGCACCGACTGGGCGACCTTCGGCGCACCCGAACCATCCGAAACCTCCGAGCGCTGCGAAACCTAGCTCGGGTTCTCCAGCCGCAAGTCCCCGCCGCCAAGCGCGGCGTAGAGGCTGACCGCGTTCTGCAGTTCGGCCGCTTCCAGCCGCAGAAGTTGCTGGCTTGCCGAGAACTCGTTGCGTTCGGCGTCGAGCACTTCGAGGTAGATCGAGATGCCGTTGGCGTACCGCAGGTTGGCGGTGCGCGCGAGACGGCTTTGCGCCGCGACCGTGCGCGTCTGCGCGGCGATCTGCTCGGCAAGGCGCTGGCGCGCGACGAGCGCGTCGGCCACGTCCCTGAAGGCCCCTTGCACACTGCGCTGGTAGGCCGCGATGAGCTCCTCTGCCTGCGCCTCGCTGAGGTCCACCCCCGCCCTGCGGCGGCCCCAGTCGAAGATCGGCAGGATGAAGCCGCCCGCCCCCACCGACCAGGCCCGGTTGTCGCCGTCGAACAAGTCGTCGAGCTGACCCGAGGCGAACCCGAAGGCGGCGGTCAGCGAGATGCGCGGGAAGAAGGCGGCCTTGGCCACGCCGATGTTGGCGTTCGCGGCACGCAAGGCATGTTCGGCGGCGCGGATGTCGGGGCGATTTTCGAGCAGGTCGCTCGGCAGGCCCGGCTCGATCGCGCGCAACTGGTGGAGGATGTCGTTGCCCTCGGGCAGCGGCGCTTCCAGCGGCCCGCCGACGAGCACCTCCATCAGGTTGCGTGACTGCTCGGTGGCGCGGCGGATGTCGGCGATCTCGGTCTCGGCCTGGGTCAGGAGCAGCATCGCCTGGTCGTGGTCGATCGTCGAGGTGACCCCCGAATCGAGCCGCAGCCGCGCGATCCGCACGCCTTCGCGGCGCGCCGCAAGCGAGCGTTCGGCCAGCTTGATGCGCTCCTCGCCCGCGCGGATGTCGAAGTAGGTCGCGGCGATCTGCGCGACGAGCGAAAGGCGGAAGGCCTCTGCCCCCTCGAGCGTGGCGAGATAGCGTTCGCGCTCGGCCTTCGCGAGATTGCGCACCCGCCCCCACAAGTCGAGTTCGAAGGCACTGACCCCGCCGTAGATCGAGAGTTCGGTATATTCGACGCCCTCGGCCGGGGGATCGCGCGTCTGGCCGGGGTCGAACTGGAGCGGGGGATCGCGGTTCTGCAACGCGGTGCCGCCGATCTCCAGCTGGGGCAGGCGCTGCGCGTCCTGGATGCGATAGCGCGCGCGCGCCTGGTCGATCCGCGCATAGGCCTGGGCAAGGTCGCGGTTGCGCGTGAGGCCCGAGGCGATCAGCGCCTGGAGCCGGGGATCGAGAAAGAAGTCGCGCCAGCCCAGCTCTCCGGCGCGCGCCGGACCGGTGCCCGGGCCGGGCGCCGCCCCCTCGTAAGTCGGGTAGGCCGGGGCGAGCGTGGTCACCGGCTGCTGGTAATCGGGCGCAAGGTTGCACCCGGCCAGCGAGACGAGGGGAAGAAGGAGCGCGCGCTTACGCATGGGGCACGCTCCCCTCATCGCCGTGGCCGGAAGAGGCTCGCCTGCGCCCTTCGAGCCAGGCCTCGTCCTCCCCGGCAAGGTCCACCCGCTTGCTGAGGTAGCGCCGCGCGAGGAGGTAGAAGACAGGGGTGAAGAACACCCCGAAGGCCGTCGCCGCGATCATGCCCCCCATCACGCCGGTGCCCACCGCCTGCCGGCTTGCCGCACCCGCCCCCGCGGCGATCACCAGCGGCACCATGCCCAGGATGAAGGCGAGGCTGGTCATCAGGATCGGGCGCAAGCGCTGGCGCGAACCCTCGATCGTCGCCGCCTCGGGATCGCTCCCCCGGTCCTCGTCCTCGAGCGCGAATTCGACGATGAGGATCGCGTTCTTGGCAGCGAGGCCGATGATCGTGATGAGGCCGATGTTGAAGTAGACGTCCGCCGAAAGGCCACGCCCCATCGTCAGCACCACCGCGCCCAAGACCCCGAAAGGCACCACCATCAGCACCGCCACCGGAATGCCCCAGCTGTTGTAGAGCGCGGACAGCAGCAGGAAGACGACGATCACCGAAAGCCCCAGCAGCGCGCCGATCTGCCCGCCTGCCTGCTTCTCCTCGTAGGCGGTGCCGGTCCATTCGTAGGCAAAGTTGCCGCCCAGGTGCTCGGCCGCCAGCTTCTCCATCTCGGCGAGCGCCGCGCCCGAAGACTTGCCCGGCGCCGCCGCCCCCGAGATCGTGAGCGAAGGGTAGCCGTTGAAGCGCTCGAGCTGGATCGGCCCCGACATCCAGGTCGCGGTGGCGAAGGCGCTGAAGGGCACCATCTGCCCCTTGTCGCCCCGCACCTGCATGGCAAGGATGTCGTCGGGCTTCATGCGCGCGCCCGCCTCGGCCTGGAGGTAGACCCGCAAGGTGCTGCCATCGCGCGAGAAGTCGTTGGCGTAGGCCGAGCCGAAATTGATCGAGAGCGCCTGGTTGACCGCGCTGATCGAGAGGCCCAGCGCGCGCGCCTTGACCCGGTCGATGTCGACGAAGAGCTGCGGCGCCTCGCCCTGCCCTTCGGCGCGCACTTGCGTCAGGAGCGGATCCTCGGCCGCCGCCGCAATGATCGCGTTGCGCGCGGCGGCAAGTCCCTCGCGGTCGCTGCCCCCACGATCCTCGATCTTCATCGAGAAGCCGTTGGCAAAGCCCAGCGCCTGGATCGCGGGCGGGTTGAGCGCGAAGACGATCGCGCCCGGCAAGCCCGAGGCGAACTTCTGGATCCGCGCGACAAGCGCCTGCGCCTTGTGGTCGGCGCCTTCGCGCTCCTCCCAGGGATGCAGGTCGACGAACATCAGCGCCGCGCTCTGGTTCTGGCCGTAGAAATTGTAGCCCAAGAGCGAGATCACGTTGCGCACCTCGCCCTGCTTGCGGATGAAGTCCTCGGCCTGCTGGACGACCGCGTCGGTGCGCGCCTGGGTCGCCCCGGCCGGGGCATCGACGTTGACCATGATGTAGCCCTGGTCCTCGTCGGGCAGGAACCCGCCGGGCAGGCGGGTGAACAGCAGTACGGCCAGCACCGCCATCACCAGGAACACCGCGAACCAGCGGAACGGGCGGCCCAACATGCGCGTGACGTTGCCGGTATAGCGGTCGGTCGCACGCCCGAAGCTCGCGTTGAACCAGGCAAAGAAGCGCGCGGGCCAGCCGAGCGGGCCGGAGCGCGGCTCGCCCTTATGGGCGTGGGCCTTGAGCAAGGTCGCGCAGAGCGCCGGGGTCAGCGTCAGCGCCAGCAGCGCGGAGAAGAAGATCGAGACCGCCAGCGTCACCGAGAACTGGCGGTAGATCCCGCCGGTCGATCCGGGAAAGAAGGCCATCGGCACGAAGACCGCGATCAGCACCAGGGTGATGCCCACGATCGCGCCGCGGATCTGCCCCATCGCCTTGATCGTGGCGAGGCGCGGGGGAAGCCCCTCCTCGCTCATGATCCGCTCGACGTTCTCGACCACGACAATCGCGTCGTCGACCAGGATACCGATCGCCACCACCATGGCAAAAAGCGACAGGGTGTTGAGCGAAAAGCCGAACATCTGGAGACCCAGACACGCGCCGAGCAGCGCGATCGGCACCACGATCGCCGGGATCAGCGTCGCGCGCCAGTCCTGCAGGAACAGGAACATGACGAGGAAGACCAGCACCATCGCCTCGACCAGCGTGTGGATCACCCCCTCGATCGAGGCGTTGATGAAGGGGGTGGTGTCGAACGCGGTTTCCCAGGTCATGCCGGGGGGAAAGTTCGTGGCGAGCTGGTCCATGCGCGTGCGCACCGCCTCGGCGGTCGCCACCGCGTTGGCGCCCGAGGACAGCATCACGCCGATGCCCACCACTTCCTTGCCGTTGAGCCGGCCCTTGAAGTTGTAGCTGTTCTTGCCCAGCTCCACGCGCGCCACGTCGGCGAGCCGCACCAGCGAGCCGTCCTCGTTCGACTTGACGATGATCTGGCTGAACTGCTCGACGCTGGACAGGCGGTTCTGCGTCACGATCTTGGCGTTGAGTTCGGTCCCGGGTGCCACCGGCTGTTCGCCCAGCCCCCCGCCCGCCGTCTGGCTGTTCTGCTCGCGCACCGCGGCCAGCACTTCGCCCGGCGTCAATGCATAGCCTGCCAGCTTGGTCGGATCGAGCCAGATGCGCATCGCATAGGCCGAGCCGAAGACGAGAATGTCGCCCACCCCCGGCACCCGGCGCAGCTCGTTCTCGATGTTGTTGACCGCGTAGTTGCCCATGTCGAGCGGGGTCATCGAACCATCGCGCGAGGACAGCGCCATGAGCATCAGGAAGCCCGCGTCGTTGTCGCCCACGCGGATGCCGAGCTGGCGCACTTCGGCCGGCAGGCGCGCCTCGACGCCCTTCAACTGGTCCTGCACGCGGCTGCGGGTGACGTCGAGGTCGGTACCCGATTCGAACGTCAGGCGGATGTTGCCCGAACCGTTCGAGCGGCTGGTCGAGCCCATGTAGAGAAAGCCCGAAAGCCCGGTCATCTCCTGCTCGATGATGGTGGTGACGCTCTTCTCCACCGTCTCGGCGTCGGCGCCGGTGTAGTTGTAGCGCAAGTTGAGCGAGGGCGGGGCGACCGAAGGGTACTGCTCGATCGGCAGGCGCACCAGCGCGAGCAGCCCGAAGAGGGTGATGAAGGCGGCGATGACCCAGCCGAAGACCGGCCGGTAGACGAAGAAGCGGTCCATGGCTCAGGCTCCCGTCTGCGGTTGGGCCTTCTGGGGAGCGGGCGCACCTTTCGCGCCCGCGCCGACCGCTTTCGCCTTCTGTCCCGGGCGCAGTTTCTGCCAGCCCTCGACGATGACCTTTTCCCCCGGCTGCAGGCCCGAACGCACGATCCAGTTGCCCGCATCGAGATTGCCCAGCGTGACCGGCCGGATGACGACGCTGCCGTCCTTCTGCAGCACCGAAACGCTCGCCTGTTCACCCTTGAGCTGGACCGCGCGGGCGGGGATCACTATGCCGGCAAGTACCTGCCCTGCCTCCATGCGCCCGGTGATGAACTGCCCTGGACGCAGCAGCCCCCCGGGATTCGGGAAGGTCGCGCGCACGGTCTGGCTGCCGGTATCGGGCTTGATCACCGTCCCCGCAAAGTCGAGGTGGCCGACCGGGCCGAACAGCGAGCCGTCCTCGAGCACCAGCTTGACCGCCACGCGCGAAATTGAATCGAGCGAGATCTCGCCCGCACGCACCCGCTTCTGGATGGTGAGGATCTGCGCGTTCGAGATCGGGAAGACCGCGTAGACCGGCGAAACCTGGTCGACCCGTGTCATCAGCGTGCCGCCCGCGCCGCTCACCAGCGCGCCTTCGGTCACTTGCGCGCTGCCCACCCGGCCCGCGATCGGCGCGCGCACGGTGGTGTAGCCCATCTGCAGTTTCGCGCGGTCGAGCGCGGCGCGCGACTGGGCGACCTGTGCCTCGGCCTGCTGCATTTCGGACTGCGCCGATTCGTATTCCTGCGCACTCACCGCGCGCTCCTTGATCAGCGGCTCGTAGCGCTTGACGATCGAGGCGAGGTTGGAACGCGCGGCCAGCGCGCGCTGCAGGTTGGCTTGCGCCGCCTGAACTTGCGCGCGGTTGTCGCTCGGGTCGATCTGGAACAGCGGCTGGCCTGCCGTGACCGCCGCTCCTTCCGCATAGAGCCGGCGCAGCACGATCCCGTCGGTCCGCGCGCGCACTTCCGCAGTGCGCATCGCCTCGATGCGTCCCGGCGCCTCGATGATGTTGGGAACGGGCTGCGTGCCGACGGTGATTGTCACCACGGGCGCGGGGGGCGGTGCCTTGGCCTCCTGCGGGGACCCACACCCCGCGACTGAGAGCGGCAGAACGACGGCACACAGCAAGAAGCTGCTGAGATATCGACAGAAAGGCAATGCGAATACCCCTCGAACGAATCCACCCCAAGAGGAGAATAGAAGAGGTTATTCAAATCAACAACATAGTTGTTTCAGTAATTATTATTAATTTTTCTTATTTTTACTTAATTCAATAAAGACAATTGCATAACTATTATGCAATTGATTGCAAGAACGACCTTTCCGAACATCTCCCGAACATATGCTCCGGCATCATGCGACCTGGTGAATCACCCATAGGTGCCCAGCTTCGACGGGCGCGCAGCAAAAAGCGCACAAGGTTCGGCCAAGACCCTGCCATTTCCCGCCGCCGTGCCCGAACGCCGCGGACTGCCCAGTGCGCGCGCTTGGTAGTTCCAACGCCCTTCGATTTCGACTGCCCACGCTTTGGCGTCCGAATGCCTCGAAAAGGTCTTGCTCTGCGCTGGAAATCCTTGCCGCCGTATCTGCACCGACCAGCGCTTCCCACGCTTGCTAAGCGTCGCCATTCACTTGCTCCGCGCGACAAAATTGCTTCACGGGCCGAATTTCAAGGTTGATCTAAGTGCTTTTTCGCCGCCACTTTCTAGAAGCAAATCCTTGTGAAACGAGGATTTGCAGTGGTGGCGCACCCGACAGGATTCGAACCTGTGGCCTCTGCCTTCGGAGGGCAGCGCTCTATCCAGCTGAGCTACGGGTGCAACAAAGCGCCGCCTAGCAGAGCATTTGCATCTGCGCCAGCGCCAATTCGACGCAAGCGCGCGCGAAAGTTGAAGCGTTCCGGACGCCTGGTTCCGGCTCCGCCGCCGCCCGGTTAGGAAATTGGCAAGCCGAGAGCGGCTAAACGGAACATATATGGATGCGACTCCGAACAAGCCGGGCACGTTTGCCCCTGCCAGCGCCGCACTGGGGCGGTCGGGGCGCGCCCAGTTCGGCAACGGGTCGGCCAGTGCTCTTTCGATGAAATGGTCCGCGCTGCACGACGCCGCGCAGGCCGTTGCGAGCATTGCCGGAACACCCTGCCCAGCGCTCAGCCAAGCGATCCGCGCCTTTCCCGCGCACGTGCGCGATGCCTCCGGTCCGCGCCGCGCGATGGCCGAACAGGGTATCGAGGATCTCTCCGCGATCATGGAATCGGGCCTCAGCGCGCTCCTCGCCGCGCTCGCTCGCGGCGCGCACCCGCAGGCCGCCGCGCTCGCCTTGTGGAACGAATTCGTGCGCACGCGCGACGGACTGCTGCACCTCGCTCTCAGCGCCGAAGGTACCACCCGCCGGATGGCTTGAACGTGGCCCGAGAATGAGGCCCGAGCGCAGCCCGGCAGACACGGTACGGCGCAGCAGCTTCCCAAGTTCCCATTTTGTTCTTATGCTTGCGGCATGTCCGATGCCGATTCGCCTTTTCTCGATCCCGCGCTCGCAGGCGCGCCCTCTCCCGTCTCGAGCGACGTCGTGCGCGGGGTCTCGCGCCTCTTCGCGCGCAACGCAATCTGGTGCCTGCCCGAAATGATGCTGCGCAACGGCCGGCGCGCCGATCTCATGGGAATCGACGCGCGCGGGCAGGTGATCCTGGTCGAGATCAAGGTCAGCCGCGCCGACCTCCTGGGCGATGGCAAGTGGACCGACTACCTTGAATTCTGCGACCGCTTCTACTGGGCCCTGCCCCCCACGCTCGACCGCGCCCCGCTCGAGACCGAGGCCTTCCTGCCCGAAACCTGCGGGGTGATCGTCGCTGACGGCTACGACGCCGAGATCCTGCGCCCCGCCCCCTTGCGCCAGATGGCCGCCGCGCGCCGCAAGGTCGAAGTCGAACGCCTTGCCCGCACCGCGCTCAGGCGCCTGGTCGTCGCGGCCGATCCGGAAACGCAGATGTGGGATCGCGAGAGTTGAGTTATTACCCGAAATACCTCGGCCGTCCGACTTAGAAAGAGACGTTGGGGCCGAATTTTCTTGTTATTACCTATTTTTCCGACCAGCCGAGACAACCCGACAATCAATGGACGCTATCACGCGCCGAAGTTAGACGTCTATTTTGCTGGAATCCTGAAGCGGATTTCCCAAGCGCTGCCATGCTTCCTCAAATTCAGGCTGTTCATAGGATTTTGGTTGAAGCCAGAATGACACCCTACCATCCCTCTCGCCTCGATGAGCATTTGCCTTCACCTCATCTAGCGTCATTACATAGCATTTCGGGCAAGCCGTATTTGCGTTGATTGTGATAACCCACCACAAAGTGCGCAGGCTATCGAGAGACTTGCCCAAGGGCACAGGAGCTCGCTTTGACAAGGCCTTTGATTGAATCGGCAATACGTGTGTCTCATCATCCATTGCAGCATAAAGGTCGGCGCCACGAGCGTTCCGCACTGTCGGCATGACGTGCCAGCCACGCCGGGACAGTTCTCTCGCTACATGGTATAGGCCCGCATTACCGGTGAGTTGATGTCGCATGCGAGATAGGTAGATTTACTTCGCAAATGCCGTCAACATCGACATTGAATGGGCATTGATTGTCTATCTCCGATGCTACTGCGATAAAATCTCGGAACCCATGAGGCTTACTACCCCTTGCCCCCGTATACCGTCGGGCTCGGCTTTGGCCGGATGCGTCGGGCCGCAACTGCCCCAGACGGTCTTGGGAGCTCGAGGGGCCCTGCCCCACGAAATCATCCTTTCCTTTCCTCATCCTTCAAAACACTGGAACCGACCTTCCCAGCCGCCTCCAGCCGCGCCCAGACCGCACGCTTGCCCACCTCGTCGAGCCCGGGCCAGGCGACGATCTCCTTGATCGTGCGCCCGCAACTGCGGCATTGGTGCCGTTCGGCATCGAGCGCGCAAATGTTCAGGCAGGGCGAGGGAACCGGGGTCATGGCGCGCAGGCCAGCACGTTACGATCACCGTGCCAAGCGCAATTATCTTGCGTTTTCCACAAATGCCTCTTATCTGCCCCTCCAGCAACCGGCGCGCGCAGTCTGATTCTGCGCCGCAGTCCGCGAGCGGCGTGAGGTCACGGGGCCGGCAGGAAGCCGGAAAATCCCGTAACCGGCCCGGACGAGCGGTTGCCCTTGAACCAAGCTTCCTTCTTCACGCAGGGTCGCCCGAACGACACCTTGCCGTGCGCGCGCTTGCTTCGACGTTTTCAGCGCGCAACTGCATGAAAATTTGAAAGTGACGTGAATGTCCTATTTTAACGACCTTGGCCTGGCCGAGCCCCTGCTGCGTGCGCTCGAGGCCAAGGGCTATACCGATCCCTCGCCGATCCAGCAGAAGTCGATCCCCGCACTGCTCGAGGGCCGCGACCTGCTTGGCATCGCGCAGACCGGCACCGGCAAGACGGCCGCCTTCTCGCTGCCCTCGCTGCACCGCCTCGCCGCCGAGCCCAAGCCGCGCCAGAACGCGGGCTGCCGCATGCTGGTGCTCTCGCCCACGCGCGAGCTTGCCGCGCAGATCGCCGACAACATGCGCGGCTACGCCAAGTTCCTGAACCTCACGATCCAGTGCGTGTTCGGCGGCGTGCCCGCGGGCAAGCAGGCCCGTGCGCTCGAGCGCGGCTGCGACGTGCTGGTGGCGACCCCCGGCCGTCTGCTCGACCTCATCGACAGCCGTGCGCTGACGCTCAAGCACGTCGAGATCTTCGTGCTCGACGAAGCCGACCAGATGATGGACCTGGGCTTCATCGTGCCGCTCAAGCGCGTTGCCGCTCTGCTCCCCAAGCAGCGCCAGAGCCTGTTCTTCTCCGCCACCATGCCCCAGGCGATTGCGGAGCTTGGCAAGCAGTTCATCAACAACCCGGTCAAGGTCGAAGTCGCCCCGCAGTCGACCACGGCCGAGCGCGTCGAACAGTACGCGACTTTCATCAACCAGGCCGAGAAGCAGGCGCTGCTCACCATCCGCCTGCGTGAAGGCCTGGCCCCCGACGCCGCCGAGAAGGCCGAGCACGGTGCGATCGACCGCGCGCTCGTGTTCACCCGCACCAAGCACGGCGCGGACCGCGTGGTACGCCACCTCGTCGCCGCCGGCATCCCGGCCGCCGCGATCCACGGCAACAAGAGCCAGGCCCAGCGCACCGCCGCGCTCGGCGGCTTCCGCCAGGGCACCGTGCGCGTCCTCGTCGCGACCGACATCGCCGCGCGCGGCATCGACGTCTCGGGCGTTTCGCACGTCTACAACTTCGAGATCCCGAACGTACCCGAGCAGTACGTCCACCGCATCGGGCGCACCGCGCGCGCGGGCGCCGACGGCGTGGCGGTGAGCTTCATCGCACCCGACGAAAAACCCTACATCCGCGACATCGAGCGCCTGACCCGCGTCAAGCTGACCGCGCTCGGCCTGCCCGAGGACTTCGTCGTCGAAGCACGCCGCCTGCCCGCCCCCAGCCGTCGCCCCGCCGAACCGGCACAGGGCCAGGGCCGTTCGGGTGGTGGCGGCCGCAGCAATGGCGGTTCGGGCCGTTCGGGCGGAGGTCGCTCGGGTGGTGGCCGTTCGGGCGGTGGCCAGCCGCGGCGTGACCGCGCCGCGGGCGAAGGCTCGGGCGAGCGTCGCCGCGAGGATGCCCCGCGCGGCGAACGCCGCGAAGCCCCGCGTGGAGAACGTGGCGGCGAACGCGCGGCCGAAGGCGGCGAAGGCCAGCGCAAGCGTCGCTTCCGCCCCCGTGGCGGCAGCAGCGTGGGCACGCACAAGGGCGCGGTTCGCCGCGCCAGCTGATCGGCGCCCTGCCTGAGCGGGGAGCTTCCGAAACGAACCAGGGAGCCGCGTGCATTCTTTTGCGCGCGGCTCCTTGCCGTTTGGGCCCTGCCGCGCCTAGACATGGGCCATGGGTCCGCTTTCCGCTCCCGGCCTCTGGGCCCTTCTCGCCTCCGCGTTGGCGATGACCGCGATCGTGGGCCTGCGGTATCTTGCGACCTCGGGGCTCTTCGCCCTTGTCACGCAGCGCGTGCGCCCCGGCCTCTACCGGGGCATGGGCGCGCAGATCCGGCGCGAGATCGGCTACTCGCTGCTGTCCGCCGCAATCTACGGGCTGCCCGCCGGGATCGTCGCCTGGGGCTGGCAGGCCAGGGGCTGGACGCGCATCTACACCGACGCCTCGGCTTACCCTGCGTGGTGGATGCCGCTTTCGCTGGTCCTGTTCCTCTTCGCGCACGACACCTGGTTCTACTGGACCCATCGCTGGATGCATGTCCCGCGCGTGTTCCGTCTTGCCCATGCGGTACACCACCAGAGCCGCCCGCCCACGGCCTGGGCGGCGATGAGCTTCCATCCGATCGAGGCGGTGACCGGCGCGGTGGTGATCCCCGCGCTCGTCTTCCTCGTTCCGATCCACGTCGCGATGCTCGGACTGGTCCTCACGATCATGACCGTGATGGGCATTACCAACCACATGGGATGGGAAATCTTCCCGCGCGCCCTCGTCCATTCGCGGCTCGGCCACTGGCTGATCACCGCCAGTCACCACCACCGGCACCACGAGCACTATCGATGCAATTACGGCCTCTACTTCCGGTTCTGGGATCACCTCTGCGGCACCGACAGGGGCCTCTCGGCGCCCTGATCGCGGCGCTTGCCGCCGCGCTCGCCTTCTCGCTCGCCGCGACCGGACAGGCCGCCACTCCGGCCGCGATTCCTGCCTCCGGCCAGGCCCACGTCATCGCGACGATCACCGACTTGCGCTCGCACAAGGGGCAAGTCCTCGCCTGCCTGACGCGCGACCCCAAGGCCTTTCCCGACTGCGCGAAGGACCCCGAAGGGCACCACCTGATCGTGCCGGCAAGCGGCCCCGTCACACTCGATTTCGGGGCGCTGCCGCCGGGCCGATACGCCGTCTCGCTGGTCCACGACGAAAATGCCAACGGCAAGCTCGACAAGGCGCTGCTCGTCCCGCGCGAAGGCTATGGCTTTTCGCGCGATGCACCCGTGCGCATGGGTCCGCCCCGCTTCGACGAGGCCGCCTTCAGGCTCGACAGCGAGACGCTGCGCATCGCGATCAAGATGCGCTACCTTCTCTAGCGCACGCGCATCGCGTGCGTGTGGACCCTTGCCGTGCAGGCCGACCCGGCCTAACGCCAAGCCAGTGAGAGAAACAAAAGACAGCGCCGACCCGTCCGCCGCGACGCAGGTTTCGCCCGGCACCCCCCGGGCGGGCGCCTTCTCTCCGTTCCGCTACCCCGTCTTCCGCGCGATCTGGATCGCCAACCTGTTTTCGAACCTGGGCGCGACGATGCAGGGCGTGGCCGCCGCCTGGCTGATGACCGAGCTGACGCCCTCGCACCAGCTCGTCGCGCTGGTCCAGGCCTCGGCCACCGTGCCGATCATGCTGTTCGGCGTGTTCGCGGGCGCGATCGCCGACAACTACGACCGGCGCGTGGTCATGCTCTGCGCGCAATCGGGCATGCTGGTGGTCTCGAGCATGCTGGCCGGGCTTACCTACGCCGGGCTGATCTCGCCGTTCCTTCTGCTCGCCTTCACGCTGACGGTGGGTATCGGCACCGCGCTCAACGCACCCGCCTGGCAGGCCTCGGTGCGCCAGGTGGTGCCCTCGGGGCAGATCCCCCAGGCGATCGCGCTCAACTCGATCTCGTTCAACATCGCGCGCTCGGTCGGGCCGGCGCTCGGCGGGCTGCTGATCTCCTTGTGGGACGTCTCGTTCGCCTTCGCGATCAACGCGGTAAGTTACGTCGGCCTCATCTGCGTGCTGCTGCGCTGGCACCCCGAGCATCGCCGCCCACAGCCGCGCCCGATCCTCCCTGCGGTCTGGGTCGGCATCACCTATTGCGCGACGACCCGCCCGATCCGCCGCATCCTCACCCGCAGCTTCGCGCTGGGCTTCAGCATCGCGGCCTATCAGGCGCTGTTGCCGACCGTGGTCAGCGACCAGATCGAGGGCAGCGAGATCGGTTACGGCACGCTGCTCGGCCTGTTCGGCATGGGCTCGATCCTCGCCGCGCCGTTCGGCTCGACGATCCGCCACAAGCTGGGCATGGAAGGCATCCTGACGCTGGGCGCAGGGCTGTTCGTCGTCTCGCTCTCGATCGTGGCGCAGGCGCACTCGATCGCCTTCGCGATGCCCGCCGCGTTCCTTTCGGGAATGGCTTGGGTGCTGATCATGACCACGGTCAACACCGCCGTGCAGCTGCGTTCGCCCGACGCGATCCTGGGCCGCTGCCTCTCGATCTACCAGGCCGTCACGTTCGGCGGCATGGCGATCGGCGCCTGGGTCTGGGGCGCGGTGGCCGACTGGCAGGGGTTGCCCTTCACCCTCCACGCCGGGGCCCTGGTGCTGCTGGTCTCCTTCATCGCCTTGCGCGTGCTCGCCCCCTTGCCCAAGCTGGGCGAAGGCGTCGTGCGCCAGACCTGACGCGCCAGACGATATTCAACGTTTCCCCCTGAGCGCGCTTAAACATTAATTTACCACGATGCGTCATGACAGGTGTCCAGTCGGAAACTTGGGGATTCCACATGGATACGATGCGCGGTCAGTTTTCCGGTTCCGACGCGACTTTTGAGGACCAGAACGAAGAGATGGACGCCACGCGCGAAAGCGACACCGCCGAAGTCGGACGCGACGAGCGTCGCATGCAGGTGCGTACCTACAATTTCTGGGCCAGCCTGCTGGGCGAGCGCGCCTTTCCCCACACCGACGACCTCCACCCCGAGGAACTCGACGACTTCGGCCCGCATTCGGTCCTGCTCGATTTCGCCGAAGGCATCGACAACCCGCTGGTGCGCTATGTTGGTTCCGCACTGGCCGAGGAATGCGACGTGCGCGGGGACGCCTTGCGCCGCCTCTCCGACGTGCCCAGCCGCTCGCTGCTCTCGCGCATCACCGACCATTACATGCAGATCCTGGCCAACCAGGCGCCGATCGGGTTCGAGGCCGAATTCGTCAACCAGCGCGGCGACACGACGCTCTACCGTGGCATTCTCCTGCCCTTCTCGCGCGACGATGCGGCGATCGATGCGATCTACGGCGTGATCAACTGGAAGACACTGGGCGAAGCGCAAGCCAGCGCGCGTCGCGAGGCCCCGGCCGCGCCGCACGTGCCCGCCATGCTGCGCGAAGCCGCACCGATGACCGAATGGGCCGATGGGCCGGCCGACGCCGATTTCAGCTTTCCCGGTGAATTTCTGCCCGCGCTCGAACTTCCCGTGGCGCAGTTCGGCCTCGAGAGCACCGCCGCGATGGCGATTCCTTCCGAACCGGACGCCGCCGCTGCGCCGGCAAGCGAAGCCCCGCGCGCACTGGCCGCCTGGCTCGACGCCGCGCGCGAGGAGGCCCGGCGTGCCGAAGGCTGCGAGACCCGTTCGCGCAAGGCCCTCTATGCCGCGATCGCGCACGCCTACGATTTCGCGCTCGCCGTTGGCGAAGACCCCGCCGGCTACGCCGCGCTGCTGGCCGAGGCCGGGCTTGTCGCGCAGGATCGCGCGCCGCTGATCCCGCTCGTCAAGCTCGTCTTCGGTGCGAACTACGACAAGACCCGCCTCACCGAAATCGCCACCGCCATCGCGCATGGCCGTCGCCGCGAAGTGGCCCGCGGCGCCTTTGCCGATGTGCTCGCGCAGACCCCGGGCGGGCTCAAGGCACTGGTCCAGGCCGAACGCGCCGAGCGCCGCGCGGCGGCTGGCGACACCCACGCCCTGCGCGCGCGCCACGAGGACTTGCTCGAGGCGCTGCGTCGCATGCCGCCCCGGCCGCTTGAGCAAGCCGGCGAAAGCGGGGAGTTCACCGTCCTTGTCGCGCGCCGCACGCCCGATGGTCAGCTCGTGCTGCTGGGCGAAGTGGGCGACGACGCGCGCCTGCTCGATCGCGCCGCCCGCCACCTGCTCGAGGATTGAGCGACCGGGCCTTGCCGCCCGAAGTCGACCGCGTGCTTGGCAGGGTGCGACGCGCTCGCTAGGCTGGGCCCACGCGCCCATGGGAGGGGCCCGCTCCGGGCCATTCCGCCCCCGGGCTTCAGCACCGGTTCAGGCCCGAGAGGTCCTACAAGCAACATGCCCCTCCTGCGTTTCACCGCACTCGCACTTTCGTTCCTGGCGCTGTTCGGGTGGTCCGCCACCCCGGCGGCGGCGCAATCGATCCTGCGCGACGCCGAGACCGAATCGCTGCTTCACGACATGGCCGCGCCGCTGATCGAGGCCGCCGGGCTCCAGCCCGCGAACGTCGACATCGTGCTCGTCAACGACATGAACGTGAACGCCTTCGTGGCGGGCGGGCAGGCGGTCTACGTCAACGCGGGGCTTATCAACGAGGCCGACACCGCCGCCGAAGTGCAGGGCGTGATCGCCCACGAACTGGGCCACGTCACCGGCGGCCACGCGGTACTCCAGCCGGGCGCCAAGATGGCCGGGCACATCTCGATCCTCTCGTTGCTGCTGGGCGCGGCGGCGGCCGTGGCGGGCAGCGCCGAAGCGGGCATGGGGGTGATGATGGCGGGCCAGCAGGCGGCCATGGGCAACTACCTCGCCTATACCCGCTCGCAGGAAGCCTCGGCCGACGCGGCGGGCGCGGACTACCTCTCCAAGGCCGGGATCAGCGGGCGCGGCTCGGTGGAATTCTTCAAGAAGCTGCAGAACCTGGAACTGCGCCACGGCTACATGCCGCAGGACGGCGACGAGTTTTATTCCACCCACCCGCTCACCGGCGATCGCATCCAGACCCTCCAGGACACCTACCAGAAGGACCCGGCCTGGGCGAAGCCCGACGACCCCGCACTGCAGAAGCGCTTCGTGCGGATGAAGGCCAAGCTCTTCGGCTATCTTGCCGAACCGCGCCTGGTGTTCCAGAAGTTTCCCCCCAGCGACACCTCGATCCCCGCCCATTACGCCAGGGCCTACGCCTATCACCGCGAGTCCGAGTTCGACAAGGCGAAGGCCGAAGTCGCCGCCCTCATCGCCGAGGATCCGCACGATCCCTATTTCCTCGAGATGCAGGGCCAGATCCTGCTCGAGAGCGGACGCCCGCGCGATGCGCTCGCCCCCTTGCGCGAGGCGACGCAGGAAACCGGCAACCAGCCACTCATCGCCACGCTCTTCGGCCACGCGCTGATCGCGACCGAGGACCCCGCCTTCCACGACGAGGCGCGCGAGGTGCTCAAGGCGGCGGTCGTGCGCGACCGCGACAACCCTTTCGCCTGGTACCAGCTGGGCATGATCTACGCGCAGGACAACGACATGCCCCGCGCCTACCTTGCCAGCGCCGAACAACAGGTGCTCTCGGGCCGCATGTCCGAAGCGCTGCGCAGCGCCCAGGCCGCCGAGGCGGGTCTGCCCCAGTACTCGGCCGACTGGCTGCGCGCACAGGATATCGAGATGCAGGCGCGCGCCGAACTGGAACAAGGTTCCAAGCGTCGCTAAGGCAGGCGGGAACCGCGCCGCGCATGGCGCGCTAGGCACTTGGCACGGACAGGATTCGAACGAAGCATGGGAACGGGTAGCAAGCTGGCAGCAACTCTCGCAGGGCTCGCGATCCTGGGCGCGGGGGGATGGTACGGCGGCAGGATCGCCGTCGAGCACGTCGTGCGCGACTACATCCTCGAACACCCCGAAATCCTGCCGATGGCAATGGAGAACCTGCAAAAGCGCCAGTCCCGCGAACAGCTCGCCGACGTGCGTGAGAGCGTCGAGACCCCCTTCCCCGGCGCCGTCCTCGGCAACCCGCGGGGCAAGACCACGCTCGTCGAATTCAGCGACTTCGCCTGCGGCTATTGCCGCCAGAGCCTGCCCGACTTGAAGGAACTGCTCGCGCGCAACCCGGACTTGCGCATCGTCGTGCGCGAGCTGCCGATCATCAGCCCGGCCAGCCCGGCGGCGGCGCGCATGGCGCTCGCGGCGGCCGAGCAGGGCAAGTATCCGGCCTTCCACGATGCGATGTACGCGGCCGGGCAGGTCGACGAGCCGACCATCGAGGCGGTGGCGAAACAAGTCGGCCTCGACATGGAGCGCGCGCGCCGCGTCGCGGCCAGCCCCACCGTCGAGGAGGAACTCCAGCGCAATCTCAAGCTCGCCGGGCGGCTCGGCTTCTCGGGCACGCCGAGCTGGGTGGCGGGCGACAACCTGATCGCGGGCGCGGTGGGCATGGACCAGCTTTCGCGCGCGCTCGAGGACGCCACGGCCAGCCAGTCGCAGAAGCAGGACGGTTGATCCCCTTGGCTCGCCCCTTCCATTTCGGCCACGCGGCGAATTAGGCTAGACCCATGGCCATGAGCGTCCTGCCGATCCAGCCGATTCCGTTCTTCGCGAACAAGGACAAGGCCTTCTGGCGCCTCCAGACCGCCGGCTGGGCCGGCGCGATGCTGCTGCGCACGATGTCGATGATCGCCAACAACCAGCCGCTGACCTCGCTGGTGCTGGTGCTGATCCAGACCATCACCGGCTTCTCGATCTCGCTGGTGCTCTCGGTGATCTACCGGGGGCTGATCACCCGGCGCCCGATCATCACCTGGGGCCTTACCGCGGTGATCCTGGCCGCCGCCGTCTCGCTCCACGCCTTCATCGATGCCTGGGTCTGGTCCTTGTGGCGCACCGACAGCGAGGCCAGCTTCACCCAGCTGTTCCTGGGCGTGCTCTACATCGACGCGACACTGCTGGGCGCCTGGTCGGCGCTCTACTACGCGATCAACTTCTACCTCCAGGTGGAAGAGCAGAACGACCAGCTGATCCGGCTCGAGAGCCAGGCGACGAGCGCGCAGCTCGCCATGCTGCGCTACCAGCTCAACCCGCACTTCCTGTTCAATACGCTGAACTCGATCTCGACCCTGGTGCTGCTGAAGCAGACCGAGCCGGCCAATGCGATGCTGAGCCGCCTCTCCTCGTTCCTGCGCTACACGCTGGTCAACAAGCCTTCGGCGCGCGTCACCGTGGCGCAGGAAGTCGAGACGCTGATGCTCTACCTCGACATCGAGCGCATGCGCTTCGAGGAACGCCTGCGCACCACCTTCACCATCGACGAGGCGACGCAGAAGTGCCTGCTGCCCTCGCTGCTGCTCCAGCCGCTGGTCGAGAACGCCATCAAATATGCCGTGAGCCAGCAGGAATCGGGGGCCGAGATCACCATCGCCACGCAACTCATCGGGTCCACGCTTCGCATTACCGTCTCGGATACCGGGCCGGGCTTGCAAAGCCCCACGACCGACAACAGGTTGTCGGGCATGACCTATGATGGAGGGGAGCCGGTTTCGACCGGTGTGGGCCTTTCTAACATTCGGGACAGGCTGTCGCAGGCCTATGGCGCGCATCACCGGTTCGAGACGGTCGAACCGGTCGAGGGGGGCTTTGCCGTCCTCATCGAGATTCCCGCCGAGCGCCGCGACGAGGCCGAAGAAGAGACGCCGGGCGGACCGCGCGTTGCCGCGATGGCGCAACGCTAAGGTTCATCCGGCCGGGAACATAGGGGGACGGCGCGCATTGTGCCTCTTTCCGGAGTAGTAAAGACATGACCATTCGCACGATCCTTGTCGACGACGAGAAGCTGGCCATTCAAGGCCTGCAACTGCGCCTCGAGAAATACCCCGACGTCGAGATCATCGACACGTGCTCGAACGGCCGCGAGGCCATCCGCAAGATCAAGACCGAAAAGCCCGACCTCGTCTTCCTCGACATCCAGATGCCCGGCTTCGACGGCTTCTCGGTCGTCAAGGGCGTGATGGAGATCGAGCCGCCGCTGATCGTCTTCGTCACCGCCTACCAGGAGCACGCCGTGCGCGCCTTCGAGGCCAACGCGGTCAACTACCTGATGAAGCCGGTCGACGAGAGCAAGCTCGACGACACCCTCGCGCGCGTGCGCCAGCGCCTGGCCGACAAGCGCTCGGCGGAGGAGGCCGAGAAGCTCAAGACGGTTCTCGCCGAAGTGGCGCCCGATGCGGTCGATGCGATCCCCGAGGACACCGACCCCAACGCCGACCGCTACGAAAAACTCATCAACATCAAGGATCGCGGCCAGATCTTCCGCATCGACGTCGATTCGATCGAGCACATCGAGGCGGCGGGCGACTACATGTGCATCCGCACCGCCGACAATTCGCTGATCCTGCGCGAGACGATGAAGGACCTCGAACGCCGGCTCGACCCGCGCGTGTTCCAGCGCGTCCATCGCTCGACCATCGTCAACTTGAACCAGGTCCGCCAGGTCAAGCCGCACACCAACGGCGAATGCTTCCTGGTGCTCGATTCGGGTGCACAGGTAAAAGTCTCGCGCAGCTACCGCGACGTGATCGCGCGCTTCGTCCACTAAGCACGCACTCGCCGCCTCGGCGCCGCGCATCACGTTGATCGCGTTGCCGTAGAATTCCCCGGCCAGGCGCGCGGTGGTCTTGTCCGTGGCGAAAGTGATGCGACCGACGCCCGGCACCAGCACGAC
>NZ_JABWCU010000030.1 GCF_018491765.1 Novosphingobium profundi | reverse complement strand
CGTGCAGGAAGAACTCGATGTCCGCCGGCGTGATCTGTGCCTTCTCGCAGATCGCACCCAACCCGTTCAGAATGCCTTCCGACGAATCGTGCGGCGTCGACGGCGTCTTGTGCCGGAAGAACGAGCCATCCTCCTGGTTGAACAAAAGCAGGTCGGTGAACGTCCCTCCGACGTCAACACCCAAGCGGTAGGTCATACAATCCCCATCCGTGTATCTTCGCCTTCATGGCGATGGTGGTCGCCAGCCCGACCGTCAGGGGCGCCTCGGGGCGCCCGACATGAGGTCGAAACCGGCCAAATTTGGTTCCATGCAGCCGGAACGAGGTCCGGTCCTGTGTTCGGACAGTGAACGGGAAGTCGGATTTGTGCTCCCGCTGCGGACAGAGTTATCCGCCAAGCGGCTTTTCGGATTGCCACTCAGGAGGCTAAGCGGCCAAGTGGATTAGGACAGGTGCGAACAAAGGAGACACCGACGATGCCACTCGATTTCGCCAGCTTGCGTCCCGCCACGCGCGAATTCCTCGCACGCCGCGCGCAGGGGCAGGGACTGCTGATCAATGGCGAGTGGTGCCAGGCCGCGAGCGGCGCCACGTTCGCCACGCTCGATCCGGCAACCGGCAGCGAACTTGGCCAGGTCGCGGCGGCAGGCGCCACGGACGTCGATGCGGCGGTTGCCGCCGCGCGCGCCGCGCAAGGTGCCTGGGCGGCCACCGTCCCGGCACAGCGCGCCAGCATCCTGTGGAAGATCGCCGATCTGATCGAGGCCAACATCGACGATCTCGCCGAACTCGAGACGCTCGACCAGGGCAAGCCGCTGTTCGTTGGCCGTTGGGCGGAAATTCCCGGCGCGGTGAACCAGTTCCGCTTCTTTGCGGGCCAGGCCATGGCCATCGAAGGCAACACCATCGAGAGCTCGATCAACTACCAGCCCGCCGGAAAGCAGGTGCGCAGCTGGACGGTGCGCGAGCCGGTCGGCGTCGTCGCCGCGATCGTGCCGTGGAACTCGCCGCTCGTTCTGACCGCGATGAAGCTGGCGCCCGCACTTGCCGCTGGTTGCACGCTTGTCCTCAAGCCCGCCGAGGACACTTCGCTTACCGCGCTGCGCCTTGCCGAACTGATGCTGGAAGCGGGTCTCCCGGCCGGCGTCCTCAACGTCGTAACGGGCCTTGGCGGCGAGACCGGCGCAACGCTGGCAAGTCACAAGGACGTCGACAAGATCGCCTTCACCGGTTCGACCGCGACCGGACGCGCCGTGCTCGACGCGGCCAAGACCAATTTCAAGCGCGTCACGCTCGAGCTGGGCGGCAAGTCGCCCACGATCGTGATGCCCGACGCCGATCTCGACCTCGCGATCCCGGGCGTCGCCAACGCGATCTACTTCAACGGTGGCCAGGTCTGCATCGCGGGCTCGCGCCTCTACGTGCACCGCTCGATCCACGACCAGGTCGTGGAAGGCGTCGCCAACTACGCCAAGAGCCTCAAGATGGGTCATGGTCTCGCGCCCGACACACAGATGGGCCCGGTCGTCTCGCTGCGCCACGCCGAGCGCGTCGAGGGCTTCCTCCAGCGCGCCAAGGCAGACGGCGCGACGATGCTGACCGGCGGTGAGCGCACCGGCGAAGCGGGCACCTTCATCACGCCGACCCTCATCGTCGACGTGAAGCCCGACATGGAGATCGTGCGCGAGGAAGTCTTCGGGCCGGTTCTCGTCGCGCAGGCCTTCGACGATGTCGAGGAGGTGATCGCCGCTGCCAACGACAGCGAATACGGTCTTGCTGCCAGCGTCTGGACCGAAGGTCTCAGCAACGCGCATCGCATGTCGAGCGCAATCAAGGCCGGCACGGTCTGGATCAACTGCCACGCCATGTACGATCCCACGCTCGCCATCGGCGGCGTCAAGCAGTCGGGCTGGGGGCGCGACAGCGGCAAGCAGGCGCTCGAGAACTATCTCGAATGGAAGACCGTCTGCGCCGTCGTGTAAGATGCCTTTGCTGCAATGAAATCGAAGGGCGCTCCGGCGCCCTTCTTTTTTTGGGCAACTTGTCGGGAATTGATCCAGGTCACTGACAATTGCGGAAAATTACGTGGGCATTCTGCCAAAAATCGGGATCTTCGGAACCTCTATCCGCCAAGGGGAGGTATATTCACCGCAAGTCGGATAGACCTCCGCTCACGCATCCCATGCAACTGCCCGACGTCCATATCTGCCCTCGCAAAGCAATTAGTGGAGTCTGCTGGATATGGCTGCAGTTGAACGATGCCAGGTGGTGATCGCGGGGGCAGGGCCGGTTGGTACGGTTCTGGCGACACTTCTGGCGAAGGCGGGCGTCGACGTGGTCGTCCTCGAAGCCGGTGCGACGTGCGCCGATGACCTGCGCGCCTCGACCTTCCATCCGCCGACGCTCGAGATGCTGGATGAGATCGGCATCACGCAGATGCTGATCGACAAGGGTCTCGAGGCTCCCGTCTATCACTGGCGCGATCGCCAGAGCGGCGAAGTGATCGACTTCGACCTGGCCGAGATCGCCGACGTGACCAAATACCCCTTCCGCATCCAGTGCGAACAGTACCACCTCTCGCAGGGGCTGGCCGCCGGGCTCGCGAAGTATTCAAGCGCACAGATCCGCTTCAACAGCCGTATCGCCTACTTCAACGAAGACGCGACCGGTGTCGACGTCTTCGTCGAGACCATGATGGGCATCGACAAGATCCGCTGCGACTTCCTGATCGGCGCGGACGGCGCGAACTCGATCGTTCGCAAATGGCTGGGCGTCGAATTCGACGGCTTCACCTACCCCGAGCGCTTCCTGACGCTTTCGACCGAAGTCGAACTGGCCGATTACCTGCCCAACTTGTGCTATGTGAACTACGTCAGCGATCCGCAGGAATGGCTCGTCCTGCTGCGCGTTCCCTCGGTGTGGCGCGTATTGGTGCCGACCGATCCGGAAGCCGACGAAGACTTCCTGCGCTCGGACGAGGTCAAGAACGGCATCTTCGATCGCCTGCTGGGCGAGGGCAAGGGTGCCGAGGTCAAGACCGGCCACCGCACGCTTTACCGCGTCCACCAGCGCGTCGCGAAGTCCTTCCGCGAAGGCCGCGTGATGCTCTGCGGTGATGCCTCGCACCTCAACAACCCGCTCGGCGGCTTCGGCATGAACTCGGGCATTCACGATGCTTTCAACTTGTTCGAGAAGCTGCTGCCCGTGATCGAAGGCAAGGCCGACATGGACGCGAACCTCTCGCTCTATGACCGCCAGCGCCGCCAGGTCACGCACAGCTTCACGCAGACCCAGACCAAGGCCAACATGGCCATGATCAAGGGCGGACAGGACGACGCGCACCAGCGTCGTCGCCAGGCGATGCTCGACATCAAGGCCAACGACGAACAGCGCCGCGCCTACATGCTGCGCCAGGCCATGTTCGAAAGCCTCGCGGAAGCCGCCGCGATCACGTGATAGCAAGGGCGCGCGGGCAGGGGGCTCCCCCTGTCCGCGTGCTTCACACAAAACAACCAGAAAACAACATCTCGCCACGCGAGCGGGCGGGGAGAAACGTCGTTCAACCCGCAGGCCAGGCCCTGCAACAGGAGTACAAGCTATGGGAGACGTTCTCGGTTGGCGCAAGCTGCTGGGTGTCATCGCACCGTCCACCAACACCACCGTGCAGCCCGACATGGAGCGCATGCGTCCTGAAGGCGTGACCAACCACTTCTCGCGCATCTACGTGGAAGATCCGCTGGCACTCTCGAACGAGGACTTCATCGCGGGCACCACGCTCATCGCGGAAAACACCCTCGATGCGGTTCGCTCGGTGATGACCTGCAAGCCCGACTATCTCGTGCTCGGCATGTCGGCGGTGACCTTCTACGGCGGTGTCGAAGGCGCGAAGAAGTGGAAGAAGCAGGTCGAGGATTTCGCCGGCATTGGGGCTTCGACCGGAGCGGAATCGGTGGCCGCCGCACTCAAGGCCTACGGCAACGTCAAGACGGTCAGCTTCGTCTCGCCCTACTACCCTGTCGCCAACGCCGAAGTGCGGCGTTTCCTCGAGGAATCGGGCTTCGAGGTGAAGCGTGACAAGCCGCTGCAGTGCAAGCGCTGGACTGATATCGCCAAGGTCACGCCCGAGGAACTGCGCCCGGTGCTCGATGAACTCGACGGCGATGACGTCGATGCCATCGTCCAGGTCGGCACCAATCTCTCGATGGTCGATCTTGCCCGCGAATACGAACAGAAGCTGTCGAAGCCGGTGATCGCGATCAACACCGCGACGTATTGGCACGGCCTGCGCGCTTGCGGCATCGAGGACAAGGTCGAGGGTCTCGGTCGTCTCCTCGCCGAGTTCTGACACGGCACCGATCCGCCTTGCCAGGCCAATTGGCTTAGGCACAAAGGGCTGAAAACCGGAGGGCTCTGCGAGAAATCGCGGAGCCCTCCGCTTATTTGTTATAGACTTGACTCAAATCAAGCCATAAGGCCCGCACTCGCGGTAGGACAACCTTGCAAGACAGGTCGGGTGGCGCACCGCAAAGGTGATCATGCCGCGATCTGGTGCAGCAAGGAGGGTTTCGATGCCAAGCCAAGTTCCACCACCTTATACCGCACTCAAGCGGCACGCGATGATGGCCGTTGCCAACCACGACGAAGCCGCGCGCTTCAATTTCCTGACGCTGTTCAACCGCTATCTTTCCGGTGACCTGGGCAAGGGGAACTGGCTCTCCTACGAAAATCACGTGCTGCCCGCATTCAAGGCGCTTCATGGTCGCGCGCCCGAGAACCGCGAGGAAATCCGCGTCGCGATGAACCAGGATCCCTGGCACCGCATGTGGTCGGCGCTCAAGCGCAATTCGATGGAAATGCGCCAGCAGAACGGGCGCCAGGTCGTGCTGCGCCAGCTCGACGAACTCGACGCCAAGGCGCGCGGCTTCAACGCGGCATCGGGCCTTCTCGAGCTCGACCCCTCGATCGAACAGCCGCTTTACGTCACCTGTGTCGACATCCATTGCCAGCCGGGCAGCTACCATGGCGAGGAACGCCCCGGCGACGTCGCGGTCACGGCCAACTACGACGCTGGCCTCTTCGCGACGACCGGCGGCGCGCTCGGCAGCCTGAACGATGGCGGCGGCCAGGCGGTCGTGGGCTGGATCAAGCAGAACCGGCCCGACTGGAAGCCCGAACGCGTGCTCGATATCGGCTGCACGGTGGGCCACAACGCGGTTCCGATCGCGCAGGGCTTCCCCGAAGCCGAAGTCATCGGCATCGACACCGCGGCTCCTGTGCTGCGCTATGGAGCTGCCCGCGCCGCCAGCCTTGGCGTTGCCAACATCCGTTTAGTCCAGGCCAATGGCGAGGACCTCTCGCGTTTTCCGGACAACCACTTCGACTGGGTGCAGACGACGATGTTCCTGCACGAGACTTCGGCTGCTGCGATGCCCCGGATCCTTGCCGAAGCGTACCGCGTGCTCAAGCCCGGTGGCCTTTTGCTGCATGTCGAACAGCCACAGTACGGGCCCGACATGCCACTTTTCGAGCAGTTCCTGCGCGATTGGGACGCCTACAACAACAACGAGCCGTTCTGGTCCGCGATGCACGGCGTGCACCTCGAACAGGTCATGGCGGATGCCGGCTTCCCGCTCGAACAGCAATTCGTGACCGGTGTGCGGGCAGTCCCCGACAAGTCGCTGTTCCCCGCCTCGCCCGACGGTGAGAACGAGGATTACGGACGCGCAGCAATCTGGAACGCATACGGTGCCTGGAAGCCCCTGGTTTCCAGCGATCTCGAGAAGGAGATTTCGGCATGACCCAAGGGCTCGACTGGATCGCACGTTCGGGTGCGCGCGCAAAGGGCGGTCGCCCGGTCTTCTTCGATGAGATGGCCGTCGATCGTCTCTATTCGCTGACCCTCTCGGTCGTGGCCGAACTGGCCGCTACCCGGGAGCGTCTGGATACCGTGGAGCGGTTGCTCGAGCAGAACGGCTCGATCGATCGCCAGAGCATTGAGGGGTTTGCACCGGACCATGAGGCCGGTGAGGAACGGGGAATTGCCATGAGGGCGTATATCGCCCGCGTCATGCGCGGCTTTCAGCAGGAAGTCGAAGCCATGCAGGAAATCGATCCGCCGGTCACCGACTGGGTGGAGAAGCTATCCCGCACGGACGCCGCATCGGCTTAGGGGCGGCTCCCCCCTTCTGACAAAAGGGGAAAGTCGTGATTCAAGAAGTACTGGTTCTGCGCTGGGTACACATCATTTGCATGGTCTACTGGCTGGGCGGCGAATGGGGTGTGTTCCAGACGAGTTTCAATGTCATCAACCGCAAGCTGTCGATGGACGAACGCCGCCGCCACATGGAGACGGCCTATCGCATCGACATCCTGGCGCGCACGGGCATCATCTCGCTGCTGCCGCTGGGGCTGCACATGGGCCATATCTATGGCCTGCAGCCCTACGGTGGCAACTACCTGGCGGCCATGTGGATCTTCTGGGCGCTCTGGCTCTCGCTGTGCTGGGCCGCGTTCATCAAGCGCGAGACCGACATCGGCGTCAAGCTGACCAAGATCGACGAGAAGATCCGCTGGTTCCTCATTCCGGCGATCTTCATCGTCGGCATCTCCTCGCTGCTGGGCCACGGTCCGCTCGAGGCGGGCGAGGGCATGCGCTGGTATGCTGCCAAGCTGACGCTTTACGGCTTCACGCTGTGCATCGGTCTTGGTCTGCGCTGGATCATGCGCCTGTGGACGGTGCGTTTCCGTCGCCTGGCGGAAGGTCCCAACCCCAAAGAGGAGGCTGCGCTCGAACGTGAGTTCCTGTACGGCCGCATGATGGCCTACGTGTACTGGATCACGATTTCGGGCATCTGCTTCCTGGGTTCGGTGAAGCCGTTCTGAGGAGCATCGACAACAAGGCATAAGTCTCGCAAGAGACATGCAGGAGGAAAGGGCGGTCCCTCGGGATCGCCCTTTTTTTCATGGGCTGCATTGTCGCACCGGACATCGACTCTTGGCCAGCGCTTTACCCGCGTCGCCCCGGGTTGGCGAAGGCTACGAAAAAGCCCCGGCAACGCGCGTGCATGCCGGGGCCCTTCTTTATTGGTCGAGCGTGCTTGAAAGCCGCACTCAGGCGGTGCCGACGGCGCCCGTCGCGGTCAGAGTGGCAATCTTTTCGGCCGGATAACCCAGCGCTTCGAGCACCGCGACGCTGTCCTGTCCCGCGCTGGGCAGGGTGACCGGAGCGCCGGGACGCTTGCCGCCCATCTGCAGTGGGATGGTGGGCAGGCGGGTCTGCTCGCCATTGTCGAGCGTGACGTCCTCAAGGCCACCGTCGGCGAGTTGAGGATCGTCGAACATGTCCTCGGGCTTGCCGATCGGGGCGAAGGGCAGGCCGGTGCCCTCGAGCATGCCGACGATCTCGGCGCGGGTCATGCCCAGGAACAACTCGCGCACCTGCGGGAGGATGCGGTCGCGCGCCTTCACGCGCTCGTTGTTGGTGCGGATGCTCTCGTCGCCCCAGAGTTCGTCGAGCTGGAAGATCGCACAGAACTTCTCCCACAAGACGTCGCTGACAACGCCGATGAAGACCGGCTCGTCCTTGGTCTCGAACACGTCGTAGATCGCCCAGGCCGAGATGCGCGCGGGCATCGGGTTGGCGGCCTTCCCGGTGACCGCGAACTGGGCCATGTGCTGGCCGACGAGGTAGATCGTGGTCTCGAACAGGCTGGCGACGATCTTCTGGCCCTTGGCCGTACGGTGGCGTTCCTCCAGCGCGGCCAGAATGCCGATCACCCCGAACATGCCGCCAGTCACGTCGACGACGCTCGAACCGGCGCGCAAGGGACGTCCCGGAGGGCCGGTCATGTAGGCGAGGCCGCCCATCATCTGCGCCACTTCGTCAAGTGCGGTGCGCTCTTCGTAGGGACCGGGGAGGAACCCCTTCTCCGAACAGTAGATCAGGCCGGGATTGATTTCACTGAGAGCTTCGTAGGACAGTCCGAGGCGGTCGAGTGCACCGGGCCGGAAGTTCTCGACAAGCACGTCGGCCTTGGCGCACAGGTCCTTCGCGACCGCGATGCCCTCGGCGCTCTTGAGGTCGAGGCAGATCGACTTCTTGCCGCGGTTGTACATCGGGAAATAGCCCGAACCGGAACCGAGCAGCTTGCGCGTGCGGTCACCGCCGATGGGCTCGATGCGCACGACCTCGGCGCCCAGCCCGGCGAGGATGTGACCGACCGTCGGGCCCATGACCATGTGGGTGAATTCAACGACCGTGATCCCGGCCAGCGGCGTCGGCGCACCGCCTGCAACAGCGCTCATCGCGCAATCCTTTCCTTGTAGTCGAGCATCGGCCCGGCATCGGGCGTAAAGCCGTAAAGCGGCTCGCCGGGAAGCGCCTCGGCGAGGATCTTTCGTACCTCGAGCAGCTTCTCCAGGTCGATGCCGGTGTCGTAGCCCATGGTATTGAGCATGAGGACGAGGTCCTCGGTAACCAGGTTGCCCGAAGCGCCCGGCGCATAAGGGCAGCCGCCAAGACCCGCGATCGAGGCGTCGATCGTGGTGATCCCTTCCTCGAGCCCCGCCAGCGCATTGGCAAGGCCGAGGCCGCGGGTGTTGTGCAGGTGCAGCGTGGTGAGCATCTCGTCGCCCACCGCGGCCTTGACCTTGCGCACAAGGCGCTTGACCTGGGCGGGGTCGGCATAGCCGGTCGTGTCCGACAGGCTGAATTCCTGGCCACCCGCTTCGGCCGCGGCAACGGCGAGGCGCACCACGGTATCCTCGGGCACCGCGCCCTCGATGGTGCAGCCGAAGGCGGTGGAGAGACCCACCGCAAAGTGGATTCCGGCGTCCTTGGCGATCCGGGCGACCGCCGCGATCTCGGCGAGCATCGCCGGATGATCCTTCTTCACGTTTCGGATCGAGTGCGTTTCGCTGAGCGAAAAGGGGATCGACATGCCGTGGACGCCCGCCTTCGCAGCGTTCTCGGCGCCGCGCGCGTTGGGCACGAGCGCCACCACGTTGAGACCCTCGATACCCTTGGCGAAGGCCACGAGCTCGGCGGTGTCGGCCATTTGCGGAAGCAGCTTGGGCGGCACGAAGCTGCCGACCTCGATCTCCTTGACGCCGGCAGCAGCTTCCGCCGCGATCCAGGCTTTCTTGGCCTCAAGCGGCATTACCTGCTTGATCGACTGGAGCCCGTCGCGCGGGCCCACTTCGGATACGAGGATCTGTGTCATGCCGTCTTCTCCAGGTAGACCCAGGGGCGCGCCGTGCGATCCGCGTCGGTCCACGCCGCGATGGCGTCCCGGGCCTTCAATGTCAGGTCGATCACGTCGAGCCCCTCGAGCAGCATCGTGCGCGGCTCGTCCTCGATCGTGAAGGTGCAGTTCGTCTCGCCAGCTCGCACGGTCTGCGCTGCGAGATCGATTTCGAGTTGATGCCAGGCAAGTGCATCGACCACGCTACGCTGCAGCGTGATCGGCAGAACGCCGTTGCGGATGCAGTTGGCGCGGAAGATCGGCGCAAAGCTTTCGGCGATGACGCAGCGGATGCCGTATTCGACGAGCGCCCAGACCGCGTGCTCACGGCTCGACCCGCAACCGAAATTGGCCCCGCCAAGGATGATCTGCCCGCCTTGCGCTTCGCTCCGGTTGAGCTCGAAGGTTGGATCAGGCACGCGGGCCGCCACGTCGCTGTAGCGCCAGGGAGCGAAAAGCCCCTCGGCAAGGCCGGTTCGCCCGGTGCTCTTCATTTCGCGGCTCGGAATGATCGCGTCGGTATCGACGTTGTCGCGCAGGATCGGGATGGCGATGGAGCAAAGCGTGGTGAACGGGGTCACTGGGCGGTCTCCTTCGCGAGTTCGCGCGGATCGGCGATAGCACCGGCGATGGCGCTGGCGATCACCGTTTCCGGGCTTGCGATATGGGTGCGGATGCCGGGACCCTGGCGGCCCTCGAAATTACGGTTGGTCGAGCTGATCGTGCGGCTGCCTTCAGGGAACCGCTCGCCCCCTGCGAAGAAGCACAGCGAACAGCCGCTCGCGCGCCATTCGAACCCGGCTTCGGTGAAGATCGCGTCGAGCCCCTCGGCCTCGGCCGCGCGCTTGACCGCCGAGCTGCCCGGCACGACGAGCGCCTTCCGGATCGCGGGCGAAACCTTGTGCCCCTTCACCAGAGCGGCCGCGCGGCGAAGGTCGGAAAGGCGCGCATTGGTGCACGAGCCGATGAAAGCGACGTCGATCGGCGTGCCGAGCATGGTGGCACCGGCCTCGAGCCCGATGTAGTCGTGCGCACGTTGCGGACCCTGCGGCACCGCGCCGTCGATCGGCATCGAATGCTGCGGGCTGGTGCCCCAGCTCACCATCGGTGCGAGGCTCGACGCATCGATCACGATCTCGGCGTCGAACACCGCGCCCTCGTCGCTGCGCAGCGTTTGCCAATAGGGCTCGTCGAAGTGTGCGGGCGCGTAGCGGCGCCCCGCGAGATAGGCGAAGGTCTTCGCGTCGGGCGCGATGAAGCCCGCCATGGCGGAGAATTCGGTCGCCATGTTGCACAAGGTCATGCGCGCCTCGATCTCGAGCGCCTCGACCGCTTCGCCTGCGAATTCCACTGCATGGCCCGCACCGCCGCCCGCGCCGTGCGCGGCAATGAGCGCGAGCGCCATGTCCTTGGCAGTGACACCCGGAGCCAGCGTGCCGGTGAATGTCACGCGCATGGTGCGCGGCTTCTCGATCCGCAGCGTGCCGGTCGCCATTGCGTGCTCGGCTTCGCTCGAACCGATGCCCCAGGCGAGCGCACCCAGTGCACCTTGCGTACAGGTGTGGCTGTCGGGGGCGACGAGCGTCACGCCGGGCAGCACGATGCCCAGTTCGGGCGAGATGACGTGGGTGATGCCCTGGTCGGGATCGTTGACGTCGAACAGCATGATGCCCGCCGCCTTGGCCGCCGCACGGGTCTCGGTAATGAAGGCCGAACCGCCTTCCATCAGCGTGCCGTCGCCGCGACCGATGCGCGTGTCGACGATATGGTCCATGACCGCGAAGACGCGCGCGGGATCGTGCACGGGGCGTCCCGCCGCCGCCATCGACTTGAGCGCCGCCGCGCCGGTGCGCTCGTGCAGGAACACGCGATCGATCGCGACAAGACTGGAGCCTGTCGAACCGGTCTCGATCCGGTGCGCGTCCCATATCTTGGCGAAAAGGGTCTTGGGGGCTGGTTGTGTCATGGTTGTTCTTCTGCGTCGCATCGATTGCCTGAAGGCAACAGCAGGCGGTGGCCTGTCCGGGCCGACCCGCCTACGTCAATTCAGGTCGCCTCGACCAAGTCCACGATCACCTTGCCCGAGGAGCGACCAGACAGGAGCCGTTCGACCCCGTCGTAGATGCCCTCGATGCCGGTGAAACGGGCCTCGTCGATACAGGCCTTGAGCTTGCCATCCTCGTAGAGCGCGAAGAGCCGCTCGCGGGCATCGTCCCAGTAGGGCGTGAGCAATCCGTTCATGAAGCCGCGCACCGAGGCACCCTTGTAGTAGATCGAATTCGCGATGCGCGGGGCCGTCACGATCTCGGGCTTGCCCTCCAGGTCCGCCGCCGCGCCGCCGACGACGAGACGGCCGTGGTTGGCAAGGTTGGCAAGGAAGGCGTCGTGGATCTTGCCGCTCACCGTGTCGACCGCAACGTCGAGCGCATTGTGGTATTCACGCCCCAGCACTTCGGCGACGTCTTCCGACTTGTAGTCGATCACCCGTGCGGCGCCGAGCGACTTCACGAAGGCGCACTTCTCGGGACCACCGGCAACGCCCACCACGTGGCAACCGCGCAGCACCGCAAGCTGGACGAGGAAATGGCCAAGGCCACCCGCCGCCGCCGAAATGGCAACGGTTTCGCCGTCCTTGAGCTCGCCGATCCGTTCGAGCGCGACCATTGCCGAAACGCCGGTGGAGGAAAGCGCGAGATACTCGCGGGTCGGCGCCGGCGCCTTGACGAAGGCGCTGGCCGGAGCTGTGTTTTCCTCGCGGTACCCGCCGGTGAAGCGAACCGAGACGGCCGCATCGCCGACGGCGAATTCGCGCACGCCCTCGCCGATAGCCTCGACCACGCCGATCGCTTCGACGCCGGTGAAGGTGGGAAGCGCGATCTTGACGTAGTCGACCGCGTCCCGCGCGATCTGCGTGTCGAAGATGCCGTTGATGCCGCAGAAACGGTTGCGCACGCGGATTTCGCCAGGGCCGGGCTCACGGCTCGGCAGGTCGACGATTTCGCAGCCTTCGCGGAAGGAGGGCGCGATCCGTTCGAGACGGATCGCGCGGTAGGTCGCACCTTTCTCGGACATCACTGCGCGATCTTGCCCTGCGGGAAGCCGAGGCCACCCGGGTTGAACAGACCCTTGGGATCGACCGTGTTCTTGACCGCGTCGAGCACGTCGAGGAACGCGGGATCCTGGCGGTCGCGGTAGGAATAGGCTCGCCCAATCTGGAAGTGGGCAGCGCCATACTTCTTGCAGATCTCCTTCACCTTGTTGCGCGCCTGCGTGACGATGGCGGTCGCTTCGGGATTGGACCCCATCTGCTTGAGCTTCTTGAGGTGATCGGCCTCCATCATCGATTCGTGCACGGGGCGGTAGCCCTCGGGCCAGAAGAAGACCGGTTCGATCACGATCGCACTGGTCGAGAGCGAGGAGAACAGGAACCCGTTGAAGATGCCGTGGGCTTCGAAAGTCGGAGCCATCTCATCGAAGTAAGCGCGGATTTCGGAGAACATCGCGGGCGCGGTCGAGAGCGAGGCCTGGCCGTGGACGGGCACCCAGCTCTCGCCCTCGGGGCCGAGGATCGAGTTCGGGGCGGGGAACGGCATCGCACGGATCACCTTGGCGATCGAGTTCTCGATCTCGACGCCTTCGAACTTTGCGGCGATTTCACGCGCCTTGGCGATGTCGGCGGCAACCGCTTCCTTGCAGCGGCCCTCGGCGGTGATGTGGAGAGGGTATTCTTCCTCGGGGATGAAGTTGCGCCCGCCCATCGCGATCTTGGCGGCCGCCAGCAGGCCCTTGCCCAGCGACTTCTCCTTGGTGATGACCTTGCCCAGCGTCTTCACGTCGGCGGCCATCGACATGCGCTTCATGCGCACCTTGGTGAGGCCGGGATCGAAGCCGCAGGTTTCCGAGGCGATCCCGGCGCGGGTCATCTCGGCCAGCGCCTCGAGCATGACCGGGCCGGTCTTGAACGAGAACGAGACGGAATCCTCGAACTGGGGGGTCAGGATGAGGCGGAAGGTGATCTCGGCCTTGAGACCCAGCGTACCCGAATCGCCGCAGAACAGGCCGACGAGATCGGGGCCGAAGTGGCGATAGTGCGGCGTGTTGCCATCGGGGCCCCGCGCACCGGTGCTGAAGGTGCGGCCATCGGCCAGCACCATGGTAAGCGAGACCACGCTCTCGCTGGAAGTGCCATAGTGGCCCGCGCCGAACATCGCATTGAGCTGCGAGAGACCGCCGCCGATGGTCGAGTAGATACCCGACATCGGCCCCCAGAACGGCGTGCGCAGGCCAAGCGGCTTGAGCGCCTCGATCATGTCGAGCCAGGTGCAACCGGCCTGGACGGTCACGGTCATGTCCTCGCGGCTGATGCGCAGGACCTTGTTCATGCGCGTCATGTCGATCGAAACGGTGTCGTCGGTGACCGGCAGGTAGGATTCGGTGTAGCTCATGCCCGCACCGCGCGGGGCAAGCGCGACGCCCGCCTCGTTGGCGGCGGCGACCACCGCCGCCAGTTCCTGCGTGGTCTCGGGCGCCACGATCAGCATCGCGACATGCTGGGAGCGGGTCCAGACGTCCTCGCTGAACAGGCGCAGGCGATCTTCGTCGGAGGTGACGTTGGCAGCGCCCACGATGGCTTCGAGCTTGTCGCGCAAATCGGCGGGGCAAGTGGCGATGGCGGCGGGAGCAACCGGTGCAGCAGTATCGGACATGATGAATTCCCGAAAATGAGTGCGAATTTGCGTAAAGTGGACGAAAGGCGGATGCGGGACGGTCAGGCCGTCTCGCGGGCCAGCGCAAGGCGAGCTGCGGCCTCACCGGCGAGGCGCCCGAAGGTCACCGCCGTGGCGAGGCCCATGGCCGGCAGGTAGCCCCAGTGCGCGGGACCCGAGACCGAGCGGGCCGCGCCGCCGCCTGCGAAGAGGTTGGGCAGGGGGGTGCCGTCAGGACGCAAGACCTGCGCCTGGCCGTCGATCTGGAGCCCGCCCTGCGTGTGGAAGATCGCGCCCACGACCTTGAGGGCACGGAAGCGGGGCGCCGGGGGAAGGTCTTGGTTCCAGATGCGTCCCTGCGCGTCCGGTTCGGCCCGGGCCTGCGCGTCATGGGCGTCCGCGAGCGTTGCCGCCAGTGCGTCGTGCGGCAGGCCAAGCACATCGGCGAGCTCTTCCACGCTATTGGCGAAGCGGGGTGCGTTGAGCTTGTTGAGCTCAATGATCTCGGGGATATAGTCGACCTCGGCCTCGATGCGATCGTCGTAGATCACCCAGACATAGTCGCCCGGCTGCTGCAACACGGGGTGCACCATTCCTGCGATGTCGGCGGTCTCGTCGGTGAAGCGCTTGCCCTCGATGTTGACCAGGATGCCTCCCGCGACGGGAACCCCCGGAGGAACCGGAAGCCCCTGCGGCTCGGTGAGCATCGCATAGCCCTGGTAGGAGGCCATGTCGCCGAATGCGGCGCCCAGCTTCTCGCCCACGCGAATGCCGGTACCCTGACTGCCTTCGTGGCCGTTGTTGCGGGCGATGGCGACGTCGGGCATGTTTTCGGCAACCATCGCGTGGTTGGCGGCGAAGCCCCCGCAGGCGAGGATCAGCGTGTCGCAACCGACATCCTCGCGCGAACCGTCCGGGCGTTCGATGGTGACACCGAGCACGCGGCCCTCGTCGTCCGAGTGGACGTCGACGAGCTTGGCCCCGGTCATGACGTCGACGCCGTTGTCATCGAGCCGACGGTGCAGCAGGTCGACCATGTCCTGACCGCTGTGGCCGTGCCAGCCATGCACGCGATACGTGCTGTTCCCGTAAGCCGGGCGAAAACCCTTGTCGAGATCCCAGGGCATGTCGAGCGCCTCGACCATCCAGTCGACGGTGGGCCCCGCATGGTCCGCGATCGCACGCGCCAGAACAGGGTCAGTCTGGCCCTTGGTCTTGGCCATGATGTCGTCGAAGTAGGTGTGGGCGCTGTCCTCTATCCCGAGCGCAGCCTGGGCCTTGGTACCGGCCGCGCAGATCAGGCCCTGCGACATTCCGGTGGAGCCCATTGGGCGCTCGTCCTGCTCGATGAGAAGGACGTCCGCGCCTGCCTTCGCTGCGGCGAGCGCGGCGATGCACCCGCAGGCGCCACCTCCCACGACGAGGACCGGCACGGTGAATTCGAACAATTCGCTCATCGCCCGATCAAACCTCGCGCGCGAGTTCTTCGCCGACATCGCCCGAGGCGACATCGTCGGCAAGGATCGCCGCCTCGTTCTCCTGCTGCACGATGCGCAGGATGCGGGCGATGTATTCCTGGTTCCACATCTGCCGCTCGGCAGAGGCTTCGCGCGTGGGCTCGAATGCGTCGATCTCACCCGCCTCGAGGATACCCTTTTCGCGCAGCAAACGCTCGAGCGTGTCATTGCGCTGGCGCGCGACGGCCAGTTCCTGCGCCACCGCCATGGTGATCGCGAGGACCTTCTCGACTTGCGCGTCGAGGAAGTAGGGACGCTTGCCGGCAGGCTTGGCGCCGGCTCCGTTCAGGGCGTCGGAAAAGCTCATGCCACGGCTCCGATCACGTGCCAGGCCGCCTTGCGGCCGTAGTCTTCGGTTTCATCTTCGGCTGCGTCGGGGAACAGCTCGCGGTCGACGACGCCGTAGACGCCGCCATGGATCAGGCTGTCCTTCGCGAAGCCCGCATCGATCATGGCCTGGTCGAGGTCCATCTCGTGCATGCGCGACCAGAAGGGCTCGTTGTTGTAGAACGCGTCCCAGTCGCGCATCGCCTGCTCGAAAAGCGGCATGCCGGGCGCGTACTGCGGCTGCTCGACGTGCAGCACGATGCCGCCGGGCTTCAGGAGACGCTTGGTCTCGTTGAAAATGTTGCGCAGCGCGGTGGTCGAGAGTTCGTGCAGGAACATCGTCGTCTGGATCCAGTCGAAGCTCTGGTCTTCGAAGTCCGCAAGGTCTTCGCCGCTCGCCTGGACGAACGAGACATTGTCGACACCAAGCGACTTGGCGCGGGCAAGGCCATAGCGCAGCACCGGGGCGCCCAGATCGACGATGGTCATCTCGGCCTCGGGGAAGGCCTGGGCCAGCGGCAGGCTGGAATGGCCAACCGTGCCGCCGATCTCGAGAATCTTCTTTGGCTGAAAGTCGGGCAGGTTCTTCTTAACCCAGCCCACCACGGCCATGCCGCCGCCATCGGAATACTTGCCCAGCAGACCACTGGTGGTGACGAAGCCGCCATGATCGTAGTTGGCGCCGTTGGTGACGTCGCCCTCGAAATATTCGGTGTGGTAGCTTCCCGGCATGCAGTGGTGATCGACCGCCGAGACATAACGCGGGATCGCCAGCGTGGGATCGAGCTTAAGGCGTTCGTCGCCATCGGTGAGCTCGGCCGCGATCTCGGCGAGACGCTCGGCCTGACGCAGCGAAGTCCAGCGACCGGCCTGCTGGCGCTGTTCCATGGTCATCCGGCGAAGCGCCGACCAGGTCTGGAACGCCGGGTCCTTGAGCAGCGCCTTGCGGGCCTCGTGGCGGTCCTTCATCGGGCGGCCGTTTTCAACCTCGAACCCAGGCACGACGCGGCTGTCGTAGGCCGCCTTCACGCCCGGAACCACGCGCGCCGCGAGGTGCCGGTTCATCTGCGCGAGGAAGTTGATTCGCTCGATTTCGTCGTGATCGGTCTGCGGAAACACCGCATGGCGACCAATCACCCGATAGTCCGGCGGGCCGTCATAGGCGGCGCTAGGGTCGTTTGCGGGCGGGGATGTACGAGACGTCTTCACGGCCTACCTCATTTGTTATAGCCTTATGCTATATTGCCGTTACAAGAGACGCAAGAGCCGATGCCGAATTGCATCGCCAGACGATAACCAAGGGGAAACCGGATGATGATTTTCGCCACTTTCAACCTCAAGCCGGGTGTCTCGGTCGAGGAATACGAGGCCTGGGCGAAGAGCACCGACCTGCCGACCGTGAACGGCCTGAAGTCGATCGAGAGCTTCCGCGTGTTCCGCGCGACCGGCCTCCTGGGCAGCGAGGGCAAGGCGCCGTTCGAATACATCGAAGTGCTCGACGTCGCCGACATGGACCAGTTCGGCGCGGACGTTGCGACCGCCGCGATGGGCGAGATCGCCGCCAAGTTCAACGACATGGTCGAAGTGACCTTCATCACCACCGAGGAGCTTTCGGCGTGAGGTTTGCAGGCAAGGTCGCCGTCGTTACAGGTTCGGGTCGCGAGGGCGGCCTTGGCGAAGCGATCGCGCGTCGCCTGTCGGAGGAGGGCGCCACCGTCGTCATCTCCGACATTGGCGCCTCGCGCGATGCCGCGACGCCCGACACGATGATCGGCAGCACCGACGAAATGAAGCGCATCGCCGATTCGCTTCCCTCCGAGGCCTCGACGTTCCCCTGCGACGTGCGCGACCCCGTGCAAGTCGAAGCGCTTGCCGACCATGCGGTCGCAACCCACGGTTCGCTCGACATCTGGGTCAACAACGCCGGGATCGGCTACATCATGAAGCCGCTGGTCGACGTTTCGGTCGATGACTGGCGCGCGGTGATCGACGTCAACCTCAACGGCGCATGGTACGGTCTCCAGGCTGCCGCCAAGCGCATGATCGCGGCCGGCAAGGGCGGGCGCATCATCAACGTCGCCAGCCAGGCCGCCAAGTCGGGCTTCATGCACGCCCAGGCCTATACCTCGTCCAAGCACGCGCTGGTCGGCCTCGTGCGCTCGGCCTCGATCGAGCTCGGGCCCGAAGGCATTACCGTCAACAACGTCTGTCCGAACCACGTCACCACCGGTCTTGGCAAGTGGCAGAACGAGCATTTCGCCGAGGTTCAGGGGATCAGCGTCGAGGAATACCTCAAGCGCATGGCGGCGCGCATCCCGATGGGCCGCCCCGGCCTGCCGCAGGACACCGCCTCCGCGATCGCGTTCCTGTGCTCGGACGAAGCCATCTACATCACCGGCGAGAGCATGAACGTCTCGGGTGGCGAGGAGCCGCACTGAGATGAGCGCCGGGACGACGACCACAGCCAATCCTGCGCACGTACTGATCGACCACGCGCTGTCGCTCGAATGGAGTTCGCTCGCTGCGGACGCGCAGGAACGCGCGGCAACTTTCCTTCACGACAGCCTTGCCGTGGGCGTCGCCGGACGCAACGCCGCGCACGCCGACGCGGTGCTCGCGATGGCGCAAGGGTGGGGGCAGGGCGATACCGCCTCGGTACTCGGTCGTCCCGGCGTGCGCCTTCCGGCCGCCTCGGCGGCCTTCGTCAACGGCTTCCAGATCCACGGGCAGGAATACGACTGCGTTCATGAACCCGCCGTGCTCCACCCGATGGCAACGGCGCTGGCCGCGCTTCTGGCGGAGGCCGAACGCGGCGAGCCGGTGTCGGGCGAGGACTTTCTCGCCGCGATCGTCGCTGCAGTCGACGTCTCGGTCACGCTTGGCATCGCCGCTCCCGATGCTCTGACGTTCTTCCGCCCTGCGACGGCGGGCATCTTCGGGTGTGTTGCAGGCATCGCCCGGCTGCGCCGGATGCCGCGCGAGGTGGCACTCGACGCCTTCGGACATGCGCTCGCGCTCGTTTCGGGCACGATGCAGGCCCACGTCGAAGGCAAGCCCGCGCTACCGGTGCAAGTCGCCAATGCAGCCCGCAACGCTCTGGTTGCGATCGACCTTGCACGCGGCGGGATGCCGGGCGTGGCCCATCCCATCGACGGGCCCTTCGGCTATTTCGCGCTGATGGAAAAGCGCGAGGAACTTTCGGCGGCGCTGGCAAAGCTGGGGCAGGGGCACCGGGTCACCGAAGTGAGCTGGAAGCCCTTTCCCTCCGGGCGCGCCGGACACGGCGGCATCGTCGCCATGCAGGACCTCATGGCCAGGCAGGGGCTCACGGCCGAAAAGCTCGAGAGCTTCGAATACCACGCTCCGCCGCTCATCCACCGGCTGGTCGGACGACCCGCGAAGGTCGGCATGGAGCCCGGCTATGCGCGGCTTTGCATGCAATACCTCGCAGCGGTGACTTTGCTGCGCGGCAAGGTTTCGCTGGGCGATTTCCAGCGCGCCTCGCTCGACGATCCGGCAGTCCACGCTTTGGCAGGCAGGATTACCGTGATTGCCAACGACAACCCCGATCTCGCCGCGTTCGCGCCCGCGCGCGCCATCGCCCGTACGGTGGAGGGCGATACGCTGGTGCAGGATGTCAGCGTCCAGTTCGGCTCGCCGCAATGGCCGCTCTCGCGCGAACAGCACCTGGAAAAGGCGCAAGGCTGCCTCGCCTTCGCCGGACTTGGCGACCGGCACACAGCGCTTGTCGAAGCCATCGCCAGCTTCGCACAGGCTCCCGATGCGATCGCGGCGCTGCGCACGACCGGCGTGATGGGCTGAAGCCGCACGAATTCAATCGAACAAGCAGGAATTGCAATGACCCTACTCAAGTGTGCGACACTCGTCGTGGCCGACGTGGCCGCCTCGAGCCAACGCTACAGCGAATGGATGGACTACGCGGTTGTCGAGCAAGGCTCGCTTCCCGAGGACCTGGCGGCCGCCTGGCAGGCTCCGGCCTCGGCCGGGCGCCCTTACGCGATACTCCAGCCGGCCTCGGGTGAAGCCGTGTTCCTGCGCTTCGTCGAAGGCGATCCGGTGGCATCCTATGCCCCGATCCGCACTTACGGCTGGGCCGCGACGGAAATCTGCGTCAGCGACGTCATGGCGGTGAACGCGCGGATGGAGGAAAGCCCCTTCGAGATCGTCGGGCCGCCCAAGGACCTCGACGGCTTCGCGACAGTCAAGCCCATGCAGGTCAAGGGCGATGACCAGGAAATCGTCTACCTGACGCAGATCCTGCAGCCCGGTGAGGGCACCGGCCTTCCCCAGCCCCGCTCGCTCATCGATCGCCCCTTCATCATGGTTCTGGCCAGCCACGACCTGCCGGCCAGCGTTCAGTGGGTGAAGGAGGTGCTCGGCCTGCCGGTCATCGATCCGGTGGCAATCCGCTATTCGATGATCAACCTCGCCTTCGACCTCGATCCCGAGACGAAGACGGACATCGTCACCGCCAAGGGCTTTGGCCAGACCTTCCTCGAAATCGACCAGTACCCGGCCGAAGCAACCGTGCGGGGACGCCATCCGGGCGCGCTGCCGCCGGGCGTGGCGGTAACCACCATGCTGCACCCCGATTTCGCCCGCCTCGAAGGCCATTGGGCAAGCGAGCCGGTCGTGCGTGAAGGTGCGCTCTACGCCGGCAAGCGCACCGGCGTGCTGCTGACGCCCGAAGGCGCGCTGCTCGAAGTCATCGAAGGGGGAGAGTACTGATCATGGAATACGGCATTGCCTTTCTCACGCTGCTCCACGTCCTTATCCCGATCTACTGGCTCGGCGGCGACCTTGGCGCGTTCTACAGCGCGCGCTTCCTGATCGATCCCAAGCGCTCGGTGCCCGAACGCATGATGGCGCTCACCATCCTCAACAACATCGACATGGCCCCGCGCACCACTCTGATCCTTGCCTTCCCGACCGGCTTCACGCTGGCCGTGGCAAAGGGCTGGCTGGCGCTGCCGAGCATCGCGATCGTCGCGGCCTGGGTGGCGGGCCTCGTCTGGTTGGCGCTTGCCTGGACCGTCCACCTCAAGCACGGACCGGCCGGCAAGACCTACAAGCAGGTCGACATCGCGATCCGTTACGTGGTGCTCGCCGGTCTGCTCGCAAGCGGCATCGCCGGTCTTCTCGGCGCGCTTTCGCTGCCGCTGTTCATCGCGCTCAAGCTGCTGATCCTCGCTTTCTGCATCTCGATCGGCCTGCTTGTGCGGCGCCAGCTGGTGCCGCTGTTCCCGGCGATCATCGCTCTCAAGCAGAACGGGGCCACGCCCGAAGGCGACCGGATCATCAAGGAGGTGATCGGGATCACCACCCCCACCGTCATGACCTTGTGGGTGGCGGTGCTGATCGCCTCGTTCCTCGGCCTTGCAACGCCGGTCTGACCACCGGCCCAACCTTCATTTTCCAATTCAACAGGGAGCGTAACCTTGCAGAAGCATCGTACCATCAGCGGCAAGATCCAGTATACCTCGCGCAAGGAAGGGCGCGTGGGTGAGGAGCGCGGCCGCGAGACCTTCATGTGGACCCACCACAGCGACGGCAAGAAGACCCTGCGCGCGCACTGCGAAATTGACGAGCCCGATCCCACCGTCATGCGCGACATCGTCTACAGCCTCGACGAGAACGACCGTCCGATGGATTGCATGGTGCGCCTGACGGTCGGAGATGAATTCATGGGCGCGGGCCTCTTCATCATCGGAGAGGACACCGTCGAGTGCGAGAGCTATGGCCCCTCGATCGGCCGCATCTCGCAGACCATGCCGATCAATGGGCCTTTCGACGGCTTCGGCACGCATCCCATTGTCGCGGACGCTTACATCACCCGCAAGATCGACGTCTCGCTGGGCGCGCACAACCGCAAGTTCCGCTGCTTCCTGCCTTCGCCCGACCACCGCGGGGCGACGCCGCCGATCATCGCGGAATCGAACCTGTACCTGGGTTATGTCGGCGAGGAGACCGTGACGGTCGGCGCGGGCACCTTCCATTGCCGCAAGTTCGAGTTCACCGATCCCGACGCGGGCATGGTGGGCGTGAGCGGCCATGCCCATCCTCCCTACGAAATGTGGGTGACGGCGGACGACGATGCCATCTTCGTCCAGGGCGGCGTGGGCGGCTACATGCAGACCTGGTACGAGCTCGTCGAACTCGAGCGCTGATACCCTTAGGCGTTTCCGGTGCACGGCGAATGGTCCACCCGTGCCCCGGAAGCGCTTGACTAAGTTACTGGGGAACCCGAAGTTGCCGGTTTGCACCGCAACGGCCCTTCGACATCAGGAGCTTGCGGCGCTCTTACAGGGGACAAGACAGATCGTGCTCGATCGCGAAGGAGCGGTACCGCTCTACCACCAGATTTACCTTTTTCTTCGAGACGAGATCCTGTCGGGGCAAAGGCCGTTCGGCAGCGCGATGCCCACCGAACAGGAGCTGGCCGAGGCCTACGACGTCTCGCGCATCACGGCGCGCCGGGTGCTCAACGACCTTGCCGAACAGCATTACGTCGAGCGCAAGCGCCGCGTCGGTACCCGGGTGATCTTCAAGTCCCCAGCCAAGCCGATCGAGGCGAACATCGACCAGGCCTACGATTCCCTTCTCGCCTTCGGCGAGGGCACAGACGTGAAAGTGCTGGAGGTATCGAAGGTACCCGCCCCCGCCCGCGCGGCGACGAGCCTTCAGATCGAGACCGGCACGCCGGTCATCCGCTCGGTACGTCTGCGCGAAATGGAAGGGGTCGTGATCGGGTGGATCGTGAGTTACGTCCCGATCGAACTCGAGCCCTACATCACGCCCGAGAGTCTGGCCGAGCAACCGATCCTGAAAATCCTGGAAGGGGTGGGCTACCGTCTCCAGCACGCGGAACAGACAATCAACGCGGTGCTCGCCTTCGGCGAAATGCTGGAATCGATGAACGTCGAACTCAATTCGCCTATACTGCGTATCACGCGCGTTTCGTACGACGAAAACGAACGCCCGTTTTTGCTGACTTACGCCCACTACCGGGCGGATCGCTTCCACATTCGTATGGACCTGCAGGGCCCGAGCACCCTCTGAGGGTGCCCGGAACCCGGCGGTAGCGTTGCGTTCGGGTCAGTCGACGCGGACGAGAACCTTGCCCTGGTGGCCGCCCGACTTGAGGTATTCGAGCGCGGCAGGCATTTCCGCGAAAGGGAAGACCTTGTCGATCACCGGCGCGAAATCGTTGGCGACCATCGCGCGCAGCAGGTCGACCAGCATCGCGCGGCTGCCCGAGGCGATGCCCTTGATCACCAGGTTCTTGCCGATGATGCCGCCGTAGTTGGGCAGCGGTCCTTCGGCCGAACCCACGCCGATCAGGACCACGCGTGCGTTGACGGCCGCCGCGTTGATCGACTGGGGCAGGGTGTGCTGGCCGCCGGTCTCGGCGATGATGTCGGCCCCGCGGCCACCGGTCTGACGGGTCAGTTCGGACGCCCAGTCGGGGTGCGTGCGGTAGTTGACGGTGTAGTCCGCCCCCATCTTGCGCGCTTCTTCGAGCTTCTCGTCACTTGAGGAGGTGATTGCGACGAATGCGCCGTTGGCCTTGGCGATCTGAAGCGCGGCCATCGAGACGCCGCCGGTGCCGAGCGCCAGCACGAGATCGCCTGCCTTGACCTGGCCAACCACGACCAGCGCGTGCCAGGCGGTGACCGTCGCGGCGGCAAGCGCGGCGGCGGCTTCGTCGGTCACGTTATCAGGCACCTTGATCACGGCACTTGCCGGAACCTTGAGGTACTGCGCGCCCCATCCGTCGGTCAGGGTGCCGAGGTCCTTGCCGAAGTAGGCCAGTTCGAAGGGACCGTCGACCCACGAGAGGAAATGCGCGCAGATCGCGCGATCGCCGACGGCAACCGTGCTCACGCCTTCACCCACGGCCACGATCTCGCCCATGCCTTCGCCGAGCGGGATGCGATCTTCGGCCTTCTTGGCACCGTATCGGCCCTCGATGACCTGGATGTCGCGGTTGTTGAGGCTGGCGTAGCGCACCTTGATCACCGCTTCGCCAGGGCCAGCGACGGGGTCGGGGCGTTCACCCAAAGTCAGAGAGTTGAGCCCTTCCTGGGCTCCGATGGTATAGGCTTTCACATTTGGCTCCTGAAAGAGTCGAGAATGTCGCACCCGCGCGCAAACCAGTTGCCGTCGCGGGCCTTGAGGTCGGCCAGAAGCTGCTCGAAAGCATCCATCCGGTAGGGCAGGCCGATGATGTACGGGGTGAGGTGCATGGGCAGCATGCGGCCGCCATGCGCCTGGGCCTCGGTGTGCAGCCAGTCGTAGGCGTCCAGCATTTGCTGCGCATAGCTGTCGGCCGACTGCTGCTGCACGGTGATGATCTGGCGATCCGAGAGCTCGTGGTTGAGCGGGATGTTCACCAGGCCATTGTTGAACACGTAGGGCAACTCGTCGTTGACCCAGTCGCAGCAGTACTCGATGCCCGCGTCCTTGAGCAGGTCCATCGTCGCGAAGCTCTGCGAACGCGCGATCGAATGCCAGCCACGCGGTTTGACGCCCGCGATGTCCGAAAGGATGGCGATGCTCTCGGTAATGAGCTTGCGCTCCTCCTCGACCGGCAGGCTCGAGGCGATCGTGCCGTTCATGTCGGTGGAGTGCGCGATGATCTCGTGCCCGGCATCGAGGATGTCGCGGATCACCTGCGGGTAGCGCTGCGCGATCGCGGCGTTGGTCGCGACCGAGACCTTGACGTCCGCCTTCGCGAAGGCATCGAGCAGGCGGTAGAAGCCGACGCGGGTACCGTATTCGCGCGAGGTGTAGTGGCGGTAGTCGGGATAGGCCGTCTGCATGTGCCCGGGCGCCTTGAAGGGCTTGTCCGAAGGCGTGATCGGGAACCATTCAAGGCTCACGACCATCCAGGTCGCGACCGTCTTGCCATCGGGCCAGGCGAGGGGCTTTCGCTCTTCCATGACCGAGTAGGGGAACATGTCGTGGTCGTAGCCGAGGCGACGGTTGGGGTATTCAAGATAGCTGGGATCGAGGCTCATGGTCATGCCTCCTTCGTGTGAATGGCGCGCCACGCATCGGCGATATCGCCCGAGCGCGTGATCCACGCCCGGTCATCGGCGGCAATGTGCCTCAGCACATCCTCGAAGGGACCGATGCGGTGGGGCTGGCCGATGAGGTACGAGTGGAGCGGAATGCACATGACCGTGCCTGAAGGTTCGGCGGCAAGGCGCTCGTACTGGCGGATCAGCGTGTCGGCGTATTCGCGCGGGCTCATGTTGTAGACGAAGAAGCCGTAGTGGTCGTTGACCTCGAGGCTGTAAGGCATCGAAATCAGGTCGCCCGATTTCGTCTTCACCCGCTGGGGCTGATCGTCGTGGTAGAGGTCGCAGGTATAATCGAGGCCATACTCGGCGATGAGATCGAGCGTGCGCGGGGTGTGGGTGAGGGCAGGCGCCAGCCACCCGCGGATCGTCTGCCCTGTCGCCTCACGCACGGTGCGGATCGAATCCTCGATGATCGCGCGCTCCTGCGCCTCGTCCATCCCATAGGAATATCGGGTGTTGTAAATGCCGTGGCTGAAGAACTCCCAGCCGCGTTCATTGGCATCGGCCACCACGTTGGGGTGGTGCTGGCACAGCGCGATCGAGAGGCTGACCGAGCCTGGGAAGCCGTGCTTGGACATGACTTCGGCCATGCGCCAGTGGCTCACGCGGTTGGCGTGATCGCGGTGCGACTGGCCGACCACGTCGGGATGCGGCTTGGCCCAGGACTTGCGGTGCGGGTTGGCCGGCGGGTCGATCTCGTAAAATTCCAGGTTCGGTGAAATCCACACCGCCACTTTCTTGTCACCCGGCCAGCTGAACGGCGTGCGCCCGCGGTAGGGTGCGAAGTCGTAGAGCCCGGGGTCCTTTTCGCCCTCGTTCATCAGCGCGCCTCCAGCCAATCGATCACAGTCTGGACCGGCTCGACATCGGCGTACTTGAGCAGGAGGTCGGTGAGGTTGGCGAAGTGGTAGCTCTCGTGCTTGTCGGCGCAGGTCTCGATCGGCACGATCGTGCGGTAGCCGCGGCTGAGGCTGTCGACGGCAGTGGCGCGGATGCAGCCCGAAGTCGAACCGCCAGTGACGATCACGGTGTCGACCTTGTGCCAGATGAGCAGGCTCTGCAGCGGCGTTTCGAAGAAGGCCGAGGGCATGCGCTTGGTATAGATCATGTCCGACGGGTCGATCTCGCAACGCTCGTCGAATTCGTGACGGCGGGACTCGTACTTGATGTTCTGGAGCGAGTCCGGTGTGTTGGTGCGCGTTCCCCAGACACCCGCGTCGCTCGCGTCCTCGGCATAGGCGACGTGGGTCCAGATCACCGGCATGCCCTTTTCACGAGCAAGGCGCGAGATCGTATTGGTGTATTCGATCTGGCGCGGGTCGGTCTCGTAGGCGGTCTTGAACTCGTCGATGCGGGTATAGGCGTTCTGGAAGTCCACGTTCACGATCGCCAGCTTTTCCCCGAAGCCGAACTTGGCGCGGGTGGGATTGGCGAGAACTTCCTCGAAGAGCTGGCGCGCGGTCTTGCCGTCGCTGACCATCTTGGTGCCGACGATGCTCATGTGGGTCTACCTCTTTCGCAACTTGTGGGGGCCGTCGTGCCGGTAAGCACGGCGAGAAACGGTTGTCCGCTGCGATCCGAACCCTATCCGAGTAATAGATATACTTCTAGATCAAATTCGGTTCACCTCGGGCGGTGTCCGGGGCGGATTGTCGTGCGATTGGCGCACAATGCAGAAGAGCGGGACAATTCATCCGCCCATCGGATAAGCCATCGCGGCTCCCTGTTCGCTTCGCCCTCGCTGCGCGGAAACTGCCCCGGTTCAAGACACGCCAACACGGAGTTCACCCGATCATGGCCGCATGGCTCATCGTTACCGCACGCATTCCCGACCGCGACGCCTTCATGGCCAGCGGTTATCCCGAAGCGGCTGCCAAGCTGCAGGCGCAGTTCGGCGGCGAGTATCTCATCCGCGGCCCGGGTGGCCAGGTTCTCGAAGGTCCGGGCGAAGACGGTGCCTCGGTCGTGGTCACCCAGTGGAAGGACCGTGAAGCCGCGCTCGCGTTCTGGAATTCGCCCGAATACGCCGAGGCGAAGAAGCTGCGCGAAGGCCTGGGCGAGATTTCGGTCACGCTCATCGGCAGCTGACGCCTGCGGCTCGAAGCCGACGAATGGCACGAATTCGATCGGCTGCGCGAACAACAGGCGCAGCCGAAACAGAGGGACAGGGGATGAATACGATCAGGGCAGGGCTCATGGCGGGTGCGTTCGCCGGGGCAATATGGGCCTCGGCAACCGCAAGCGCAGCCGAAGCGGAACCCAAGCACGCCGGGGCACCGACCACGTTCGCGCCGGGAACGGTTTTTTCCGACTGTGCCGACGTTTGCCCCAAGATGGTCGTCATCGCCCCTGGCGCGTTCCGCATGGGCGCGGATGCCGGGGAAGAGGGGCGCCCCGAGGGACCCGCGCATGCGGTTACCATCCGCAAGCGCTTCGCCCTTGGCCAGCTTGAAGTGTCGAACGCCCAATACGCCAGCTTCATCGCCGCCACCGGGCATGTGCCCTCGACCGATTGCCGCTCGATCGATCCGCAAAAGGGCACGATCGCCAAGATGCCGGGTGCCGATTTCCGCCATCCCGGCCTTGGCGCGGGCGACGGCGCGCCCGACATGCCTGCGGCCTGCATCTCGTGGAGTGACGCACAGGCCTATGCCGAATGGCTAAGTGCGAAGACCGGCGCGCATTACCGCCTGCCGACCGAGGCCGAATGGGAATATGCCGCGCGCGCGGGTAGCTCTGCCGACTACTCTTGGGGCGCGAGCGCAGATACCGGTTGCGGTGAGGCCAACATGCTCGATGCCGACGGTGCACAGAGCGGACTTACCGCCGTGTTCGGCGGCCAGTCGAACGATGGCACCAAGGCGCTTCCTCACGCCACCTGCCACGATGGCCACGCAGGCGCGGCGCCCGTCGGCCGCTTCGCGGCAAATGCCTTCGGGCTTCACGACATGATCGGCAACGTCTGGGAATGGACCCAGGACTGCTACGCGGCGCCCTATCCCGCAGATGTGCCCACCGACGGCAGCGCTTACATCAACTCCGCCAACTGCCCCCTGCGCGCCGTTCGTGGCGGTAGCTGGATCAGCACGCCGTTCCGCAACCGCGTCTCCTGGCGTGGCCGCGACCCGGTCGACCAGGTTACCTGGATCTTCGGCATGCGTATCGCGCGCGATCTTCCGGAGGGTTGAGCCATGGCTAGAGAACAGGGCGTGCTCAATCTATCGCGCCGTGGCGTCGTCGGCGGCCTATCGCTGGGAGCGGGGCTGTTCGTTCTGGGGATGCCGATGGTACAGGCTGCCGAGCCCGCGGCCGGTCACCCGGAGAGCGCCCGCTTCGGCGCGATGCTTTCGATTGACGCCGCCTCGCGTGTCCGCCTGATCGTCCCCTCGACTGAAATGGGCCAGGGCACGCAGGAAGCGCTCGCCCGGTTCGTGGCCGAGGAACTCGATTGCGACTGGGCGGCGCTCGAGGTCGAACTGCCCTGGGCTGACCAGTCCTTCGCCAACCCGCTCGCGCGCAAGCAGATTACGGCCAACAGCATGACCGTGATGGGCTACTATACGTCCTTGCGCAAGCTGGGTGCGGCAAGCCGTGCGATGCTCGTCGCGGCGGCGGCGGCGCGGCTCGGCGTTCCGGCGGAGAGCCTGACCGTCCATGGCGGCGTCATCCGCGATCCGGCCAGCGACCGAACGCTCAGCTTCGGCGACGTCGCGCAAGCCGCCTCGTCGCTCCCCGTGCCGCAAGCGCTGACCCTCAAGCCAGCGAGCGCGTTCACGATCATCGGCGGAAAAAGCCCGCGCAAGGATTTGCGCCCCAAGGTCATGGGTCAGGCCGAGTTCGGCATCGACGTGCACGAGGAGGGCATGCTGATCGGCGTCCCCGTGCTCGCGCCCCATCCCAAGGCCAGCTTCGAGGCCAAGGGCCTGGAGGCGGCAAAGGCGCGCCCGGGCATCCACGCGATCGTTCCGGTCAGCGGAGGCCTCGTGGTAATCGCCGACCGTTACTGGCGCGCCAAGAGCGCCGCCGACACGATCACGCTCACCGTCACCGCCTCACCGCTCGACAAGCTCGACGACAAGGGCATCCACGATCGTCTGGCCGCCGCTTTCGACGAGGTCGCGCCCAAACCGTTCCCGCAGTTCGACATGAATGCCTTCCCGCCACGCATCGTGCCCGAAGTGTCCGGAGCGTTCGAGGCGGCGTTCGAGGAAGCCGCGCGCGTCATCGAGGCGGAATACCAGGTCCCCCATCTCGCCCACGCCACGCTCGAGCCGATCTGCTGCTCGGCGCGCTTCGACGAGCAGGGCCTCCTGGTGCGTGGGCCGCTGCAGGACCCGGACAACAGTCACCGCACGGCGGCCAAGTTGAGCGGGTTGCCGATGGACAAGGTCCGCGTCGAGATCACGTACGCGGGCGGCGGCTTCGGCCGCAAATGGGGTGTGGATTTCGTGTCGGTTGCGATCGAGGCCGCACGCGGGGTTCCCGGCCGCATGGTCAAGACGATCTGGCCGCGCGAGCAGGACCTCGCCGGTGACCAGTATCGCCCGGCCTACATGGCGCGCTCGCGCGCTGCGATCGGCAAGGACGGTTCGCTGACCGCGATCCATTCGCGCATCGCCGGGGAATCGATCATGGCCTATCACGGTCGCCCGCCGATGGGCGGCATGGAAGGGCTCGCCGATGCGACAGCGGCCGGTCAACTGATTTACGGCGACTATGCCGATCCGGTAAAGCGGATCGAATACCACGAGGTCGACCTCCAGGTTCCCGTCGGCTTCTGGCGCAGCGTCTCGATGTCGCAGAACGCCTTCTTCGCCGAATCCTTCATCGACGAGATCGCGCGCGAGACCGGGCAATCCCCGCTTGCGCTGCGCCTTGCGCTGCTCAAGGGACATCCGCGTATCACGCCGGTGCTCAGGAAGGCAGCCGAGATGATTGCACTCGATGCCCCCCGGGCCAAAGGCATCGGGCGGGGGATTGCCTTCAGCTATTCGGGCGCCAATTTCTGCGCCATCGGCGTCGAAGTCGAAGTCAAGGACAGCAGTCTTAGCCTTAAGCGCATCGCATGTGCCTGCGACTGCGGATTGATGATCGACCCGGTAAGCGTCGAGGGACAGCTCACCGGCGGCATCATCTTCGGTCTCCAGGCCTCGCTCTGGGGAGAGGTGCATTTCGAGGACGGACGCCCCACCGCGCAGAATTTCTCCGACTACCGCTTGCCGATGATGCAGGACGTGCCCCCGATCGAGGTTGTCCTGATGCCCGGTAGCGAGGAACCGGGAAATATCGGCGAGGCCTCCACGCCCGTCATCGCTCCGGCGCTTGTCAACGCTATCGCCGATGCTGGCGGGCCACGTATCCGCACGCTGCCGATTGCGCGCACGCTCACGATCTGAAGGAAGCAATGGCCATGAAGACTTTGACGGTGAACGGCGCGCAACGCTCCGTGGATGCCGAAGATGACACGCCCTTGCTTTGGGTCCTGCGCGAGGATCTCGCGCTGCCCGGCACCAAGTTCGGCTGCGGCATCGGCATGTGCGGCGCCTGCACCGTGCATATCGATGGCGAGGCGGTGCGCAGTTGCCAGATGCCGGTCTCGAGCCTCGAGTCAGGCCAGGCGATCACCACGATCGAGGCCCTTGCGGGCAGCGCGAGCGTCGGGGAAGGGGAGCTCCACCCACTCCAGCAGGCCTGGATCGACGAACAAGTGCCCCAGTGTGGCTACTGTCAGACCGGCATGATCATGGCGGCCGCCGCGCTGCTGAAGGAAAACCCCGAGCCCGACGAGGCGGCGATCCGGGAAGGCATCACCAACTTGTGCCGTTGCGGCACTTATCCGCGCATTGTCAGGGCCATCCAGTCGGCGGGACGAGTGATCCGCGAGAGGGGCGCCGCGCACGCAAGAGGCTCGGCCTGATCTCGATCATGGAGAAGCGCCGCAACTCGTGACAGAACGTACCCGGTGCAGTTGCGCAGGGGAAGCGGTTCGACATGATTCACGCAGCAGGTTCACAGGACGCCGTCCTCGCCTTTCTGAGTGACCCTGCAGTCCATGGCGGCGAGGTCGAGCGGATCGACACCCACGGCGCAAGCGTGTTCCTGACGAAGGAACGCGCCTACAAGCTGAAACGCGCCGTGCGCTATTCCTATCTCGACTTCTCGACAGCCGAACGACGCAGGCTCATGTGCCAGCGTGAATTGCAACTCAATCGGCGGACAGCGCCCGAACTGTATCTCGACGTCGTTCCCATCGTGCCGACGTTGCAAGGAACACTGGCCTTCGGAGACGCGAAGACGCCGCCGGCTAGTGCGCTGGACTGGGTCGTGGTCATGCGCCGCTTCGCGGACGACGCCTTGTTCTCGACCATGGTCCAGGAAGGCCGGCTCGAACCCTCGCACGTGCGCGATCTTGCCGATCGCCTCTTCGCGTTTCACGAGAGCGCGGCCACGCCGATCGAGGACGACGGGGTCGCGCGCGTACGGCGGGTGATCGAGGGAAACCGTGACAGCATGGCGGCGACCCAGCCCGAACTGCTTGCCCCGGATGATTGCGATCGCCTGCTGACGATGAGCCTGGCGAGGCTGTCGGAAGTCTCTCGCATACTGGGCGCACGCGCGGCAAATGGGTGTGTGCGCCATTGCCACGGCGACCTCCATCTTGCCAACGTGTGCCTCTGGAACGGCAAGGCCACCGCGTTCGATTGCCTTGAATTCGACGACGAGCTCGCGACTTGCGACCTGCTCTACGATCTGGCCTTCGCGGTGATGGACTTGTGGCACCGCAGGGAAGGGGGCCTGGCCTCGCTCCTGTTCAATCGCTATTTCGACATGGCCGATCTCGATGCCGAGGCGCTAGGCGTTTTACCTCTATTCCTGTCGATGCGCGCCGCGATCCGGGCGCATGTCCATGCCACGCAAGCCGGCCAGGCGAAGGACGCACGCAAGTCCGAGGAGCATGGACGCGAGGCGAAGTGCTACCTGGAAGATGCCCTCCAATTCCTTGCTCCATCGGCACCCCGTCTGGTCGCCGTCGGCGGATTGTCCGGGACCGGCAAGTCGACGTTGGCCGGCCAGTTGGCCCCGGCCATGCCGGGAGCCGTGGGCGCACGCTGGCTGCGAACCGACGTTCTTCGCAAGCGAATGGCAGGGGTCTCACCCGAAGTCCGGCTTCCCGCCGAAAGTTACACGCCCGAAATGTCCGACAAAGTCTACGCCGCGATACTCGCAAAGGCCGGCGATGCCTTGCGGTCGGGATCGTCGGTCTTGATCGATGGGATTTTCGTCCGGCCGCAGGAACGTGCCGTGCTCGGCGAGCTTGCCCGCGATTGTGGCGCTACGTTTCGCGGGCTCTGGCTCGAAGCGCCGATCGAGGTCCTTCGCAAGCGCGTAAGCGGGCGCTCGGGCGATGCGTCCGACGCGACAGTCGACGTGCTTGAGCGGCAGTCCGGCTTTGACACGGGCGATCTCTCGAACTGGCAGCGCGTCGATGCGTCCGGATCGCACGAGCAGGTCCTGTCACGCGCCTTGGACGCACTGGGCCTGGGATGACGCAAAGCTGTGATGTGACATGACGATCGCGGGGCGCTATCGCTCTAACGACAGAGTTAGGCCTGATAATATATATTATGTTAAATGAGCAAGCCTTGAAGGGGACGCTGGGCAATCGAGCGCCCCGCTGATTTACCGTATCTGGAGGCCGGAAACCTGGATCACAAGAACAAGCCCGACGATGATCACGGCCCATATCAAGCCAAGCCGCAACGACTTCGCGAAACCAAGCTGACGAAAGCCGGAATGTCCCGAGACCAGGAACAGGCAGCACAGGATTGCCAGTATCGATGTCAGCGTGGCCATGAAGCTCATGGCGAAATCACCATGCCATCGTAAGCCACGTAGACGTTCTCTGGCACTTCGTCCGACAAGGTCGCATAGTCCATGCTCTTGTCGAGATGCGTGAGGATCGTCTGGTGCGCACCGGATCGCTCCGCCAGCTCGAGCGCCATACCCAGATGCGCGTGCGTAGGATGCGGCTCACGGCGCAGGCAGTCCACGATGAGCACGTCCGTGTCATCGCAAAGGTCAACCATATCCCTCGTAATTTCACTAAAGTCTGTCAAATAACAGATTGAAATTCCGTCACAATCGAACCGAAATCCAGTAGACTGCGCCGGGCCATGCGGCATCTGCGTATGCTCGACGCGGAAGCCCTCACAGAGGCGCAAAGTGTCGAGGTTCTCGAGCGAAACGAGCGTCGGATAGCCGAATTGGCCCGCGAAAACGTAGCCGAAGCGCTGGCGCAAGCGGCGGACCGTTTCGGCCGCGGCGTAGCCCGCCATCGGCCCTGCCCGGCCATAGCGCAACGGACGCAGATCATCGATGCCGTGGCAATGGTCGGCATGGTCGTGCGTCCAGAACACGGCGTCGAGCCGGTGTACGTCGTTGGCGAGCAGCTGCGCGCGAAGATCGGTCGGCGTGTCGACGAGAATGCGTTTGCCAGCTTCGCTTTCGAGCAGGATCGCGACGCGGCTGCGGCGATTGCGCGGTTCATTGGGATCGCACTGGCCCCAGTCGGCTCCGAATTCACCGCCAAGCCGAGGCACGCCGGTCGAAGTGCCGCATCCCAGGATCGTGACCTTCACGCCGCGTCTGCCGGAAGGTTCGCCTTGGTGAAGAGAGCGAAGAAGTTGCGCGTCGTCGCTGCGGCGAGCTCTTCCAGATCGACGCCGCGCAAATTCGCCACGAAGCGCGCGGTGTCGGCCGTGAAGCCCGGCTCGCACTTGCGCCCGCGGTGTGGCACGGGCGCAAGGAACGGGGAATCCGTCTCGACCAGCAGGCGATCCGCGGGGACTTCGCGGGCGAATGCCTGCAGATCCTGCGCGTTCTTGAAGGTCACGATGCCCGAAAGACTGATCGTCAGCCCGAGATCGAGCACCGCCTGGCCGAATTGCGCACTGGCGGTGAAGCAGTGGATCAGCGCCGGAAAGGCCCCCTCCTCCATCTCCTCGCGCAGGATCCGCACGGTATCCTCTTCAGCATCGCGCGTGTGAATGATGATCGGCAACTGCGTTTCGCGCGCGACTGCGATGTGCGTGCGGAACAGCGCCTGCTGGACCTCGCGGTCCGACTTGTCGTAGTAGTAGTCGAGACCGGTCTCACCAATCCCGATCACGCGCGGATGCGCCGCCGCATCGAGCAACGCCCCCGCGCCAAGATCGGCATGGGCATCGGCTTCATGCGGATGGATGCCCACCGAGGCCCAGACGTCGACCTCACGCTCGGCGGTTCCGATCACCCGGTCCCATTCGCGCTGACGGGTCGAGATGTTGAGGAACCCCTTCACCCCGGCCGCACGGGCGCGCTCGAGCACGCCCCGCTGGTCCTCGACGACGCCTTCGTATTCGAGATGGCAGTGGGAATCGATCAGCATCAGGCCGTTTCGTCCTCGGGCAATTCGAGGCGCGGGAACACGCCCTGCGGCTTGTCGACCACGAAGCCGGAGCCGGCCAACGTAGCGAACCACGAACCATCGCCCAGCACGGCGTAGTCGCGTGCATCGCTCGCGATCCCCATCTGGTCGAGCAGCGCATCGATCGACTGCGGGACGACCGGACGCACCGCAATCGCGAGATCACGCACGACCTGGAAGAGCGACATCAGAACGACTTCCATTCGCGCCGGATCGCTCTTGCGCAGTGCCCAGGGTGCCTGTTCGTCGACATACTGGTTGCAGGCAAAGACAGCCTTCATCCAGGCGTCGAGGCCCGCGCTGAAGTCGAGATCGGTGAAGCTCTCACGTAGCCCGGCAACGCCTTGTTCGACCGCCTCGAAGAGCGCACGATCGGCGTCGGAATAGTCCAAATCGGACTTAAGTTCGCCACCCATGTTCTTGAAAATCATGGAAAGGCTACGTTGTGCCAGGTTTCCGAAGCTGTTCGCGAGTTCGGCGTTGCAGCGCGTCACGATGGCCTCGGCCGACCACGAACCGTCCTGCCCGAAGGCGACCTCGCGCAGGAAGAAGTAGCGCAGCGTGTCGACCCCGAAGGTCTCGGCCAGTGCGATCGGATCGGTCACGTTGCCCAGCGACTTCGATTCCTTCTGCCCCCGGTTGAGCAGGAAGCCGTGGCCGAAGACCTGCTTGGGCAGCGGCACGTCCGCACTCATCAGGAACGCAGGCCAGTAGACCGTGTGGAAGCGCACGATGTCCTTGCCGATGAGATGCATCGCAGCCGGCCAGTATCTGGCGTAATCGCCGCTCTCATCAGGAAAGCCGAGGCCGGTCAGATAGTTGGTCAGCGCGTCGACCCAGACGTACATGACGTGACTGTCCGAACCGGGAACCTTGACCCCCCAGTCGAAGCTCGTGCGCGAGATCGAAAGGTCACGCAAGCCGCCCTCAACGAAGCGTGCGATCTCGTTCCTGCGGCTTTCGGGCCGGATGAAGTCGCCCGAATTGTAGAGCTCAAGCAGCTTGTCCTGGTACTTGGACAGGCGGAAGAACCAGGATTCCTCGACGGTCCATTCGACCGGCGTGCCCTGCGGCGAGAGCTTGGTGCCCCCTTCCCCTTCGACGAGTTCGCTCTCATCGTAGTAGGCCTCGTCACGGACCGAATACCAACCCTCGTAGCGATCGAGATAGAGGTCGCCCTTGGCCTCCATCCGGCGCCAAAGCTCCTGTGTCGCCTCATGGTGGCGTGGCTCGGTGGTCCGGATGAACACGTCATAGCCCACATTCAGAGCATCGCACATCTCGCGGAAATATCCGGACATTTCCGTAGCGAGTTCCGCGGGGGTCGTGCCGAGTTCGCGCGCCTTCTGCATCATCTTGAGGCCGTGCTCGTCGGTGCCGGTCTGGAGCCGGACGTCGAAACCCTCGGCCTTGCGGTGGCGGGCGATCACGTCGGCCGCGATAGCCTCGTAAGCGTGACCGATGTGCGGCCGACCGTTGGGATAGGAGATGGCGGTGGTGATGTAATAGGGCTCGCCCATGGCGGCGTCGCGCTTTCTGTGTTCGTGGTGGATCAGTGGCTGCGTTCTCTAGGCATTGCCGACGAAGCCAGCAACCCGCCAATCTCCATTATAAGCACGCCGGGATCGAAATTGTAGGTCGGCGCGCGCACCAGCAACTGGCTGAGCGTCTGGTAGGCCTCGATCATCACCAGTTGCTGGCGGCTGTTCGTCGCGGTGATCTGCGCGAGAAGCACCGCGCGGGCGAGCTCGATCGCGGCGAGTTGCCGCTCGCGGGTCGGTCGCTGGCCCATTTCGCGCGCCATTTGACCGCGCAAGGCGTAATCCCGATCGCCCTCGGCCAGGATCTGCGCCATCAAATTGTGAAGACCGCCCAAATCTTGCGCGACGAACGTGCGCGCGAGGCCGGGAGACCCTTGCGCGGCTTGGATCGCGGCACGGCGTGTTGCCTGGTCGGCTTCGGGAACTTCGCGTAGCAGCATGGCCTCGAGCGCCGGCTCGCTCAGGGCGGCGAAGCGCAAGACGCGGCAGCGCGAGCGCACGGTGGGAAGCAATCGACCGGGCTGGTGGGCGACGAGCAGGAAATAGGTGCCCGCCGGAGGCTCCTCGAGCACCTTGAGGAGCGCATTGACGGCGCCCTTTTCCAAGTCATCCGCCGGATCGACGATGATCGCGCGCCGATCCCCTAACGTCGGGCGGGTCGCGAGCTTGCGGATCATCTCGCGGATCTGGTCGACCGAGATGTTGCGCTTGGTCTGGTAGGGTTTGCCTTCGGCCTTCTTCTTGGCTTCGTCGTCGTTGGCCGGTAGCGGGGCAAGGATATGGATGTCGGGATGGCTCTCCACATCACTCGCGGCGGCGCCAGGCCCGGTTCCGACGAGTTTGAGAGCGGCCGCGCGCGCGAACGCCTGCTTGCCCAGGCCGCGCGCCCCGGCGAGGAGCCAAGCATGGTGCAGGCGCTGTGAGGCCAGCGCCTGTGCCCATTCGTGCCAGGCCGCTTCCTGTCCCTGGAAATCGCCCTCAGTCATGAGGCCGACGCCTCCAGCAACGGCGTCAGCGCGGACATGATCCGCGCATGGATTTCCTGGGGATCGCCGTTTCCGTCGATCCGCGCGAAACGATCCGCGTCCTGCTCGGCAAGACGGCGGAACGTAGCGGACACCCGATCATGATAGGCCTGTTCGCGTCCTCCAATCCGGTCCGAACCCGCGGTATCACGCAAGGCGAGCCGACGCACGACTTCCACGCTTTCCACTTCGACGAGCAAGGTCAGGTCGGGGAGAAGGCCCTCGCTTCCAATCCGGTGCAAGTCCAGCAGGTCTGCGTCCGACAGTCCGCCGCCGCCGCCCTGGTAGGCACGGCTCGAATCGAGGTAGCGATCGCAGATGACCCATGTGCCGCCCTCGAGTGCCGGACGGATCAGGCGCGCGACGTGGTCGGCGCGTGCGGCCGCGAATAGCAGGGCCTCGGCGCGGGCGCCCCATCCCGCCTCGTCTCCGGCGACGCCGTCGAGAAGGAGCGAGCGGATCGCCTCCGCACCGGGGGTCCCGCCCGGCTCGCGGGTGATCACGACGGCAACGCCCCGAGCGCGCAAGGCTTCGCCAAGAAGCCGCGCCTGCGTCGACTTGCCGGCCCCTTCCCCGCCTTCGAGCGCGATGAAACGTCCCCGCGTCATCGCAGCAGTTTGACGAGCCCGTTGCGCAAACGGTCGAAGGCACCGGCCTTGGCGACATCTTGCGCAGCGTAAAGTGGGACGTGACCCGGAGCGAGACCCTCCACCGAGATTTCCAGATCTCCGACGCGGTCACCCTTCCTGATCGGCGCGACGAGAGGACCACGATAGTGGACGGCCAGGCTGATCTTGCGATTGGGTGCCGACGTGGGAAGCGTGGCATGCACTTCGCGGTCGGTCACGAGCGGAACGGACAGATCCGCCCCGCCCTGAACTTGCGCCTTGGCGACCGTCTCGCCTTCGTCGAAGAGGTGGCGCGGCGTCCAATCGGCGAAGCCCCATTCGAGCAGCTTGCGCGCAGCGGCGTCGCGAACGATGTAGGTCGGCGACCCGGCCAGCACCATGACCAGGCGGCGGCCGTCGCGCACGGCGGTCCCTACGAAATTGTAGCCGGCCTCGCGCGTGTAGCCAGTCTTGATGCCGTCGGCGCCGGGGACGATCCCCACGGTCGGGTCATGGCTGCGCATTGCCACGTCGCGCCAATGGTACTGCTTCACGCCCGAAAATTCGTGATAGAGCCGGGGATGGCGCATGATCATCGCATCCGCCAGGCGCACCATGTCGCTCGCCGTCACATAGGTCTGGCCTTCGTCCATCCAGCCATTGGGCGTATTGTAATGGCTGCGCGTCATGCCAAGGCGCTTGGCCGCCGCATTCATCTTTGCGGTCCAGGCCGGCACGCTCCCGGCATAGCCCTTGGCCAGCACGATGCAGGCGTCGTTGCCCGAAGCCGTCATGATGCCGTGGAGCAATTCCTCGGTGGTGGGACGGTCCTTTTGCGTGATGTACATGGTCGAGCCCTTGGCCCACCATTCCTTCTCGGTCTCGGCATCCATCTGGAAGCGCCGGTCAAGCGGGAGGCGACCGGCATCGATCTCCTCGAAGGCGACGAAGGCGGTCATCACCTTGGTCACCGAAGCAGGCAGGAACGGAATATCGGGACGACGCTGCTCGAGCACCTGCCCCGAACCCAGATCGACGAGGAGGCTAACCGGGATCTTGGCCAGTTCTTCGGGCGGCGAGGGATTGGCAGAAGCCGCCCCGGCCACGCCGCCACCGGCAAGCGCAAGCGAAACGGCCAGCGCGACAACTCCCGCGCGAAGTGACGTACGATACGATTTCAAAAGCCGCTTCTCCGGTGCATTCCAAGCGAATGCCTTGCAGTTTGCCGGCACGGGAAACGGCCTTTGCGGTACGTCGTGCTTGTCGAGCGCAACGACCCGGCGTCAATCCCGGCGCTGGATTCGGGCGTCTGTATAACCAGCCTTGCGCGCCTTCTCCAGCGCTGCCCCGGCTTTTGCACTGTCCGGGTAGGGACCCATGCGCACCAGCCAGAACCCACCCGGCTTCTCGACCCGTCCCCCAAGTTTCTTGGCGAGCGCGCGCGCGTTGGCCTCGACCGAGAACGCGCCCACCTGCACTTCATAAGTGCCCCTTACTGCGGAGGGCACGGCAGGCGGCTTGGCGGCGGGTACGGAAGCCGGCCGCGGGGGCGGGACCGGCGCCGGAGCCTTCGCAGAAGGGAGGCTCACCTGTCCACTCGGCTCGGGCGCGCGCATGGGCGCCGTGGAGACCACAGTGGATTTTCCGACCGGCGCCGGCGCGGCACTCGCTTGCGGGAGTTCCTTTGCTGGCCTCGCCATCGCAGAAGGCCCCTTGGCCAGCATATCCTGGGTCGGGACAGGCGGCGTCGGCGGGACCGATGGCGGTGGAAGCAAGGGGGACTGCTGCGCAAGCTTGCGGCGCAGGACCTGAAGGAGGCCTTCGGGCGTATCCATGCGCAGCGGCGCTTCGCCGCCCTGACGCAAGGCCGCACGTTCGGCTTCGGGGGGATTGACCCGGCGCACGCGCACGGCAGCTGGCGCCGAAGCGCTGATACCCAGTTGACGCGCCGCTTCGGGAGAGAGCTCTACCAAAACGGAATTGATCAGCGGCCCGCGGCGCTCGAGCCGCACGAGAGCGGTGCGGCCAGTCTGCAGATTGGTCACCTCGACGTAACTCGGCAGAGGCAGGGTCTTGTGGGCCCCGGTCACACCGGAAAGCGCCACATCCCCCACGCTGGCCATGCCCACGGCGTCGTAATTGAGCTGGTCATTGGGCGTCCAGACGGTGTCACCGATGGTGAAGGGATTTCCGATCACCACCGGATAATCTGCCGCAGGCCCCGTTCGGGTTTGCACTTCATCGGCCTTACGATCCGCGGCCTGGGCGCCGCCGGCACCCAGGACGATCAGACAGGCTAGTCCAAAGGCTGGCTTAACGGGCAATCTCATCTGCAAGCAATCCCACCGAGAGGGCGTAATAGTTCGAGCAGTTGTACTGCAGGATCACCCGATAATTCCCGGTTAACAGATAGGCCGGCGTTCCAGGCCCATCGGGCTGGAACAAGGACGCCAACACGTCGTCGCCGATAACCGCTTGAGGGCGAACGCCAAGTTCGCGCCATTGGGAGATCGGCATCCACTGGGAATGGCGTGCGTGAACCGCCGCGCACGAAGGTGCCGTCAACTTGGTTGCATAACGAGCGGGGTCGAAACCCGCTGGCACTGAGGCCAGCACGCCCCAGGGCTGCCCTGGGCGCCAGCCCGCATCCTGGAAATAGCGCGCGATGGAAGCGATCGTATCGGCCGGACTGTTGAAGATGTCGGTCGTGCCGTTGCCGTCGCCATCAGTGGCGAGGCGCAAGTAGACGCTCGGCAGGAACTGCGGGTTGCCGATCGCCCCGGCCCAACTGCCCTTCAGTGTGCTGCGCGGCACCCCGCGATCGATCATCTTCATGAGTGCGATGAGTTCGCCTTCGAACAGATCGCGCCGGCGTCCTTCCCACGCCAACGTTGCCAGCGACTGTGCCGTATCGAAATTGCCGGTATAGCCGCCGTAGTTGGTCTCGTGTCCCCATATCGCGAAGAGCACGGATGCGGGAACGCCATAGCGTCGCTCGATCGAGGGCAGCAACGAGGAAAGGCTATGGTATTTTGCCCGCCCTCGCGAAATGATCGAGGAGCCGAGATGCTTGGACAAGTAGCCGGACATCGGCGGCGGCGTGTTGGAACGCCCCGGTTGTGCGGTATCGAGCTCGATCACCCGCTGGTTGGGCACAAGCCCTGCGAGCGTCTGGTTGATCGCCGCCTCGCTGACCCCCTGCTGGCGCGCATGGCTGGCGACGGTCTGCATGTACGCTGGAAAGCTCTCGGTCTGTGCGCATGCCCGGACAGCCGGGAACAGGGCGCACGACAGCGCCGCGCCGATTGCGATGGAGCCAAGACGGAAGTTGCGGAATCGTGATTTCATCGTCGACGGTTCTCGCACAAGGGCTCGGGTTTGCAAACCGGCTGGAGGCTTGTCCCCCAGCAAATTGCCGCATGCAACAAGGCTTTGATCGTATGTTGGGCGCGCGATCACCGGACGCATGGCGCGAATTTTGAAACTTGCACTCTACGCCGGTTGCTCTATGCGCTGTCGCGCGTGGACAGGTGGCCGAGTGGTTTAAGGCAGCGGTCTTGAAAACCGCCGTGGGTGTAAGCTCACCGTGGGTTCGAATCCCACCCTGTCCGCCAATTAGCCCTCTTTCCATGTCCAGCCGAACACCGAAAAGCCTTAGGGTTTCCTTGGCTTGATTGGTGATTCGCGTCCTTCTGCATCCAGCCCCATCCACCGGTGACCGATTGGAAATGTGGGAAAGAATGTGGGAGAATTTTGGTCATGGGAAAGCTTTCCGCAACGGCTGTGAAGGCAGCCCGGCGTCCAGGTCGGTTGGGCGATGGTGACGGGCTCTACCTCGTCGTCCAGCCTACTGGTTCGAAAAGCTGGGTGTGCCGGGTACAGAAGCATGGAATGCGCCGCGACTTCGGGCTCGGCAGCGCCGCGAAGGTATCGCTTGCCGATGCGCGCGAACGAG